>JANRJJ010000004.1:0-158917 GCA_033764035.1 bacterium
CAGAGGATCGGGGGGAAGCACCGTTGGCGTGGGAGTAACGGTCGCTGTCGGCGTAACGGTTGGCGTAGGCGTGGGCAAGGTGCCTTGATAGCGCAGCGTGATGGTATCCAGATAGGATGTGGCGGTACTGTACGCATTCGACTGCACTTCGACGATGAAGTACTCTGCGTCGGTGTAGTTCAGGTTCCCGCTGGCAGGCCGGGGCGCAAGCGTAAAGGTTGGGTATAGGCCGGGGTCGCTCACTTCCACAAACCCACTTTCCGCCAGCCCGGCGCGCTTGTCCCGGACATAGCTGGCAATGCCGACATCAGGACTGCCGACGGTATACGCACCGTAGAAGGAAATGCCCCCGACCGTGACCCCCGGCGGAATGTACACCCGCACCCGCACGGTCGCATTGTGAACGCCGCAGTTGCACGGATGATTGGCGCTGGTCTGCACCGCGACAAGGCCTTGTGTGCCGTTGTGGCCTGCGCCTGGGCTGCCATACTCGACCACGTAAGGTAGGGGTTCGGGGTCGCCATCGAAGTGCAGGGTGACAGTCTGCCACGTTGCGGACGAACCGAAGGCTGCTTCGGGCAGGGTATTGTGTGAAAGGTCGAAAGGCGCGGCTTCCGTCACTTCGGCTTCTTCAGTGCTGGCGATGTCTGAAGGTGGCAAGGGGGTAAGGGTCATGAACAGCGGCGTTGCTGAAGCAGTGGCTGTGGACGGCTCTAGCGTCAGCGTGTGCGTTTCACTGGGCGGCAGCGGCGTAAAGGTTTCGGTCGGCATCAGTAAGGTAGGCGTTTCCGTAGGTGAGTCAATCGAAGGGGTCGCTTCCTGACCCTCCCCAGGCGCGACCGCGAGCAGACACAGCAGAGCAGCAGCCAGAAGGAGGGCAGCGAGTCTCATGTAATCCCTGTTAATGCATGTAAACATACCTTGACTTTACCCCCCCCCGATATGAAGTCAAGGTGTGCTGCGTTAAGCCTCCCCTGCGGCTGGCCGCCGCTTTGTTTTACCAATCGTTGCTCATGCGGCATCGTCCATCACGGTTTCAACCCCTCCTCTTTGCGTTACACTGTAGCCACATACAGACAAAACCGGAGCGGCGAACGATGCGGCATTTACGACTTTCAATCATGGGGATCATCGGCCTGGTGTGCGGCATCCTGGCGGGAGCGCCCGCGTTTGCTCAGGATGCCGCGCCGGCTCCACAGGGGCAGCAGCCGATGACGGGTTCCCCGTATGCGCTGCGCCCGGCCTTCGAGCGGGCGGCGCAGGCCTTTTCCGGCGGCGATTTCGAGCGGGCGATACTCGATGCCAGCCTGTATATCCTGATCAACCCGACCGACAATCGCGGCTATTTCGTGCGCGGCCTCAGCTATCTTCAGATCAACGAACTGACCAGCGGGCAAAGCGATCTCTCCCAGTCGATAGCGCTCACGGGCGATGATGAGCCGGAATTTCTCGCCCAGGCTTACGGCCTGCGCGCCTCCGTGCGCAGCGCCCAGGGCGATACCGACGGCGCACTGGCCGACCTGGAGCAGTCGCTGCGCGTCGGCCCATCCGCCGATGCCTACTTTGCGCGGGCGCTGATCTACCGCGAACAGGGTGAAGATGCCCTGGCACTGGCCGATATGGATCAGGCCGTCGCGCTCAGCCCGGACGATGCCGTCTATCACCTGTACCGCGCCGTCATCCACGATGCGCTCGGTAACGTGGTCGAAAATGCCGCCGACATCCTGCGCTACATCGCGCTGAGCGAAACCCGCCGCATCGACGGCGATGCGCTGCAACCCGGACGACCTATCGAGATCGACCTGGCGACCGGGACGGTGTATGCGCTCCCATTCAGCGCCCAGGCCGGGCAGCGGCTGACCGCGCTCGTCGTCGGGCGGCCTGGTGAACAGAGCGATCCGGTGTTCGTCGTACTCGACCCGTCCGGCGCGCCGCTGATCGGGGACGACGACGGCACAGGCGGCCTGGATGCCGTGATCGTCGATCATCCCCTGCCCGAAACCGGGACCTATACCCTGCTCGTGACCAGCACGCCCACCCAGGCAGCGGGTCAGGGTTTGGTTGGGATCGAGCTGCTCACGCCGTAGGCGGTGAATACCTTTCCAGTGCGTAGGCTATGATCGTGTGGTAGGCCGCGTCCCCGGCGTGCGCGCCGAACGCTGCGAACAGCGCATCCATCGTATCCGGGTCGGCGCGGCCTGGCTGGTCGAAAAAGGCGCGGTTGACCGCCGCCCGCAGCGCGACATCCGCCCGCCCGATGTATACGGGAAGCCCACAGGCGCGGATGATCGTCCATGCCGCCGTCCAGTGACCCACGCCTTTCAGCGCCATCAGCGCCGGGTACACGACATCGAACGGCGCAGCGCGCAGCGCGGCGAAGTCGATCTGGCCGCTCATGCCTAACCGGGCGATCTCGATCAGCCGGGAGATGCGCCCGAACGTGATTTTAAGCGGTTTCAGCGCCTCAACGCTGGCGGCGGCTATCTGCGACATACGCGGAAAGACCGCGTACTGAACTCCGTCATGCGTCAGCGTATGGCCGCCCCACGCGCACAGCCATGTTTCGGCAAGCTGCGCCGCCCGCAAACTGATCTGCTGTTCGATCATCGTCGCCATCAGCGCATCGAATACGCGCTCGAAGCGGAAAGGGTGCATCCCGTGCAGCGGAGCCACCAGCGCGCCGAGCGTTCGATCTGCGGCGGCATACGCATGAAACGCCCGCCGATCCGCGTCCGGGTTCAGCCAGTGGCGCACATCCGCCCACAGCGCCGCGTGATCGACCATGCCGCTTTCCGCGATCAGGATGGCGCGCACGGCGGGCTGTTCGGGCGCTGTCGATTCGTCGGTCAGTTCAATCAGTGCCAGGCCGTCGCCTGCCCGGAACAGGCGGCGGTAGCGGCCAGCTTCGGCACGGCCCACCACCGACATGATCCCGGCGGCGCGCACCGTGAGCGCAAAATCGAACGGCGGGTGAAGCGGTACGATCACGCGCCTTGCTCCGCGCTGATCGTATGGCGGCGCACGAACGCGGCCACGATCCCGAAGGCCGTCTCCTGCTCCACGTCCTGGGGAATGATGTGGCCGGACTGCTCCAGAATATGGGTTTCCAGCGGATTCGACCGGATGCGTTCGAGAATATACGTCATCTGCGCCAATGGGACGGTCGCATCCTGGCGGGCATAGAGGAGCAGGGTCGGCACCGTGATCGAGTCCAGCCGCGCATACGTGTAATCGGTCATTTCGACCAGTTCGGCCAGCGCCGCCATCGCCCACACATCATAGCGCACCCGCCCTAATGGGGGTTCGCCGCGCTCGATCTGCTGCGCCTGGATGTACTCCACGAACGGGCTGCGATCCACCACATCGCGGTACGGCTCTTCCTCTTTGAGCAGGTGCGCCCGGCGGATCGTCTCGTTCTCGATGTGAATCGGCGCGGCCAGCACGCATAATGCCGCCAGCGGGAACCGCGCATCGGTCGCCAGCGCCAGCGCAGTGCTGCCGCCCATCGAATGGCCGATCACGACGACCTGATCGCACGTCGTATGCAGCAGGTGGTAACCATCGATGGCGCTGGCGACCCAGTCCTCCCACTGCACACGGCTCAGCGCGTCGTAGACGGTGCCATGTCCGGCCAGCCGCACCCCGCACACCGTGAAACCTTCGCGGGCGAGATGTTCGCCCATCCAGCGCGATTCGGCGGGCGATGCGCCCAGGCCGTGAATCACCAGGCAGCCCACCCGGCAGCCGGGGTAAAAATAAGGGTGCGCGCCCTGCATATAGGGAATCATGTGCTGTGCCTTCATGGGTTGAAAGGCACCTAGTATAGTGCCAACTATCCGTGACGGCGCATGAAGCGCGCCAGCCGTTCGAGCGCGGTTTCAATATCGGCATAGCTGGCGGTGTAGGCTGCTCGAATGAAGCCGCTGCCGCTGCGCCCGAATGCGCTCCCCGGCACGACGGCGACCCGTTCTTCGCGCAGCAGCCGTTCGCAGAACTGTTCGTCGGTCATGCCCGTCACGCGGATCGATGGGAAGGTATAGA
Organism: bacterium; assembly: GCA_033764035.1. Taxonomy (GTDB): domain Bacteria; phylum Chloroflexota; class Anaerolineae; order Aggregatilineales; family Phototrophicaceae; genus Flexifilum. Next base: position 4,042 of record JANRJJ010000004.1, read on the forward strand.
ACGCGCCCAACGGCTCGAAGCACGTCAGCCCCAGCCCGTTGAAGCCATCGACCAGGAGACGGCGGCGGCGGTCGTACTCATCGCGCATCAGCCGCACATCGTCCTCACCGTTATCGAGCGCCTGAATCGCCGCGTACTGGCCGACTGTCGGCGCGGACATGATCAGGTACTGATGCAGCTTGAGCATCGCTTCCATGATCGGCGCGGGCGCGGTGGCGTAGCCGATGCGCCACCCGGTCATGGCGAACGACTTGCTCATTCCGCTCAGCAGGATCGTCCGTTCGCGCATCCCCGGCAGCGCCGCGAAGCAGGTATGCCCGGTGCCGTACACCAGGCGCTCGTAAATTTCATCGCTGATCACGACCAGATCATGCCGGGCGGCCACGTCCGCCACTTCCTGCATGTGCTGCGGGGTGAGGATCGCACCCGTCGGGTTGTTGGGGTAGCTGATCAGGATCGCTTTGGTGCGCGGGGTGATCGCCGCCTCCAGCGCTGCGCCCGTCACCTGAAAGGCCGATTCGACGAATGCATCGACGATCACCGGGATACCGCCCGCCATTTCGACGGCGGCGGCATTGGCGACGAAACACGGCTGCACCACCAGCACCTCATCGCCGGGGTCAAGGATCGCCTTCAGCGCCACCCACAGCGCTTCGCTCACGCCCACGGTGACCAGCACCTCCGAAACCGGGTCATAGGCCACGCCGTACAGCCGCGCAATGTAGCGGGCGACTGCGTCGCGCAGTTCGATCATGCCCGCATTCGATGTATACGCCGTGTGACCCGCTTGCAGCGATTCGATCCCCTTCTGGCGGATGTGATCCGGCGTATCGAAGTTGGGTTCGCCAATGCCAAGCGAGATCACGTCTTCCATCGTCGCGGCAATATCGAAGTAGCGGCGAATCCCGGAAGGGGGCATCTTCTGAACTTGTTGAGCCACGAACGAGCGCATAGCAGCCTCAGGAAACTTGAACGTCCACAATACAGCGATTTATTGCGCAATTATGCGGAAACAATGGTGGGGGTGTTAGGGCAGTTCAAGCGAAAAGCGCGGCTGCTTGTACGACAACGTGTACGAAAATACGGCATCGCAACGGCTGTGACCGCACATCCGCAACACACCGCGCACAGGCGTGCTACAATACACGCATGAGACGACGGTAGGGACTGGACAGATATGTTATGAACAACGATACGCTGGTCATCCTGGGCATTTGCGGCTTTCTGACCGTGTGTTTTGGGCTGCTGGTGCTGGCGTTCGTGACCATCTTCCGCTATACGGGCCGGAACTTTCTCGGCTTTCTGGGCTTGCTGACCAAGAACAACGATGAGCAGAAGGACGAGACTAACACCTATGTAGGCCGCCGCCCGAATCTGCGGCACATCGTCGAACAATCCGATTTCGATGCGGCGCTGGCGAAACACATCGTGACCGATTCGCAGCAGGTGGGGACGACCGCCGCGCCGCTGCCGACCGCCCAAGCTGCGCCGCCTCCGCCCCAACCCGGCGGCTTCAATGCGCCGCTGCCCGGCGCGCCCAAACCGCCAACGGTGCTGCCCGGTTTCATTCCGGGGACGGCAACCGCCCCGCCGAATGCCGCGCCTGCTCCGAATCCGGGTCCGCCACCCGCGATCAATCCCCCGGCGCGGCCTGCCGGAGTCCCGCCGACCGGTTCGGCAGCCAGCGATTTAGGCTGGGAGAACCCGGCGCTGCGCCCGCGTGATTTTGGCGCTGCCCGCAAGCGCAGCACGAACGACGACGACGATAACGACCTGATCGGCGGGCTGATGCCCGATGGTGACGATGCCGGACTGCTGTAAAGGAAATCCGCGTCGGTTACAGCGGCGGGTTCAGCCCGCGCACCCCATCAGGAAGTCGGGATAAAGGCGCAGCCCGATGATCTGATCGGCGGTGTAGGTGACCAGGGTATCGCCCGCGAAACGGCTCCACAGGCGCGAACGGCGATCCCCGAAGATGCGTCCGCCATTGCAGAACACGCCGTCGGTCGTGCGCACGCTCAGGATTGTGCCATAGCTGCTGGTGAGCGTGACGATAGGACGCAGCGAATCGAGATGCAGACGGGTTTCGCCCTGAATCCCCGGCAGATCGAGCTGCCAGCGGCGCACGCCATCAGCGGCGTAGGCATACAGCGCCGCGCCATCGAACAGAAACCAGCCGTCATCAGCCGGGGAGCGCGCGAAGGCCGCGCTTTCGCCCCCCGGCGGTGCATCGGCGATCACCAGCGACCATGTCCCTGCCGCATCGATTCGCCAAAAGCCCCCCTGGGTATAGGCAAACATATCGGTATCGTTTGCCCACAGCGCGCCCGAATCGCGCAAAAATGCCCGGTCGATCACGGTTCCGGCGCTGTCGAGCGTGATCAGCGTGTTTTCACTCGTGATCGCGCTGAACAGGGTGTCGTTGGCCGCGTAGCGCAGGACGGGCGCGGCGTTCTCGATGCGCCACAGGACGGTTCGCAGCGCCGAATCGAAGGCGACGAGCGCCTGATCCGGCGTGTGAAAGACCACAGGCGAAGCCGCCATCGTGCCAAAACGCATCGGCGGGGACGCGAGCGCGACCCCGGTTTCCCATGCGCCGATGATATTCGCGTCCGGGTCGATTTCGCGCACCCCGCCATCCGCGAAGATCACGCGCACGCCGCCGCGAAAGGTATCGGGGAGGATGTCCAGCCCAACCGCCGGACGATCCAGGTTGACGCGCCACAGCACGCGGCCATCGGCGCTCACGCGCAGCACGCGGTCGGCATCCAGCACGACCAAATCAACCAAACCGGACGGCAGCGGCAGCGGAATCACCCCGGCGGGACCGCTTTCATCGGCCAGATCGACATGCCATGCGTGCGCCGGGCTGAGCCACATCTGCCAGTTCAGGATGAATTTGGACGGGCGGCGCAGCCCGCTTTGTGTGGGAACATGCCAGGTGTAGCCCGCGCCGGGCGTATCCGGGTTTTCGGTGCGAATCTCGAAATGCAGGTGCGGCGCGGGGCGTGAATCGCCCACTGCGGCGATGATGTCGCCTTCGCGCACGCACGCCAGCGCCGGGGGAAAGCGGATCGCGTCGGTTTCCATGATGTGGCCGTACTGGCTGTATGCCACCGATCCATCGGGGAAGCGGTGTTCCAGAATGATCACGCCGCCATCGCGCCCCCACCCATTGGGCGACGAGAACGTGACGCGCCCGTTGGCGATGGCCTGCACGGGCTGGCCTAATGCGGTCCCGCGTCCGCCGTACCAGTCCTCCCCGGTGTGGTAGCGCCCCTGGTGGCGGGGACTGGGCGCGCCGAAATCCTGTACCAGGCGAAACGCCGCCGTATCGACCGGGAAGCGAATCGACGATACCGGGTCACACTGTGATTGTGCAGTGATAGGAAGCGGTGCGACGGCGGGCAGCAGGCCGATCACGAATGGGAACAGCAGGACAAAGCAGCGGGACAGCCGTTCAAGGCAGCGCGGCATACGGCATCTCATGGGGAACGTGATCATCGACACTGCCGCCGATTATAGCGTAGGCCTTATGTGAAGTAGAAAGGAAGCACGTCCCATCAGCGGCAGACTCACATTTCATCGATACAACTGTGAAGGCCTTTGCGCGCAACAGCGATCTTGAATATACTGGCTTTGTGAACTTGTAAGTTATAGATAACTTGTTCTAGGCGATTCACCAATGACGCAGGTTGAAGCGGCGATGAACGCTGGTTTCTCTGCGCAGCCATCCAATACGATTGAACCTGATGAAAGAGGCAGCAATGAATGCTCATCATCGTTTCCGTATCTCTCTTGGTGTTATTGCCTCTATCCTGCTCACTGTCACGTTCATAACAGCCGTGACCGCACAGTCGCCCACCATTTTGATCAGTATTGGCGATGTCAGCGTGGTGGAGGGGAACAGCGGCACGCAAAGCCTGACGATCACGTTGACAAGCACGGCGGCTGTTCCCGTGGGAACACAGGTCACCATCGCTGTCACGGATGGTACCGCACAAGCGGGGTCAGATTACACGGTAAATATTGACGTATTGGTCTATACTAGCATCAATGCAACGGTAAACTTCATCGGCGTTGTTCAGGTGATAGGCGACACTACGTTTGAACCTGACGAAACATTCACGATTACGCTCACAGGCACGAACAATCCATCGGTTGGCATTGCCGATGGCGAAGCGACCATCACCATTCTGAACGATGAACCTAGCATCAGCATTGGCGATGTCAGCGTGGTGGAGGGGAACAGCGGTACGCAAAACCTGACGATCACGTTGACAAGCCCTGTGACGGTTCCACTTGGGACACAAGTTGCTATCGCTGTCACGGATGGTACCGCACAAGCGGGGTCAGATTACACGGTAAATATTGACGTATTGGTCTATACCAGCATCAATGCAACGGTAAACTTCATCGGCGTTGTTCAGGTGATAGGCGACACTACGTTTGAACCTGACGAAACATTCACGATTACGCTCACAGGCACGAACAATCCATCGGTTGGCATTATCGATGGTGAAGCAACCGTCACCATCATCAACGACGATGCCGCGCCGCCTTTACCCAGTGTCACCATCAATCAGGCGAGCGGGCAAACCGATCCCACCACCGCGCAGCCCATCAACTTTACGGCAGTGTTCAGCAGCGCCATCGACGTTTCGACCTTTACCGCCAGCGATCTTGTGTTGACCGGGACAGCAGGCTTGGGGTCGGCTTCGGTCAGCATCACCGAAATTGCGCCCAACGACGGCACGACGTTCAACATCGCCGTCAGCGGCATCACCACGCAAGGCACGGTGATCGCTTCGCTGCCCGCTGGAGCTGTGCAAAACATCACGGGTAACGGCAGCCTTGCCAGCACCAGCACGGATAACGCCGTCCTTTTCGATGTCGCACCTTTTGTTGTCACCAGTACCCCCACGCAGACCGCAACCCTGCCGCCGCCGCCTGCAACCCCACTCTGCGAAGATCACAACTTTGACGAAGGCGGTGTCGTCCGCAGCAGCACCGTTGATGCGCTTGGCTATGCCATCAACTGCCGCGTGCTGTATCAGCATGGTCAGCCGACGCAGTGGTTAGGCGGCGATCTTTACAATGCTGGCAGCATCGGCATTCAGGGGGTACTCGATCTTGGGGTGCAGCAGGCGGTCGATATTTTCAGTCCCGGCGGCCTGACCACGTTTGCAGGCGGGGCAGTGTTCTGCCTGCGCGGCGAAGGGACGCTGATTTGGCTGGCGGCAAGCGGTGCGCCGCGCCGCGCCGCCATCATCGGCAGCTATACCGTGCCAGAATTTGAAGGTTTCACCTGCGCCACCCTGTTTGAACCGGGTACGCTGGTGCTGGTGACAAACAACCCGCAATAATGCGGCGCAATGTTTCAGCGGGCGAATTAGGTCAGGCTTTCGCCGCCATCGACATAGATCGTCTGCCCGGTAATGAAGCGCGCCGCATCGCTGACCAGGAACAGCGCGGCGGCGGCGATGTCGGCCATCGTCCCAGGCTGCCCTAATGGAATGTGACCGGGGTCGGACGGGGCGTGATCGGCGGCAGCAATACTGCCGGGCGCGATGGCGTTCACGCGGATGCGATACGGCGCAAGTTCGCGGGCGGCCTGGCGCGTCATGCCGATCAGCCCGGCTTTGGTGGTGGTATAGCCAATCGCGCCGGTGCTGGCGGGCAGGGTCTTGGCCGTGCCGACCAGCGATGCCAGGTTGACGATGCAGCCGCCGCCTTCTTCCTGCATCACCCGGCTGAGAAGCTGCGTGCAGTAGAACGCGCCCGTCAGGTTGACTTCCAGCGCACGTCCCCATTCCCACTCATCCAGCTTGAGCAGGTCGCCCGTCTTGTAGATGCCCGCCGCGTTGACCAGGATCGTCAGCCGCCCGAACGCATCGCGCCCGGTTTCGATCATCGCTGCGGCCTGAAAACGGTTGGAAACATCCGCCTGCCAGGCCAGCGCCCGCCCGCCGTCGGCCTGGATGGCCGCAGCGACCGAATCCGCCCGATCCGGGTTCAGGTCGTTGACCACCACCGCCGCGCCCGCCTGTGCAAAAGCGTGGGCGATGGCTTCCCCGGCTTCCGCGCCCGCCCCGGTGACGAGCGCGGCATGGCCGTCTAGACGAACCGCGAAGGATGCAGCAGGGTATGCAGCCAACTGCTGATCACCTTTCGCGCACTGGCGTGCAGATGAGTCGTGCCGTTACGGTCGGTCATCAACATGCGGTCGGCATCGGGCGTGACGTAAAAATCCGCGCCGTAGCGGTAGGTCGCCTGGTGCGCGATGGCGGCGGCTTCGGCGTACTGGTCGGCAGGAGTCCAGTCCTTTGCGCCGTTCACGATCTGAATGCGGGTGTTGATGGCGGTGATCGCCGTTTCGTCGAGCATGTTGGCGATCAGCAGTGCGCCCATCGGCGGCTGCACGCGGGCGAACAACCCGAAACAGCTCCCCAGCAGCGATGTCCCCGCGCCCAGCGCCATGATCACCACCCGGTGACGGTTGATGCTGTTCTGGGTGAGGGCAGTTTCATAGGCGTTGACCGCGTCCTGCACAGCGGAACCTGTCCCGCTGGAGCCGCTGCGCCCGGTGCCGCGCTTATCCCACCGGAACACGGCATAACCGCGATCCAGCGCGACATGGGCAAAATCGTCGTATTCTTCACGGGTATGACAGCTTGCCTGGGGGAGGACGAACAAGAGCGGATAACCTGAAGGGGGGGCGCTGGATACGGGATATTCCATCTGCCCCGCGAGTCGAACGCCGTCGCCTGCAAAAATCACTTCCTGCGGGCGCGCGGCTTGCGTGGGAACCAGGACAACCGGGTTTGATGCCATCGTTCTCTACTCATGTCTCATATCGCCAACGGATCATCAAACAAGAATGGCAGCGGGGAACAACAGCGTGCCGGCAATTTTAAACTTTTCATCACGCATTATAACGTTTTTTCCCTGCAATATACCAGTCGTTTTAACGTGATTTTTCGTGCAAAACTCACAAGATTAAGGTTAGTGATAGATTTCTTTAAGTCAATAGCCCGCATCACTTGACGGGGTAGAACGATAGTGCTAGTCTTAATTAAGTTAGAGAAATATTTAGGTTGTTCGCGCAGCAGGGTTGAGAATCGGTTGGGGTCATGCGGTTTTTAGACCACAACGTCGGCTTTGCGTTAGTACGCGGTTCAACCCAGGTACACAGGAGAAAGCGTGTCGCTCGAATTCAATAAGGTGATCGATCAGGTCGCTACGATGGGGCGGTATCTGAAACATCAGGGCGAAAGCGCCAGCAGCCGCCTTCAGCGGGCGCTCGACCTGTTCAACCAGTATACCGACCTTGATGCCGTTCATGCCCGTATCGACATGGTGCGCCGTTCATCGGTGAGCGGCTACCGGGGGGCAGCCCCGGCTCCCCGCCCCTATGACGAAATGATCTGCGGGGTGGGCGATGCAGCCTCAATGCCGGAACACGCCACGCTGATCGCCGCCGATGGCAGCCAGATTTTCCCCGATGCCCACGCACCCGCCCTGTATTACCTGATCAACATCGGCGTGTTCACCTACTTTCATGGCCAGATGCGCGTCCCGGCGCAGTTGACGTACCCGGAACTGCATTACAGCAAAGAGACGATGCTCGACCGCGACGGACGGCTGATCACCAACCAGACGGTCAACGCCCGCCGTTCGCTGGCCGAAATGCAGTGGCTCGCCAGAACCGCCTGGGAAAACCGCGCCGAAGCCAAGCCGATCATTGCGCTGCACGATGGCGGGCTGCTCAAGTTCTTCGGCGGCGCGGAAATTGAAGGCGCGAACGACATCGAAAAAGAGTATATGGAGGCGTTGGGCAAGCTGTACGACAGCGGCGCAATCCTGGCCGGGTATCTCGATGTGCCGCGCAGCACCTACATCATCAGCCTGCTGCACCTGCTCAGCCTGCCGCCGGATCAGATCAACGATGCGGTGCTGCGCACGAACGGAGAATTTGAAGGACTGAACGACACCATGCTGCTTTCACATGTGCTGATGCCGGGCGAACGCAGCGCGGTCATGACGCAGAATTCCCCGCAGAACAAGGAATACCGCGACCGCAAAGGCGGCGATTTTGAAGTCGCCTTCTTCTATATCAATGTCTCGAATGGCAACCGCAACAGCATTATCCGCGTCGATGTCCCCATGTGGGTCGCCCAGGATAAAGCGGCGGTTGGCGCACTGCACGCGGCGATTCTGGCGCAGTGTGCGATTCAGGGGCGGCGCAGCTACCCGTACATTCTCACCCGTGCCGACGAACTGGCCTACGTGAGCAGCGCCGAAAAAGCCCACCTGGAGGAGATCATCCGCATCAACATGCTCGAAAACCACCTGGAACCGGAATCTTCGAGCAAACTGCAAAGTAAAAGCCTCGCACGCGGCGAACGGTCACAGCACCGCTTACGCTGAACCGCCCGCCCGTTGAGAGAGAGGGAGTGCAAACATCATGATGGTGACGACCGACAAACGCTATATCGTGGGCAGGGTACTGCGCGCCAGTACCACTGGCTTTGACTGCGGCACGCGCAGCAGCAAGATCGACGAAAAGCATACGTTCGGCTCGTTCGTCAAAGTGCCGATCACCGACGATGAATCGGTATGCGCCATCGGCCTGATCTACGCGATCCGCATCGACGATGATGCGCTGGCGCGGGAACTGGTCATGGCGAGCGCGGTCGATAACATCGCCTTGATTGACCAGCGCGAAAACCGGATGGTCCCGGTCGAAATTGGCGTGATCAACGTCGGCTTCCGCTTCAAGGATGCCATGATCCAAAGCCTGCCGCCGCGCCCACCGCTCAGCCTCAGCCAGGTCGAACTGTGCAGCGCCGATGAAGTGCATCAGTTCACCGAACGGTTCGACTTTTTTCGGCTGGTGCTGAACGCGAAAGAAGTGCCAAGCGATGAACTGCTGGCCGCCGCGCTCAATTACGCCTGCTATGCCTACCCGGAAGCGGATCAGTATGGGTTCCGCGTGCGTTGTGGGCGGCAGTTGGCGATGATGCTTTCGAACGACCTGAAGCGGCTCAATCATCTGCTGGCGCTGATCAAGCCCGACTACACGGCCTGATCAGCGCGTTCAACCACAAAAGAATGCGCGCTCAGCCCAGACCGTGCGACTGGAAGAAGTCCCACATCTGCGCGCTGGCGTTGATGTCCCTGGTCACGCGCCCCAGAATCAATTCCGGGAAGTTTGCCTTTCCCGGCCAGGTATGCCCGCCGTCGGTGATGGTGAAATACACCACGTCGCCGCCGCCCGCGCACCCGCTGTACAGCACCCCGTTGACGCTGCCCACCGGCGGGAAGGTTTCCGGCGTGGAGCCGCACCCGTTGCGCGCCGCCCAGCTTTTCACCCAGTCATCGACTGGCGGCAGCGTGATTTCCAGCCCGCCCATGTTGAGTTCATCCCCGAAGATCGGCACAATCGGGTCTGCCGTGCCGTGAAACGCCATCACTGGCACCGGGCGCGATGGGCTGCACGCGCTGTCTACGGGGGGGTATGCACCCGCCACCGTGCCAATCGCCGCCACCTGGTCGGCCAGTTCACAGGCGATACGATGCGCCATACCGCCGCCGTTGGAATAGCCCGTCACGAACACCCTGCTGGGGTCGATGCAGTATTCCGACGACAGCGACTCGATCAGCGCGGCGATGAACCCCACATCGTCCGCAATCGCCATGCCCGCCGCCGCGTAAAAATCATCCGGGTACGGATGCCAGCGCAGTGGAAAACCCGTCCCCTGGGGATACACCACGACGAACCCCCCCGTTTCGGCCACATCGTTCCAGGTTGAACTTTCCATCTGTGCTTCTGGGTTGGATGCGAACCCGTGCAGGCTGAAGATCAGCGCGGTCGGCTGCGCGGGGTTATACGTGGTGGGGATGTACACCAGGTAATCGCGGGTGGTGCCGTCATGCCGGATGGCGCGTTCGAGCGGCTGCCCGGTTTCGTAGCGCACCCCGCCCGCCGAACAGCCCGCGCTCCCATTCTGTGCATTCACTGTGCCGGGCGTAAACAATACGGCACTTAGCGCAAGCGACAGCGCCAGCAAAAGCGTTAGCGACAGCGCCCGCGCTTTCGATACGGCATGTTGAAGCGGCATGTTGTGTTATCCTTATCACATACTGAACGAAAACCGCCGCCATTGTAGGTGCGGATCATGTGAATGGGATGAGATGGTAAAAACAGAAAATATGTGCTATTCTTGTTCTCACCCCATCCGGTAAAATAGAACGAAACAGTTGGGAGCTGCGCTGGTTATGAGCCTGCCAAACGATAAACAGAAAATTGCACACCTGTTCGATGATGCGGGGGCATTTCTCGGCATTCAGGAAGTGACCAAGCTCGGCGTAGTGGTGGGCGGCTCGCTGAGCAAGGGACTGGTGATCAAGCTGGAAGCGCAGCAGAGCATCGAAGAACTGGCGGTCGGGCGCTACATCGTGGTGCATGGGGAAAACAAGCGCTTCTTCTGCATGATCACCGATATTGTGCTGGATAACACGAACCCGGAAATTCAATCGATCCCGCCGGACATCAGCGACCCGTTTCTGCGCGATATTTACCAGGGGACGGCGGCATTCGGCAAGATTCACGCGCAGCCGATGCTCGTGATCGACAATGCCGACGGCAAGCCCCGCCCCGTCAAGACGATCCCCGGCCATTTCACCAACGTGATGAATGCCACCGTCGAAGATGTGAACGCGGTCTTTGGGGTGGAGGACGAAACCCATTTCAACGTCGGCACGCCGCTGGAACTGGATCAGACGCAGATCAACCTGAACCTGAAACGGCTGGTCGAACGGTCGATAGGCGTGTTCGGCAAAAGCGGGACGGGGAAAAGTTTTCTCACCCGCCTGATGCTGGCCGGGATCATCGCCCGCGACCAGGCCAGCGCGCTGATCTTCGATATGCACAACGATTACGGCTGGGCAGTGCCGGATGAACGCGGCTACAGCTCGAAAGGGCTGAAGCAGATTCTCAGCGACCGGGTGAGCATCTGCACGCTGGACGGCGAATCATCGCGCAAGCGCGGCGCACGGCTCGATTTCGAGATCAGGCTTGGGTACAACGAAGTCGAACCGGAAGACCTGGAGATGCTGCGCGAAACGATGGGCTTCACCGATGCCATGCTCGATGGCGCGCGCACGCTGCGCAACAAATGGAAGCAGGAATGGATCACGCGGTTGATCGACGCGACCAATGACGATTTCGACGAGATCGAAGCGACCACCCCGGTGCGCGCCGGGACGCTGGCGGGCTTGCAGCGGCGCATTCAGCGGTTCCGCAAATGGGAATTTCTCGTGCCGGAAACGCCGGAAGACAGCGTGCGCAACATCATCGCGCTGATCGAGAACGGGAAAAGTGTGGTGCTGGAATTCGGGCGCTATGGTAATTCGCTGGAGGCTTACATCCTGGTCGCCAATTACCTGACGCGGCGCATCCACGAACATTATGTCGATAAGGTGGAACGGGCGCTGGGCGATACCGGGCTGGAGCCGAAGCAGCTTTTGATCGTGATTGAAGAAGCGCACAAGTTTCTCGATCCGCGCATCGCCAGCCAGACGATTTTCGGCATCATCGCCCGCGAACTGCGCAAGTATAAAGTCACGCTGATGATCGTCGATCAGCGCCCCAGCGGGATCGATGAAGAAGTGATGAGCCAGATCGGGACGCGCATTACGGCGCTGCTCGATAACGAGCGCGATATTGCCGCCGTCCTCACGGGAATCAGCGGGGCGGCGGGGCTGCGCGAAGTGCTGGCACGCCTGGATACCAAACAGCAGGCGATCATCATGGGTCATGCCGTGCCAATGCCCGTCGTGGTCAGAACGCGCACGTATGATGAGGAATTCTACAAAGCCATCGAAGGCGAGATCAGCGGGCAGCCGTTGTACAAGCAGAAGCGCGACCGCAGCGGCGGCGATACAGCGCCCGCGCCCAAAGCCCCCCGGCTGGGCAGCGGCGGCGGCGACCGCCGGATTCGCTGAACCGTCACGCGGAACGATGTACAGGAAAGGGACGCATGATGACGGACTGGACGCAGATCGAACAGCAGGTGGCGCGGTGCGACCCTGGTCACCGATCACGGCAGTGATTTTGCCGATCTGGGCGTAACGCTCGTCAACTGGAAAGCGTAACCTGACCCCCTTCTTTCATTCGCAGCACACACACGGAGCGCTCACATGGGCGGAACCCTGCTCAACATGATCACGGTAGCCATAGGCGGAATACTCGGTCTGTCGGTCGGTAACCGTCTGCCCGAAAAAATGCAGCAGAGCGTGATCACCGGGTTGGGGCTGGTCACGTTTTTTGTGGGGATGAGCAATGCAGGCGCATCGGGCAACATCATCATTCCGCTGCTCAGCCTGGTGATCGGCGTGATCATCGGGGAACTGCTCGATATAGACGGCGGCTTGCAGCGGTTCGGCGCATGGCTTCAGCGGCGCTTCAGCGGCGAACCCGCGCTCGATTCGCAAACGCCCGCCGCTGACGGGGACGATAAGCGCGGCAGGTTCATCACCGGGTTTGTCACGGCCAGTTTGTTGTTCTGCGTCGGCCCGCTGACGTTCGTCGGCTCGATGCAGGATGGGATGGGGCTGGCGGTCGGCTTTCAGCAGTTGGCGATCAAGAGCGTGCTGGACGGCTTCGCGGCAGTGGCGTTCGCGGCCAGCTTCGGGGTCGGCGTGCTGTTCACGCTGATCACGATTCTGGTGGTGCAGGGCGGATTAGCATTGTTGGGGAGCGTACTCGGCCAATTCATGAGCGCGCCCATGATCGCGGAAATGACCGGGGTCGGCGGGCTGATGCTGATCGGCCTCTCGCTGATTCTGCTCGACCTGAAGCGCCCGCGTATGGCGAATTTCCTGCCCGCACTGGTGATTGCGCCGCTGATGGTGGCTGCCGCCGCCGCACTGGGGATCGATATTTACCCGCTCTAGCCCAGTGCGCCCGCCAGCACAAGCGCATACGCGCCGTTGGTGCGCCCATCACGGCTGACCATTTGCAGCAGCCGCGCCGCTAAATCGCCCGCCGGGAACCGCCACCCGGCATCGAAGCGCCCGCCTGTTAATGAAAATGCCCCGTCCTGAATGCGCAGCCCGTCTGCCGCCGGAAGCTGGTCGCAGGCGCGCCGCCCCGCATCATCGCACGTCGTATCCTGCCCGCTGTCCAGTTCGATCAGAAACGGGTCAAGGCGGCTGGTGGGGTCTGTACGCAGCATGTACAGCAGCAGATCGTGATCGCGGGCGGCCAATCCGCCAGGACGCACGCGCCAGATGTCGTCATCCTGTGCCGGGTCAACCGATTCGCCGCCGATCACGGCCAGGTAGCGCCCGCCTGTGTTATTGACCGCCCCGAACGTAATTGTGACTGCTTCGGCGCTGGCGTTGTCGAACACGTTCAGTTCTGCCTGCTGAATACCACTCGTGATGGGGGTTGCATTCTCACCGGGGAATTGGAGCGTAATGCCGTCGGCGGGTTCGCCTTCGCTGCACGGTTCGAAATCGTTCGGGCGAGCGGTTTCCACCTTGAAGACGGGCTGCAAGCCATCTGTGCCATACACGCGGATCAGCAGGGCGAAGTCGGCCTGGTCAGGGACGATCTCGACGCTGACGAGCGCATCGGCTTCATGGTCGTTGCAGCGGAAGGTGACATCGCCGAAGGCCGTGTTTTGCTCCGGCGCGGCCAGCGCATCCACGCGCACCGTGTATGCCCCGCTCGATGTGCCGGATTCCAGCCCGGCGCGGGTGGTGACGATTCGGTACACCCCGGCTTGCGGCGTGGTGAACTCCAGCGCAATCGTGCCGTTCAGCGTCCCCTCATCGCTGCGGGCGACCACGTCCCCGTTGGCATCCGCGATGCCGAGCAGCGGGATCAGCCCTTCCGCCGCGCCCATGATGACGCGAATCCGTTCGCCCTGGCCGAGCGTGATCGTCCACCAATCGAAGGCCGCGCCATCGTCGATACGTCCGGCCTGTTCAACGCCCGGCGTGATCGGCTGTTCGGAAGGCGCTTCCGCGCTTTGGCTCAGCACGCGCCCCGTGACCAGCACCAGAAAGCCTATCAGCCAGAATCGTCGCATCGGGTTCACCATTTCGCTTTTTGCACACGCGGATTGTAGCGTCCCGTTCCCGGAATCAAAACGGGGGATGGAACCCCACCCCCCGCACGTACCACACTACCGAAGTCGCTTACTACTTGACGTCGACGACTGCGCCTTCGGCTTCCAGCACGGTCTTGGCTTCCGCCGCACGTTCCTTGCTCACCGCTTCCAGCACGGTCGCGGGCGCGGCTTCCACCAAGTCTTTGGCTTCTTTCAGCCCCAGGTTAGTGACCTGGCGCACGGCCTTGATCACGTTGATCTTCTTCGGGCCAACGTCCTTGAGGATCACGTTGAATTCGGTCTGTTCTTCGACGGGTTCCGCCGGAGCCGCAGGCGCGCCCGCGCCCGCTGCCGGGGCTGCCATCATCATCATGCCGCCGCCGCTCGAAGCCGTCACGCCCCAGGCTTCTTCAAGGCGCTTCTTCAGTTCCGACGCTTCCATAATGGTGAGGGCGCTGAGGTCCTGCACCAGTTGATCCAGATTAGCCATGACGCGCTTTCCCTTTCTTGGTTATTCAGGTGACGTATAGGTTTTACCACTGCGTAATACGGTTATGCTGCCGCTTCTTCGCCCGGTTGGTTGTGCTTGTCTTCCAGGGCTTGCAGCACGTTGACGATCTGCGCACTGGCCGCCTGAATGATCCCCACCAACTGGCTGGCAGGAGCCACGATCAGGCCGGCGAGCTGCGCCCGAATTTCGTCCATCGTCGGCAGGTTGGCGACGGCTTCGAGTTCATTGGCTGCGAACACCGACGAGCCAATTACGCCGCCCTTCACGCTGAAGATTTCAGCGTTGGTCTTTTGCCATTCCTGCACGGCTTTGGCGACGGCGGGCAGGTTGCCGTTGCCGAACACCACCCCGGTGGGACCTTCCAGCAGTGCGGTTGGCACTACCCACCCGTTCTGTTCCAGCGCAATGCGGAACAGCGTGTTTTTGGTGACGGAATACGTGCCGCCCGATGGTTCGCGCAGTTTGTTGCGCAAATCGTTGACTTTGGCGACCGTCAGCCCTTTGTATTCCGCGATGATAAAGCCGTCCGTCTGGCTGAGGATGCGGCTGTACTCCGCGACGAGTTCTTCCTTGCGCTCCCGTGTGATTGCCAAGCGCCCTTCCTCCTTTCCGCTTAGAATGCGACCGGCGCACCGTGAATGCCCGCGTGCTGCCGGACTAAAAACAAAACGACCCGCGCCGCAGGGCGAGAGTCGTTGGAGGCGGCAGGTATAGAAACTGCACGACCAAACGTCTGCTCACCTCGGCAGGCGGATTAAGCGAGTGATCGACTGGTCGAAGCGCCCGCGCCTGCTTTCTACGGCAAAGCTGTTCTGGTTTTATGTAGGCGTTAGTGTAGCAGAGATGCGGCACGGGTCAAGCCGCAAAATCTGACGATTGCCGTACCGTGCGTTGACTTCCCAATTCGCCTCATGTTACGATTCAACGTGCTGTACAGTGACCCGATCTGCACGCCTTTATCGACCGGTTGCGCTTACAGCACCCCTCATTTTGCACAGTGTGGAGTTTCCGGCAATGTCGTTCGAGTTCGTCTCCCGTATTCTGGGTATGTTTTTCTTTTCGTTGGTCGGGGCCAGGCTGGGGTCGGCGGCTGCCGATACACTCCGCCTGCCAGAGCTTGGCGTTTCGGTCATTCTGGCGCTGGTCGGCGCGCTGTTCGGGCTGATCCTCACGCCCATACTGACCGTGCGCCCGCTGCGCCGCGCCCGCCGCGCCATCAGCGAACAGCCGATTGAAGTGCTGTTCACGGCAGGGTTGGGGCTGCTGCTCGGTTTGCTGATCGCGCTGCTGACCACGTATCCGCTCTCGCTGCTCGACCCGCCGCTTGGCCGTTTGATCCCGCCCGCAATGGTCGTCGTGATGGCCTACCTGTTCACCGTGATCTTCAGCGCCCGTTCGCGGGAAGTGTGGCAGTTTTTGTACGAATGGCTGGGCATTGGCAAAGCGCGCAGCTTTTACGGCTCTGGTGGTGACCGTACCTTACTGCTCGATACCAGCGTGTTGATCGACGGGCGCATCGTCGATATTGCCCGTACCGGGTTCATTGGTGGGACGCTGGTGGTGCCGCGCTTCGTGGTGAGCGAGCTGCATCGCGTGGCGGATTCGTCCGACCCGCAGCGCCGTTCACGCGGGCGGCGCGGGCTAAGCAAGCTGAACGAGCTTCAGCGCGAACCCAATTTGTTATTCAAAATCACCGAAGACGATGTAGACGACGTGCCAGAAGTCGATGACAAGCTGGTGGTGCTGGCGCAAAAGACCAACGCGCTCATCCTGACGATTGATTACCCGCTCAACCAGGTGGCACGGGCGCAAAACGTGGAGGTGCTGAACATCAACGCGCTGGCGAACGCGGTGCGGTCGGTGTACATCCCCGGCGAAAGTTTCGCCATTCGGGTGATTCAGGAAGGCAAGGAAGCCAACCAGGGGGTAGGGTACCTGGAAGATGGCACGATGGTGATCATCGAAAATGGCAAGCAGTACATGGATCGCACGATCTATGTGAATGTGACCAAGCTGATCAACAAGGATACCGGGCGTATCCTGTTCGCCATGCCCGAAAAGCAGTAGGCGCAGCGACAGCGGCGGCGAAGTCTCGATAAGTGTGGGGGCGGCGCACAGGCCAGCCCCCACTTGTGCCACTGCGGGAACGGCTCAGGCAGGCCTGGCAATTCCAGCGGCGCGATAATGCGGATTTTCCCGGACGATCAGCGCGGCGGCGTTGTCGCTGCGCGGGTCGCTGATGTGGTCGTACAGGATTCCGCGTACCTCGAAGCCCATTTTCAACTGTACCGAAAGAGTCGGGTCTTGCAGCCGCCCCTGTTTGACGTGCAGGGTGTACTGCGCAATGCTGAGATGTTCGCTGTGCAGTGCGTAGCCCGGCAGCAGCGCCCCGGCAATTTCCCCGCGCATGTTCAGGCGGATCACCAGGTCGCGGCGCGCTTCATAGAATTTGCGCGCGATCTTCATGCCCCGGAACTGCGGATGCACGCTGACATCGACCCCGTACAGCCATGCCCCGTGTGGATCATGGTTCGTCAGCCAGCCGCCCGCAATCGCTTCGATATACGTGTGTTCGATGTCGTCGAAATCGAAATCGGTGCGGAACGTACTGGTTGCGCCCACCACAATATCGCGCCCGCCGACGTGGGCAATCGCGGTGAACTGACCTTCGGGGAAAAGTTCGACGTGCTTGAGGTATTTCTGCGCGCTGAAAAGTTCCTCTGGCGCAAGGGTTGGGAACACGATTTGCTGAAGTTTTTCCAGCGCACGCACGTGTTCGGGCGTGGTGTTGACGATGCTGACGGTGGCCGCTGTGTGGCCTGGGCTGTGGGCAGCCCCATGTTCGATGTGTGGACGGGTGTCGCCCGCGCTCGGATGAGCGTGTGTAATCATGGCGTTAGCCCTCCGAAATACACCGTCTTGGGGTCAAGAAATTCGTTCAGGCCTTCTTCGCCGCACACGCGGCCCACCCCACTGATCTTCACCCCTCCGAAGGGCGCTTCCGGCGTGGACGGAAGCCAGTCATTGATCGCGATCATTCCGTACTCCAAAGACTCGTAAAGCTTCGTACTCAACTTGAGATCGTTGGTGCTGGCGTAGGCCACCAGCCCATAATCCGTATCATTCGCCATGTGGATGACTTCATCCACATCGCTGAATGGGATCACCGGCATGACAGGGCCGAAAATTTCTTCCCGGTAGATCGGCATCGTCGGGCTGACGTTGGCGATCACCGTCGGCTTGTAGAAATAGCCGCGTGGCAGCGTTTCCGGGCGGCCTCCCCCGGTCAGGATTTCCGCACCCTGGGCGCTGGTCTCGTTCACCAGCGCTTCGACTCGTTCGCGCTGGCGGGCATTGATCAGCGGCCCGGCATCGCTGGTCGCCAATAAGCCGCTGCCGATGCGCACGTTCTCTGCGGCTTTGACGGCATGTTCCAGAAATGATTCGGCAATGCGGCTGTGGACGTAAAAGCGCTGCGGCGCGATGCACACCTGCCCGTTGTTGCGAATCTTGAAGCTGACGGCCTGTTTCGCCGCCAATTCCACATCCACATCCGGGAAGATCAGCACCGGGGCGTTGCCGCCCAGTTCGAGCGAGAGCCGCTTGACGGTTTTCGACGCGCCATCCATGAGCAGCTTCCCGACGCGGGTGCTGCCGGTGAAGCTGATATGGCGCAGTCGCATATCGTCGATCATGGCTGCGCCCTGCGTTTCCGCATCGCCGTTAATCACGTTGATCACGCCATCGGGGATGCCCGCCGCGACCAGTGCCGCCGCCAGCAGCATCCCGGAACGCGGGGTGAATTCGCTGGGCCGCCCCACGACCGTGCAGCCCGCCGCCAGCGCCGCCGCCCAACTGCGGGCGATGTTGTAGACCGGGAAATTCCACGCGCTGATCGACCCGACCACCCCCAACGGCTGGCCGATCACCAGGATGCGGCGGTCAGGTTTACGCGCCGGGATCACGCGCCCGTAGTGGCGTTTGATCTCCTCCGCATACCATTCGTACAGGTTCGCGCCCGTCTGCCATTCGGCGGTGCTTTCGCGCAGCGGTTTGCCAGATTCTTCGGTGGTGATCACGCCCAGTTCATCGACGCGGGCGCGAATCCACTCGGCGGCGCGTTTCAGCACGTCGGCGCGTTCATAGGCGGTCTTTTTCGACCACGCGGGGAACGCCGCCGCCGCTGCGTCGATGGCGGCGCGGGCATCGGCACCATCCCCGAACGGCAGCACGCCGATCACTGCTTCCGTCGCCGGGTTGATCAAGTCCCACGTCCCGCCGTTGATCGCGTCTACCCACTGTCCGCCGATCAACTGTTTGAAGGTATAGTTTGAAACGGTCATCGTTTCCTCGTCACATGCGGCTTGGGGCGAAAGGTTGGTGCAGAAATGGCGCAGCGGCTTAACCTGATCTTCACTGTACCACAGCCCCCTGTGGGAAAACAACGGCCTTTTCCAGAAATGTAGTATTTTTGTAGAATGAAATAGGCAGCGAGGCATGACAAAGTATTCATTTGTCATCACCGCAGTAACGGCGGATAATAAAGTGAACGGGGCGAACATACAGCCCCGGATCATCGAGATCAAGTAGAGTTGGAGAATGCGTTCATGAAGATGTTCACCCGCTCGTCTCTTTCCGCGTTACTGGCTGCGGCGGCGCTCGCGCTGTTCGTCCGCCCCACCGTGCTGGAAACCGCAGCACAGGATACACCCGAACTGCATATCCTCAACTGGCAGGGCTACGGTTCCGATGAACCCTGGGCGATTGCGCAGTTTGAAGAAGAATTCGGCGTGACCATCGTCCACGATTATTTCACGTCGCTGGATGAAATGCTGACCAAGCTCGTGACCAGCCCCGGCGTATACGATGCGGTCGAAATGAACATTTCGTACATTCAGCCCGCGCTCGAAGACGGCCTGATTCAGCCCATCGACCTGAGCCTGATCACCGCGTGGGAAGATATTCCCGAAAACTTCCGCACCCTGGCCGAACTTTCCCAGGGTGAAGAAGGCGTGACCTATGCCGTTCCCTGGACATGGGGCGCGACATCGCTGGTGTACAACACCGAAGTGTTCCCCGAAGGCGTGGATTCGCTCGATGCGCTGTGGGACCCGGCTTACGCTGGGCAGGTCGGCATGATCGATTCGTATGAAGAAGCGTCGATCATCGCGGGGCTGCGCGAAGGCGTGGAAAACCCGGCTTCGCCCACGCTCGAAAACATCGGCGTGATCCAGGAATCGCTGGCCGGGCTTGCGCCGAACGTGCGCACCTACTGGCAGTCGGAAGATGAATTCAACCGCCTGTTTGAAAGCGGCGAAATCACCCTGGGCATCTACTGGAGCGGGTCGGCGGGGCGTGCGCGCAATGCGTTCGATTTGCCGCTTGAATTCGTGATTCCCGAAGAAGGCGCGATTGGCTGGGTGGACGTGTGGACGGTCGCCGCTGATGCCCCGAATGCGGAACTGGCGCACGAATGGATCAACTTCATGAACGATCCCGAATTCTACGCCGAATGGGACAGCGTAGCGGGCGCGCCGGTGCCAGCCAACGCCGAAGCGCTGGCGGCGCTGCCGGAAGACAGCTACACCCGTGAACTGTTCAGCGACGAAAGCATTCTGGAACGCCTGGCCTTCCAGACGTACATCCCGGCGGATGTGCGCGACGAACTGCTGTTCATGTGGCAGGAAGTCAAGCTGCTCGGCTCGTAAGGCCAATGCGCCTGTATCTTTGGGCGCACAGCGAGAATGCAGGTATAGTAAGGGGGTGGGTGATGAACCCACCCTTTTCGTTTCATGCCGTCGCTCGTACAGCTTTCAGGACGTACCTTATGGTCACAACGCCTTTGCGACGCTGGTTATCGCTGGCTCCCGCTTATCTGTGGCTGCTCATCTTCGCGTTTCTGCCCTTTTTCATCATGCTGTATTTCAGCTTTCTCAGCGATGTCCCGTTCGGGCGGCGCGAACCGTTCATCACGCTCGACAACTACGCGGACTTTTTCGAGCGGGCGCTGTATCAACGGCTGCTGCTCAATTCGCTGCTGCTGGCGGGCTGGACGACGCTTGGCTGCCTGGTGCTGGGCTACCCGCTGGCGCTGGCGCTGGCGCGCACGGTCAAAGGCCGCTGGCAGGCCGCGCTGTTCCTGCTCATCATCGTGCCGTTCTGGAGCAGTTCGCTCATCCGCGTGTATGCCTGGGTGGTGCTGCTTCAGCGCGATGGCGTGATCAGCCAGTTCTTCGGGCTGTTCGGCCTTCAGGTAGACAGCCTGCTGTTCACCTACCCCACGATCATCGTCGGGCTGGTACATTCGTACCTGCCGTACATGGTGCTGACGATCTACGTCGCCATCGACCGCATCGACCGTTCGTACATGGAGGCGGCGGGCAGCCTGGGCGCGCTGCCCTGGCGGGCATTTACAAAAGTGCTGTTCCCGCTCAGCCTGCCGGGGGTGATCTCCGGCGTGATTCTGGTGTTCATCCCGGCAGTGGGCGCATTCGTCGAGCCGCGCCTGTTGGGTGGCCCCGCCGGCCTCACCCTGGGGACGGTGATCGAAGACCTGTTCGTCGAATCCTTCAACTGGACGCTGGGTGCATCGCTCTCGTTCGTCATGCTGATCGTGGTGATCGTGATCCTGGTCGGTTCAAGCGCGGCAGCCCGGCTGCAAGGGGAGACAACATGAACGAAAACGCGATACAGCGTTCCGCCCTGGTCTATATCGGCGTGATCCTGGTCTTTTTGTACGCGCCGCTGCTGGTCATGATGCTGATGGCGTTCAACGAATCGCGCATCAACCAACTGCCGATTATCTTCGACCTGGTTTGGTTTGAACGCCTGGCGCAGAATGACCGGCTGATTGCCGCAACCAGCAACAGCATCATCCTGGCCGGGACGACATCGGTCATTGCCACTGTGCTGGGGACGTTCGCCTCACTGGGGCTGAACGCGACAGGCCGCCGGGGAAAAGCCCTGCTGCAACTGTTTCTGATCCCGCCGATCACCATCCCCTGGCTGATCTTCGCCGTCGCCCTGCTGATCATGTTCTTCTGGCTGCGGGTAGATCGCAGCCTGGTCACGCTCATGTTCGGCCACGTTACCGTGCAAATTCCGTATGTGATCCTGATCGTGAGCGCCCGCTTTGCGACGGTGGATCGCAGTTATGAGGATGCGGCGGCCAGCCTGGGCGCGCCCCCGCTGCGGGTGTTCCTGCTGGTCACGCTCCCGCTGATTTTGCCCGCCGTCGTCGCGGCGTTCGCGTTTGCGTTCGCCATTTCGTTCGATAATTTCGTGGTGTCGTACTTCCTTTCGCCGCCGGGGGTTTCGACGCTGCCCATCGAAATTTACACCGCCATCCGCACCGGGTTCACGCCAGAGATCAACGCGGTTTCGACCATCGTGTTCGTGATTTCGGTGGTGTGCGTCATCCCGGCGGCGCGGTATCTGCGCTTCAATTTCAACTGATGATGCTTTGTGTCCGCCAACCACGATTGAACGGGACGAGTTATGACCAACGTCACGCTTGAAAACATCGAGTACCGCTACGCGAACGTACCCGCTGCCGATTCCGTATCGCTGGACATCCAGTCCGGCGAATTTTTCGCGCTGCTGGGGCCAAGCGGCAGCGGCAAGACGACGATCCTGCGCCTGATCGCCGGGTTCATCAAACCCCAGGCCGGGCGCATCCTGATGGATGGCGAAGATGTGCAGGAGCTTGCTGTTTACAAGCGCCAGATCGGCTTCGTGTTCCAGAACTTCGCGCTGTTCCCGCATATGACGGTTGAACAGAACATCGCCTTCGGGCTGGAAAGCCAGCGCGTGCCGCGCCAGTTGATGTTTGAACGTATTCATAACGTGCTGGAAATGGTGCAGCTTCAGGGGATGCAGAAGCGCCGCCCGTCGCAGCTTTCCGGCGGCCAGCAGCAGCGCGTCGCCTTCGCCCGCGCCATCGTGACCGAACCCCGCGTGCTGCTGCTCGATGAACCGCTGGCCTCGCTCGACCGCAAGCTGCGCGTGGAAATGCAGGTCGAACTGCGCCAGCTTCAGCAGCGCTTGAAGATCACCACACTGTTCGTCACCCATGACCAGGAAGAAGCGCTGACGCTGGCCGACCGCATCGCCGTGATGCAGACCGGGCGCATTGAACAGGTCGGCCACCCGCTCGATGTGTACGCCCGCCCGCACAACCGTTTCATCGGGGAATTTCTTGGCCTTTCCAACCTGTTCACCGGGCAGATCATCGGCTATGCCGAACAGCACGCGGTGGTGCAGCTCCCCAATGGGCTGAAGGTGCGCGCCCAGAACAACGAGCGCTTCGGCGTGGGCGATTCGGTGCAGATGATCGTCCGCCCCGAACAGATGGTGATCACCACCGATAAACCAGTGTCGTCGCAGCACAACAGTATGCGGGCGTTCATCGGTCATATCAGCTTCGCCGGGGTGAGCCTGACTTATCACCTGTACGGCGATCAGCAGATCGCGCTCACCGTGTTCGAGCAAAGCAGCCTGAACCCGACCCCACCCGCGTTGGGGACACAGGTCTTTGTCTCGTGGCTGCCGGATTACACCGTGATCCTGAACGATGCGCCGGGCGCAGCGGTTTCTGCACCAGGCCGCGCCGTTCAAAACGCCGCCCCAGGCCGCATCCCCGCTGCCCGCCAGACGAGCGCCCGATGACCGCGACCGTGATCACCCTGGGCGACCTGGTGGTCGATCAAGTGCTGACGGTCGATTCGTTTCCGGTGCTGCCGGATGCGCATCAGCGCGTTTCCCAGGTGGTGATCAGCCCCGGCGGGGCGGCCAATACGCTGATCGTTGGGGCGCGCCTGGGGCTGCCCATGCAGGCCATCGGCTGCATTGGCGATGATTTCGCCGGGCGCATCGTCATTGAAGGGCTGCGCGGCGAACGCATCGATACCCGCCTGATCGACGTGGTAGCGGGTGAAGCTACCACGATGGTGTATACCCTGGTCGATGCCGAAGGGCGGCACGTCTTTTTAGGGCGCAGCGGCGCAAGGGGTCATGCACATCTGCCGCCCCCCTGGAAAAAAGCCATCGAGACCGCCCGGCTGCTCTTTTTCGACGGCTGGACGTACCGCGCCGAACAACCCGCCCTGTTTCTGGAGGCGGCGCGGCTGGCGCACAAGGCGCGTATCCCGGTCTTTTTCGACCCCGGCCCGGAGTACCCGCATTTCGATCCGGCCTGGCTGGAGGCGGTGCTGGCCTGCACGCGGGTGCTGCTGATCACCCACGACGAACTACGCGGTTTGTTCGCGCAGCCGGATGCCCCGCTGGAGACGGTAGGCCGGTTGGCCATCGAACGCGGGGTCGAACTGGTGGTGATCAAGCAGGGCGCGGGGGGCTGCACGCTCGTCACCGCGTCGCGGGTCGTCAGCCACCCCGGTTTTCCGGTCACAGTGCGCGATACGGCGGGCGCGGGCGATTCGGTCGCGGCGGCGGTCATGCTGGCGTACCTGGAAAAGATGCCGCTCGACGAGATCGCCGCGCTGGCAAATGCAGCGGGCGCGGCTGCCGTCCAGGTATTGGGGACGGGTTTCAACCTGCCAGGCCGTGAAGCCATCTTCGGGATGCTGACATGAGCGATGCGCCATCGGTGCAACTGGTTCAAACCCGGCTGGCGGCTTTTCTGCGCGATGCTGCCGGGCTGGATGTGACGATCACCGGGGCGCAGCCGTTAGCGGGCGGCGCATCGCGGGATATGTGGCGCATCGATGCCGTGATCGACGGGCAGCCCGAACGCCTGGTGCTGCGCCGTGACCTGCCCACGCAGATGATCGACAGCGCGCTGAGCCGTGAACACGAGTTCGCGCTGATGACGGCGGCGTTTGCCGCCGGGATCAGGGTGGCGCGCCCGCGCTGGCTGTGCGCCGACCCATCAATCCTGGGCGGGGCTTTCTTCCTGATGGACTATGCCGACGGGATCGCCATCGGGCGGAAAGTGGTCAGCCTGCCCGACCTGGCCGATGCACGCCGCGTCCTGCCCGCGCAGTTGGCCGAACAACTCGCCCGCATTCACGCGCTCGATGTGAGGCCGTTCGGGTTCCTGCCCGCCCCGCCGCCAGGAAACAGCCCGGCACAGGCGGCTGTCGATCAGACATGGGCGCTGCTGGAAGGGCTGAACGCCGTCACGCCGACGTTCGCGTTTTGTCTGCGGTGGGCGGCGGAACGCGCCCCATCCCCGGCGCGGGTGACGCTGATTCACGGCGATTTTCGCATCGGTAATGTGATGGTCGATGCGGCGGGGCTGACGGCCATCGCCGATTGGGAGTTCGCGCACCTGGGCGACCCCGCCGAAGAACTGGGCTACCTGTGTATGCGCGATTGGCGCTTCGGGGTCGGGCATCTGCGCATGGGCGGCATCAGCCCGCGTGAGCCGTTTTTGCAAGCGTATGAAGCGGCGTGCGGGTATTCGGTTGACCGCGCCGCCGTCGATTGGTGGGAAATTTTCGGCAACATCCGCTGGGCGGCGGTATGCCTGGGGCAGGCGGCGCGGCACCTGGGCGGGCAGGATCGCAGCGTCGAACTCGCCAGCCTGGGGCGGCGTTCCGCCGAAATGCAGCTTGAAGCGCTGAACGGCATTGAAAAGATGGGGCTGTGACCATGCTGGATCGTCCAACGCTGTCCGAATTGATCGAAGCGGCACGCGAACACATCGAAATCGGGGTGATCCCGGCGGTCAAAGGCGATGGCAAGCTGTATTTTCAAACGCTCGTCGCGCTCAATGTGTTGAAGATTGCTGAACGCGAGATCGCGCTGCGCCCGGCGCATCAGCGCGCCGCGTGGGCGCGGCTGAATGCGCTCTTGGGCGGGGAATCGCCGCCGCCCGCCGACCATGATGCATGGGAACCGGCTATCGCCGTGCGCAGTGCCGATCTCACCCGTGCGATCCGAGACGGGGCATATGACGCGCCGCAGGCACGGCGGGCGCTGTTCGATCATCTGCGGGCGACGGCGGTCGAAGCGCTGGAGATCGCCAATCCGAAGCTGCTCGACAGCCTGAAAACAGAGCCGCCGGGACAATAAACATCCCCGGCGGCAGATAAGTTCGGTGTGGTTCGTCAGGTTCGGTGATGGGTGAGTTCGGTACTGCGGGTCATGCGTTGCAACAAGCGGTTCAGCGAAGGCGTTCGGTGCTGTCGATCAAGGCATCGGCATCGTCAACGATGCGCTGTGCCACCGGGTCAGCGGATTCGAGTGCGGCGCGGCGGGCATACACCAGCGTGATCATCAACATGCGGCGTAAACGGCGGGCATCGGTGTAGTCGTCGTCCATCTGGTGTTGTTCGTTCGCCATGATACGGTCGCCCATTTCCGAGTGCAGCGCGAAGGCCATCATGACGGCCTGGCGAATCACCCACTGAAGCGCGCCGGGGTCGGCATGAGCCAGTTCGGAACGATACACCAGCGGCGATTCTGCGATCAGCGGGGTAAGCGTGTTGACGATATGCTCTTGCAGCTCGTCCATATAATCGGATGGCATCAGCTCGGCATCATCCGCCAGCCAATCCGCAAAAAGGGCGCGAATCTGTTCAGCAAGCTGATACGTGTTGAACACGTCGATTCCACTCAGATCGAGATGCTGAACGATGAACTCCCGAAACGGATCACGCGCAAATTCGTCGTGTCCTACAGACATGGTACACTCCCTGAAAAATCCCAACCTACTGAACTGTGAATGCAGTAACCTTAAGATACTGTAATCTTGTTCAGTCCACAATGAAGATTTACCAATTTCTTGTGAAATTTATGTTTGAACGGGTGTTACAGCCGTAACGTTTTATGAATCTTGTAAATGTTTCTCTAAGTGAAATGTGAGCTTATGCTGACTACGCCGGAAATCGTCCTGATCGCCATCATCGGCACCGCGATCCTGTTCATCCTCAGCAACCGCATCCGCGCCGATGTCGTGGCGATCATGGTGCTGCTGGCGCTGCAAATCACCGGGGTGCTGACGACGGAAGAAGCCTTTTCCGGGTTTAGCCGCCAGGTGATCTTCACGCTGATCGGCCTGTTCATCATGTCGTATGCGCTCGAAGTGACGGGAGTGGTGTCGTGGATCGCATCGCGGGTCACGCAGATCGGTGGAGGCCGCGAATCCCGTTTGATGCTGATCATCCTGGGGGCGGGGGCGGCGCTGGCGCTGATCATGAACATCATCGCGGCGGGGGCGGTGCTGCTGCCCGTCGCCGTGCAGGTCGCACGCGACAGCGGGGTGCGCGCCTCCAAACTGCTGATCCCGCTTTCCTACGGGACGCTTCTGGGGGCGACGGCGACGATCTTCGCTACCGCCAACATCGTGATGAGCGGTATTTTACAGGATCAGGGCTATAGCGCACTGGCGTTTTCCGACTTTTTACCCACCGGAATCCCGATTATCCTGCTTGGCGTAGGCTACATGCTCGTGATCGGGCGAAAACTGCTGCCCGACCGGGAGGGGATGGGCGGCGCGCCCAGTTCGCGCGGGCTGGCGCGCAGCCTGTACGAAACCTACCAGTTGAAAGAACGCATGTGGGAACTGCGCGTCCTGCCCACGTCGCGGTTGGTGGGCGTGCGGCTGGCCGACAGCGACATTGGCGAAGCACTCGGACTGAGCGTGGTAGCGATTTGGCGGGGCGGCCATGCGATCCTTGCGCCATCGCCGGATGAGGTGATCGCCCAGGAGGATTTTCTGCTGGTGCTGGGGCGTGAAGACCGGGTGCGCGTGCTGCTGCTGTGGGGGACGAAACTGGCGCGTGAAGATGGCGACCTGAACACCCCACGCCACGATTATTCCGTAGACCTGACCGAAGTGATCATCGCGCCGCGTTCCAGCGTGATTGGCAAGACGCTGTACGAGATCGGTTTTCGCAACAAGTACGGCCTGACGGCGGTCGCGCTGTGGCGCGGCGGGCGCAGCTACCGCACCGATGTCGGCAAATTCAAGCTGGAGGAAGGCGACGCGCTGTTGATGGTGGGGCCAGTGCGCAATATTCGCACGCTGCAAAAGGAGCGCGATTACATCGTGCTGACCAGCAGCCACACCGCACAGCCGCCTATGCCCCACAAAGCGCCGCTGGCGGTGGTGATCACGCTGGCGGTGGTGCTGCTCTCGATCTTCGAGGTGCTGCCGAGCGCCGAAGCGATGCTGATTGGCGCGGTGGCGATGGTGATCACCGGATGCGTGAACATGGACGATGCCTACCGGGGAATCACCTGGCGCGTGATCTTCCTGATCGCCGGGATGATCCCGGTCAGTATCGCGCTGGTGAATACCGGGCTGGCGGATCGCCTGGGGGGGCTGGTGGTCGCGCTGACCGCACCGTATGGACAGATCGCCGTGATCGCCGGAATCTTTCTGCTCACCATGGCGCTCACCCAGGTGTTGAGCGGCCAGGTCACGGCGATCATCATGGGGCCGGTGGCGATTGCGGCAGCGCTGCAAACGGGGATCGACCCGCTGGCGATGGGCGTGGCGGCGGCGACGGCCTGTTCCGCCGCATTCCTGATCCCGACCGCGCACCCGGTCAATGCGCTGATGATGGGACCGGGCGGGTATGTGCCGTCGGACTTCACCAAAGTGGGGATCGGCATGACGCTGGTCGTATTCGCCGCGCTGATGGCGGGCATGATGATCTTCTGGGGCATCCGGTGAACGCGCGGTTTTCGGCTATAATGGGCGTATTCAGCCCGTTTACCCTGTGAGGCGGCGCGTGGCCGACGCATCGAATCCCCAACCCCCAGCCAGCCCGGTCGTCGAAGTGCATCCCCTGCTTGGCGGGCTGATCGGGAACTACCCCAGCGACCGCCTGCCGATCCTGATCATCGGCGGGTGGGTGATCGGCGTAAGCGGCCTGCTGGTCAGTTTCACCATTGGCACGCTGCCGTATGCGTGGGTTCCCATCCCGGCCATGCTGATTATGGGCGTGGTCACGGCGGTGGTGGGCTGGCTGGGGCTGCACCGCTGGAACCGCGAGATCGTGCTGTATGAAGGTGGGTTCATCTACCGCGAAGGCTCGAAGTTCATCGAATTTGTCTACGACGAGATCGATTCACTGCGGCTGCGCGCCGAAAAGATCGCGTATTTCGGGGGGCTGGTGCGGCGCGCGGTCTACCGCATCACCGTGACGACCACACGCGGCGAACAGTTCACGATCACCAACCTGTACCGCCGCACCGCCGAACTGGGCGAACGGCTGCAAGAACGCCTGTACCGCCAGATGCGCCCGAAAGTCGCACAGGCGCTCGTTCGGGGCGACGCGATCCGCTTTGGCGATACGCTGCGCGTGAGCCAGCGCGGGTTTCATGAAAGCGGGCGCGACCTGGAATGGGCGCAGTTCGGCGGCTACCGCATCGCGGATCGCAAGCTCACCCTGCTGGGCGCGGACGGGGCGGTATGGCTGGCGCTGCCGCTGTGGGAATATGACAACCTGCCGATCCTGATCGACCTGCTGAAGTCGCAGCCGCGCTAGGATGAGCGAACGATGGAATACAACATTCATTTGTACGTCCCCAAAACCGGGCGGCTGACCCCGCTCATGATCGAATGGCTGTACCAGCACGGCACGAACCCACAATCGCTGGAGGCGCATTACCCGGTGCGCAAGCTGGAACAGCGGGCGCTGGCGCGGGTGCTGCTGCAATTCGACCCGACGTTGGTGGCGCGCCCCGGCGTGGGCGGCGATGTCGAACTGTGCTACCCCAACGAGACGCTGAATCTGCGGCTGTACTGCCATTCACGCGGGTGCATCGTGGTCTTTCCGTATATGGGCGGTGCGCTGGCGCGGATCACGCTCGGAATCGCGTATACCTATATCCGGTTTCTATACGAAGGCGCGGGCTTCTGGAGCTATGACCCGCAGTTGAATCTGATCAGCTATGCCGACGATTTTCAGTCCATCGACGACACGGCGGCGCTGATGGAATCGCTTTTGCCCCGGCTCCTGAACGGATGATGCGCCTGTGTCCAATCTGCTGACCGTCCACACCCTCAAAGCCCATGCCGTGATTTTGCGCGATGCGGATCAGGAAGTGCTGGCGACGGCGCACGATGCCGGGATCGGCACGTTTCTGGGGCTGCCGGATGCCTGGGTGCCGCCGCCCAACACCCCCCGGCTGATGCTGGCCGCCAAACTGCGCGATCAGTTCGGCATCGAAACGGCAGTCGAACGGCTGCTTGCGGTCGATATGATGGCGTTCGACTGGTATCGCGGGAAAAGTACCCTTCCATTGCGGCGTGAAATGCGTACCGATCTCGCGTTCCTGTGCCGTCTGAAGACCAGCGATGCCCCGCGCATCGTTGATGCGGCGCTGCTGGACGACACGACGATTGCCCGCATCGGGTGGGTGTACGTGCCGCAGTTCGCGCACGATATGCAGTCGCGCGCCCGCGATTTCTGGGTGCGGGCGATCCGCGCCGCGCAGACGGGCGAAACGGCGGAACTGGTCGAATACCCGCTGGAAGATGTCGAGTACTAAGCAGTCCATATCCTGCACCCCTTAGCGAAAAGACGGTTACACACATGGATGACCCCGCACTGCACGCGCTGGCGCATATTTTCGCCGGAACCGATGTCGATAATGAAGTGCTGATCGGGCTGCGCAGCCGAGGCCGCATCGTTCAGCATCCCGGTGGGACGGTACTGTGCCATGAAGGCCGCATCGAAGATACGTTCTATGTGCTGCTGGAAGGCCACGCCGATATTTACCGTTCCCAGGACGGCGAACCGATGCTGATCGATACGCTCAACCCCGGTACGTGCTTTGGGGAACTGGCCATGATCCTGCAAGCGCCGCGGTCGGCGGATGTGGTCACCGTTGGCCCGGTCACGGTGCTGGAGCTGCAACGCGAAGCCTTCAACGACTGCATCCGTAACAACTCGACGGCGCTGTTGGGCATGGCGCAGTTGGTGATCAAGCGGATGCTGGGGCAGGAAGAACAGCGGTTGATGCAGTTGGCTTCGACGGTGAAGAAATACCACGCGCTGGCGGCGGCGTTCGTGAGCTATGCCCGCAGCGATGAAGCGCTGGCGCGCACGTTCGTCACCGATTTGAAAAAGCACCAGATTCGCGCCTGGATCGATGTGTTCGACATCGAGGCAGGCAAAAGCTGGGCGCGGCAGATCGGAGAAGCGCTCGACCGCTGCACCGTGATGATCCTGCTGCTGTCGCCCGCTGCGATCCTCAGCGGGCATGTCGAGGATGAATGGAATTACTACCTGGACAAAGGCAAGCCGATCCTGCCTGTGCTGGTCAAGCCGTGCGCGGTACCGTACCGCCTGCACAAGCTTCAGTATATCGACTACACCGATCCAACGCCGCTCACCTTCACCCGGCTGATCAGCCAGGTGCGCAGCCTGATGGATGGCGAGATCAGCAAGCAGGGGTGAATCCACCCCATGACAAAGGGGGTGTCCCCGAAAGGCACGGGGGTGTCCCCGAAAGTGAGCGGAATCGGCACGAAATGGGTAGTCTAGTTTGTATAAGAGCGAACCGTTTACAGAGCATAGGTGAAAAGCGATGGCGCAGGTGGGGACACTTCAGATCGAACAGTTCAGCGCGGCAGCCCAGGCGATTGAGCGCGAAGTGCAGCGCGTGATCGTCGGGCAGGATGCGGTTGTGCGCAGCACCTTGATCTGCATTCTGGCGGGGCGGCACGCATTGTTGGAGGGCGTTCCCGGCCTGGGCAAGACGATGCTGATCCGCACCCTGGCCGACGCGCTCGACCTGAAATTTGCGCGCATCCAGTTCACGCCCGACCTGATGCCCGCCGACATCACCGGGACGGACATCCTGGAGGACGACGAGAGCGGGCGCAAGGTCAAACGGTTTCAGGCCGGGCCGGTGTTCGCCAACCTGATCCTGGCCGACGAGATCAACCGCGCCACGCCGAAAACGCAGTCGGCACTGCTGGAAGCGATGCAGGAGCGCACGGTCACCGTCGCCAGCCGCAGCTACACGCTGGAACCGCCGTTTTTCGTGCTGGCGACCCAGAACCCGCTCGAAATGGAGGGGACATATCCGCTGCCTGAAGCGCAGCTCGACCGCTTCATGTTCAAGGTGAATGTGACGTTTCCGTCGGTCGGTGACCTGGTGAACATCCTCAACCGCACCACCGGGGCGGATGAAGCGCGGGCGAGCAAAGTTGTCGATGGCCGCCTGGTGCTGGATATGGGGCGGCTGGCGCTCGACCAGCCCACGCACACCAAACTGACCGAATACGCCGCCCGGCTGGTGGTCGCCACCCACCCGGAAACGCCGGATGCGCCGCCGCTGGTCAAACAGTACGTCCGCTACGGCGCGAGTCCGCGTGGGGCGCAGGCGTTGATTTTGGGGGCAAAAATCCATTCGATGCTGGAAGGCCGGCCCAATGTCGCGTTCGAGGATATTCAGGCTGTCGCGCCCGCCGCGCTGCGCCATCGCATCCTGATGAATTTCGAGGGCATGGCCGAAGGGATCGCCCCGGATGCCGTGATTGCGGATGTGATCCGCGCTCTGCCAGGGGTGAAATAAGATGACCATCACACTGCGGCCTATCGACCGTGACAACTACGAGGTGATCGCCCGGCTTTCCAGCACGCTCACGCCCGAAGAACAGCGGTTCGTCTCGCACAACGCGATTTCGATTTTGGATGCACACTACGATTCCAACCTCACCGTGCGCGGCATCTATGCCGATGATACCCCGGTCGGGCTGGTGATGTGGGGGTGGGATGCCAATTTCGGCGGGCGCTGGTGGGTGATCCGCCTGATGACGGCCAAACCGCACCAGGGAAAAGGCTACGGGCGGCAGGTGCTGCAAACCGTGATTGAAACCGTGACGGCGGCGGGCGCGGACGCGCTGTACATCTCGTTCGTGCCAGCCAACGCGGTGGCCGAACGGCTGTATGTGTCGCTGGGTTTCACCCCAACGGGTGAGATGATCGAAGGCGAAACGGTCTATAAGCGGGTGTTGAAACCATAAGGAGCGGCGGCAAGATATGCCTGAACAACCGTTATTCGATGAAAAGACACGCCGCAGCCTGGAGCAGCTCATCCTTCAGGCGGCGAAGGTGCGCGCCGGAGCGATCAAAGGGGAGCGTCGTTCGATCAAGCGCGGCACGAGCATCGAATTTGCCGATACCCGCGCCTACTCCCCTGGGGACGATCTGCGGCGGCTGGACTGGAATGCCTATGCGCGCCTGGAACGTCCGCTCACCCGGCTGTTTGAAGATGAAGAAGACCTGGCCGTCCATGTGCTGATCGATAGTTCGGCCAGCATGGATTACCCGCGCCCGGAAACCGACGGCGGCAGCCCCGCACATCACAAGTTCGATTTTGCCCGCCGCCTGATGGCCGGGCTGGGCTATATTTCGCTGACCACCAACGACCGCCTGACCGTCACGCGGTTGGGCGGCGAATCAGCCGCGCCCGTCCAGTACGGCCCGGTGCGCGGGCGCGGACACGGCGCGGGGCTGCTCCAGTTCGCGGCGGGGCTGCGCGCACACGGCACGACCGACCTGAACGCGGCGCTGAAAAGCTATGCACTGCGCGGCCAGCGCCCCGGCCTGTGCCTGGTGATCAGCGATCTGTTCAGCCCGACCGGGCTGGTGGACGGCCTGAATGCGCTGGTCGGCAAAGGTTATGAAGTCGCCATCGTGCAGGTGCTGGCTCCAGAAGAAGTCGAGCCGGCGCTGGCGGGCGACCTGCGGCTGATCGACAGTGAAACGGGCGCGGCACAGGAGATCAGCATGGATGCCGGGCTGCGCGACCTGTATATCCGCCGGGTGCGCGCCTGGCGGGATGGGCTGCGCCAGGACTGCGCGAAACGCGGCGTGCATTATGTCGAAGCGATCACCGATGCGCCCTGGGAAAAGGTGATCCTGTACGACCTGCGGCGGTTGGGCGTAGTCCGGTAAAAAGAGCCAACGCAAAGACGCAAGGATAGGAAAAGGTAGTGTACATGGCATTTCTAACCCCGCTGGCGGTCATCGCCGCCGCCCTGGCGATCCCTATCCTGCTGTTGTACATGCTGCGGCTGCGGCGGCGTGAAGTCGTGGTCAGCAGCACGTTTTTATGGGGGCAGGTACTGCAAGACCGCGAAGCCAACACCCCCTGGCAGCGCTTGCGCCGCAATCTGCTGCTGCTGCTGCAACTGCTGATTCTGCTGCTGCTCGTACTGGCGCTCATGCGCCCGTATATTACCGTCCCGGCGGTCAGCGCGGGACAGATCGCCGTGCTGATCGACGCGAGCGCCAGCATGAACGCGACCGATTCAGCGGATGGCACGCGCTTTGCCGAAGCACAGCGCCGGGCGCTGGAAGTCGTCGATACCATGCGGGCGGGCGATAGCATGACTGTGATTCGCGTGGGCGCGGTGCCGGAGGTGCTGTCGCCATACACCGATGACCGCGCAGCGCTGCGGGCGGCCATCCAGAACGCCGCGCCGGGACGTGCGGCGGGCGATTGGAATGCAGCGCTCACGCTGGCGGCGGCGGGTGCGCTTGGCTCGGAAGATTTCGCGGCGGTCATCATCAGTGATGGCGGGATCGACGAAGCCGACAGCCTGCCCGCCATCCCCGGCGCGCTGCAATACCTTCCAGTTGGCGCAAGCGGGAGCAATACCGCGATCACCGCACTGGCGACGCGGGCGCTCCCCGGCCAGCCGCCGCAGGCATTCGCACAGATCACCAATTATGGCGATGCCGATGCCGACGTGATCTTTTCGCTGCGTGCCGATGGCGCGCTGATCGCCGCTGACAGCTACACCATCCCGGCGGGGACGATCCTCACCCCGCCCATCGACGCACTGCCCGTCGGGTTCGCTGCACTGGAAGCGGCCATCACCTTTCCAGCAGGTTCGGCCTATCGCGATTACCTGCCGACCGATAACGCCGCCTGGACGGTCAGCGAAGCCAGCGCCGCCCGCCGCGCCATCCTGATCACCGAAGGGAATCTGTTCCTGGAACAGGTGATGCGCATCCTGCCCGCTGTGCAGACCTTTCAGGGAACGCCGGATCGCGGGCTGCCGAGCGGCGATTACGATGTGTACATCTTCGACAATTACACGCCCACGACGCTGCCGGACGGCGACCTGCTGTTCATCAACCCACCTGTGACCCTGCCGGGACTGTTCCAGGTCGGCGCGGAAAGCGAAGCGGCGGGAAACCCGCGTGTGGCCGATGATCCGCGTCTGGCATTCGTCGATTTTTCCACCGTGAACATCCGCGCTTTCCGCCAGGTCACGGCGGAATGGGCGGAACCGCTGATCGCTGCCGATGGCGGCGCGCTGCTGCTGGCGGGCGAGATCGGGGATCGGCAGATCGCGATTCTCACCTTCGCGCTGGCCGACAGCGATCTCCCATTGCAAATCGCTTTCCCGGTCTTGATCTCGGCGCTGCTCGATTGGTTCCAGCCGCCCGGCGCGCTGGCCGATTCCGCCGGGGTGCGCGCTGGCGAACCGCTCTCGATCCGGCTGGCGGGCGACATCGACGCAGGCCGCGTGATCGCGCCGGATGGCACGATGCGCCCACTGACGGGCGAAGGCGCGGAACGGTTTTTCGCCGCGACCGACCTGCCCGGCCTGTACATGCTGGAGCTGTTCGCAAATGGTGAAGTGGTGGAACGTGCGCCGTTCGCGGTGAACAGCTTCGACCCGGCAGAAAGCCGCATTGCGCCGCGCCAGACGGTCACGCTGGGCGAAAGCACGCTCGATGATCAGGTCGAACAGACCTTCGGTCAGCAGGAATTCTGGTCGTGGCTGGCGCTGGCCGCGCTCATCGTCCTGCTGATCGAATGGGTCGCCTATCATCGCCGCCTGAACGGACCGACTTTGCTTCAGCCGCTCGTGCGGCGCGCAAATGCGGGCGTTCGTTAGCGGATGAATGTCCTTAGTCGCCCGACGGCGAGAGCGTGATCTCGCTGAGACGCGGGTCGGTTTCGCTCCAGTAGTTCATGGCATCTTCGATGCTCAGTTCAAGCGAGAGCTTCATCAGCTCCATGTTTTCGATCAGCCGTGCGGCGTGCTTCAGCACCGGGTGCGGCTGCGCATCGACGATCACATACGGCGGCTGCGCGGGCAGCGCCCGCATCCGCTTCGCCCAATGCACCAGCGCTGATACCCCGGTCAGACGATTGTCGATGTCGGTGCGCCCGCTCATATCCAGAATCAGGTAGACGCGATCCGTTTTGCTGTACGCGGAAAGTTCGTGGGCGATCTCGTCGAGCGCCGCGTCCAAATCCGCAAGTTCGAGCGTGCCGCTCAGTTCTGCGACAATGACCAGACCTTTGACCAGCCAATAGCTGCGGTTGAACATGATCCCTCCGTGAAAGAGCTTAACAGTAATTTAAAGTTGAGATCATCTTATCACAAAACAGGGGGTGGGGTATGGCCAACTGCATAGAGTCCGCACGTAATTCGTAAATTTTTCATGGGCGGTGGGTATACTGGTGTCATCACACGCGCAGCAGGGAAGTGACTCCGCTTTGCAGACCGAAATCGACGCGGTGCGCGCCAGCATCGCCGCCGCTGAACGCCAGGCCGCCGCGCTGCGGGCTGAAATTGCCGACCTGGAACGGGAACTGGCCGCGTTTCAGGAACGCTACGACAAGATCATCACGCCGATGCAGCGCCGGCTCGATGTCATCCGCGAAGCCATCGACGACCTGCACAAGACCCGCCGCAAACAGCGCGGTGACCTGTACGAGCCGGATTGGTCGAGCATCGCGCCGGGTTACATCCCAGTGGAGGAGCAGTACCGCCGCGCCTGGGCGAAACCCGAAGCCGATCCGCCGTCCGCGTCAGCGCGTCCCGCGCCAGCGCCGCCCACCGCTGCCGCTGAACGCCTGAAACGCATCTACCGCGACCTGGCGCGGCGTTTTCACCCGGATTTAGCGCCTACGCCGGAGGAACGCGCCCGCCGCACCACCATCATGAGCCACATCAACGCCGCCTATACCGCCCGCGATTTCGATGCGCTGAACGCCATCGCAGATCACCCGGCGGACGCGCTCGATTCCCCGCTCGATGTGCTGACTCTGCGGGCGCTGCGGCAGCAGGCCGAAACGCTCAGCGCCAGTGTCGTGCTGTTGAAACAGGAACGTGACGAGATGCTGTATGGCGCGATGATGAAGCTCAAAATCGACGATAAGCTGGCCGCGCTCAAAGGCCGTGACCTGCTGCGTGAACGCCGTGCCGAAATGGAGCGCGATTACGACCATCTGCTGGCCGAACTGGACGCGCTGCGCGCCGACCCCGGCGCGTGACACCGC
This sequence comes from bacterium, assembly GCA_033764035.1. Classification (GTDB taxonomy): domain Bacteria; phylum Chloroflexota; class Anaerolineae; order Aggregatilineales; family Phototrophicaceae; genus Flexifilum. Next base: position 40,912 of record JANRJJ010000004.1, read on the forward strand.
GTTCATGGTCAATTCTTCACGCGAATTTCAGGCACAGTTTCCAGGGTACGGGTACAATGCTACTGCATGAGGATTGCGAAGCTCCAGAAGGAACAATGACGTGGCAAAATTGGTGATCAGCCTGGCGCAGATGAACATTGCGCTGGGCGATGTGCGCAAAAACTTGAAGCAGGCCGAAGAATGGATTGCGGAAGCGGCGCGGCGCGGGTCGCACCTGGTGGTGTTCCCGGAATTATGGTCAACCGGGTACGCGCTCGATCAAAGCCGGGAACACGCCGTCGCGCTGAACGTGGGCATTTTCGCACAGTTGGCGACGTTGGCCACCCAGCACAAGATCAGCGTGGTGGGGTCGCTTTTGGAAAAGCGCGGCGTGGAAGTGAGCAACAGCGCGACGTTCTTCGCCCCGAACGGACGGCTGATGGGCGTGTACCGCAAAATTCATTTGTTCCGGCTGATGGAAGAACACCGCTGGCTGCAACCCGGCGCAGCCCCGCTGATCATGGATCTGCCCTGGGGGACGACCGGCCTGGCGATCTGCTACGATCTGCGCTTCCCGGAATTGTTCCGGCGCTATGCCGTGCAGGGGGCGCGCATGGTCGTCGTCCCGGCGGAATGGCCGATTGAGCGGATCGATCACTGGCGGGTGCTGATGCAGGCCCGCGCAATCGAAAACCAGTGTTACATGGTGGCGTGCAATTCCGCCGGGCCAACGGGTGATAAAGTGTACGGCGGGCATTCGATGATCGTCGATGCCTGGGGCAAGATTGTGCTGGAAGTGGGCGAAGCGCCGACGCTGGCGACGGGCGAAATCGACCTGGATTTTGTCGATATTGTGCGCGGACGCATCCCCGTGTTTGAAGACCGCCGCACCGATATTTATCAGTGATGCGCGCAGCCCGCTAGAACGTGATCACGTCCATATCTTCGCACAGGCTGACGAACCCGGTGAACGTAGTTTGTGCTTCGGCCACCAGCCCGGAGGTATCGGCGTACTGGGGCGGTTGGTAGTGGATGAGGTAAAGCGCCTTCGCGCCCGCCGCCGTCGCTACCTGCCCCGCCTGGGCGGCGCTGCTGTGGCCTAACGTCGCGCCCGCCGCTTCGTGAATCAGCATATCGGCATTACGCCCCAGTTCGATGATGCCGGGGATCGGCTCGGTATCGCACGAATACGCCAGTACCTTGCCCGTCACCTTGTTTTCGATGCGCAGCCCGATGGTGGGGATGAAATGTTTGGTCTGCCAGGCACGGATGCGAAAATCGTCGTTCTCCATCACGGGGACGTTGTCCGCATCGGCCACGCGCACATACTCTATCGGAAACTTGAGCGGCATGGTATCCCACGCGAACGCGAGCATCATCTCTTCGACCCGCGTCAGGCAGTGATCCACGCCGTACACGCGCAGCGGCGCAGTGCGGTTCAGCAGCCATAATTCCGTCGCTAAGTTCGGGTACCCGGCTGTGTGATCGGCATGGAAATGGGTCAGGATGATGTCCTGAATCGCGTTCACCCCCACATTGAGCCGCGTCAGCTTTGGAAGCGGGTTGGAACCACAATCGATGAGGACAGGGGCGCGCCCCCCTTCGCCTTGCAGCAGGAAATGGGTGTAATCGTGTTTGGCGTCGGAAAGTGCAGCGGATGAACCGAGGATGATTGCGCGCGCCATGAGTTCCCTGTTTTCAATGAGTGCCGTGTGGCGCAGAGGTGCCGCCCTGCCCACCCAGAACGAATGAGACAATTTGGTTGATGATATGGCAACCAGTATACCGGAATCGCGCCGATTTGCAGGCGTGAGATGGAACTGCCACAGGTTGGATTTTTTAAACCATGCGCAACCTGCCCCGTCCGCATGGGCGTGTACCCGCTCCCCGGTGGGCGTGCTACAATAGAGGCTACAGGCAGGGGCAACGCGGAACAGGTGGGGCTATGACCGAGCATTCAATCATTGGGGATCGGTTTGAACTCCTTGAGATGATCGATCAAGGGGGCATGGGGACGGTCTACCGGGGACGGGATACGCTGACGGGCGACGAGATCGCCATCAAAGCGCTGAAGTCGGAGATCATCGAACAGGAACCCACGCTGATCGACCGTTTCAAGCGCGAAGGCGAAGCGCTGCGCCAACTGAACCATCCCAGCATCGTGAAAATCATCGCCACGCTGGAGCAGGACAGCCATTACTACATCGTGATGGAATATGTGGCGGGGGGGTCGGTGGAACGCACGCTGCGCGACGGCCCGCTGAGCGTAGACCGCACGCTGCATATCGCGCTCGACCTGGCCGACGCGCTCACCCGGGCGCACCGCCTGAAGATCATCCACCGCGACATCAAACCCGGTAATGTGCTGCTGGCCGCCGATGGCACGCCGCGCCTGACCGATTTCGGCGTGGCGCAGGTGGGCGGCGACCGCACCAAGCTGACCGAGATCGGGACGTTCGTCGGCACGATTGCCTACCTTAGCCCGGAAATTGCACGCGGCGGCGCATACGATGAACGCAGCGATATTTGGGCGTTCGGCGTGATGCTGTACGAAATGCTCTCCGGTAAACACCCGTTCATCGAAAACAACGTCGCCACCACGCTCAGCGCGATCATGAACAAACAGGTCGAAGCACTTTCGCGGGTGCGCCCGGATGTGCCGCCGGAACTCGCCTACCTGATCGACCGCATGATCGCCAAAGACCCGCTCGACCGCATCAGCAGTGTGCGGGCGGTCGGCGCGGAACTGGAGACGATCATCGCACAGGTGGCGCGGGCGAAGGTGGTGGAGGCGAAACCTACCCAGGAGATCGACGCGGAGGCCGAATCGCGCTTCCAACACACCGGGAACCAGGAAGTGAACAGCCGTCCACCAGAGTCCGCCCCGCAAGCTGTGCCGGTGACGACGGCGGGCAGGCTCACGCCGGAACCGCCCGTCACCCCGGTCACGTCAGGACAATCCAGCACGTCAGTCGAACCTGGCGCGTTAGCACAGCCCGTAATGCCCATGACACCCGGCACGCCAGCACCGGGCGGCACCCGCCCGACCGCGCCCACACCCGGCGGGTCGATGGGGCGCGTGATCGTCGATGATCGCGCCGCGCTCGATTCCGCGCCGGAGACCGCCCGCCGCCCGCGCATCAAGGGTGACCCGCGTGTGTTCGTCGCCTACCGCCGGGAGGATACCGGGGAGATCGCTCGCCGCATCTACGACATTTTTCACCGTGAATTGGGCGATACCGATGTCGCCCGCGATGTGGATCGCGTCGCCAACCGCACCATCAACCGGGTGGTGCTGGCACAGGATATTGTCGCGTCGTTCGATGCGATGGTTGTGGTGATTGGCCCGCAGTTCATCACCATGCAGGGCGCAAGCCTGAGCGGAAAACCGATCACGCTGTTCAACCCGAAAGACCCGGTGCGCATCCAGCTTGAGGCGGGGCTGAAGCGCGACGATATGCTGATCATCCCGCTGCTGGTCGAAAACACCCCGCTGCCGCATGTCGATCAACTGCCGCCGTCGCTGCAAGCCATTGCCAGCAAAACCCCGTTCAGCCTGGCGTGGACTCCCGCCCAGGGGCCGGACGCGCTCGAAGCGGAGATCAGGAAACTGATCCGGCAGATTCGCGGGCATTTCAACCCACAGCGCCCGCGCTGGCTGATTCCGGCGGTGATTGGCGCGGCGACCGCCGCGATCCTGGTCGTGCTGGCGCTGGTCGCGTCGGGCGGCACCCCCCCGGCGCTGGTGCTGCCGCTTGCGGGCATGTAACGATCTCTTAACGGGCGTGAAGGCTTGACAATCTGCGGAAAGCGAATACCATTAGTCTTGAAAGCTAATGGTAGTAGTCTTAACGCAAAGGACAAGCCTATGAATACCCCAGTGACCCCCACCACCCCAATGCCCACGCTGCCGCCGCGTACCGGCGTGCGCCTGCTGCTGTACGGCGAAGGGCTGGCGCTGTTCGCCGCCGCCATCGCGCTGTACATTTGGCAGCAGGGCAGCGGACTCGCGTTCATCGCCCTGCTGCTCGCGCCCGATTTGGCCGCGCTCGGCTATTTCATCAACCCGCGAATCGGCAGTTACACCTATAATGCGGTGCATACGCTGATCCTGCCGCTGATCGGGCTGGCTTTCGGGTTGACCACGGCGAACCCCACCGTGACGCAGCTCATGCTGATCTGGCTGGCGCACATCGGCATGGATCGCACGGTCGGCTACGGCCTGAAGTATCCGGCGGCGTTCAAACTGACACATTTGCAGAAGGTATAACCCATGCCCTATCCCGTCCAGGTGACTCCGGAACGGATTCTTGAACAGGCGGGCGCGATGATTGACGCGGAAGGGGCGGCGGCGCTCTCGTTGGGCAGGCTGGCCGCCGCCCTGGGCATCAAAGCGCCGTCGCTGTACCGTTATTTCGCCAGCAAGGACGCGCTGATCCGTGCGCTGAACGAGCAGCACAATCGACGGCTATTCGCGGTGATGGATGCGGCGGACGCGGAGGGGGTGGACGCGGGTGAAACCGCCCTGGCGCGTTTGGCGCGCATCGCCCATGCGTACCGGGCATTTGCGAAGGCGAATGCATCCGCCTATGTGCTGGCGATGACCACCCGCGAACCGGATCAACTGCCGGATGTGCGGGACGATGAGCCGCGTGTGCTGGTGTATCAACGGCTGCTGGCCGAATTGGTCGGTGAGGCCGAGTCGCTGGCGGCCATTCGCGGGCTGCTGGCGCTGATGCATGGGTATGTCATGCTTGAACTGCACAACCAGTTTCGGCGCAGCGGCGGCGATTTCGATGCGACCTATGATGCGGCGGTGCGCGCCTTCCTGAATGGACTGGCGCAGCGCTGAGGGCGCTTACCGCCGCAGATACCGTTCCTGATACCATGCCCAGGTCTGCGCCAGCCCTTCGGCAATAGCGGTGCGCGGCGCAAAACCGAGCAGTTCACGGGCGCGATCATTGTTGCAGTAGGTGATGATCGGCTCACTGGGCGGGGTGGGGACATCTTGCAGCACCGCCGCTTTGCCGATCAGCGTTTCGTACAGGTGGATGAACTGATTGAGCGTGACGGGCGCGCCGAACCCCAGGTTCATGATCTGGTAGCCCATTGGCCGCTGCAACGCCGCTGCCACCCCTTCGACAATATCATCGATGTATGTCCAATCGCGCTGAAGTGCGCCGCCGCTGAAGATCGGGATCGGCGTGCCGTCGTATATCGCCCGCAGCGCTTTCAGCGGCATCATATCGGGCCGCCCGTGCGGGCCGTACACGTTGAAAAAGCGCAGCACGTTCACGTGCAGGCCATACATGTTGGTATAGGTGTGGGCGAATATTTCGGCGGCGCGCTTGCTGGCCGGGTATGGCGCAAGCGGCAGGGTGGCGCTGTCGTCCTCCACGAACGGGATGCGCTGCGTATTGCCATACACCGATGATGTAGACCCCAGCACGAACACTTCTACCCCATGACGGCGCGCTGCATCGAACAGGTTGACGCTCCCGGTCACGTTCACATCGCTGTACAGCGCACCCTGATCCATCGAAAAGCGCACGTTCGCCATCGCCGCCAGGTGCGCCACCCGCCGGATGCCGTGCGCTTGGAACAGCGCGTCAATCGCCGCCGTGTCGCGGACATCGCCTTCCACCACCACCGCTCGATCTTCCAACGCGGCGACATTTTCGCGCTTGATGGCCGGGTCATAGTACGGGTTGAAATTATCGAACACGACGACAGGTTCGCCGCGTGCGATCAGCGTCAGCGCCAGACGGCTGCCGATGAACCCCGCGCCTCCCGTGATCAACGTCGTCATCGGGTACACCTATCCTTTGCGGTCAGTAGAACGGTTTCGGGTTTCATTGTACCCGCAATCCACCAGACAGCGCGTGCAGGATTTGGGTTCCGGCGCGCCTGGCGGCACTGTTCCCCGGAAATGGGCAATCGGTATGATGACGCGGGAACCTTTTCCGCATTATCATCGTTCAGGCACAGACGAATATGCATATCGGTTCAAGGAGTCCGTTCGATGCGTGGATTGAAACGCATACTGTTCAGTACAACACTAGCAGCGCTGGTCATGCTGCCCGCCCTGGGGCAGGATGGGACGATCAACAGCCTGACGTTCAACGGCATCAGCTTCAGTTATGATCACGCGCTGGGCGACAGCGTGAATATCGTGAATGAGGGCGATGACCGCACCGACCCAGCGCAGCCCGGCGGCCCGCAGCCGCCGCATGTCGCGTTCTACCTGTACGACGATCCCGCGAACAGCGTTGGCACGGCGGCGGCGGATGCGTCGGTGACAGTGTACAACGTGGCACGGCTGGCAGGCTATGGCGATTACCAGGCCGAAGTTGAACGGCTGCGCACGCTGATTGAAACACAAGGCGATCTGTCGGCGTTCGAGCGTGCCAGCGCTGCCGACCAGGGCAACGAGACGACGCTGCCGTTCCTGCCCATTTATCCCGCCGCCCAGGTGATCCGCGCCCGCACGGGCTATGTGCAGACCGCGCAGTTGAGCGGTATCGCCTATGTCACCGTGTACCGTCAGGATGCGTCACCGTTCACCGCCGATGAGTTCATCTACACGGTGCAGGCGCTCAGCAGCGATGGCGCGTATTACATCAGCGCGATTCAGCAGGTCGATATTGCGGCGTTCCCGGCATCGCTGGAAAGCGTCGATCTGGATGCGTTCATGGCGACCATCGATGCGTATTTCGCGGAAAGCATCGCCAGCATCAACGATGCAGCCGAAAGCGATTTCACCCCATCGCCTGTCCTGCTCGATGCACTGGTACGGAGCTTCAGCATTGGGACACTCTCGACGGGTGACGGTGCTGCGCCAGTTCCCGCACAGCCGACCGAAACCCCGGTCGCCAATGCCGACCCAACTTTGCGCGGGCTGGCGGGGACATGGAACCTGGTCAGCTATGGCGACCCGAACACCCCTACGCCCGCCGTCCCCGATGTGGCCGCCACCCTCACCTTCGATGGCGTGAACGGCCTGAACGGGAATGTCGGCTGCAACAGCTTCGGCGGTTCGTTCGAATACGCGGACAACACGATCACGATTGGCCCGGTCGCTTCCACGATGATGGCCTGCCCCGAAGCGATCATGATGCAGGAAAATACGGTGTTCCGGGCGTTCGAGGGCGCATCCACCTTCGAGATCGACGGCGACACGCTGACGATCACGTACACCAATGAGGATGGCACGCCCGGCGCGCTCACCTTCACGCGGGCGGCCTAGCGGCGGTTTCGCACCTTCTGCCCCTCACCCTGCCTATCAATGCCGGGTGAGGGGAACCCCCTCACGATCAGTCTCGCGGCATGACCACCCACGCCACCACCGCCGACGCAATGTGCATCACCGAGAGCGCGATCAGCAGCCCAGTCGTCGGGTTCATCGTCAGCCCTTCGGGCAGCGGCATTGGCGGGGTGTTCCCGCTGGCGAGCGAAAGCACCGGGATGAACGAGAGCAGCAGCGCGACCACCACCACAATCGTCCAGGTGCGGCGCGTGTTGCCGCCGCGTGATGCAATCACCGCGAACACGATCCCCGCGACGATCAGATAGGCGACGGTGGCCGCGATGATCACCGGAATCTGCATCGGCAGTTCGGTCGAAGCCACGCCGAACACGCTGGTCGCAAGCAGGCCGATGATCACGTTGACGATGCTGGCGATCACGATGGTGATGGCGGTGTTGCGCGCCACCTTGCCGATGTTCACGCCGGGTTTTGGTGCAACTGCGCTGGTACTCATCGAAAGGCTCTCCTGTATGCTTCTATTCTGACGATATCGATAGGCGGCTAACGAATTGAGCCTGGAAAAAAGTCCTGTCTGAACAAATCCCGGTCAATCCCCTGGGCTGTCAAGGTTCGCGTGCATCTGCGCCAGCAGCCGCCGCAAAAACGCCTGCTCCACCTCGCTGATGCCCGCGAACGTGCGCCGTTCCAGCCCTTCCCACACCTGGCGAATGCCTTCGCCTGCTGCGCGGGCGCGGTCAGTCAGGTACACGCGGGAGATGCGCCCGTCTGCCGGGTCGCCGCGCCGTTCCACCCACCCCGATGACTGCATCCGCGAAAGCATCTTGGTCACGGTCGGCGGTTCGACGCACATCGCGGCGGCGATCTGGCTTTGCGTCTGTCCATCCCGGCGCAGCAAAAGCAGGATCACGAATTCCTGCCCGGCGTGCAGCCCCATCGCGCTCAGCGCCGCTTCCGCCTGGTTGCGGTGCGCCCTGCCTAGCTGAAACAGCAGGAACGACAGGTTATCCGTCGGCACCACATCGGCAGGGTCACATGAGTGGGCTTCCCCGTCGCATGGTTCAAACGGAGACGGGCTGATCTTGGGTTCGTCCATCGGCTCAACTCTTTAGCTGGCTAAACAATATCAGGACTGTGGCTGTGTGTCAAGTGGGCAGGTGCGGCTCAACGCAGGGCGGCGGTGACTTTGTGCGCGGCGGCGCGGCCATCGCGCACCTGCTGATCGAGACGGCGGGCGCGGTAATCGCTCCCGGCGATGGCGACGGTGGGCGGCAGCAGGCGATCCACCTGATCGAGCGCCGCCTGAAATTCGGGCAGGTGCCGGGTGAGCGGGTCGGCTTCCCCCCAGTAGTACGTCCAGGTCAGGGTCGGTTCGGCGCGGGTGGGGATGATGCCGCGCACGGCTGCGCTCAGCGCGTGGGTATCCAGTGTGCGCGGAGCCGGGTCGGGCAGGCGCACCCCGGCGCGGATGAGCAGGTGATCCGCCGGGACGCGATCCGGGTAGTCATACGTTTCCAGGTACTTGATCGTGGGCGGCAGTGCCGGCAGCGGCAGCGACGGATCAAAATCGCGCTTGTGGTAGCCCAGATGCACGCGCACCACTGCATCATACGTATACCCATCGAACAGCAGGGCGGCTTCCGGATGCAGGCTGTACAGCATATGCGCGATATGCCGCGCCGGGATGCACAGGATCAGCCCATCCGCCGGGATGAGCAGCCCATTTTCCAGGCACACGCCGTAGCGCCCGTCATCGATGCGCCCGACGCTGCTCACCGCCATGCGCTTCATGACCGGGTGGGTGATGCGTGCCGCCAGTGCCTCAGTGAGCGTCTGCGTGCCAGTCTTGAAGATCGCCAGCCGTCCATCGCGGTAGCGCCCCACATAGCGGATCGCGTCGGCCAGGCCAAGCGGTTCAAGAAAATCCCACGCGCCATATTTCTCGAACACGAATGCCGTGCCATCGAGCGTGAACCCATCGCGGCGTTCGGTCAGAATCGCCCCGCCCAGACGCGGTTTGACTTCGATCAGCGTGTACCCGATGCCGAGCGTTTCCAGTTCCCAGGCGGCGGCCAATCCGGTCAGGCCGCCACCCACGATGACGATCTGCGGCGGGGATGCGTTAATCGCTGCCGCCGGAGGTGATCTGCGGCGGGTCAGCCGGGCGTTCTGGCGCGGGGTGATCGTTGGCGTTCGACCCACTGCCCGCGCCCGCGTTCGACATCACATCCATGAAGCGCCCCATCAATGTCGTGACCTCCATTGGGACGACGAACTTGGTGCTGGGGCTGGCTCCCACCGACCGCAGCGTATCCAGGTATTGCAGCATCATCGTCTTTTCGTCCAGGTCTTTGGCTTCGCGGAACAGCGCTTCCAGCGCGGCGGCGCGCCCCTGTGCCAGCAAGAGTTGAGCCTGGCGGTCGCCTTCAGCGCGCAGCACGGCGGACTGCTTTTCGCCTTCGGCGCGCAGAATGGCCGCCTGCTTTTCACCCTCCGCCACCATGATCGAAGCCGACCGCTCGCCTTCGGCGCGGCTGACAGTAGCGCGGCGTTCGCGTTCCGCCGTCATCTGGCGGTTCATCGCTTCACGCACGCTGGCGGGCGGCTCCACTTCGCGGATTTCGACTCGCGTCACCTTCAGCCCCCACCGTTCGGTGATCTCGTCCAGCTTCACGCGCAGTGTATCGTTGATCTGTTCGCGCTTGCTCAGCACGTCGTCCAGATCGATGTCACCGATCACGGCGCGCAGCGTGGTTGCAGCGACGGCCAGCGATGCCTGGACGACATTTTCGACTTCCAGCACCGAAAGTTTCGGGTTGACGACGCGGTAATACACCAGAAAATCGATGTCGATGGCGGTATTGTCGCGGGAGATCGCCGTCTGGCGCGGAATTTCAAAGAAGCGTTCGCGCAGATCGACCTTGCGCGCCGTCTCCAGGAACGGGATCAGCAGGGTGATGCCGGGGCCGCGCGTCCCTGCATAGCGCCCGACGCGCATCACGACGATGCGTTCGTATTCCTGCAAAATCTTGAACGAATTCAGGATCGAGTACACGAACACCAGAATCAGGATGATGATCAGAATATTCACAGGCTGCATGGATGGCTTATCCCTTCAGTTCCGTCCAGGATGCACGACTTACCCACATTGTAGAGCCAGAACGCATTTTGCGCTTATCCCGCCGTTTCCGGCGCAGGGTCAGATGCGGAATCGCGCTTGGCCTTGACCGGCTCGACGAACAGCGTCAGGCCGTCGCGTTCGCGTACCACGATCTCGCTGCCCGCCTCCAGCCCATCGCCCTCCGCATGGGTGCGGTCCACATCAGCACGGCGGGCTGTCCAGGTTTCGCCCTGCACGTACACCGTCCCTACCGGGCGCAGCGCGGTCTGCACATAGCCTTTCAGCCCGACCAGCGATTGATCGTCGAGCATCTGCGACCGGGCGGCCTGGGTTTCCAATGCCGGGAGCAGCGCGAACCGGTAATAAATCAGCGAGACGATCATCATCACGGCCAGGATCACGGGCGAAACGCGCACGCTGTCGAACATGAAGTACCCGCCGATGCCCTGCATCGCCAGCCCAACCAGCGCGACCATCAGGAACCGCCGATCCACCAGCGGCATGATCAAAAAGACCAGCACGCCCAGTACCACCAGCACCACCGCAAACCAGTTGGCGGGCGTTTGGCTGAGCAGTAAAACCACGCCGATCACCCCGGCGGCGGCCAGCGCTTCCGCCAGCCCCGTCCCAGGAAGCTGGACGCTGGTCACGGTCGCCAGCAGTGCCGCGATCAGGATCAGATAAATGACGTTGGGGTCGAGTATAAAGGCGAAGATGTTCACGTTATTCCGTTTGTCCTTCACGACTCCGCTGTTCTTATCTTCATTATACGCGGGGCGTGCCGCGTCCGATCCCCCCACAGGTTAGGGGATGCGCCGCAGCATGACAGTCACTTCTTATTTGATATAAATATCATATGAAAATAACAAATTAACGGGAGAACCCTAAAAATTAGGGGTAATTTTATAAGACATTGCATTAGCATGAATTTTGTGGGTTATGTGTCCTTTATGTTATGGGGAGATGGATAGTTGAAACGGTTAGTCGCAGTTGTTCTCGTCATCGCCATTTTCGTTTCGACATTTACAACGGTTCCCGGTTCCTCAGTTCGAGAAGCTAAAGCGGCAGCTCCTGTCATAATTGTCGTTGTTGTGGTTGCAAAAGCCACCGCAAAGGCTAGTATTGCAGCTCGTATTGCAGCTTTTGTGGGTGTGACAGTCTCTGCCAGCATCATCAATGATTGTTGGAGCAATGGTTGTCGTCTGCAAAGGGTCTGGACACCTATCCAGTCATTAAATTCGACTCAATGTCGCACTCATAACTCTAACTGGCGTGACGTGCGCGTCCGCGACCAGTATGTTGCTCAAATAACGGTCGCAGGTAATCGAAATCACGTTTTGCGCGAAGTGGGACGCACAGGATGCGTACATCGTAACAGTCCTCACCAAGTCGTCCATGTTTTCTAAACGGTTTCATTAGATGAAAATGCACTGAGGATACCTAACTCAATGTATTCTCAGTGCGTTTTTATTTTACGGCTCAAATAAAAGCTCATCATTAAATTGACAAGCTCGGCAGCCTCGCCGCTATAACGGCAGCCAGCGGCGCAGATGATGCATCAGCCGGGCGACGGCGATCACACGCGGCGGGGTGTGCGAAAGATGCGGCGCAAACACCAGCCCGGTATCGACCGTGACCGTTTGCGGGCTGACGAACCGCAGCAGCCCTTCCGCGCCGTTGCGCCGCCCGATTCCGCTCTGCCGTCCGGGTGCGCCGCCCATCGGCGCGCCGGGCGTGGCGAACGTGAGCATCGGATGGTTGATCGTAACATCGCCCGCCACGATGCGCCTAGCCAACCGCCGCGCTTCGCGGATATTTTTGCTGTAGATGGCCGCCGAAAGCCCGTACTCGCTGTCGTTCGCCAGCTTCACCGCTTCATCGAGCGACTCGACGCGCATGACCGGGATGAGCGGCCCGAACGTTTCATCACGCATCAGGCGCATGTCGTGGGTGACATCGGTCAGGATGGTTGGCTCGAAGAACAGTGGGCCAATATCCGGGCGGCGCTTCCCGCCGACGATCACCTTTGCGCCCATTGCGACGGCCTCCGCGATCTGTTCCTCCACGCGGATCAATTCGCGCTCGTTGGTCATGCTGCCCACATGCACGCCCAGGCCGCCGCCGCTGCTCATCACCACGCGCTGCGCATGGTCGGTCAGCGCCCGCATGAACGGCTCATACACTGCCGCTTCCACGTAGACCCGTTCCGTGCTGACGCACGCCTGCCCCGCATTTTCGAGCGCGCCCGTCAGCACGCAGCGTGCGGCATCGTCCATATCGGCATCGGCGGTCACGATGGCCGGGTCTTTACCGCCCAGTTCCAGGCTGCACGGGATCAGCCGTTCGGCGCAGCGCACGGCGACCTTGCGCCCGGTCGCCGTGCTGCCCGTGAACGACACATAATCGACATGATCGATCAGCGCTGCCCCGGTCGCGCCCAACCCGGTGACCACCTGAGCCACGTCGTCCGGGAGTCCGGCTTCACGCATCCATTCGATCACCTGAAGCGATGTGTACGGCGTGACTTCGCTCGGCTTAATCACCACCGCGTTTCCGGCGATCAACGCCTGCACCGCGTCGCACAGGCCAAGCAGCAGGGGGTAGTTCCAGGGGGTGATCAGCCCGACCACGCCATACGGCCTGTACGCGACCTGGGCATTGTTCGCCATGGGGTAGGCGGGGGTGCGCCACTGGCGGCGCAGCAGACGCGCCGCGTGCCGCTTGTAGTACAGCGTCTCCAAATCCATCACCAGCACTTCGGTGAACGCACCGCCTTCGGTCTTACCCGTTTCGCGCCGGATGATCTCGATGATGCGGTCACGGCGCGCCCACAGCAGGCGGTTGAAGGCATCGATGCAGCGCATCCGCCCCTTCACGCCCAGCGCTTCCCAGGCGGGCTGTGCGTCCCGCGCCCGGCGTACCGCCTGGGCGACGGCTTCCGAATTATGGACGGGCAGTTCACCGATCAGCGCGCCTGTGACTGGGTTGGTCACGCGGAAGGCAGCGGCTGAAGGGGGGATCGTCTGTACAGAAGGGGGTTCCAGAACGGTCATTTTTCATCACTCTTTTCACTTTTTCATAGGGCGCATGATTATGCATCGTCGATGCCGCCACCGCATCAAAACGAGATGGATGAATGACCGCAATCTTCGCGTCACCGCTGCGTTTGTGGTACATCTTTAGGCACGACCGACGGTACCATGACAGAAAGGGACGGCATGACCCACGACACGACCACGCTGCGCGACGCATCGGCGGAACGGCTGAACGCCCACGTTGAACACCTGGCGCACACGCTGGGCGACCGCAAACCGGGGAGCGATGCCGAACGCCAGGCGGCGGCCTATGTGCGCGAACAACTGCGGGCGGCGGGCATCGACGATGTGCGCGAACAGCCGTTCCGCACCCCGTCGACGGCTTCCGCATCGGTGATCCCATACATCGGCGCGGCGCTGGTGGCCAACCTGCTTGGGCGTGCTGGGCGCATAGGGCGGATTCTGGGCGGCGCGGGCATGATCGCGGCGGCGTGGGGGTTGAGGCGGGCGCTCGGCGGCGCGCCGATCCCGTACCTGCCGCTCGTCGCCACCGCCGACAGCGTGAACGTGATCGCCCGGATTCCGCCGCGCAGCCAGGTCAAACGGTTCGTGATCGTGATGGCACATCTGGACAGCGGCGCGCCATCGTTCGGGCTGGTGGGGCGGCACACGCCCGGCGCGAACGACAACGCCAGCGGTATCGCCGCGCTGATCGAGCTTGGGGGGATGCTCCACGCCGAGCCGCTCGATCATATCGAAGTGGTGCTGCTGTTCACCGGGGCGCACGGCGCGAACAGCGTCGGCATCAACGCTTATCTGGATCAGTACGCGCCGCCGAAGGACTTCACCACGTTCATCAACGTGCTGGCGGTTGGGGCGCGGGGCGCACCGCTGGCCTACCTGCACGCCAGCGGGGTGTTCGCGTTCAGCATGACCCGGCCTTCGCCGCAGATCACGGCGCTGGTCAACCGGGCGGCGAACCAGCACCCGGAATACGGCGTGTATGGCAGACGTGCGGCGCGGCTGGACGACACGTCGGCGGTGCGGGCGCGGGGCTATGCGGGGATCACGCTGGCGGGGGTGAGCCGCGCCGGGCAGGTGACGGATGCGCCGCTGAACGCAATCGACCCGGAGCAGATCGCCCGTGCGGTCGGGTTCGTGCGCCGGGTGCTGGCTGCGCTGGATGGGTAGGCCGGGCGGCGCGTGCAGGTGCGCCGCCCTTTGCTGATGACCCGTCAGCGCCGTTTGTGCGGCGTATCGGGTTGATTCTTGTGGATCACGGTATGGCGGCTGCTGGACGATTCCATGCCTTTCACCAGCGCAAAGATCGTCACCACGAGCGTGAAAACGACGAATGCCAGGAACAGGATCGCGATCTGTTCAATCGTGAGCGTGATCGTCATGATTCAGGGGCCTTTCTGGCGTAACCATTGGGCGTGTGAACACTGCCTTCTGCCGAGCCTCATCAGGGAGCGGGGCGGCGATGCAGCCCACCCACCCCGCTGCGCCTTCATGAACTCAGCACCGCGTAGAGTGCGCCGAGCATCATGAGAAGCGCTTCATAAGAGCTGGTGTCAGAAAACCACCAGCTCGCGCTGACGGCCAGGATCACCGCCAGCAGCCCTTTCAGAAGCTTTCGTTTGATGCTCATCGTGCGGTCTCGCCTTTCCATTGTGGAAGGCGCGGTTTCGGTCATGCCAGTCTGGTGCGATTGTCGGGTTGCCCATCCTTACTCGCTACAGTCCGGCTGTATTCCAAAAAACGCAGCTTCCGCGTACAAAAAATTACTTTTTGGTGCATTGTCTTTGTTAAGGTGCCGCCGGGTGTGTGCAGTGGACTAGTGCGGTTCGACATCCTCAATATACGCGATCAATGACCAAATTCTGATTAGATGTTCGTTAACCATATGTTATTACCATGTGAGAACGAATGTATTATGCGGAATGCACGTAAACGTATTTGAAACTGCACTTTTTGTATATGAGAGCTGCAATGAACGCTTCAGAAAACAAAACATGCAAAACGTGGGATCGTAAACGCGCTTCGATCATCGAAAGATGGTATGTGGAAAATGGTTTTATGAAATGCTTGACTCGATCTGCAAAACATCGTATTTTGAATGTACGATTTTAGTTGGGTTGCCCACCCTTCTCGTTGCAGTTCAAATAACAGCCGTTCGCACGTTGAACGGCTGTTTTGATTCAACATCATGTCCCCTGGAAAGTCATTCCACACGGTTTCGCTTGACAAGCGGATGAACCTGTGTACGATATGACAAACTCTGAATACCGCAATTCACATTTCAAATATCAATTATTGGTTTTCGCAATCCGGTTTTCGTATGCCTATGAATGGATGCTCTCAATGGCCGCTCAAACCTTCGACCCCGCGTTTTACAGCCTGAAATCAGGTGAGCTTTCGCAAAAAGTCAATATTGCGGTCACCATAATAAATCGGTGGCGGGGTTATTTTATCGTCCCCGAAGCGCTGGCAGCGCAAAACCCCGAAAACAACCGTTGGTATTATCACCCCACAGCGGCAGAATGGGTCAACCTGGGGCAAAAGGTGCTGCGCTGGAAAGCGCCTGAACAGGCGATTGGCCGTGTGTTTCGCAAAGCCATCGCCAACACGAGCAACGACCTGCCCGCCGCGCTCGAATGCCTGAAGAAGGCGTATGATGCGGCCAAAGACTTCAACGAGTTTGAAGCCCTCATCGACAAGGGGTGCTGATCACCCTCCCAACGCCGCCACCACGTCGATCACGTCCTCTGCGACGCGGCTCAGGTGTTCCCGCGTCAGTTCCGGGTACATGGGCAGGCTGAGGATGCTGGCCGCCGCCCGTTCAGTGTGCGGAAAATCCCCCGGCGCATAGCCCAGGTGCGCCAAGGCGGGCTGGCGGTGCAGCGGCACCGGGTAATGCACGCCACATTCCACCCCGCGATTTTTCAGTTCGGCCAGCGCCGCATCGCGGTCGCCGCGCACGCTCAGGCTGTAAATGTGATAGATGTGGCGTGCGCCGTCGGCTTCGGCAGGTGGGCAAATCCCCGGCACGCCGTGAAATGCCTGGTCATAAAACGCGGCATGGGCGCGGCGCGCATCGTTCCATGCGTCCAGGTGCGGCAGCTTCGCGCCTAAAATGGCCGCTTGCAGCGCATCCAGCCGTTCGCCATAGCCGATCACGTCATGTTCGTACTTGCTCGTGCGGCCATGATCGCGCAGCTTGGCGATCTGCGCGGCCAGCCCGTCATCATTGGTGCAGACCGCCCCGCCATCGCCATACGCGCCCAGGTTCTTGCCAGGGTAGAAGCTGAAACACGACGCAATTCCCCACGCGCCGGAACGCTGGCCGTGCCATTCCGCGCCGTGCGCCTGCGCCGCGTCCTCGATCAAGTGCAGCCCGTGCTTATGGGCGATTTCGGCCAGCCGCTCCATCCCGGTGATCTGCCCGTACAGATGCACGGTCAGGATGGCTTTGGTGCGCGGGGTGATGGCCGCCTCCACCTGGTCGGGGTCAAGGTTGAAGGTGGCCGGGTCAATATCGACCAGCACGGTGCGCGCCCCCGCCGTCTCGATGGGTTCAGCGCTGGCGATGAACGTGTGCGGCGTGGTGATCACCTCGTCGCCCGCGCCAATGCCGAGCGCCTTCAGCACCAGGAAGATCGCCACCGTGCCGCTGGCCACGCCGACGCAGTGGCGCGTGCGCTGGTACGCGGCAAAGGCCGTCTCGAAATCGCGGACTTCCTGCCCGCCGATGAAGCTGGTATTGGCGATCACCCGTGCAATCGCCGCGTCGATCTGCGGCTGAATGCTGGCGTACTGCGCTTTCAGGTCTACGAGCGGAATTTTGGCGGCCATAAGCTGTGGATTATCCTGGCGATTCTGGAGTCTGATAGTAGGGAATGTCGTCGATCCACCGGATGAAGCGGGCGGGGTTGCCCGCCACCACCGCACGCGGCGCGACATCTTTCGTCACCACCGCGCCCGCGCCCACCAACGCCCGCGCCCCGATGCGCACGCCCGGCAGCAGCACCGCCGCCGCCCCGATGATCGCGCCCGCTTCGATGTGCGGCCCGGCCAGCCGATCCTTTGCGCCCTGGCTGATGGGGTAGCGGGCGTTGGTCACCGTCACGCCGGGGCCAAGCCAGCATCCCGCTTCGAGCGTGCTGTATTCCGGCACGAACACCCGCGAATGCAGCCGCACGCCATCCCCGATGGTGACGTGATGTTCAACGATGCTGTGCGTGCCGATGCTGACGTGTTCACCGATGCGGTTGCTTTCGCGGATCACCACGCTGTGGCCGGTTTGCAGCCCCGCGCCAATCTCGTTTCCGGCGTAAATCACGCTGTGCGACCGGATCACCGGGGACGCGCCGAACACGAGCGGCAGTTCACCGGGCGCTGCGCCACGCGGCGGCTTGCCCAGCACGACGAACGGATCGATCTGCGCGTCGTCGGGCAGCGTCACGTTCGGGTACAGGTGGACGAACGGCAGGGATGGAATCGGTGTCATAAACGGTTAGACCGGAAAAGTGGAAGTCGGGTTCATTTTAGCACAAACCTACGGCAGCTTTTTCACACACCCAGCGCCCGCCCGATCTGCGCGATCAGCCGCCCGCCCGCGTCGTCGGTCACATAGCCGTGCTGCGTGTACCAGTCCCAGGTATCCTGGACGCTCTGCGGGATGCTCACCAGCGGGCGAGCGAGTTCGTTCCAGGCTTTCTCGAAGTTGAAGTATACGAACTCCGCGCCCAGGCGCGTTTGGCTGCCATCCAGCGGCAGCGGTATGCCTGCCTTGCGCCCCAGTTCGATCAGGTCGCCCAGGATCGGCGCAGCCCATCCCGGCAGCGGAATCCCCGGCGCGGGCGACCCGGTGACGCGGGCGATCAGCGCGAACAGGTCGGCATGGGCGTAATTGGCCGTCCCCAGGATATAGCGTTCGCCCGTGCGCCCCTGGCGCGCCGCCGCGATGTGCATCCGCGCCGCGTCGCGCACGTCGATCAGCGCCACGCCGCCCGGCGGCACGGGGATCGTCCAGCTAAAGCGCCGCGTCTTCAGCAGCAGGTCGCCGGAAATTCGGTTCAGGTCGCCGGGACCCAGCACCACCACCGGGTTGACGATCACCACATCCTGCCCGGCGGCGATGGCTTCGGCACATACCCGTTCGGCCAGCGCTTTGGTGTGGCCGTAGGGGAAGCGTTCCGGCGGCAGGCGAAACGATTCGCCTTCGTCGCTGGGCGTGCCGTCGGCGCGCAGCCCGACAGCGGCGGCGCTGCTGGTGAACACCACCCGCCGAACTCCGGCTTCGCGGGCGGCGGTCAGCACCCGGCGCGTGCCTTCGACGTTGGCATCGTACATGCGGGCTTTATCGGCACGCCAGTAATCCGCGACGGCGGCGACGTGAAACACCCAATCGATGCCCGCGCACGCGGCGCGCAGTGCGTCCAGGTCGGTGATGTCACCGCGCGCGCTTTCCACCTCCAGCCCGGCCAGCGCATCCAGGCGCGATGAAGCGCGGTGCAGCACCCGCACCTGATGCCCGGCATCGACCAGAGCGCGGACGACGTGCGACCCTACAAATCCGGTTCCCCCGGTGACGAGTGCTTTCACGGTGTCCCCTCTCGTTGGCTGTCTTTCATGCGCCGCCGATTGTATAGGACGGGGGGAAAGCGAGTCAACGCGGCGCGGTTCGCGTTTTCCCCCAAACTGCGCTATATCTACGGACGTTGACACATTTCACAACTGCCCGCGTCGCCATGAGGGGGAATCGAGATGGCCGAAACCCAGTCGGCGGATAAAAATCGCCTGATCTTCCAGTACGAAAAGAAGCGGTCGCGCTACGTGCGCGCCCTGATCCGCCAGGTGTTGGGGATCGCCGCCGTGATCGGCGCGTTCGCTGCACTGAATGAAGCGCGTAATCGCGGCCTGGTCGATTCAGCGCTGCTCGATGTCGGGCTGTTCGCGGCGATCCTGCTCGGCGGTCTGCTGGCAATTCGGGCGCTCGCGTTCGTGTATTACGCGGTCACCCGGCGCGATGAGGAAATCCGCTTCTACACCAAAGGATTCGTGTGGGTGCGCGGCAAAGAGGCATTCAAATACCCCTACCCGGAGATCGTGCGGTTTCGGGAGGGGGGACGCGGCCTGTACATTGGCATGACCCCGATTCTGCAATGGGGCGCGCATGTGATTGAAGTGGCGGATGGGCATGTATTCCGGCTGCGTCCGTACCACGGCAGCCTGAAGCGTTTCAGCGACCGCGCCCGCCAACCTATCGCCATCGTGACGGCGGCGCGCATTGCCGAAACGCTGCGTTATGGTAAATCGGTGCAGCTTCACCGCCGCCTGACGGTGTACCCCGGCGGTGTGGAGATAGGACGGCGCGAAATTGGCTGGCGTGAAATGGCGGTGAGCATCAAAGGGATGCGGCTGATCATCAAACGGGCGGATGTGCGGCGCAGAAAGTTCGTCACCGCCGGGCGCTATTATATTCCGCTGGTCGATAACGTCGGTGGGTTCTACGACCTGGCACAGGGGACGATTCGCAACCACCGCGAACGCAAAGCCGCCGCGCCTGCCCCGGTTCCCAGTCCGCAGCGGTCGGCCAGCGCATGAACGGGCGGGCGCACAGGACGGATCGCGCTGTGATCAGCCGTCACCGCATCCCGCACCCGCTGCGGGCGGCGCTGGCGCTGGCGTGGGTCGCCCCGCACGCCGTGCTGACGGTCGCGCTGGCGGCGCATCTGCGCGATGATCCGGCGCGGCTGGCCGGGCTGCTCGATGTGCGTTATTGGGTGCCGCTGGCGCTGCTGCTCATCCCGGCGGTGTACATCTGGCGCGAAGGGATCGACGTGCGGCGCGGCGGGGTGACGACGCGCCTGCATGTGCCGCGCACGCTGGCTTACCACGAACTGCGAGCGTGGCGGTGGGATCGGCGTACCGGGATCGTCACCGTGTGGGATCGGCATGGGCGCACGGCTTTCGAAACGCACATCGCGCACCTGACACAGCATGAACGACTGATCGCCGCGCTGGAACAGCATGTCGAACGGGAAAGTTAGTGTTCGGTTTGAAGGTGTGACCGTTAAAAAAGGCAGCGCTGGACACGGCTGGGGACGGGCGGCCAGACAGCCTACATGCTGCGGAGCTTGCTGATCAGCTTCTGGATCACGCTCTGGTCTTTCTTGATCAGCGTTTGCCGCTGCGCCAGTTCGCGCAGCCGGGCGATCTCTTCAATCAGCGTGGCGCGGTGGACGGTTTCGCCGTTCACATAGAACCAGTGATTGCCCATATAACGCACCATCGGCTCACGCCGGTGCAGCCCATGATACGCCTTGCGAAAATGTTCTACAATGTAGCGCGGGGGCAGGCTGGGGTCTTCGACAGCGACCATACTCCATTGCTCCGTAGCAGCACGAACGAAATTTTACGAACTTCATGTATTCTAGGCCAGTCCGATGCTGTTCATCAGCCTGACTTTCGGCCTATCCAGGTGCAGACAGGCATGGTTTTGTCCAGAGATGATCAAAAGTATAGGCATCATCCTCACATTCGTCCATAACGATATGACAACTTCGTTACAATCTAACGCAACATCTGTCTGAAAGGATGACCGCGTGCTTAATCCCCGCCTGATCGTGCTGTGCAGCCTGTTCTGCCTGGTCGTAAGCGCGCCCACCCATACGGGCGCAGCGCAGACCCCGCCGCCGCTTCCGCCCGACCCTGACCCGATCCTGCTGTGGGTGCGCGGCGATTTGTGGCAGGTCGATCCGCTCGATCTGGCGCGGCCTGCTGTGCAGATCACGCAAAACGGGACGATCTCCGCCCCGGCCATCATGGGCAGCGCAGTCGCCTATAAAGCCGCCGCCCCGGTCGGGCTGGAGGCGCTGGATCGCGTGCAGACGGACGGCGATGTGGCCGATTTTGACCTGCCCGCCGATCTGTACGTAATCAGCCAGGTAAATGGCACGTTTGCAACCGCAGCCCCGCGCCAGATCATCGGCCAACCGCCGAATGCGTCCCTGTTCGTGGCGGGTGTGCCGGATGCGGCGGTCATTCGCTCCGCGCCCGCATGGTCACCGGATGGGCTGGCGCTGGCCTGGACGGAGATCGCGTTCGGGACGGCTCAGGCGAGCCTGGTCATCCTGGACGGGCGCACCGGGGAAGGGGTACAGCTCCCGACCGAACTCCCGGTCGATGGCATCCCGCCGCGTGTGACGTGGGGGAATGGCGGCCTGATGGTGTGGCTGACCGGGACGGGCGGGGAAACCTGGGTCGGCTTTTACAGCACGACCGGCGCGCTGCTGTGGCGGCATCTGATTCCGCCCGCCACCAGCGCATTGGAAGACGCGGTTTGGCTGGAAGCCGGGGATCGGTCGCTGCCGGCGCTGCTGTACAGCGACGGGGCATGGTGGGTGTTCGACCCGCTGACCGAACCGCCGCGTCCGCTCGACGCACTGCCGCGCCTGACTTCCCGGCAGTCCCCGGCGGACTCGTTCCGCGTCTCGTTTGGGACGCTGGCCGATACCGGATTTTTCTGGGAGGCGTTCGACCCGTTCACGCCTGAAGCCGCATCGGTCGCGTTCCCCGGCGGGCCATCGCGGGTGACGCTTTCCCCAAGCGGGCGGGCTATCGCTTTCTTGGGCTTCCCGGAATTCGGCGCTGCGGCCATTTACCGTGACGGCGACCTGTACCCGATCCCCGGCACGGGCGAAGGTGCGGACGAACTCAACGTCGGCGCGATTTTGTGGGGAACCACCGTGTGGAGCCTGCCCGATTGATGGTGCGTAGACATCTGCCGCCCGCTTGACTACAATGGGAGCTTGACAGCAGTACGTCGGCAGGCACAGGAGCGCCAAACGGCATGGCGTTTGAATTTGAAGCATTGGTCGGCCATTTGCACCTGGTCAACGGACGGGCGATCAGCCTGCCGCCGCCGGGCGCGCTGGTGGAAGTCACGCCGAAAAAAGCGGCGCGTGGCCGCGAGATCGATACCTTTTTCGCGCTCGTGCTGCCCGGCGGCGAAACCATGCCCAAGCCGGAATTTTTCGAGCGCATGGCGGGTATGGCGTGCGAAACGTATTTCGGCAGCACCGGCAGCATCACCAGCGGGCTGCAAAGCGTGTTCAAATACCTGAACGAAAACCTGTACCTGCACAACGCCGAAGCACGCCGCACCGGGCAAAAGCGCTTTGAAGCCAGCCTGATCTGCGGGGTGATGCGCGGCGCGGAACTGTATATCGGACGGGTGGGCGGCGCGGTCGCGGCGGTGCGCATCGGCATCGAAAACACCCCGTTCCCGGCCTCTTTCGATGATGACGATGCGCTGTTGGGCGCGCCGCTGGGCGTGCAGGTGGACCCGGATACGCAGATCAAGCGCTTCGAGATTCAACCAGGGATGCGCGTGGTCTTTGCCGACCCACTGCTGGCCGATCTCAGCATCGACCAGGTGGGGACGGCGATGGCCGGGGAGGACATCAGCGTCACCCTGACGAATGTGAAAGACCTGTGCCTGACCCACAAGATCACGCATTTGCAGGCCGCCGCCTTCGAGTTCGTCCCGGCAGCGCAGCCCGTCGCGCTCCCGGTGCGTGAAGTCGTCTCGACGGCGGAACTGACCGCCATCCCTGCCGCCCCGCCAGACACAGGCACACCGCCGCCTGCCCCCGAACCTGCTCCGGCGGCCACACCGCCGGAACCTGCCCGGCCTGACCCGAAAGCCACCGCCTTACGCCGATCCGCTGCGCGCAAACAGGCGCTTGACCGCACCATCGGCGGGACGGCGATTGCGGGCGCGGGCTTTTTGCAGGTGCTGCGCCGCATGTTCGATCTGTTCGTGCCGCAGCCGCGCCCCGGCTCGAAAGGCTGGCTGGCCACGCCCGCCGCGACCGGGGTGACGATCCTGATCCCGGTGGTGGTGGTGGCGGCGGTCGTGGTGCTGTGGGTGACGGGGACGGGCGAAAGCGAATATGACCGCTGCATCGCGCAGTCGAACGAGACGGCGGACGCAGCCCGCACCATCCCATCGAGCGATGTCACCCGGACGATCAGCGCGTGGAACGCGGTGATCATCAGCGCGGAGGACTGCCTGACGCTGCGCGACAATGACCCGGAAATGCGCGCCCTGATCCGCGAAGCGCGGGCGGTCATCGACGCGCTGCTGAGCATCGAACGGCGCGACCTGCTCGTCCTGGATACGTTCCCTAATGCCAGCCTGAGCCGCGTGGTGCTGCAAGGCGAAGACCTGTACGTGCTGGACGACGGCAACGACCAGGTGTACCGCGTCACCCTGGGGTCAGATGGCGTGAGCATCGCCCGCCGCCAGGAAGCGATCCCCGCGATGCGACGCACCGCCAGCGTATTGGGCTACACCGTCGGGGATATTGTCGATATTACCTGGTCTGAACGCAGCGAAGGGCTGAGCCAGTCGAACGCGCTCGTCATGCTCGATTCACGCGGCATCCTGGTCGATTGTACGCCGCGTTTCTTGCAGGATTGCAGCGCGCAGCAGCTCCCCGGTACCGAAGCGTGGAATGCCCCGCAGAAGATGGTGTTCTGGGGCGGCGCGCTGTACATTCTGGATGCGGCAGCCAACCAGTTGTGGCGCTACCGTTCGACGGGTTCGGCCTTCAGCACCACGCCGACCGAATATTTCACCGGGACAGGCCGCCCGGACATCCGCACCGCCATCGATTTCGACATCGATGAAGAAGGCGTGGTCATCCTGGCGACCAGCGATGGCCGTCTGCTGCGGTTCCGGGGCGGTGAACTGGAGGATTTCGCCTTCAGCTTCCGCGAAGGCCAGACCATGAACAGCGTCGATAACATGTTCCGCAGCACCAACCCGATTGCGCAAAGCCTGTACTTCATCAGCCGCCGCGACCGCACGATTTACGAAACCACGTTCAGCGGCACGTTCATGCAAAGCTATCGCGCTTTCGACGAAAGCCTGTTCACCAGCCTGGCCGATGTCGCGGTCGATGTCAACCGCGGCATTCTGTACGCCGTGAGCGGTAATTCCCTGTTCGCTTTCCGCCGCAGCCTGTAGCGCGGCTTTGTCGCATCTGTAAGGAATTCTATGTCGAACCTGCCTGCAACTTCTGGACACGACCCGTATGCCGCGCTGCGTGTGCCGCATTTCCGTTTGCTGCTCGGTGGCCGTTTGATCGCCCAGATCGGTGAGATGATGGTCTCCGTCGCAGTAGGGTGGGAAATCTACGAACGCACAGGCAGCCTGTTTCTGCTCGGCATGATCGGCCTGGTACAGGTGATCCCGGTGCTGCTGTTCTCGCTCCCGGCAGGGTATTTCGTGGATCGGTATGATCGGCGGCAGATCACGTTGATCACTCAGACGATCCTGATCGGCTGTGCGCTGGCGCTGACGGCGCTTTCGGTGGCACGTGCGCCGCTGGAACTGGTGTTCGGGGTGCTGTTCATCATCGGCGCGGCACGGGCGTTCAACAACCCGGCAGAAGGCGCGCTTACCCCGCTGCTGGTGCCGGAAAGCCTGTTCCACAGCGCGGCGACCTGGAGCAGCAGCGTATGGCAGCTTTCCGCCGTGATCGGTCCTGCGGTCGGCGGCGTGCTGATCGCGGTGACGGGCGGGGCGGCGGGCGTGTACTTCCTGAACGCACTGGCAGGGCTGGCGCTGGTGACCACGCTGCTGATCATCCGTCCGCGCCCGCAGACGTTTGGAGATGCAGCCGAAAGCCCGGTCGAATCGCTGCGGGCGGGCATCCGCTTTCTGCGCGACAACCGCCTGATCCTCTCGTCGATCACGCTCGATATGTTCGCGGTGCTGCTGGGGGGCGCAACCTACCTGCTGCCCGTGTTCGCCAAAGACATTCTGTTCGTCGATGCGACCGGATTAGGTCTGCTGCGTGCTGCCCCGTCGATTGGTGCGCTGGCAATGGCCTTCATCATCGCCAACCGTCCCCCATTCCAAACCGCCGGGCGGACTTTGCTGCTGGCGGTCGCGGGCTTTGGCGTGGCGACGATCATTTTCGGCCTTTCCAGCAATTTCTGGTTGTCGCTGGCGATGATGGCGCTGCTCGGCGGGTTGGACAACATCAGCGTGGTGATTCGCCATACGCTGGAACTGACGTTCACGCCCGATGAGATGCGCGGGCGCGTCGGTTCCGTCCATGCCATGTTCATCGGCGCGTCGAATGAACTCGGCGGCTTTGAATCCGGGGTCGCGGCGGCGCTGCTGGGGCCGGTCGGCGCGGTGGTGTTCGGCGGGTTTGGGACGCTGGCCGTGGTCGCGGCAATTGCGGCCTATGCGCCAGAACTGCGCCATCTGAAGCGCATCAGTCGGCTTGAAGAACCAATTCCCGATGCAGAAGCGGCAGTACGCATTGCGTGATTGCCTCCCTCAGCAGCCTGGCAATTGAGAGCTTTGTGAGAGATTTAACAATCCACTTCGCGCCTATCCTTAAGTAAATTCAGAAAGTTCTGAATTTCACAAAAGGATACGTGATCGATGAGTCACAACCTTTCTTCTCATCCGTCCGTGCCATACACGGTACGTCCCATGACAAGCGAAGCCAACCCATATGATGCCGCCATCATCGGCGGTGGCATGGCGGGTATGGCGACGGCAGCACGGTTGCAGGCACAGGGACTGCGCACCATCGTCCTGGAAGCGCACAGCAAGATCGGCGGGTGCGCCGGGTATTTTCGGCGGCGCGGCTTTTCGTTCGACGTAGGCGCGACCACGCTGGTCGATTTTGAACCGGGCGGGGTGGGCGGCGAACTGATGGACTCGATAGGGATGCCGCCGCTGGATGGCGAAGCGCTGCCCGGTTACGTGGCCTGGCTGCCGGACCGCACGGTCACGCTGCACCGCGACCCGGCGGCATGGGCACGGGAACGACTGACCGCGTTGGGCGATACCCCGGCGCACCGCCGCTTCTGGGCGCTGGCCGATAGGCTGGCCGACGCATTCTGGGGCGCATCGCGGCGCGGGGTCGTGCTGCCGCTGCGGTCGCTTTCGGACGTGATCCACGATGTGCAGCAGGTGGGGTTGCGCCATGTGCCGCTGGCGCGCTACCTGGCGGCGACCGTCGGCGGGACTCTCCGGCGTTTCGGGCTGGGCGAAGACAAACCCCTGTGCGGCCTGCTGGCGATGCTGATCGAAGATACGGTACACAGCACGCTCGACCGCGCCCCGCTGATCAATGCGGCGTTGGGCATCACCATACGCGGCGCGGGGCTGATGCGGCATCGCGGCGGGATGTATGGCTTCTGGGAGGCCTTCGGCGCACATTACCGGGCGATGGGCGGCGACATTCGGCTGCGCCACCGTGTCACCGGAATCGACGGGCGCATGGGCGATTATCGCATTCGCGCTGCCGTCGATGGCGCGGCGGGGACGGTCGAAGTGCGCGCCGCCCAGGTGGTGTGTGCCGTCCCCGTCGCACTCACCGCGCAGATCGCGCCCGCCATCGTGCGCGAACGGCTGGCGGGGTACATCCGCCGCGATGCCGATTCCCAGGGCGGGGCGGTCATCGTGTTCCTGGGCGTGCCGGAACGTGAAGTCGAAGGGCAGGCGTTCACCCATCACCAGTTGTTGCAGGATTACGACGCGCCATTGGGCAATGGCAACAACATGTTCGTCTCGGTCAGCGCACCAGGGGATACGCTCAGCGCCCCGCCGGGGATGCGCGCCGTGATGATCTCCACCCACTGTGCGCTTGCCGATTGGGAAGGGTTGGCTGAAGCCGACTACGCGGCGCGTAAACGTGCGCTTGGTGACTGCCTGATCGCGTATGCGCGGCGGGTATACCCATCGCTGGGCGAAGCCGCCCAGGTGTACGAGATCGCCACCCCGCGCACCTACCAGACCTTCACCGGGCGGGAACGCGGCGCGGTCGGTGGGGTGCGCCAAACGCTGTGGAACAGCAATCAGTTCGCTGTCCCGCATGATCTCGGCGTGCCGGGTTTCTGGCTGGCGGGCGATACCACCTTCCCCGGCCTGGGGACGGTCGCCTGTGTGCTGGGCAGCCGCATCGCCGCCGACGGGATCGCGCAAGGACACGGGAGGTAAACCCATGCACACGACTCACACACACGAACACGATCACCCGACCCCGGAAGCACTCGCCGTGCCAGCCCTGCACGATCTGGGCGACGATCTGCTCACCACCACGCCGCGCCAGCGTTGGATCGGCCTGGCACGTCCGTTCGTCGGGCTGGCCGGGTACATCGCTGCCGCCGCGCTCGATCTGTGGTGGCTCACGCCGATTCTGGTCTTTCTGATCTTCGTCGCCGTCGTCACCGTCACGCACGATGTGGTACACGGCACGTTGGGGCTGACCCGGCGGCAGACCGAATGGGCGCTGTTCGGCATGGGCGCGGTGCTGATGGAAAGCGGCCATGCCTACCGGACGACGCACCACCGCCATCACAGCGCTTTCCCGGCAGCGCACGAACACGACGACCCCGAAGGCTACCCGGCACACACATCGCTGATCGGCGCACTGGTGTACGGCCCGGTCTTTCTGACACGCTTATGGGTCTGGGCGTGGCAGCACAACCGGGGTAAGCCAGGGCAGCGCGCATGGCTGCTCATCGAAGGGGCGCTGCCGTACCTGGTGATCGCGGTGGGGGTGGCGCTGTGGGAAAGTACGCCGTATGTCCTGCTGTATGCGGGGCTGGCAATTGTGGGAAGCTGGGTGTATCCGCTGCTCACGGTGTACCTGCCGCACCGGAACTTTGGCGATACCCCACTGACGCAGACCCATACCTTACGCGGGCGCATCATCCCGGCGCTGTTTCTGGAGCTGACCTACCACCTGGAACATCATCTCTATCCCCAGGTGCCAAGCCATCACCTGAAAACGCTGGCGGCGCGGCTCGACCCGTTCTTCGAGCGCGCCGGGGTGAAAGTCTGGCGCGTGCCGTAAGTGCGCTGCGCCTGCCCGGTCAGCATCGCTTTCATCGCATCGGCGATAGCGAAGTAGCCGGGCAGTGGGTCGCTCCACAGCGTGGGGACATGCACCGCCAGACCGGGGAGCAGCGGTGTACGGTAGTTGTCGGCGGCATCGAGCGGCTGGCTGGCGCAGCGTTTTGCGTCGGTCAGCCGAAAAAAGCGGTATTCCTGCCGCACCGGGTCGATGATCCAGTACTCGCGCACGCCGCCCGCCTCATATTCGTTGAACTTGTCGCCGTAATCGCGGCTGGTGCTTTCTTCGGACACGATCTCGACGCAGATGTCCGCCGCGCCAACCATCGCGGTATCGGTCAGCGTGCCGGGGTTGCCCTCCAGAATGATCTGGAGATCGGGTTCCCGCCGCGACTCCTGCACATCCAGCCGCATCACGAACGGCGCGCCAACGACGATGCCAATGGTGTTCACTGACAGATAGGCTTCAAGCAGGCGGCGCAGATAAGAGTCGATCTGGTCATGGCGTAGACGGACGGGCGACATCGGGATCAGCACGCCTTTGACCCACTCGCAGCGGGCGTGCGCATAGTGTTCCATGTAGTCGGCTTCGCTCACGGTCGCGGTGTGCGGGTAAGGGGCGGCTGTTTCGTGCGATGACTCCGCTGCCGGACTATTCACGGCTTGTGCGGCTGGCACAGGTTCGGCGGGTTTTTCGGGCGCAGAAATGCGCATCGTTCGTCCTTCAGGCTTAGGCTTGCGGGGCGGCACTGCTATCGTGCGGACGGCTCCCATCCTGGGGGATGGGGGCGGGCTGCCAGCGCACTTCAATTGTTGTGCCGCTGCCGGGGATGCTTTCCAGCGTGTACTGCGCGCCGATCTCCCGTGCGCGTGCGCGGATGTTGCTCAGCCCGGTGCTGCTCCATTCGATGCTGGCCGGGTCGAAGCCTTTGCCGTAATCCTGCACGCGCAGCACCACGCTTTCCGGGGAAAGTTGCAGCGTGATCAGCGCGTCGGACGCATTCGCGTGCTTGATCACGTTGTTCAGCGCTTCCTGGGCAATGCGGTACAGTTCGGTACTCACGCTGGTGGGTAAGGCGGCGCTGCCTTCGATTTTCACCTGCACCTGAATGGGGGAATGCCCCATCGCGGCGTTCGCCATATGCACCACCATTTCCGGCAGATTGAACTGTGTCGCTTCGGTATCGCGCATTTCGACCACCAGGCGGCGCATTTCCGCCAGCGCCGCCCGGTTCAGCCGCCATAACTGTTCCTGCATCGGTTCGGCCTGCTGCTGGCTGCGCGCTTTAAGCAGCATCCCTTCCGAAATCAGCGACGCGCTGAACAACAACTGGCTGATCGAATCGTGCAGGTCGCGGGCGATGCGCTGGCGTTCTTGGATCGCCGCCAGTTCGCGCATCCGTTCGGCGGTTTGGGCGTTGTGGATGGCACACGCCGCCTGTGCCGCGAACACCTGAATGCGCATACTGTGTTCTTCGGTGAAGAAATGCGGGGTCAGGCTGTTCAGGTTCAGGAAACCCAGCACCTCGTCGCCAAAGATGATCGGCATCCCCAGGTACGAGCGCAGTTCCCAGCCATCGACCGGGGTCTGCACCACTTGCTGTACATCCAGGTAGGGGATCACCAGCGGCGAGCGCATGGCGATCATGCGCTGCGCTTCAGTGTTGTTTTCCAGCATCACATCTTTCGTGCGCAGCAGGTCGATCACCCAGCCCTGACCGTTTTCGCGGTAGCCGCGATGCCCGGCCAGCGTCAGCCGTTCGCCGTGCAGCAGCATGACATTGGCGGTATCGTGCGGGATCACGGAAGCCATCGTATCCAGGATGAAGTTCAACACCTGCCCCAGGTCGAGCGAACTGTTCAGGATCAGCGCGCACAACGCCATCGCCTCTGCGAACTGACGGCGGTCACGTTCGGCCTGTTCCGCCAGTTTGCGGGCGCTGATGTCGGTCACGCTGCCGATGATGCGCTTGATGCGGCCTGTGTCATCGCGCAGCAGCATCGCCTGCGACCACACGTACACCACCCGCCCACTGCGGTGGATCAGGCGGTATTCGTCGGTGTGCAGCCCGACCGCCTGGTCGGTATTGTCGAGATGCCTGCCGTAGGCGGCCATCATCCGTTCGTAATCATCTGGGTGGATCAGGCGGTTCCACCATTCGCGGCGCGGTTCGCTTTCCTCAAGGGTATACCCGGTAAGATCGTACACGCTGTCGCTGCGTTCGACATGCCCGGTCAGCACATCGTAATCGAATAGCATCGCCTTCACGTTTTTGAGCTGCACTTGGTAGTGGTCCTCATCAACATGGCACGGATTCCATGCGGTTTGCGGTCGCTTGTGTTGCATGAGCCGTTCAGGGTTTCTGGCGCGTCGCAGTGGTGCGCGCCCGACCACCATGCGATGAAGGGTTCCATATTGGCCAGTGTTCCCGCAGCATAGGGCGAACGCCAGCGAACGGTCACATACCACCTGACTTACATTAGACCCTGTTTTTGTAACTTGAGCAAACTTGAAAGAGATTCGCAGCAAATGACGGCACAGCGCGAAAACGGGTCAAGGCGCATCGTCATGAATCCGTCGAATGGCCGTCGTCTGGAGATTGAAGTCTGATAGGATACAATAGGAACAGAACCGACAGTTTTTTCCAGCCTGAATTGAAAGGTAGATGCCCATGAAACATCCCTTTGTCCGTGTGATCGTGCTGGCGCTGGCCGTGACCGGGCTGCTCATGGCGGCGATCCCCGGTATGGCGCAGGAAGCAGCCCCGACCCCCGCACCGAACCCGAACGCCAACATCAGTTGGCCGCCGCCCGTGTTCGTCGTCAGCGGCGATGAAAACATTTACGGTTCGGCCAACCTGCCGAACATGACCAACTATTTCATCAGCTTTCGCCCGCTGAACGATGACCTGACCCCCGCTGTGACCGAGTTCCTTCCGGCGGTGCTGCCCGCCACCGCCGCCGTGCAGGACGATGTATTGGGCGTGTGGACGACCGATCTTGTGGATGACGGCCTGTACGAAATCCGGCTGACGGTGAACGTGCGCGGCGGCCAGCCCGTCACGCACCAGGTGGGGCCGCTGCGCGTGCAGAACGAACCGCCGCCGCCCTATGTGATCGTGGATGAACCGTCGGTCACTGCGCCGCCCATCGGCCAGGCGGGCGGCGGCCAGGTGATCGCCCCGCCAGCCGCGACGCAGGAAGTGATTGCGCCGCCCACCGCCACGTTTGACCCGACCCCGCGTGCATCGGTGCGCGGTGCGAATGCCAACGTGCGTTCGGGCGATGGCACGGAATTCCTGATTCTCACGTCGTTGGGGCAGGGGCAGTCGGTGGTGATCGTCGGGATCAGCGCCCGCGGCACGGGCTGGTATCAGGTGCGGCTGCCGGATGGCCGCCTGGGGTGGATGGCTCCCAGCGTGGTGGATGTGAGCGGCAACCTGAACACCGTGCCATCGGTGCAGCCGCCGCCGCCCCCGCCGACCGCTACGCCGCTGCCGCCGACGGCAGTTCCGGCGACGGCAGTCCCGGCATCTTCGGCAAACCTGGTGGCCGGGGTCGTGGTGTTCGACCCCAATTCACCGACGTGCGCGCAAACCTTCACCGTCGGGTTCGATGTCGCCAACCTGGGCAGCACCGCGACGACGGCTTCCGGCACGGTCGGCCTGACCGACGTGCGCGCCGCCGATGGCAGCGTGCAGGGGACGACCGTCGGCGGGTTCCCGGTGCTGCAACCCGGCCAGACCTTCCGCGTGAACATGCCGCTGACGATCAGCACGTGGTACAACGAAACACACCGCATCACGCTGACGATTGACTCCGGCAATGCCGTCCCTGAAAGCAATGAAGGCGATAACACGCGCACCATTGAATACACGCTGCAAAGGGGTTCCTGCCCATAAGCCAGGCACGCAGCGCGCTTTACCCAACAAAAACGCCGCTGGGGAGGGTTCCCCGGCGGCGTTTTTGTGTGCCGAAAGCCAGACTTGAACTGGCGACCCACGCATTTTCAGTGCGTTGCTCTACCAACTGAGCTATCTCGGCGCGTGGGGAATAGCATAGCACGCGCTGGAGTCCTGGTCAAGACTCGGTTGCGCTGGCGCTGCCGACGGTCACTTGCCGGGGAACAGGGGCGCACCGGACGGCGCACCCCTGTGTTCAAACGTGGCGGCGCTTTACTCGCCGTTCGGCGTGATCGCCACTTCGAGCGGTTCGAAGCCTTCACCCGTCACATCGAGATCGGCCACGTCCGCCAGCAGGCTGTCGAGCGCCGCCTGTGCCAGGTCGGTACGGTACGCCACGCCTTCACCTTCGGCTGCCGTGCTGATGATGCCGTAATCGAGCGCGATCTGCGCGGTGATGTCGAACGCTTCGGGGTCGATGATGCCGATGCCGTTCGACGACGGCCAAATCAGCTTGTTGACTTCGTTCATCTGCCACAACTGATGGCCTTCACCCAGGGTCGGGCCAGCTTCCAGCACGAAATCGACGCATTCGGTCGGGTTGTCGCGGCAGTAAATCCAGCCCCGGAAGGTGGCGCGCAGGAAACGAATCGCCACTTCTTCATTGCCTTCTTCGGCCAGCCAATCGGCACGCACGAACACGGCATCTTCCAGCATCGCCGTGCCATACTCGTTGAAGTCCAGCACGTTCAGGTCATCGAGCGTGTACACGGGGAATTCGCCGCCTTCGCCCACGAATTCGAGTACCTGCGCCAGTTCGTTGTAGGTCATGGCGCTGGCCGCGTCAATTTCACGCGCCAGGAACGCATTCATATCGAACGCCTGCTGTGCGATGGTTACATCGTCGGGGTTTTCGGGGTCGAACCCGGCTTTGTTCAGCGCGGCGAAGGTGGGGAACTGGTTCCCGCAGCACCACACGCCGACCACGCGCCCGCCCAGGTCTTCAAACGAGGTCAGGCCGCTGTCGCCCCAGGTGATCTGGCGCATCCCCGACCGCTGGTAAATCTGCGCGATGTTGACCACATCCTGCCCGGTTTCGCGGGTCGCCAGGATGTTGCCCACCCAGTCGGTGCCGAACTGCGCATCGCCCGACGCGACCAACTGCTGCGGATTGATGTCTACACCCGCCGGGATGATGGTGACATCCAGCCCTTCTTCGGCATAGTAGCCCTGCGCGGCGGCGGCATAATAGCCCGCGAACTGCGCCTGCGGCACCCATTTGAGGACGACACTGACCGGGGTCAGGTCTTGCGCGGCGGCGGGGACGACGAGCGCCAGCGCGCACAGCGCCAGCACCACCATCAGTGAGAATTTACGCATGATCAAGCTCTTGCCTCCTGAACGTAGAAAGTGTGCTTCGCGCATGATGCTGTTTATTTCTCGCGGAACGACGGATGCCAGCGCATCAGGGCGCGTTCCACGGCAGAAACCACGACATAAAACAGGATGCCGAACAGTGAGGCCATCAGAATGGAGGCCCACGCTTCGGGATATTTGAACAGCCCCGCATCATCACGGATTTTGTAGCCCAGCCCCGCCGTTGACCCGCCGAAATATTCGCTCACAATCGCGGCGATCATGCTCAGTGTGGTGGCGACCTTGAGCGCCGAAAAGATATACGGCAGCGCCGATGGCAGCCGCAGCTTGCGGAAGGTTTCCAGCGGCGCGGCGGCGTAGGAAGTCATCAGCTCCAGCGAAAGCGCATCGACGGATGTCAGCCCTTTCACCGTGCTGATCATGGTGGGGAAGTACGTCAGCACCGCGACGATGGCGATCTTGCTGGCCGCATTGAGCGCGCCAAACCAGTTGTTGAAGATCGGCGCAAGCGCAATGATCGGAATCGCGTTGATCATGATGGCGACGGGCAGCAGCGCCCGGCTGAACGCCCCGAACCGCGCCGCGATGATGCCCGACACGATCCCCGCTCCACAGCCGACGACGAAGCCCCAGAACGCATTCTGAAAGGTATTCCACCCGGCGCTGATCAGACGTGGATACGTTTCCGCGAACGCCGTGCCGATCACCGATGGGCGCGGGAGCAGAAATTCCTGGATCGAGAACGCCGTGATCAATACTTCCCACCCGGCCAGCACCAGCACGGCGACGATCAGCGGGGCGGATTGGCGGCTGACGACCTGTCGGTACAGGCTCAGCCGCGTCCAGGGCTGCCAGAACACCGCCACCGCGCACAGCGCCAGCCATTCCAAAATGGCGGTCATGGCTGCGTGTGCCGCCAGAGCTTCACGCGGCGATGCGTCGTTCAGCCGCTCGAAGAATACCGCCTGCTCGATGCCGGACAGCGCACCGCCGATGTTGAAGCGCCCGATGATGGCTGTTCCCATGTACAGCGTATAGGCGATTAGCACGGCGGCGGCTCCCAGTTTCAGGGGATTCTCGCGCCATGCACCCGGCCTGCCCATCAGCAGTGCCGACCCCACCGCCAGCAGCACGGCGATCACGGGCTGCAAGGTCGCGTTGCGGAAAGCGGTACCGAACTGAGTCTCGAATTGCAGCAGGGGATTCTGAATATGGTACGCCGCCGCAATGCACAGAATCAGCAGCAGTGCGATCATATCGAACGTGAGGGTTTGCTCCGTCTGGGCGGGCTGGCGTTCCCGCGTGCGCGGCACATCGACCGTGTGCGTGCGTTTCAGGTTCAGCGCGTCGGTCATGGCGGTCAGTCGTCGAACCCGTGATGCGCCATATGGCCGCGCAGTGCGTGGCGGACGCGGCTGGTCAGGTGAAAATAGTCGTCCATGTCGCGGGTTTCCGGGCCGCGTGGCTGCGGCAGGTTCACGTCGATCACCTCTGCGATGCGGCCTGGGCGCGGCGACAGCACCACGACGCGAGTGGAAAGGTACACTGCCTCCGCGATGCTGTGCGTAACGAACAGCACCGTCATCTCTTTGAATTCCGTCCAGATGCGCAGCAGTTCGTTGTTCATGCGTTCGCGGGTCATTTCGTCCAGCGCGCCGAACGGTTCATCCATCCACAGGATGCGCGGCTGAAAGGCCAGGGCGCGGGCGATGCTCACGCGCTGCTGCATCCCGCCGGAAAGTTGCCAAGGGAATTTATGCTCGAACCCCTGCAATTCGACCAGTTCGAGCATCTCGCGGGCGCGCTGTTCGCGGGCTTCGCGGGAATATTTCATGATCTCCAGCGGCAGTTCGACATTTTTCTGCACGGTGCGCCAGTCGTACAGCGTGGCGCTTTGAAATACGAACCCGTAATCGCGATCTTTGCGCGCCTGTTCGGGCGTTTTCCCGTTCACGGTGATCGTCCCGGTGCTGGGCTGCACCAGGTCAGCGATCAGGCGGAGCAGGGTACTTTTCCCGCACCCGGATGGCCCGATCAGCGAAACGAACTCGCCTTCCTTCACCTCCAGGTTGATCGTATCGAGCGCGTGGATCATCGTCCCGTCTTTCACGCGGAACGTCTTGGACATCTCTTTCACGGAAATGATCGGGTTCAAGGGTTCGTCTTTCCTTACCATGTATTCAGTGCGGCGGCGTGAAACTGGGGGCGCACGGTCATGCGCTCGCTTCCACCCGCCAGCGAATCACCAGTCGTTCGGCCAGCGCGACGACGGCGAAAAACAGGATGCCGATCAGCCCTGCCGCCAGGATGGTGGCGAACAGGCGCGGCGGCGATTGGTTGTAGTAGCGCGCAAAGTTGAGGATGGCGATCCCCATGCCATTCTGGATGCCGGACGGCAGTTCCCCAATGATCGCCCCAACGACGCTGCTGGTCGCGCTGATCTTGAGCGCGGTAAAAATCTGCGGGAGCGCGTTGGGCAGGCGCAGCTTGAGCAGGATATGCCAGCGGCTGGCAGCGTAGCTCTGCATCAGTTCCAGCGCGGTCGCCGGGACGCTGGTCAGGCCGCGCAGGGTGTAGATCGTGACGGGAAAGAACGTCAGGTAGGCGGCGATGATCGGCACGGCCAGTTCGACGTTTCCGGCGCGCCCCATCCAGATCACGATCATGGGGGCAATCGCCAGGATCGGCACGGTCTGCGATGCAACCACATACGGCAGCAGCCCACGCTGCAACAGCGACGAATGCGCGAAGATCAGCGCCAGCCCGAACCCGATGACTCCGCCGATGAAGAAGCCACGCACCGCCGCCCACAGCGTGAACGCCGCCGATTCGATCAGCAGTTGGTAGAGCGGCGCGCCGTTGCGCTGCGCGGGTTCCGCGAAGGCTTGTAGAATATCGCCAATATGCGGAAGCTGCGCATCGGTCAGCATGTTCAGGTCAACCGTCGTCTCGCCCAGGCGGATCGCGTAATCGGTCGCTTCGCCCAGCGCCTTCGCACCTTCCCAAATCACGACCCCGCCCAGCAGGATCGCCAAAGACAGGATGAGCGTGCGCAGTTGTGCAGGCTCAACCATTGGGAAACGGCGGGAATTGGAGGCCGAATGAACTGTCATCTGTCATACGCCAAGTCTTAAAGATGGCGCGTATTGTATAAACATTTGGTCACTTTCGCCAAATTGTGACCTATACGATCTTTATAGGCGGTTTTTTGGTGGGTGCAGCCAAAATCCACCACTTAGGGGATATAACGTACTATGCTTGTCAATATAATGTTGAGAACTTCAGAACAGCAGGGCGAAAGCAGCATCGATGCAGACCAGCACCCACCCACCCCAGATTGGCGAGTACACCCTGGCAGAAAAACTTGCGCGCGGCGGTACCGCTGCCGTGTTTCGGGCGCACCGCCCCGGCGCAGACCGCGATGTGGCGATCAAGCTGATCCGTCTGGACGATGAATTCAACGATGCCCAGTTTGCCGGACGCTTTGAAGCCGAAGCCCGGCTGATCGCGTCTCTGGAACACCTGCACATCGTCCCCATTTACGATTACGGGGTGGAAACGGATTCTGAAGGCGGCGCACAGTATGCGTACATCGTCATGCGGCTGATGCGCGGCGGCACGCTGGCGGATCGGCTGCACGGCGGCCCGCTGCCGCTCGACCAGGTGGCGCGCCTGACGGCGCAGATTGCCGCCGGGCTGGAATACGCGCACAGCCATTCGGTCATCCACTGCGATTTGAAGCCGCGTAACATCCTGCTGGATGAAAACGGCAATGCGTTCCTGGCCGATTTTGGGCTGGCACGGCTGGTGCAGGGTGCGTCCACCCGCAGCAGCGGCGACCATATCATCGGCACGCCCGCGTACCTTGCCCCGGAACAAATTCGCAGCGAAGGGGTCGATCCGCGCACCGATGTGTACAGCTTCGGGCTGATCGTCTACGAGATGCTCACCGGACAGCCTGCCTTCCCCGTCACGACGGGCGACCTGGCCGGGCTGCTGATCCGCCAGTTGATGACCCCACCCGCCCCGCTGCGTGGGTTCAACCGGGCGGTTTCGCCCATGCTGGAAGCGGTCGTGCTGCGCGCCACCCAGAAAGTCGCGGCGGAACGCTACCCGACGGCGGCGGCGTTTCAGGAAGCCTTCGACGGGGCGATAGGTTTTCGCGCTCGACCGGCTCATACCGTGATTGGCGTGCTGAAAACGCTGCCGCGCCGCTATCTGGCGGTGCTGGTGATCGTGGCGGCGCTGGTAGTGGTGGCTGCCGTCGTGCGGGCGTGGCCGCGCCCTGCCGCCGAACTGCGCCCGTTCAGCGCCGCTGCCGTTCAAGCCCAGCAGATCGGCAGTGCCGATGATGTACGCCCAAGCGCCGACGAGATCGCCGCTGCCCGGCGCGTGTTGGGCGCGAACGGATTCGTTGCGTACATCGGCTGTGACCTGGCCGCGCCCGCCGAACGCGCCGCCTATGCCGCCATCGAACGGGCGGCGGCGGGTTATGCCGTGCGCACCTTCGCCTTCGACAGCGCCCGCGACAGCTACACCCAAATCACCGAACTGGAGATCGCACGCGGGCGCGGCGGGCGGGCGTTCATCGTGTGCGCGCTGAACCCGCTGCAAATTCGCGGGGCAGTCGATGCGGCGGTACGGGCGGGGCTGCCCGTGATCGCCCTGTCCGACACGCCGATTCCGCCCGCCGCGCAGATCAAGACGCGCACGAACCTAATCACGGAAGCGGCAGCCGCCGCCGGGCTGGATGCGGCGCTCATGCTGTTGGGCGGTGGAACGCTGCCTGCCCGCATCGAGATCGCAGACCGTTAGGGGAACAGGAAGGCAGTGCCTGGCCAAAAATTTCACATGAAATTCAATTTTCTGCTCACATTTCGCTTTCACGCATCCCCATGATATGAGTACAATTGAATATGTCCGTTCAGAAGGATGCTGCACCGTGAACGCATGGATTCATCGCGGGCTGCTGCCGCCGCCCGCAGAGAAGGGTTATCTTTCATTTTCGGTTGCAGCGCTGCACTATACCCTGCTCATCCTCATCGCCGTTGGGTTCGTCGCCGCGCTGTTCGTCACATCGCCCATTCAGGTGCCGGGAATCGTGCTGCTGCTGACCGTCCTCGTTGGATGCTACGGCCTGCTGCACAGCGGCCATTTCCGGGCGGCGAGCTGGATATTTCTGGTCGGCATGTGGGCGGTGATCACCCTGGCATCGTTCTCCGCCAATGGGCTGCGCAACGCCAGCATCGCCAGCTACACCCTGGTGATCATCTTTTCGGCGGTGCTGTTTTCAGAACGGGTGGTGCTGCTGTTCACCATCGCCAGCGTGACCAGCACCTCGGTTCTGTTCATCGGAATGCAGAACGGCTTTCTGCCGCTGCGCACCACCGAATTGATCCTGGCGGATCGCTTCTTTCAAAACCTGGCGCTGTATCTGATCAGTGGATTGCTGCTCACGGCTGCCGTGCGGGTGCTGCGCACCAGTTTTCAGCGAATCGCCCTGAACGAGCGCCTGCTGCGCGACCGCAACCAGGCGTTGGAACGCGAAATCGAAGAACGGGAGCGCGTCGAAGCGCAGTTACGGGCGAGCGAAGAACATTACCGCCTGCTGTTCGAAAATACGCCCCTGTTCTGCACCGTCTACGACCTGGAAGGCCGCGTGATCCTGATCAACCCGGCGGCGGCGGCTTTCCTGGGCGGTTCCCCCGCCGACCTGGTGGGCAAAAGCATGGCCGATCTGTTTTCGCCCCAGGATGCGCAGCAGTTGTACGAACAGCACCAGAACGCGCTGGCCGCACGCGCTCCACAGCGCTATGAAGGCACGGCGAACACGCAGACCGGGCGCAGCCTGATCTACGAGCGCCAGGTGATCCCGCTGCCGCCGCTGACCGAACACCCGGATCAGCCGCCGCGCATCCTGGCGATCACGAACGACATCACCCAGCAGAAGCAGGATGAACAGCGGCAGCGGGCGCTGGAAGTGGCGACCGAAAAGAACGCTTTCCTGACCGATTTTCTGAGTACGGTTTCGCATGACCTGAAAACCCCGCTCAGCGTGATGAACACGGGGCTGCACCTGCTGGAACAGGCGACCGACCCCGCGTACCGCCAGCAGAAAATGACGCAGATTTACGAACAGGTCACCCTGCTGGATCGGTTCATTCAGGATATGCTGATGATTGCCCGGCTGGAACACCTGCCCGCGCTGGAAGCGGAGCTGACCGACCTCAACCCGCTGATCGCGGACGTGATCCGCACGCTGCGCCCACGCATCGAACGCAAGGCACAGCGGCTCGATTACCAGCCCGCCCCGGAACTGCCGTGCATCAACGCCGATAAGGAACAGCTTCGCAAGGCGATTGTCAACCTGATCGAAAATGCGATTCAGTACACGCCCGCGCACGGCAGCATCACCGTGCAGACACGCCTTGAAGCAGAACGGGTGCTGCTCGAAATCCGCGATACCGGAATCGGCATTGCCGAAGCCGATCTGCCGCACATCTTCGACCGCTTCTACCGTGCGTCAGAAGCCCGCAGCATGGAAAACGCCGGGACGGGGCTGGGCCTGGCGATCACGAAAAAAGTCGTCGAAATGCATGGGGCGGAACTTCAGGTCGAAAGCACGGTCGGGGATGGCACGGCGTTCCGGTTGGGGTTCGCGCCCATGCCGCGCCCGGCTCACAACAACTGAAATTCGCGTTCGCTGGCGTACTGGATGAAGACGGGCGTACCCGGCTGCGGCGGGGCTTTGTGCGTCCACTTTTCGCCGTTCAGGATGTGCGACCGTTCGATGCGCAGCCCTTCCGGCGACATGAACACGTACTGAAGCTGCACATACAGCTTACGCTGCGTGTCCATCTTCTGTTCGGCGCGCAGAATTTCTCCCTGAATCACCTTGCCCTGCCGGTAGCGGCGCTGCTGCGTGAACTGGTACAGGGTGAACAGCACCACCAGGCCGATGCCGATCCCGGTGGCACACGCCATCCATAACAGCGTCGGGCTGCGCCCGCTCACGATCTGCGAGACAGTGGGATCCTCCGGCAGATACGCGATCTGTACGCGGTGACCATCGCGCAGTGCCGAATACTGCCCGGTGTTCACGTTCTGCTGCGCCACATACACCACCCCCTCTACCTCATAACGGTATTCCAGGTAGTACAGGCGCGGCACCGTGTCATAGGCCGATTGATCTTCGATGGCGTGGCGCGTGACGGTGGCATACGTCGTCAGTCCGCGCACTTGCAGCGACCCCATCGATTCGAGCGCGAACAGCACGCCGATCACCAGTACGGCCAGCACGGAACTGCCGAACAGGAATTTTTGCCAGCGGCGGTTGTGGCCGCGCATCACCTGGGACGGGGTGCTTTCGCCCCGCACGATCACCTCATGGGCGGGGTTGATGAGAAAATAAGGGAAAGACGGACTGCTCATGCCTGTGGGGTGTCGGAAAAATGGACTGGAAACGCTGATTATAGCGCAGTTGCAAGGCGTATGTTCATGTGTTCAGTGAATCGGCTTTTTTGCCGGGATGCCCGGCTTGCGCGGGTACTCTGCCGGGGTAGGGGCAG
The DNA here is from genome assembly GCA_033764035.1 of bacterium. Taxonomy (GTDB): domain Bacteria; phylum Chloroflexota; class Anaerolineae; order Aggregatilineales; family Phototrophicaceae; genus Flexifilum. The sequence continues at coordinate 82,057 of JANRJJ010000004.1, forward strand.
CCTTGTCGATCACGACCAGATAATGCGCCTCATCGATACCCGGCAGCGCGAGCGGCAGCACTTCACGCAGTTTGCCGCCCAGCGCCCGCAGCGCTTTGGCGCTGTCTTTCACTTCTTCATGCGCGGTTTTGCCCTTCATCGCTACGCACCGCCCGCCGACCTTCGCCAGCGGAAGCAGATACTCCAGCAGGATGGGGAGCCGAGCCACCGCACGGGCGACGACCCAATCATATGCGGCGCGCTGTGCCGGCATCTGCCCGGCTTCTTCGGCGCGGGCATTGAGGGTATGAATACCCGACAGGCCAAGTGATTCGACCATATGCTGCAAGAACGCGATCTTCTTGCCCGTCGCCTCCAGCAGCGTGACATCGAGCGCCGGGAACGCGATCTTGAGCGGCAGGCCGGGGAACCCCGCCCCTGTGCCAACATCGATCAGCGTTTGCCCCGGCGCGAACGGCTCCACACGCACCAGGCTGAGCGAATCCAGGAAGTGGCGCACCCGTACCCCGTCGGCATCGGTGATCGCGGTCAGGTTGGTATGTGCGTTCCACGCGACCAGTTCCCGCGCAAATGCATCGAAAGCGGCGGTCTGCCCTTCATCGAGCGCAATTCCGAACAGCGCCGCCGCATCATCCCGTAAGCTCATGGCCGTGCTGCTCAGTAATCGCCCGCCGTGTTTGCCAGTGGATAAATGTTATGCACCGGGTTTTCGGTAGGGATGAACGCCCCGCTGTGCGCAATCGAAACGCCATCCGGGTTCAGGCGCACATCGAAATTGCACAGGCCGCTTTCCCGTGGGAGAGCCGTCCCAGGGCCATAATCGTCATAGCCATCGTTGACTGGGTTCGTCCACGTCAGGTCATACGAAATTTCGTAATGGCCAGGGGAAAGATTACCCAGTTCAGCAGTGAAGAACACCCATTGGTTGATGCTGCCGTCGCGCTGCGTGATTTCGCTGCGCTGCACGTTGTTGAGCGGGGCGGTGTTCACCCGCACCACGTAGACCGCGTTGGCGAGATGCTGTTCCATCTGTTCGACGGTGCGCGTGAACCATGACCAGTACACCACGACACGATCCGTATCGTAGAGGATGCCGGGAATCGCCAGCGGGTACTCATCGCATTCCGCGAACAGCAGCCCCGGCGTATCCGAACGGTAGGTTTCGCTGGGGCGTGCGCCCACCACGACCAGGCTTTCCGGGGTCAGGCTGGCGTTCAACGTCAGGCCGTTGGGCGCGAACAGGCTGCGCGTGAAGCCCGGCCCGGTGCGGCCTCCCACCACGTTGGAGGCATCCGCCGCCGCGCCGCCCAACCCGGTATCGGTGCTGGTCGCCCCGCCATACTGCGGTTCGGCACAGCCATCGTTCAGGTCATTGGCGACGAACTCGAAATCGACGCTTTCACTGTTGCCCTCACGCGCCATCACCACGCGCACGCTGCCCGTCGAACCTGCGGGAACCGTACCGCCCGTGTAGTTGAACGATTCGCTGACGGCGAATGCGCCATCGACCGAAAGCTGCCGCAGCGTCGAAAAGGCCGTCCCGGTCGCGTTCGGCGCGCCGAACAGTTGGTAATAGATGTCGAACCCGGCCAGCGCCGTCCCGGTCAGGTTGATTACGCCGCGATCCTCACACGCTACATAGAGCGCGGTCGCTTCATTCGCCGCCGTGATCGTGGTATCGGTCGTCGTAGTCGTATCCTGCGCCATCGAAACCGGAACCGCCGACAGCATCATCAGCAGCCCCGCCGCGCAGAGTCGTGTCCATCCAAAACGTTGCTTATTCACGTACTGCCCTCACAAGCATCCATTCCGCGAGAGAATGCCCTCAATCATAACGCAAAATTCATCAAAAGCATGAACTGCGGTACAGCCGCAGCCTCACCCGCGCATTTCGTACCAGCGGGCGGCTACCACGCCCATCCCCCGCGTGATCGAGTAATTCACGGCAAACCCGATGATCAGCCCAATGCCGGGGATCAGCTTGGCGAAGCTCTTTTCCACCACATGGACGAGAAGCTGCCGCGTAGCGTAGCGCGTCAAGCGCTGGCCGCCCGCCAGGATCAGGTCACCAGGCGCAACCCCCATACGCAGCGCCAGCGCCTCCGATAGATCGATTAGGCTGCCGCTCTCACCATTGGCCGGGGCGGTGGGCTGGTATGCCCAGGCGATGAACTGAAGCATCGCGCTTTGAATGCGCACCGTCGTGATCAGGTCGATGGGCAGCGCAATTGGCAGCGTCGGCAGCCCGCCCACGCTGGTGATCGCGCCGATCAGCCCGGATTTGAGCGATTCGCGGGCGATGATGCGCTGCACGAGCTGCGACGTGGTGGCGTTCGGGTATTGAGCGCGAAGTCTGGCGAACCCCTGCCGCATCGATTCTTCATCGGCACGCATCAAACGCGGCGCGGCGCGCACCAGCCAGACCGCGAACAGGGCGACGATGACGAACGGAATCGCACAGCAAACCAGCCCAATCACCCACCAGTTATTGAAAAGTTCCTGCAACCCGATGTTCATCCTGTCGTCACTCCTAGATGCCGCTGGATTGTGTTAGTATCTGCGTGAAAGCCTAATGATGATAGATAAATTGGAGTTTTGACATGGCCTACAGCATGATTTTAACGGAAACGCCCGCGCCAGGTGTCGGGCTGGTGCGCCTGAACCGGCCTGATGCCCTGAACGCGCTCAACCGCACGATCACGGGGGAAATCTTCACCGCGCTGGATGCGTTCGACCAGGACGCGACCATCGGCTGCATCATTCTGACCGGGAGCGATAAAGCGTTCGCGGCGGGCGCGGACATCAAAGCGATGGCCGATAAGCCGATGATCGACATGATGCGCGACGACTTCACCGACTGGACGCGGCTGACGCGCATCACCAAGCCGATCATCGCGGCGGTGAGCGGGTGGGCGTTGGGCGGCGGGTGCGAAATGGCGATGATGTGCGATATGATCGTCGCCAGCGAAACCGCCAAGTTCGGCCAGCCAGAGATCACCATCGGTATCATGCCAGGGGCGGGCGGCACGCAGCGGCTGACGCGGGCGGTGGGCAAGGCGCTGGCGATGGAAGTCATGTTGGGCAACCGCCACCTGACCGCGCATGAAGCCGCCGCCGCCGGGCTGGTCAACCGGGTGTTCCCGCTGGAAAACTACCAGCAGGAAGCGATCAACCTGGCTTCCAAAATCGCCGCCATGCCGCAGATCGCCGTCCGGCTGATCAAGGATTCGGTCAATAAAGCGCATGAACTTTCGCTGCAAGAAGGGCTAAGCTATGAAAAACGCAATTTCTACCTGACGTTTGCGACCGACGACAAAGCAGAAGGGATGACGGCGTTCATCGAAAAACGCCCCCCACAATGGAAAAATCGCTGACTCTGCTGTATACCGCCAGCCTGAATGGGGAGATCGACGCGCTGCCCCGGCTGTATACCGCGCTCAAGTTGCTGCGCGGGCGCATCGAAAGCGGGCGCACGATCTATGTGGATGCGGGCGGCGCGTGCAGCCCGGATGCGTGGCACTGCGCGGTCACGGGCGGGCGCTCGATGATCGTCGCGCTCGATGGGATGGGCTGCGCCGTCGCCAACGTGAACGAGGTGCTTGACCCCGAAGCGCGGGAAAAACTGGGCGACAACCTGGCGCTCACGCTGATCGATGCGGCGTACCCGTCCCACATCAGCGATGAACTGATCTTCGCCATCGCCCCGCCGCACGGCACCGACCCGGACCAACTGACGATCCTGCTGGCGAAAGGCGTTACGACGTATCTGCGCGACCGCGTGCTGCATTTGTCCGATCTGCGCGGCGCGTCCCAGTTCGGCATGGTCAACCTGGAGCAGATCGACGGGGTGTGGGGTCTGGCGAATTACGCGATCCATGATATCGCCCCTGCAACCCCGCCCGACCCTACCATCGCGGGCGCAGTCGATTTCATCCTCAGCGAAGCGCGCTACGCCCGGAAACGCCAGGCCGGGGATGCGGATACCCCATAGATTCACACAGATTTCTACAGATTTTCACACGTTCGGGGTCGTGACGGCGGGCGAGTTCGTGCTAAAATTCACACAATCTGTGTTGTGAGACAGGACTTGCCCGCCCATGATCGCGTCGGAGTCGTTCACCCTTCCGTTCTTCATTTCAATCCTCACCAGCGTCGTCAGCGGCGTGTTCGCGTGGATGGTGCTGCGCCGCTGGCTGCTGGCGCGGCGGGCGGGCAAGGCGCGTCCGCATCTGCTGTGCTGGGGCATTGGTCTGGCGCTGTATTTCACGGGCGCGCTCACCCAGGCGCTGCTGGCGCTGACGTGGAGTCCGTTCCTGTTCGGCGTGTGGTACTGGTCGGGCGCGCTGGCGGTCGCGGCATGGCTGGGGCTTGGTACGGTCTACCTGCTCATCCGGCGCGGCAGCATTGCCCGCAACTTTCACATGGCGCTGCTGCTGATCAGCGTGATGACGCTGCCCTGGACGATCTTCCTCACGCCGATGGATGCGAGTGTGTGGCACCCCGGCGCGGATATGGTCGAACTGTACCGCGACATCATGCCGCGCGAATCGCGTGGGACGGTGCGCTTTTTCGCGCCCATCCTGAACGGACTTGGCACGATTGGGCTGGTTGGCGGCGCGATCTATTCGGCGCATCTGTTCCGCAAAAAGAACATCCTGCGTTCGCGCATGATCGGCAACTGGCTGATCGCGGCGGGGGGGCTGATGCCCGCGCTGGGCGGCGTGTTCGATGAAATCGGGTTCCCCGGCTATAAATACATCAGCCTGCTGTTAGGGGCAATCACGATCTTTGCGGGCTACTGGATCGCCACGCAGGGCGATGACGAACCCGCCCGTGCCAAGCCTGCCCTTCAGCAGCAGCCCACGCCCTGATTTCCCCGGACGGACGACGATGGAAACCCTGTATCCCTTTCTGCACGATGTGCATACCCTGCTCAGCCGTGTAGGGCTGTTCGGCGGGCTGATCATGTTCGGGGTCGGCTTCTATATCGCCATCGTGCGGCATGGCGATGTCACAAAATGGTTTCTGGCCGTCGTGTACCTGGCCGTGATCCTGATGGGAATCGCCGGGCTGACCGGGCTGGCGATGTACGCCGCCGGAGGCCGCCCGTACGATCCCGTGCATATCATTTACGGCGTGGGCGTGGTGCTGGCGCTGCCGTTCTTTATCTACGTCGAACGCACCGCCACTAAACGCCCGGCGATGGGGTCTTACCTGTGGGGCTTCGGGCTGCTGGCGGCGATCATCCTTCGCTCGATTGTGACGGGGGCGGGTTGAAGTCGCTTCGACGCGCCAGCCGCCGCGTCCACGCATACAGCGGCAGCACCGGAGCCAGCAGCAGCGAACTGAATACCAGCGCCGCCCGCACCCCGAACCGTTCGCCAATCCAGCCGACTCCCGGACCGCCGCCAATCTGACCGAGCGCGTTCATCTGGTTGATCATGCTCAGCGTGGTAGCGCGCACGCTGCTTTCGATATAGCGGTTGCTCCACGCGAAAAAAACCGGGCTGATCGCGCCGCGCAAGGTCTGGCTGATCACGTACAGCACGGCGGCGGTGACGAAATCGCCTGTGAGCGCGAAACCAATCTGCGCGGCGATCATCGCGCCATCGGTCAGGCTGATCGCCCACAGCACCCGCGCTGATTGTTCGGCCTTCACCGTGCGCCGCACCACCTCCGCCGCACCGATGGCCGCGATCATCGTGACCGCCCGCAGCACGCCGAACCACACCACCGGCTCGAACGCGCCCAATGCTGGTACGCCCACATTATCGATCAGGTGCGGTGTCCACAGGCGATCCCAACCTTCGCTGTACAGCCCGGTGAACAGCGTGATGCCGAACAGCACCGCCAGAATCCGCCGCCCGCGCACGGCCTGTACCCCACCTTTGAACGTTTCAGCCATATGGCGGAACATGGGCGGACGGTCGGCTTTTGGCGCGGGCTTGAACCCGCGTTCTGGCATGGCGATCCCCAGGAAAGCCGCCAGCCCGATCAGGATCAGCGCGCCGATCACGATGGCCGCCGCCGTCCCAAACAGCGCCGCGATCACGCTGCCCGCGCCAATGCCGACCAGCCCGCCGAAATTACCCACCTGGGAGGCGCGCACGAACGCATCCCCGCTGCGCGCCTCTCCAATTTCGTCCACCAGCCACGCGCCCTCCGCCCCGCTGATGAACGTGATCCCCGCGCCCCAGATCACCTGTGCCAGCACGATCAGCCCGAAAACCGGGAACAGCCCTTCGACCAGGAATCCCAGGCCGATCAGCGCATAGCCGATGATCACCGACAGGCGGCGGCTGTAGGCATCGGCCACCACACCCGTCGGCACTTCCAGCAAAAACGCGGTGATCTCCAGCGTGGTACCAACCAGCACCAGTTGCAGCGGCGACAGCCCGGCCACCACCGCCTGATACACCAGATTGACCGTCGTGATCGCCGCGAAGCCGAAGCTCCACGTAAACACGATGATCAGGTAGACCTTGTACGCATCCCATTGGCGGGCGCGCAGTGAATGCCACAGCGACATCTGCAAAGTTCCTTTGATTGCTGCTTTGCTCCGCGAAACTGACTTTATCGGGTGCGTCCGCCGCGCCGAGTCGTTGCATCCGGCGGGTTCACCCTGTATCTTTGCTGGCATCGTTCAACACACATCGTCGTGAAGTGGAGTCCTGATGCGCCGTCGTGTGCTGTGGGCATGGGCCGCGGTGTGGATCGCGCTCTCGCTGCCCGCTGTCGGCTGGATGCAGGCGGAGCCGCCGCCCGTCCCCGGTCTGTCGATCCCTACCCTCATCGAGTTTGCCAGCACCGTCAGCACCGTTCGCCTGCCGGAACTGGAGCGCGACGGCGTGAATACCGTGCTGTCATGGCACGCCGTCCATTTGGCCGATTCGATGCGCCTGACGATGGCGGTCTATCGCGGCGCAGCCTGGGAGCCGATCCTGACCGGGGAGGGTGAGGCGTTCCCGGCCAGCGGCAGCCTGAATTACCGCATCACCCACCCCCAGAACTTCGCGCCGCCCACGTTTCGGCTGCAAATCACCGCCGCGAATGCGGTCATCGACGAGCGCATCTTGACGATCCCGTATGAATCGCCGCCGAGTATGGCGCGGTTCACCGCCAGCGCCACGCCCGATCAGGTGAACGCGGAAGGGCTGCCGCGCATCGCCGCTTTTGCGCTCGATCCCGCGTCGCGCGCGGACGCGCTCGTCGTGGCCTGGCAGATCGACAACCGCGCCCCGAACAGCAACCCGGTCATCGACCAGATCGCGGATGATCAGACGGCGGCCAGCGTCGAACCCCCGCGTGACCGCTTATGGCTGCCTTCAACCGGAAGGATGGCCGTGCGGCTTGCAGCGGGCGCACCCGTCACGCTGCGGCTGCGCGTGATCGACCTGCTCACGAACGTGGTGTACGACGAAACCACCCTGCTCGTCCCGTCCGACGGACTCGCGCCGACGGTCACCCCCCCGCCGCCCACCGCGACGCTGCTCCCCATCACCGGGATTGCGCCCGCTGTACTCAGCGGTTCGGTGATCCCCAGCGGCAGCCTGAACCTGGCGACCATTACCCCCGCCGCTGCCCTGCCGACTCTGCCCGCGCCACCGCCGCTGGATACCGCGGTCACTGCCACGCTGCCGCCGAACGCCGCGCCGAACGTGCGCCCGCCAACCATCATCGATTTTCGCGCCGACCCGCTTACGGTGAGCGCGGGCGGGGTGACGCGCCTGACCTGGGCGGTGCAGGACGCGGTGCGCATCGAAATTCAGGAGATCACCGACGCGGGCAGCCTGGGGCTGCTGTACATTCAACTGCCGCCGCAGGGGAGCATTCAGGTCACGCTGAGCGAAGGGGTGCGCGTCGCCCGCTATGTACTGACGGCTGAAAATGCGGCGGGTGAACGAACCGAACGCGAAGTCGTGGTCTCGGTGAGCTAGCTTCAGCCGGACGGGATCGACAGCGGCACGTCTGTACGGGCTTGACGATCCACGGCCTGCAAAGGTTCCCTCACGAGTATTGGGCGGCGATGCTGGCGAAATACTTGGCGCTGTCCTTGAACGTGCGCCGCTGAGTCGCGTAATCGACATACGTAATGCCGAAGCGCTTGGCGTAGCCTTCCGCCCATTCAAAATTGTCCATGAAGCTCCACACGAAATAGCCGAGCAGCGGCACCCCATCGCGGATCGCATGGCTGGCGGCCTCGAAGTGGCGGCGCAGATAGTTCACCCGCGCTTCGTCGTGTATTGCGCCGTCCGGGGTCAGTTCATCCGGGAAGGCCGCGCCATTTTCGGTGATGTACAGCGCCTTCGGGTGGTATTCGGTGTGCAGCCGCTTGAGCAGGGTATACAACCCCTGCGGATACACTTCCCAGCCCATATCGGTGTATTCGTGGCCTTCCCCGGCGGGGCGCACGGGCATCGCCTGGGTATACGGGGCGGTATCGTTGTGTTCCACGACCGCCCGCGAATAGTAGTTGATCCCCAGAAAATCCGTCGGGATGCTGATTTTTGCCATGTCGCCCGGTTCGATGGGCGGCAGGTATTCCTGCCAATACGCCAACATATCCGCCGGGTAGTGGCCGCGCAGCACGGGGTCGAGAAACCAGCGGTTGAAAAATCCGTCGTGGCGCGTCATCGCTTCCAGGTCGCTGGGACGGGCGGTAGCCGGGTCAACGTGCGTCAGGTTGAGCGTGATCCCGACCTGGGCATCCGGCACGTTGGCGCGCACCCGTTCAACCGCCGCGCCGTGCGCCAGCAGCGCGTGGTGTGCCGCCGTGAGCGGCACGGAGGGGTCGGTCGTGACATACCCCGGCGCATGGATGCCGATGGCATAGCCCAGCCAGGTGAATACCCAGGGTTCGTTGAGCGTGATCCAGTGCTTCACCCGGTCACCGAGCGTTTGGGTGAGCGCGTCGGTATACGCAGCGAAATCATCGACGATCCCGCGCCGCGTCCAGCCGCCTTCATCCTGCAACGCCTGGGGCAAATCCCAATGGTACAGGGTTACATACGGTGTGATGCCGTTGGCGAGCAGTTCATCGACGATGCGGCTGTAAAAATCGACCCCTTTTTCGTTCAGCCGCCCGCGTCCGCTGGGGAAAAGGCGCGACCACGCCGCCGAAAGGCGGTATACCGTGCAGTTGAGCGCCTTCAGCAGTTGAATATCATCCTTCCAGCGGTGGTAATGGTCACAGGCGACATCGCCCGTATCGCCGTTGACGACCTTGCCAGGCGTGCGCGAAAACGTATCCCAGATCGTGGTTCCGCGCTCATCCTCGTGCGCGCCGCCTTCAATCTGGTAAGAGGCGGTGGCCGTACCCCAGCGGAACCCGGCGGGAAATTGAAGTTCAGTCATAATGTCCATCCTGATGGGTGAGTGAATCCCTAAATAATCCATACATGTAAAGCGGAATTTTACAAAAAACTGACACACAGCTAACCATTAACTCAGATGCTATTCAGTGGTGGATTGTACGCTGTAGATAGTGTGATCGCCCGGAATCCAGTCAGGTTCAAAGGATAGTATACGTATGGTAACACCAGTGCGGCGAGTCGTCAGCGGGCTTGCGCTTCTCCTCATCATCGCGGGGGCGTTCGTGTTTGGCACGGTCGTCGCCCCTGGGCTGGCTCAGGAACGGGTCTCGTTCCCGGCTCAAGACCCGTTCACCCAGGTGATTCCCGACAACGCGACGGCCAATGAGCGCCTGTACGCGACCATTTATACCACAGCCAGCCCGTCGGTGGTGTCGATCAACGTGATCACATCGGCGGTGCAGGATCAGTTCGGCAGCGAAGGTCTGGCCGAATCGACCGGGACGGGCTTCGTGATCGATACCAACGGTCACATCGTGACCAATGCGCATGTGGTGGAAGATTCCCAACGCATCGAGATCAACTTTTTCGATGGCCGCATCGTGCGCGCCGAACTCGTCGGCATCGACCGTGACAGCGATGTCGCCGTCGTGCGCGTGGCCGAACCCGCCGAAACCCTTCAGCCGCTCCAGTTTGGCGACAGCGACGCGCTGTTCATCGGGCAGGAAGTCGTCGCCATTGGCAGCCCGTTCAACCAGCCCTGGACGATGACGACGGGCATCATCAGCGCGTTAGGCCGCACGATCAACGGGCTGAACAACTTCTCGATTGGGTCGGTCATTCAGACCGATGCGGCGATCAACCCTGGCAACAGCGGCGGCCCGCTGCTCGACCTGAACGGCAATGTGATCGGCGTGAACTCGCAGATCATCAGCCGCACCCGCAGCAATTCGGGCATCGGCTTCGCCATTCCCAGCAACCTGGTGTCGCGCATTGCCCAGTCGTTGATCGCCGATGGCGAGATGGACTACAGCTATCTGGGCATCAGCGGGACGGGCGTTTCGCTCGACATCATCGAAGCGCTGAACCTGCCGAACAATGCGCGTGGGGTGGTCGTCGCCCGCGTGGAACCCGGCACACCTGCCGCACAGGCAGGGCTGCGCAACCCCGCCAACCCGCGTGCGCTGAACGGCGCGAACATTCCCACGTCGGTGGACATCATCACGCAGATCGACGGGGAGCCGCTGCGCGATATGAGCGACCTGATCGCGTACCTGGCCAGCAATACCATGCCCGGCCAGATCGTCACGCTCACCGTCGTGCGCGATGGCGTGGAAGAACTGCAAGTCCCGGTCACGCTGGTTCCGCGCCCCACATCGTAAATAGACCGATAGAGGCAGCAAGCAAAAAGGGGAACCCGATGCGGAGTTCCCCTTTTGTTTTCAGTCATATAACCTGCCCCTACGGAGCCAGCGCATACGTCACTTCGACCCATTGATCGGTCGCCGTCGTGACCGCAAATTCCAGCACCCGCGTATCCAAACGGTATTCCGCGACCGGTTCCGGGTTCGCGCTCAGAAACCGCGCATCCGGCGGGAGCGACACCTGCACCGTGACGGCATCACCGATGCTGCCCGGCTGCTTCTGGATGAGCAGACGGTAGCGCAGCACGCCATCATCGAGCGGTTCGATCAGGTCGGGGATGCGGTAGCTGAACTGGACGCGCTGCTGCGTGTTGAAGGGCAGCGAAACGAACCCGGTCAGCAGGGTGTGCGGGCTGTGCGGCACCTGCTCCAGGTTGGCGACGGCGGTCGTGCCGGGCTGCACCTGGGCGGCTTCGGGGATGAAGAACTGCATCAGCGTGAAATAATCCAACTGGCCGTGATATTCAGGATCGACCGCCGGGTCATTTTCAGCGATGCTGGCGGGGAAATTGTAGTTGATCGACGCACGGCTTTCGACCGCCCGATCCGACATCAGCCGCACATCATACGTGATCTGCCGAACCACCGACCGGGACGATTTATTGCCCAGGTTGGTATCGGCCAGCATCAGGTAATCGTAACCCGTCCCGGTATTCTGCCTGCCCGACCACCCCAACAAGTCCATGACCTCGTTCAGGTTCGGTTCGCTGAAGTAGAACATCATGTGTTTCTCGCGCAGCGAACGCAGTGTCGCAGCGATCAGCGCTGCACTCGTCTGCTGATCCAGCGACCCCGTTTGCCAGCGGGCGAAAATCGCCTGGTATACGGCGGCGACGAACTGCTTGTGCGGGTCTTCACCGCGCCCGAAAGCACGAATATCGTACACCACACGCCGAAAGTTGCTCGGCGTGATCACCGTGTTGTATTCCGGCATTTCGACCGAACCGAGCGCGCCCAGGATGTACTCGAAGCCCACCAGATCGATGCTGATCACGCCATCGACCGGAGCCTGACGGTTGCGCCCGGTGTTATAGTACCAGGCGGCGCGTTCGGCAGTTTCCGCAAAATCGACCGACCAACTGCCATCCCATGCCGAACGCACGGGCGTATTGAAAGGCAGCCACCAGTCGGGAATTTCGATCTGCCGTTCAGCGTTGGCGGGCGGCGGATTCGGGCTGTTATCGGCAGTGGGGCTGTAGGCATAATCGACCACCCGCCCTCCACTCACCCGCATCCAGCCATAGGTAGACACATACCCCCCACTGGGGCGCAGTTCATCGCTGTTCGCGCTCAGCACCAGGTATGCCCGGTCGTCATTGAGTCCCAGGGCGATGGTAAGCAGATCGGGCGCGTTGAGCAGCAGTTCGTTCAGCACTTCCAGTTGTTCACGGTATTCCACGATCTGTGCATTGACCGGCAGGGTGCGGTCGCTGAGCGCGCTGATCTGGATGCGCCCCAGGATGTTTTCAGCCTGTAACAACCGCTCCTGCGCTTCTGTGAACTGGCTCGACCCAATGCGCAGCAGTTCGACCACCCGTTCGCCGGATGAAATCTGCTGTGCTGCGCCTTCCCCGCCGGAAAGCAGGAAGAACATGGTTGGTTCAATGCCCGTCAGCATCAGGTTGGCGGCCTGGACGACCTGCTGTGAAGCGCGCAGCGCGTCGAGCGTCGCGCCGAATTCGGGGATCACGCCGCTGAGGAACTGAACCGGGGTCGTCTGCTGGCGCGCATCGTTCAGCGACGCACGCAAATCCGTCACCCCACTGCGCAGCCGCTCGAAATCGCTGATCGTGAAGTCGCCGGGATTCTGCTCGAAACTGTTGAGGATGCGGCTCACGTCTTCCAGGCTGCTGGTCACGCCGCTCAATGCGCGCGTCACCAGAACGGCGGTGACCACCCCATAAATGGCGACTACGCTGATGACCAGCGCGGCCAGCGCCCGCCAACTGATCACTTTGTTGACGCGCTTTGAAAAGCGGCGAAGCGGCGATTTCTGGCGGCGACGGCGGCGTACCAACGGCTGCGCGGTGACCTCCGTCGTCAGCGCGGTTTTGTTGGGGTCCGCTGACGGGTTGGGTTGTTGGCTCTCTACGTGCGACATGCCTGTTACTCGTATCTCCATTCAGGAGGACACTATAGCCCGAATCTTACTGAAGTCGCCGTTCAATTGCGAATGGGCGCTTTGACCTGTGTGTGATGCGGGCAAAAAAAAGGCGCATCCCGGTTTCGGATGCGCCCTTCATTCACTGATGACTGTCCGTTACGGCAGACGACCTTCACGGCTGGCATCTTCGTCTACGGGCGAATTGACCGCGTAGATTTCGTTTTCAGGTTCATTGGTGATCTGCTGCGGCGCGTTGAACGGGCCGTTCGGTTCCAGCGGCTGCGGGTTCACCTGGAAGATGTCGAAGTTGCCATTGGTCGAAGCCGCATCCGATTGGTACAGGATGTTGTTCGACGAGCAGTAGTTGACGGGCGCACGATCCTGGAAGGGGCTGTTGGAGACGTTCTTCACATCGCCCGTTTCCACTTCCACCGCGAACACGTCGAAATTGCCCGCCACGTTGCTTTCAAACATGATGTACGAGTCGTCCACCGACCACGACGCAAGGTTCACGTCCGTACCCAGGTCAACCATGACTTCTTCTTCGCCCGTCGTCAGGTCACGCACGATCAGGTTGAAGATACCGCTCACCGGGTCGCGCTGAAGCCAGGCGACTTTCGGGTTGGCCGGGTCATTGTTGAACGATGCGCCGATGTCATCGACGTTGTTATCGGTCAACTGCGTCTCTTCGCCCGTTTCCACGTCGATCAGGAACAGTTCGTAATCGCCGCCAACATCACGGCTGAACACGATGGACTGATCGTCCGGCGACCATTCGGCATCCACGTCCGCACCATCGGCATAATCGGTCAGGCGGCGCAGTTCGCCCGTCGCCACGTCGAACAGGTACAGTTCCCAGTTCGCATCGCGGTTCGATTCAAAGACGATCCGGCTGCCGTTGCTCCACACCGGGTTGATGTCCACGCCCGTGTTGAAGGTCATGCGGCGGGTTTCGGTGCCGTCGATGTCGGAAATGTAGATTTCCCAGTTGCCATCGTCACGGTTGGTCGCAAACGCCACCCATTCGCCATCCGGCGAACGCGACGGCTGAATGCTGACCGAGCTGTTGTCGTCGTCGTCGTTCTGCGACAGGTTCACATCGCCATCGCCCGCAATGTTGGTGCGGAACACTTCCCACGTCCCGGTACGGTCGGTGTGGAAGATGATGTAGGTCGGGCAGATTTCGCCGCCGACGGTGAAGGTGGTGAACTCACCAGGCAGGTCATCGCCACCCGTGCCGGGGTCAAGCGGCGGGCGCGGGAACGGAGTCGGGGTTTCCGGGTCGTCCACCGGGTCACCATCGGGGTCGATGGGCGGCGTACAGCACACGGGCGAAACCTGAAGCACGGTCGGCACGGTCACCACCGAATACAGCAGGTTTTCCGGCAGCGATTCCAGCACCGAAAGGCTTTCCAGTTCGGCGCGGTCAAGGATGCGGTAATCGGCATTGACGCGGCCTGCATTCAGGCGCGCCGCCGCCGCCGCCGCCGAACGGAACGTCGTCTGCGACGGTTCGCCCGCATCGACGGTCACATTCCCGGCCACGTTGATGATTTCGACCGTGCCATCGGGCGCGGTGCGCAGGAAGATCGTGTTATCGAAGCGTACCGGAACGCCGTTGGCAATCACATCGACGGATGTGTTCGGGGGCGCTTGCAGCACCAGCACTGCCGTCGGCAGGGTTTCGCACCCGGCGACTGCGCTGCTGGCGGTCGTGAAATTGAACGACTGCATCGGGTACAGCGCGCTGGCCTTCACCTTCGGCAGGCTTTCCAGTGCATCAGCACCGCCGAACGCTTCGCTGCGCACCCACCCTGCAAACTGCTGGCTGGTGACATGCACCCAACCACCATCCGCCGTGATGCCGTCCGCCGTGAGCGGCGTACCGCTGCTCAGCGCTGCGACCTGCCCCGCATCCAAACCGGGAGCAGCGCGCAGAATGGCATCCGCCGCCACGTTGAGCGTCGGGGCAAGTTCGGGCAGCAGGAACATGTTGTCGCTTTCGACGGCGTTCAACACTTCGACATCCCCGAACAGCACATATTTGACATCGCCCACCAGTGCGCCATCGCTGGCGGCGCTGTTGGCGATCACGTTCAGCAGGGCGATGCCGACATTGCCGGTGGCCGCGTCAAAACCTTCGGTGCGAAGGCCGCTAATCAGGTCGAGGCTCAAACGGTCGCTCGGCTGGCTGAACTGAACCTGGCTGTCCTGGTTCAGGGTGGCCGAAACATCGCCGGAGCCGTAGCAGGCAAAACTACCGTTCAGGTTCGCACAGTTGTTGCCTACCTGGGCGAGCGCCTGATCGATAAAAGCCGGGCAGGTGTCCTGAGCCACGCTCACATCCTGCGCGAACGCGACAGGGGCAGCGAACAGGAGGACTCCGAGTAAGCCCAGCAGAGTGAACATGACAGTTTGGTGACGAATTCGCATGGGCATCCCTTTCATCGAATCCATATGGGGGGTATAACCCGATAACAACGTATAGCTGAAGAACGATGGCGCAATAATGGGACTATAGCGCTACCCAGACCTTCCATAGTCTATCAGAGATATGTCTAACAATGCAATGAATGTGCCAGATTTTAACGTAAAGTTTTGCGCCAAAAATGTAAAGATTGTGCAACCGTGTTCTCTCTCTCGTACATAATAGTCTGTTCAGCCGCAAAAAATAGGCAGACTGTCGGTCTGCGCCTGTCCTTTTGGCCGCTCACCCACCTGAATCAGAGCAGGCGAACGCACCGATGCGCGCAGCCACGCCACCCGCACCGGATCGACTCGCGGCAGAATTGGGGATTGGATGCTCACTGCCGGGGGATAGCCGCCGCTGAACACCATCTGCTGCCCGTGAAAACGCACCGCATCGAAGCCGGACGACGGCGTATGCAGGCACAGCGCCGCCACCGGGACGTTCACATGCACCTGAATCAGCCGGACGACCCCGGCGCGGATGTGCAGCACCCCGCCCCGCGTCGCATCGATGAACGCGGGCTGTGCGCCGCTCCACTGCCAGCCGATTAGCCCGCTGTCGGTTTCCATGCCGCGCTGCATTCGGTACTGCCCCACCCAGGGGTGATCGTCGAGCAGCGCGTCGGCCTGGTCGAGCGTGGTCGCGCCCGGCGTGATGTCCATCATGCACGCTGGCGTACATGCCAGGATCGCCCGAAAGAACGCGCCGGAATCGCTCTCGCGGCCAGACCCCACGCCGATCACGCTCAGCGCCCCGGCGAACAGGCCGATCCCCAGGATCAGCACGGTTCGCAGCGCCCGCCGTGCTGCACGGATTCCCGTCATGATCCTGGCTCGCTTCCGGCGCGTTTCCAGAAGCGCCGCACCAGCGCCCCGCCCGGCAGCGCTTCGGCCAGCCTGTATAGCAGATCCCAGTCATCGCGCAGCAGCACGCGCAGCGCCAGCACCCCACCCAGGTACGCCATTCCCCCCGCCGCCATGCCGAACAGCGGATGCACTGACCCCGCCGCGATCATGGCCGCCGCGCCGATGCCCGCCGCCAGCGCCAGCCGCCCGAACTGCGGCGCAAGGGCGGCCAGCCGTTCGCCAAGCTGGTACGCTCGCAGCATGGCCGCCAGCACGATGATTTCCGCAATCACCGATGCGAACGCTGCCCCAGTCACCCCTACGCGCGGGAGCAGGAGCGCGTTCAGCGCCAGTTTGAGCAGCAGCCCGCCCGCCCGCACCATGACCAGCGTCCGCTGGTGGTTCATGGCGATCATGCCCTGGGCGTACACGTTTACCACGATGGTGACGGCGGCGTACCACATCAGGACGCGCAGCACATCGGCGGTGGCGGCGAAGCGGTCCCCGAACAACGGCAGGATGATCGCCGTACTGAACAGGGTGAACACCAGCCCCATCGGGATCACCAGGATCAGGCTGTAATACGCCAGTTTTTCAATGAGGACGCGAAAGGGGGCGTTGCGGTCGTCGCTGAGTGAAACCGCCGGGTCGAACGCCCGCGCCATGAGCGGGTAAGTCGCCACGATCACGGTGGTGCTGAGCAGTTCGACCACGCCGTACAGGATCACGAATGCGGCGTTGAGATGCCCGGTGTCCGCCGTCGTGAGCAGGCTGGTGGTCATCAGCTTATCGACCTGGACATACGTCTGGTTGATGAACGCGCTGAAGGCCAGCGGCGCGCCGTTGATCACCAGCAGCCGCGCCGCCGTGCGGTCGAGCGGAAAATGCGGGCGCACGCCATCGCGCCGCAGCGCCCCCCACAACGCAGCCGCCCGCCCGATGCCGGCCAGGAGGGTGACGACATACACGCCCAACAGCCCAAAGCCGAACGCCAGCGCCAGGCCAGCGAACCCGATGCGCGCCATGATGTGAATCACATCGATGGCCGACGCGATCACCATTTTTTCGCGCCCCAACAGCGTATCGTAGGCCGTGCTGCCCGCCAGATCGACGAACAGACTGATGGCGGCGATGGCGGCATAGGCGCGGATGGCCGGGTCATAGCCGAGCGCCAGCCCCGCCGCGTTGATGCCCAGGTACGCCAGCACGCCGAAACACGTCTGCACGACCAGCGACGCGGCGGCGTAGCGCCCGGCTTCAGCGGGGCGGCGTGCCACATCGCGGATCAGGATCGCGCTCATGCCGAAGCTGGTCAGCGTCACGCCGATGGTGAACAGCGCCCCGACTGTGCCATACACGCCGAAATCGCTTTCGCCCAGCAGTCGCCCTAAAATCAACTGCCAAAGCAGCAGCGCGCCGCTGCTCAGCACACGGGCGGCGGCGATGGCTCCGGCATTGCGGGCGGCGCGGCGGGCTTCCTGCCCGGTCAGCGGTGCGGCAGCGGTCGTCATGACAGGCTCAGCGCGGCTGGTTGGTGGGCGCACGCAGCCAGCCGCCCTGGACGCTGCGCGCCTGTTCGACGGCGACGAACGCTTCCGGGTGGACGCTGCGGATCACCGCCATGATCCCGCTCACATCGCGGCTGCCCGCCACACTGCGGAGCATACTCACTTCGCCGGCGCGCCCCTGTCCGCCCATTTCGGTCACGCCGTAGCCTTTTTCGCGCAGCGCCAGCGCGATCTCGTGGCCTTTTTCATTGGTGAAGATATTGATGATCACGAAACTTTTGACGAACCGGGCTTCGACGATCATGCCCACCCAAGCCCCGACCGAAAAGCCGCCGCAGTACGCGACCAGGTTCAGAATATTGCTCAGGTCGGTGACCACGCCGGAAATGGTGACCGCGAACACGAGCGCCTCGAAAAAACCGAGAACTGCCGTGATCCAGCGCTGACCCCGCGCCAATGTGACCAGGCGCACCGTCCCGACCGCGTTATTCACCACGCGCAGCACGAAGATGATCCCCGCTGTAATCAGTGCCTCTGTCGTCATAGCCACCTGCTCAGGGTACGTTCCATCAAAGGCGCAAGGGTATCACGGCTGGGCGCTGCCGTAAATCATTTCTAAGGCTTGGGCGATGTTCCCCCAGGGGAAGCGGTCGCGGATCAGCCGGGTGGCCTGGGTGCGCATCGCGTCGAGCGCCGCCCGATCCGCCACCAGATCGCGCAGCGCTGCCGCCAGCGCATCCGGTTCCGGCTCGACGATGCGGCCTGCCTGGTAATCGACCACTTCCGGCAGGTGGCACGCGGGCGACAGCACGACGGGTACGCCCGCCGCCAGCGCCTCCAGCGCCGCCATCGGCAGTCCCTCCCCGGCCAGCGCGGGCAGCACGAACACATCCGCCGCGGCCAGCGCCGCTTTGCGCCCGGCATCGTCCAGATACCCGGTCAGGATGACCGATGGATCAGGCTGAGCGCGCAGCCCATCCAGCACGCCTTCATCCGGGCCAGCGATCACCAACCTTGCGTCGGGGATGCCCGCCCGCTGAAACGCCTGGATCAGCACGCCGATCCCTTTACGCGGGTGCAGCCGCCCCAGGAACAGGATCAGTGGGGCAGCGCCCAGGCCATGCCGCGCCCGAAAAGCCTCCCCGCCGGGCAGATTGACCCATTCTTCAGCGTTGACCCCGTTGGGGACGGTGTGAAAAGCCGCCGCTGCGCCAAAGCGCGCCCAAAAACGGGCGGCTTCGGCGGTTTCGTCCGCCGTCAGGCCGATCACGGTATGGGTGCGGCGCGCCACTGCCGGGCTGAACACCCAATCCCACAGGCGTTTCAACCCGGCAGCGCCTGCGTCATAGCTCAGCGTGCCATGCGGCGATAATATGAGCGGCTTGCCATGACGGGCGCACAGCGGCGCGGCGATCAGCGCTTCAGCGGTGCGCAGTTCATGCACATGCACGGCATCGGCTTGTGCGATCAGCGCGGGCGCAAGCTGGCGCATCGCCAGCGGGGTAGACAGGTTGTAGCGCGCCCGCACACGCGGAAAAGCATTGCGCGCCCGTACTACGCGCACTCCGTCGATGACCTGATCCGGGCTGCCTGTGTACGCCGCATCCCGTGACAGCGCATCCGTCGTCAGCACCGTCACCTGATGCCCGCGCCCGGCCAGCGCCCGCGCCATCCCTTCGACAGCGCGGACGACTCCGCCATAGGCATAGGCGGGGGCGTAATACGGCGTGATGTGCAGCAGCTTCATCGGCAGCAGCGCGGGCTAGACCCGCACGTCGCCCGGTTCCTGGATCAGGAACCCGATGGAGCCTTCCAGGTTGGCGATGGGGTCGAAGGTGCGCAGCGTCCCAAAATTCAACCGGGTAAGCGTCTCGATGCGCCGCACTGGAACCTGATAGGTCTGGTACGCACCGTAGGCGAACTCCAGGTTGACGATCAGGTGTTTCTGCGTCTGCAAATAGGCGGTGGCCGAACGCGAGCCGTCGTTTTTGACCATCACCACCACTTTCCAGAACTCCGCCGGAATCTGGTACTTCTGGCGGTAGATCATGTCGTCATCGCGGAACACCGGCCCGGTGAACACGCTCACTTTCAAATCGTGAACGTCGGCGTTTTCCAGGATGTAATCTTCCAGTCCCAGCCATGTCCGCTGGTTCAGGTGTTTGTGCTGGGGCGCGGCGTTGCTGAAATGAAAGGTATCGTCGTTGGCCTGCCGCGCTCGTTCGCCCCATACCGGGTCGAGCCGCCGCACCAGGTGACCGCGATCCAGATCGTTGCGCGCATACAAATCCTCCCCGGCCTGGTAGCGTTTGTCCATGCGCGGGTCGATCAGCCATTTGTCCTCACTGCGCGGCAGATCGACGGCGGCATTGCCATCGATGTTGACCGCCGTGAAGAACGCCAGCCTGCGCGATTTACGCATCATCACCGAAAAATGCGTGTAATGCAGCACGTTTCCGCCATTTTGCTTCAGCGGGGCGATGTCCTTCTGCCATTCGCGGGCGATCTGCGGCAGTTCGATGCGATATTCCGCGCCCAGAAAATCCGGGTCGTAGCCCGCTGCGCCCGTGTAATGTTCCAGCGGCAGGGTTTCGACCGCGATCTGAAGCGGCCCCGATGGGGGCGGGACGACCGTGACGGCGCTCGGCGGGATCGGTTGGACTGCCGTGCCGATCATCGTGCTGAACCCGGCTTCCTGCCCCGGCGAACGGGCGAACAGCGCATCGATCAGCGTCTTTTCGTCGGGTGTCCAGTCGCTTTTGGCGCGCAGAAAGGCGCAAATGCGACTGATGCGAATGCCTTCATTGGCGACATAGGCGATCTGGTCTTCGCCCTTGTCCTCCGTCCACACGCTGCCATCAATGCAGATCAGGTTGCCGTCCGCGTCGGTCTGCGGCACGCCGGAATGATGCAGCGCCACCGCCTGCCACTGATCGTTGAACACGGGCGACCCCGACGACCCCGGATCGGTATCGGTGACGTAGTGCATCACATCGTCGTTCGGCAAATCAACGATCTGATTTTCGCGGATCACGACCTGTTTCGGTTCGCCGTTCGGGTGCTGGATGATCGAGACGTATTCCCCGATCAGCGCCTTGCCCGATCCTTCGATGAGCGGGACGAATCCGAAATCCGTGACGAGCGTCCCATCCAGGTTGGCGGGCTGCACCGCGATCAGCGTGAAATCGAGCGGCTGCGACGTGACGAAAAACCGATCCGGGTCGAAGCGGAATGAACGGATCGGACGGGGGAGGAAATTCGCGTCGTCCTCATACTGAAAATCCAGCCGGCTGATCGCGGCGATCTCGCGATCCCATAGGACATGATTGTTGGTCAGAAACAGCGAAGGCGACACCATGAACCCAGTGCCATAGCCCAGTGTGCGCCCAACCACCACGCGGGCGACCGCCGCCGCCGCCCGCAGCCCGATCTCGAAATAATTGACCGGGAGCAGGTCGGAAGCGTTGATCACGCGCTCCATCGCATATTTATCGCTGGAGGGGAGCAGGAAAATCCGGCGGAAAACACGATCCGGTTCATCGACCTGAAAATTGGTGCGTCGGTTCAACGCCCGCAGATTACGTTCGCGTTCGCCTTCGGAAGCGGTGTAGCGCTGTGCCGCTTCACGGGCGACCTTCAACTGACGGATCGCATATTCGTTCGGCATTTCCCATTTCTCCTTTGTCCCCGCGCATCGGTGTGGCGCTTATGCGGGCGGGGTGAACGCCTGGACGTGGAAATTCGCCTGCACCTGGATGGCACTGTCCAGGTTCGGGTAGTGCGCGGCGGCGTAAGCTTCCAGCGCCGCCAGCCCGGTGGTGATTGTGTCGTCGCTCATTTTCCAGCAGTGCGACCATTTGCGCTGGCGGATCATGTCGAGATAGCCGTTCGCGGTCTGCTCGAACGTGAACGGCAGCACTTCGGTTGCGCCCCGCGTCTGCCAGCCTTCATCCAGCGGAAAAGTCGCCTGTTTGGAAAACGGCACGGTGCCGGTGTGTTCGCGTGCATCGCCAATCGCTGCTTCCCATACTGCTTGCAGCGTATCATCGGTATTGCGTCCATTCCAGCCGTGCAGCAGCGCGCCGCCCGGCTTCAGCACGCGCCGCACTTCCGCCAGCACGCCGCGCCACGCGGGGATCAGGTGAAAGATATGCACCGCCGTCACTGCATCGAACGACGCATCTGCAAACGGCAGCCGCGCCGCATCGCCCTGCACCACGAAAATACGTTCGTTCGTCCGCTTGGCGCGCAGCCTGTCCATCATCGCCGTTGAAATATCGATGCCGATGTACATCCCCACATGCGGCGCAAGTGGGATCGCAATCCGGCCTGTGCCGATGCCTATTTCTAAAACGCGGCTGGCGGCGTTCAGGTTCCCGGCGCGCACGAACAGCGGCGGGATATGGGTTTCGACTCCCGGCGGAAACCCGCGAGTCTCATCGTAATAGGCAACGGCGCGGTCGAAATTCACGGAATCGGTCACGAGTTCTCCTTATGAACGACAGCCTTCAACGCTAAATCTGATCGAAGCGGTATCCGGCGATCAGCATCGCTTCCCCAACGATGGGCTGCGCCACCGCCAGCAGCACCGTCCCGTCTGCGCCCGCCAGCGCTTTGGCCTGGGCGAGCGCGGGCGCGAAGCGCGGGATGAACGTCGCTTCACGATACTGACGTGCGGCGGCGAGCGCCGTTTCCGGTTCGGGAAAATGAATCTTCGGGTTGATGTCGGTTTCGGTCAGGATCAGGTGTTGGCTGACCCGGCTCATGACCCGGTACACCCCGGCGTAATCGCGGTCGTCAGGCGTGGCGATCACGGCGATCACCGGGTCGGTGAGCTGGCCTTGCAGCGTTTCGATCATCGATTCGGCGGCCACGACCGTCGTCGCGCCGTCCAGCCACACCGCCGGGCTGTCGCTCAGCTTTTCCATGCGTCCCGCCCAGCGCACATCGTTCAGCCCGGCGCGGATCGCGGCGACATATTCCGGCGACCCGTGCGAGATTCCGGCCAGGCGGCCATGCAGATTGCCCGCCCCCTGCACGGCCAGTGCCGCATTTTCGACCTGGTAGCGCCCCTTCAGCGAAAGTTCGACTTCGCCATACCGCCCCAGATTCATCACGATGCCGCGTGCGCTCTCGCGCACGTATTCGCCCATGTCCATCGGCGCAATCCAGGCGAATTCGGCGTGCTGCATTTCGGCTTCAGCGCGGATCACGTCCAGCACTTCGGGTGGCTGTGGCACGCTGTAGGCATAGCTGTACGGCTTGATGATGCCCGCCTTGTGCCAGGCGATCCGGTCGAGCGTCGGCCCCAGTTGGTAGGGATGTTCGATCAGGATGGGCGTGAACAGCGAGAGTTTGTTCGGCACGACGGCCACATCGTCATAGCGCCCGCCGCGCCCCACTTCCAGCACGGCGGCGTTCACGTGCAGTTCGTCGAACCAGCGCAGCGCAATTGCCAGGAACAACCCCTGTGGGCTGAAGTAGCGCCCCGGCGGCAGCGTCGCTTCGATGCGGTCGATGAACGGCTGAAGTTCGTTCACGATGCGCACCAGGTCGGCTTCGGAAATTGCCCGGCCATTCACGCGGATGCGCTCGCGAAAGCTGACCAGGTGCGGCGACGTGATCATGCCGACGGTGTGACCAAGATGCTGCAACAGCTTCGCCATGATCGCCGTCGTCGAACCCTTGCCCTTGCTCCCGGTGATCACGGCATATTCGCGGGGCGATGCCGCCTCTTGCAGGCCGGATTCGCGCAGCAGTGCGCGGGTCGGGCTGACATCGCGGGTCTGTTCGTCCGGCAGCCGTTCGATGGCCGGGTTCGCCCCGCGCACCGTGCGCAGTGAACGAAACAGGTAAGTGATCGCATCCTCTTCAGTGGTGAAGGGCATACGGTTCGTGTCCTTTACATAGGCCGTGCGGCGGGCAGGCGCGGGGCGCTTCAGCGGGCAATTCCAGCTACAATGTCCTCCAGAAAGAGTCCCTTATACCGCGCCGCCGGGGTCACAGGTCTTGTTATGCGTCTCATATTCCTGATTGTGCTATGTCTCTGCCTGATTGCCAACATTCCATCCCAACCTGCCCAAGCCGCGCCGCTGGCTGACCGCTGCCCAGTCGCGCCCAGCCCGCGTTTGCGCCCCGGCATGGCCGCGCTGGTCACCGCCGATGGGCTGAATCTGCGCGCCCTGCCCGCCGTCGATACCGGGGTGAATGGCCGTCTGTACGGCGGCGCACGCCTGACCGTGCTGTCTGGCCCAAGCTGCAACGGGCATCTGAATTGGTGGCGCGTGGAGACTGAAAACGGTCAGCGCGGGTGGGCGGCGGAAGGCACCTGGGAGGCAACCTACATCATCCCGGCGGGGCGGGCAGGCGTGCGCGTCCCCACCCCGGTGGAATGGACGTGCCTGCCCGCCTTTCGGGATCGGCTGTGTTTTGCGCTCGATTGACGGCGGTCGGTTGACGACCACGCTTAATCGAGCGGCTCGAAATAGCGCGCATCGAAGGCGCGGGTCGGCAGGGCGGGTGTGCCTTTGCCGGGCGCAAGGTCGATCTCGTAGCTGGCATACACGCAGCTTTCCACATTTTCATCGTATGCCGGGTTGAAAACCATCAGGTACAGACGGTCATAGGCCGCAGTATCGATGTACCCGCCGCGCTCCAGCGGGATGAACGCCACCTGGCCGCCGCCCACGCCGAGCGCGTACAGGCGCAGCGCCCCGGCATCGTTGGTCAGCCCGGCATAGTAGATGCCCGCCTCCAGATCGACTTCATAATAATTGGCGGCGAGTTCCTGTATCCCCTGGCCTTCAAACGTCCAGCGCCCCGGACGGGTGACGATGTTCTCCATCCACACGGTGGCGTTGAAGTCCGGCGCGAACGCATACTCGCGTGCCAGGTTTTTGGCGCGGTACGCCGCCACGACATCGGGCAGCCGTGCGCCGCCCCGTGCCAGCAGATACGTTTCCAGCGACATGAATCCTTCAGTCAGTGCGATCTGTTCCCACAGTTCGCGCACAGCAGAATCGCCATATTCATCGGTCAAAAACTGCATGAACGTCCATTCGCCGTACTGGAGCTGACCATCGGTCGGATCGTTGGTCGTGCCGAAGCACACTTCGGGGTAATCGAAAGCCGTCGCCACGTACCCGGTCGCATCCTCATCTTCAGGGAAGGTGATCGTTTCTATCCATGAGGCCGCCGCTTCATAGACCCACGAATGCACGTCGCCCGCATCGTAGCCGAACTGCACCATATGATGAAATTCATGTGCGACCGTCGCCCGCATCAGCGAGATCGGGCTGCTGCCGTCGTCCACATCTTCAAAATCGTTGTCGATCTGCATATAGCTGGTGGCCGCATACGCTTCAACGCCCGGCGAGTTCAGGTTATCCCCGATGATGCTTTCGCGGGAGGCATAGCCTAACGCGCCTTCGCCCGTGCCTAGCAGGTCGGCAATGTACAGGTCATAGGCCGCGTTCCCGCCCATACCGGTGTCACTCGGTGGAGCCGCCCACCCCAGTTCGACGATCTGGCGCTGGTAGGTTTCCTCGACGGCCTTCGCCACCAGCTCGACATACGCCAGATCGACCTGATCCGCGCCTTCCAGCGTGTAATGGATGCGGAAATGTTCGGTATCGTAGGTGAGCATCTCCCCGCTCAACTGCACGCGGGTGATGCCTGCCAGCGCATCGAGTACGCTGGGGTCGCCAATCGTGATCGTCAGCCGAAAGCTGCCGCTCGTGGTCGTGTCTTCGAAGCGGGTGACTTCCAGGCGGTATTCGCCGCCCGTGACCGACACATAGCCCAGCGCAGAATCCAGACTTTCCGGGCTGCGGTCGTCGTTGTTGGCGGCGATGCCGCGATTTTCCGGCGCGTACAGCGTGATCACGGGGTCGAGATCGCCGCTGGTTGTATCGACCGTGATCACGACGGCCTGACCTGCTGCCAGCGTAACAGGGTAGGTTTTCAGGGTCGAATCATCGGTGATTGCGCCGAACACGATTTCGGTGGCGGCGCTTTGCCGTGCCGCTGCGGGCAGCGGCGCAGTGCTGACGACGAGTGCCAGCGCCCACAGTGCGCACCAACGCGCACGCAATGTTTTCATGCTCAAAATCCTGCCCCTCAATGGTGTGCGATGCCAGCGTGCGACGAGTGTGTTTTCATTTTGATTTTATTTCAAAAACCGACTCTGGCGGCATGAAGCGAGAATCGGCACAATTACCGTCTGTGATACCTGAATAACGATAACGCTGATTGGCCTAGAGAACAAAACAGCGTAACTGCGGGAGCAGCAGCCCATGACGGACAGCACCATGCGTTCGGTTCGCCCGGATGTCGATATTGCCCACGATGTACAGCAGATTCTGGTTCATTATCCGCCGCTGGCGCTCGACCGCCGCCACGTCGCCATCGACGTGCGGCAGGGGGTGGTCGTGCTGCGCGGCCATGTCAAAACGCCGATCACGCGGCGCTACCTGGTCGATCACGCGGTGCGCACGCCGGATGTGGTGCGCGTGGATGCGGACAGGCTGTATACCGAAGAAGATTTACGGCTGGCTGCGGGCGGCCTGGTGCCGGATGGCGTGATGGTGAACGTGCGCTACGGGACGGTGATCCTGAATGGGACGCTGGCGGATGCAGCGGCGCGTGACGCGCTGGTGGCACACATCAGCCAGATTCCGGGGGTCGAAGCCGTCGTGACCGCGTTTGCCACGCCCTGAAAATCAGCGTCATCTCATCTTTCTAACGTAAAGTTTATGCCCATGCCCATTTACGGAACGGGGAAGGGGTGTGCTATAATAAGGTATGGCTCACGAGGCGAGTAAAGTCCTTAAACCGTTCTTCATTGAGTGATCATGCTGGAAGTCGCCCCAAAGACTGACCCAGCGACGGAGGTTGCCGAACCGTGGCGAATAAAATGGAACGCTTCACCCAGCGGGCGCGCCGGGTGCTGAGTCTGGCGCAGGAAGAAGCCGAACGGTTGCAGCATAACTACATCGGTACGGAACACCTGCTGCTTGGGCTGATCCGCGAAGAAGGTGGCGTTGCTGGCAGGGTTCTGCGAGAACTGGGTTTGGAACAGCGCCGGGTGGAGGAACTGGTCGAACGCATGACGCGGGCGACGACGCGCACCACCAATACACAACCGGAACTATCCCCTGGTACGAAGCGGGTGCTGGAACTTGCGGTCGATGAAGCCCGCCGGATGAACCACCATTATATTGGTACAGAGCATCTGCTGCTCGGTCTGGTACGCCTGACCGAAGGCGTTGCTATCGATATTCTGAAGCGTCTGGGCGTTAGCCCGGAAGAGGTGCGTCGTCAGACACGCCGCGTATTGCAGGAGAGTCCGGTGCAGCCGCCACAACCGAGTCAGGAAGAACCGCGACCCCAGCGTCGCCCTGTCGATAAGGGGAAAACCCCGCTGGTGGATCAGCTTGCGACCGATTTGACCCAAATGGCTTCCGAAGGGAAGCTTGACCCGGTGGTCGGGCGCGAGACGGAAATTGAACGTGTGATTCAAGTTCTCAGCCGCCGCCGCAAGAACAACCCCGCGCTGATCGGTGAACCGGGCGTGGGCAAGACCGCGATTGTGGAAGGGCTGGCGCAGCGCATCATCAACCGCGAAGTCCCCAAACAACTGCTCGATAAGCGCGTGCTTCAGCTCGATGTCGGGTCGCTGGTAGCCGGGACGATGTATCGCGGCCAGTTCGAGGAACGCCTGAAGCGCGTGATTGAAGAACTGAAATCGTCGGATTCGATCCTGTTCATCGACGAAGTGCATATGCTGGTCGGTGCGGGGTCGGCGGGCAGCAGCGTAGACGCGGCCAACATCCTGAAACCGGCGCTGGCACGCGGCGAACTGCAATGCATCGGCGCAACCACGCTCGATGAATACCGCAAGCACATCGAAAGCGATGCCGCGCTGGAACGCCGTTTCCAGCCCATCATCGTGGATGAACCGACCATCGAAGAAACCATCGAAATTTTGCAGGGCATCAAGGTGCCGTACCAGGAACATCACAACGTCGAAATCACCGACGATGCGATTGAAGCGGCTGCGAACCTGTCTGCCCGCTATATTCCGGATCGCTTCCTGCCCGATAAGGCGATTGACCTGATCGACGAAGCCGCGGCGCGTCTGCGCATGTATAAATCCCCCGAAGCGGCTCAGGTGCGCCGCGCCGAACAGGATTTGCGCCGCATCGAGGACGATATGCGCCTGATGGAAGAAGACGAGGCCGAAGACGAGGAAATCGATACGCTGCGCCGCCAGCGCGGCAACCTGGAGCAGATGCTCAACGCGCTGAAGGCCAACTGGAACGAAGAAACCAACCAGCCGCGCTTGATCTCCGAGGACATCGCTGAAGTCGTGTCGATGTGGACGGGCATTCCCACCATCCGCATTTCGGGCGAAGAGAGCGAACGCCTGATGAAGATGGAAGGGTCGCTGCACGCCCGCATTGTTGGGCAGAACGAAGCGATCCAGGCGATCAGCAAAGCGGTGCGCCGCGCCCGCGCCGGGTTGAAAGACCCGCGCCGCCCGATTGGGTCGTTCATGTTCCTGGGGCCGACGGGCGTGGGCAAGACCGAACTGACCAAAGCGCTGGCCGAATTCCTGTTCGGCAGCGAAGACGCGCTGATCCAGCTCGACATGAGCGAATTCATGGAACGGCATTCAGTGGCGCGTCTGGTCGGTGCGCCTCCCGGCTATGTCGGCTACGAGGATGCGGGCCAGCTTACCGAAGCGATTCGCCGCCGCCCGTACAGCATCGTCGTGTTCGACGAAATCGAAAAAGCGCACCCCGAAGCGTTCAACATGCTCCTTCAGATCATGGAAGAAGGCACGCTGACCGATGCGCGTGGCCGCCGGGTCGATTTCCGCAACGCCATCATCGTGATGACGAGCAACGTTGGCGCGGATACGATCAAGAAGGGCGCGAATCTCGGCTTTTCCACCCCGCGCAATGAAGCGGTGGAAGACCGCCTGAGCTACGAAGACCTGAAGAAGAACGTATCCGAACAACTGCGCCGTGTGTTCCGGCCTGAATTCCTCAACCGTGTCGATGCAACCGTTGTGTTCCGGGCGCTCAGCCGCGACGAGATCAAGCAGATCGTCGATCTCGAACTGAACAAGGTGCGTGAACGCCTGGTCGAACATGCGATCACGCTCGACATCACCGACGCAGCCCGGGACTGGCTGGCGACCCAGGGCTATGACCCCGAATTTGGGGCGCGCCCGCTGCGCCGCCTGATCCAGAACGAAGTGGAAGATACGCTTTCGGACGGTATCCTGAGCGGCAAGTTCAAGCTGGCGAGCCTGGTACGGGTGACCGCCCGTGAAGGGGTGCTGGTGCTGGAAAACGTGGAAGAACAGGACGAAGAAGACGCGGCGCTTGAAGCGCCCGGCGTGTAGGCTTCACTGCGCTAACGTACACCTCAAAAAAAGGCGAGTCCCTTCAAGCGGACTCGCCTTTTTTGATGCCTGCGGTTCGCATTGGCACGTGCGGGCGCTACTCGCGGTTCTTGGTCTCGGCCACGTAGCGATCCAGCCCTTCCCAATCGCCTTTCATGGCAAAGGCGGCCTGTTCTGGCCAGGTCACCAGGTTGCTGACCAGCCGAATGCCCGCGTCGGTCAGAATTTCGCGCAGCCGTTCTTCCGGCGTGGCGGCGAGCTTGGCAAACGTATCGATATTCGCTTCGACCAGCACCCCGGCGATGCGCGGGCCGATGCCATCCAGCCGCACCAAATCATCGGTGGTGACGGCCTGGCCGCCGGATGCGGGCGCAATCGCGGCGGAGGTATCGGCGGGTTCGTCGGTGATGTCCGTCGGCGGGTCTGGCAGGATCGGCGGTTCGGCGGTCGGCGCGGGCTGTGCGGGCGTTTCCGCGATGGGCGTGCCATCGGGCGCGGCGTTCAGCCCCTCATCGGCGGTGGTCTGGCGGCGATAGCCGGGTTCGTCGGTCAGTTCCGGGCCGGTCACACCGGTTTGGTTCGGCATCTCATCGCCGGATGATTCCGATTTCGCGATCCGGCTTTGCGCATCCGATGACGTGGGCGCGGGCGATTCAGCGGTGTTGATGCCTTCCGTCGGGATTTCCGGCTGCCCGCTGCCCGCTGCTGGCGCGCTGCCCGATGCGGTGGGCGGTGGGGCGACAGGTGCGGCGGGAGTCTGCGTGGGTGCATCGTCATGAACGGGCGCAGCATGTTCATCCATGATCGCCCCGGCGGGCGCATTTTCCAGGGTTGGTCCCGGCTGTGGTGCCGGGCGCACCGTCTGCGCGACATCGGCGGCGGTCGGTTTGCGGTCGGCAGTATCCACGACCCGCACTGCTGAAGTACCGGCCTTCACCGCCAGCGCGGATGATCCGCTGCTTTCGGCGCTGGCCGCCTGGCGCGTGATGAACTGGATCGGCAGGGCGACCAGCGCGCCCAGCACGAACAGGACGGCGGGCAGCCACCATTCGGTCAGCGGGGTACGGCGCACCGCATAGTTGGTGCTGACCAGCACCGCCGCGACGATCAGCAGGGCGGCGAACAATGTCCGGGTGGAACGGTCGTTTTCCATCGGGGCAGGCTCCTTACACGCAAATGGTCAGGATAGTTCGCGTGAGTATGCCAGCAGATCAAACGAGCGGCAAACCGCCAACCGGACTATCTATCACGGAGCCGCGCCGCCCACCGTCAGCACGGCGATCAGCGCGGCGTTCCCGGTCGAACCGTCCGGCGCGCCGTCCATCAGCGCATAGTTCGTCAGCGTGCTATCATCGGCCAGCCGATACCACCCGGCATACACGCGGTATTCCCCCGCGGGCAGGCGGGCGCGGTACAGCGAAACCGTTTCCTGCCAGCTCGTGCCGCCCGCCGCCGCCCCAATCGGGCGATCCGCTTGCAGGATCAGCACCCCAGCGGAGTCGGTCACATGCACGAACCGGACATCGTTTCGGGTGATTGGGCGCCCGAAATCCCAGCGCAGCGCGGCCTGCACCGCCCGTTGCAGCGGAAAATCGACGATCCACGCGCTGAGAGCGATCCCGTTCTCGAACCGGATCGGCGCGGGCGCGCTGCTTTCGCGCAGCCCTGTTTCGAGCGCCAGCGTGCCGACAGGCGGGCAGCGCAGCGCGGAATCGAACGCCTGCGGACACGCATCGACGCTGTGCAGCCGCAGCGTGTGAAAGCCGGGCGCGGGCAGCCACACGGGCAGCGTTACAGCATCGTCCCCGGCATCGGGCGCGAAGGTGCGGATCACGCGCCCATTCAGGCTGAGGCTGGTATCACGTTCGCCCGGCAGCGTCAGCCGTGCCGCTGTCCATCCGCTGGCGGGCGCGTACAGGTAAGCCGTGTGTTCGTCCGGGTTGACCCTGCCCTGTGCCGTCTGAAACGCCGGGGCGGGCGGCGCGCCGTCGCGCTCAAAAATCGTGAGCTGCGCATCGGCATACGTTGGGTCGCCCAAAACTGCCCGCGCCCGCGCTTCAAGCGTCCCGTCGTCCTGGGCGCGGTGGACGATGATCACATCCGCGCCGACCGCATCGAGCAGCGCCGGGTCGAGCGTCGCTTGCAGCAGCGCGAGTTTGGCCGGGTCTTGTGTGCTGCTGCCCGCGCCCTGCCCGGCGATCAACGGGCGTTCGTGCGCCGTTTGCAGATACAGGCTGTAGCTGATCGTGACGGGATGGTCATAGGGCAGGTCAAGGATGGCACGCCCGGCCAGATCGCGCACCTGGGGCGGGATCGCGGCGGGCGCAAGCGGGAACGGGGTAAAGGTCTGGTACTCGAAGGCGATCCCGGCGATCAGTGCCAGCGTAAGCGCCCCCTTGACGGCGGACGGCAGCCGGGGCAGGCGAATCGACAGCCAGGCCGCCCCGTACCCGGCCAGCACAGCGGCGGCCAGGGCGGTCAGCAGATTGAAGCGCCCCGGCGTGCGCACCAGGTCGATCAGCGGCAGGTCGGCGGCCAGCGCGAACGGTAGGGTGATGTACACCTGGTAGCCCTCAAATGCGAAGCGCACAGGCTGGCCGAATACGTTGAGCAGCCCGCCCAGCGAGAGCAGATACGCGACCGCCGCGACCACCAGCCACCCGCGTGCTGCCCGGACGCGGATCACGGCGATGAGGCTCAACAGGGCGGCGGCGATGCCAAAATAGCCCGCGCCTTCAGTCAGGTTATCGCCCAAGACCTGGCGCGTGTATGCGAACTGGCCGAACACCGGGTGCAGGTAGGACGGTGTGACCGCCGCCAGCAGATCGGCGCTGGAGCGGACGATTTCGCCCGCGTCGGATTCGGCAGGTGTGTTCAGCGGCGCGCCCGGCAGTGCGCCCATCACCAGCAGCACGACCAGCCCCAGCCCGGCGGCGGCAGCGATGCGGACGAGCGGACGCGAATGCTGCGAGTCATACAACCGGAACAGGCCGAGCGTGTACAGCGGCACGCCCCACTGCGCGATCAACCCGATATGCCCCGCGCCGAGATGCCCCTGCATCGTGGGGTAAAGCATGTAGACCGCCCCGGCGACCAGCGCGGGCAGGTGCGCGGCGGGCGCAACGGCATGAATCAGCGACCGCGCCAGCATCCACATCGCCCACCCGTTGAGCGCCAGCGTGAGCAGCACGTACAGGTTGAGCGCGGCGGGCAGCGGCACGGCCAGCCCAAGCCTCCATAGCTGATGAGCGGCCTGGTAGACATCGCCATCCGCAAACCCGGCGAAATGGGTACTCAAGTGCGTGACCAGCGGAAAAGTCACCATCAGCGCGATGAGCAGGTACAGGCCGTATACCGCCAGATGCAGCGGCAGACGGGCGCGAAAATCGGTCAGCATCATGCGGGGTAGGTCTTTCGGCTCAGGCGGGCGCAAGCGACAACTGCGCGTCGATGCGGCGGCAAGTGAGCATGGGCGCGGGGATCACGCCACAGCGCGGGTCGCCGTTGAGCGTGATCGTATGATACCCTGCCGTAAGCGTGAGCGGCACGCGCAGGCCATGTGCGCTCCCATCGGTGATCGTCGGAATCGCCCATTCCAGCGCGGGGATGCCGTCCACATCCAGGCGTGCGCCGCGCCCGGAATCGCCCGTCACCATCCCGGTGAGCAGAAACGCGCCATCGACGGGAACATAAGCATAGACACGGTGCTGATCGGCCAGGATCGGCGCGTGCAGCCAAACCAGCGTCGGCGGGCTGCCGCTGTAGGTGGGAACGCGGTATATCGCGTACTGCTCGTCAGCATACGACGGCTCCCCAAAGCGGGCGCGCAGCCGCGCTTCCAGTTCCCCGGCGGGGTCGTCCCATTGGCGGTGCAGGATGATCACCTCCACGCCCGCCGCATCGAGCAGCGCGGGGTCGAGCGTGCTTTCCAGCAGCGTCCCTTTCGCCGGGTCAAGCGGGGTCTCACGGGCGATGTGGCCGCCCAGGATGGGCAGTTGGTGCGCGGTTTGCAGGTAAATCGCTTCTTTATCGACGATGGGATGCGCGAACGGTACGTTGAATACCGCCCGCACGGGCTGCGCACCCAGGTCATGGATGGCGGCAGGGAGGATCGCGGGCGTGGTCGGCATATCCCACCACACCTGATGATCGAACATGATCAGCACAGCCAGCACGGCGGTGATTGGCAGCGCCGCCGGTTTCACGTGCGGCCAGAGCCGCGCCAGCCCATACGCAGCCATGACCGCCGCCGCGAACCCGACCGCAAAATTGAACCGGGACGGGGTGCGGCTGAGATCGACAAACGGCAGATCTGCGATCAGCGCATAGGGCAGCGTGACCGGGGTGACACGCCCGCCCACCGTGACAATTGCCGTCGTCGCATCGATTTTGAGGAACACGCCGAGCGACAGCACCCACGCGGTCAGCGCCAGCATCCCCCAGGGACGGACGCGCCGCACCGTGACCAGCCCGACGAGCGCGAACACCGCTGTGAATACCCCCAGGTACGCCGAATTTTCGACCAGTTCGCCGCCCACCACACGGGCTGGATATTCGAGCGTTCCATACAGTGGATGCTGGCTGGATGGCGCGACGATGCCCAACAGTGATGCACTGTAGCGGATCGAGTCGCCGCTGTTCAGGATCGACGGGCTGCGTTGGGTTTCGATCAGGTAGGGCAGGATGAACGGGAGCAGAAGCGCCCCGCCGACCACGAGCGGGACGAGCGCGTGAACCAGCCTGTGCCGCCCGTGCGCATGGATCAGCAGGATCAGCGTGACGGGCAGGGTGAAGTAAATCAGCATGACCGGGCTGCCCAACCCGCTGAGCGCGAAGCACACCCCCGCCAGCGCCAGATCGCGCCGCCGCGCCGTGTCGATCCAGCGCATGAGCGCCCAGGCGTACAGCGGCACAGGCCACAGCATGAGCAGGCCGATATGCGCCGCGCCGATATGCCCCTGCACGACCGGCAGGCTCATGTAGAGCAGTCCCGCCGTGAAGCTGGCCGCCCCGTTCCCGGTCAGGTACAGGGCGAAGCGGTACAGGCTCCACCCGTTGACGGCCAGCGTGACCAGCAGAGTCAGGTTGAAGGCCAGCGGGATCGGCTGGTCGAGCGGGAGGATCAGCGAAACCGCGAGCGCCGGGAAGGATTGCAGCGGTACAGCCCACAGCCACGCCGCCGACAAGCCTTCCGGGTAAAGCAGAAGCGGCTGAAAGAACGGATTCTGCCCGCTGCGCAGCGCGTGCAAAATCCAACCGATATGAGCGGCGTATTCGGTGTGGTCACCGAACGGGTGGCCGATAAAATCGGTCGCGATCACCGTGACCGCCGGGTACGTGATGGCACACGCGGCGGCGCAGTACAGGCACACGATCAGGGGGGCGGGGAGAAATGGTTTCACACCGCTATTCTAGCGAGTGGTTCCGCCCCCGTCCAGCGACGCTAGAACGGAATCTGATCCAGGTCATCGCCGCCGCTGTAGCCGCCCTGCCCGCCCTGGCTGCCGCCGCCTGGCGCACCTTCACCGCGCTGACCGAGGAACTGAACGGTATCTGCCGTCAGTTCAAGCGAAGCCGCCGGCTGACCTGCGTTATCGGTATACGCTCGTGTATCGACCTGTCCCACGACCATGATCTGCATTCCCTTGCGCACATACTGGTTGCAGGTTTCGGCCAGGCCGCGCCACGCCGAAACACGATACCATACGGTACGTTCCTTCGTTTCGTTATTGCCTTTATCCTGCCAGCGGCGGGTGACCGCCACCGAAAATGAGCAAACAGGAACCCCAGACGGCAAATAGCGCATTTCCGGATCGCGCCCCACATTGCCGACGATGATCGTTTGGGCATAACCAGCCATAGTAACCCCCTTATGTTGACCTTCTCATGAAGATGAAAGCAATCCGTCGTGTAGCTGCTGAAGCCGTGCTGTGTCAACGCCTGTCACGTACTCCATGCTGACAATACGAAGCCGCAGCACAGAACGTTTTTGTGGAGCTGCCACATTATCATGTGCATAGGCCAGCAGCACATTCAAAGTATTGAACACACCGAAGATCAGTGTCCGGTCTTCAGTGGGTGGAGTCTCACCCCTGATCTCAGTATACGAACGCCGAAGCTGTGCCAGTATTTTATGCGCATCCTTCGTATTAAGCGCTTCAAAGGTCGCCAACTGTGGAGAATGCGCAAATGTGTTGCGCAGCCGCGCAAGCTGTTTCAATGCCTCAAACCATTCAGGCATGATCAAGCCCAGTGCCAGACAAAGCTTTAGCATGGTGCCGAAGGCAGCGACATCACTTTTAAGCGGATCAAGTAGTTCATCGGTCACGTCGGTATCCGACAAATAAGCCATGAGCAGGCTGCGCAGTTGATCTTCAATGTACGCCGCTGCCACAATGACCAGCAGGCGATCTGAAAATATGCCTTCGGCGGCCAGCTTAAGCTGTACTTCAAGCGCGTCGTAGAAGATCAGGTTTTTTTTGCCATCTTCAAGCGTGACAACAATAAAGGGATCGCCTTCACGCTCAAGAAGAAGCTCTTGAGCGATGATGTTCGCCAGAAATTCCCGATCCTGATACCAGAGTGTTCTAGTCACGCCTGAACATCATCCAACACAAGTTGAAGATCGAACAAAAATTCTACCACAATCGCTAAAGTTTCACCAGAGGCAGTAGAAAACTGTTTGCTGCACTACTCTCCCTGCCGCACTAATTCCGCAGTGCATTCAGCGCGGCTTGCATCGCGTCGCGCACGATCTGCGGGTTGGCTTTACCGCCCATTGCGCCCATCACCTTGCCCACCAGCGGCCCGAACACTTTTTCTTTGCCGTTCAGGTAATCCTGCACCAGCGCATCGTTTTCGCGCAGCACCGCCGCGACCGCCGCCTGAATCGCACCCGTGTCGCTCACCTGCGCCAGCCCCTGGCTTTCGACGATCTGCTGCGGCGGCGCGCCCGTCTCCCACATAGCCGTCAATACAGTCTGCGCCGTATTCTTGTTGATCGTTCCAGCATCGATCATCGTGATCAGCGCGGCCATGTGCGCGGCTGGCACCCGCGCTGCGACGGATTCCCGTTCCGCACCGTCGCGGTTGACCAGGCTGAACAGGCTGCCCAGAATCCAATTGGCGGCGGCTTTCGGGTTCGCACCATCCGCAATCACGGCTTCATAGTAGTGTGCGACCGCCTGATCCGCGACCAGCACCGACGCATCATAGACCGAAAGCCCCAATGCGGCGATGAAGCGTTCCTTTTTCGCGTCGGGCAGTTCGGGCAGCCGGGCGCGCAGAGTCTCCACCCATGCGCGGCTGACCTCTACCACCGGGAGATCAGGTTCGGGGAAGTAGCGGTATTCTTCGGCGGTTTCCTTGTAACGCTGCACGATGGTGCGCTGGCGGGCTTCATCCCATCCCATCGTGGCCTGGCGCACGCCTTCGCCGCTCTCCCATGCCTTGATCTGACGGGCGACTTCATATTCAATCGCCCGGTACACGCTGCGGATGCTGTTCAGGTTCTTCACTTCGGTGCGCGTGCGGTAACCTGTGTCGTCCTTGTGCATCACGCTGATGTTCGGCTCGACACGCATCACGCCTTTGCTCATATCGCCGTCGTTCACACCAAGATACTGCAAGATCGCCCGCAGTTTACGGGCGAAGGCTTCGGCGGCTTCGGCGCTGTGTAAATCCGGCTCGGTCACAATTTCCAGGAGCGGCACGCCCGCCCGGTTGTAATCGACCAGGCTTTCGCCGCCCGCGTGCGTCAGCTTGCCCGTGTCCTCTTCCAGGTGAGCGCGCCGCACCCGCACCCGCTGCGTGGTGCCGTCGGCCAGGTCGATATTCAGCCAGCCGTTCACGCTCAGCGGGCGGTCGTACTGGCTGATCTGGTAGCCCTTCGGCAGATCGGGATAAAAATAGCTTTTGCGGGCGAACTGGTTGAACGGCGGAATTTCGCAGTTCAGCGCCAGCCCAACCGTGATCGCCAGTTCGAGCGCATCACGGTTGATCACCGGGAGCGTCCCCGGCAGACCGAGCGTGACCGCATCGACCGCGCTGTTCGGCGGGGCGCTCACGCTGTCCACCACCGGAGCCGGGCTGAACATTTTGCTTTTCGTCATCAGTTCGGCGTGAATTTCCAGGCCGATTACGGGAGTCCAGTCGCTCATCTCGTCGAATCTCACAAGGTAGGGGTCGGGTCGTCCATGCGCTGATTATACCGTGCGCTAGCGAATCCGTGACCATGTGCCGCTGTCGCCGCCGCTGAAGCGAAAGACCAGGCCGCCGGGCGCATCGATGTAGAACGGGTTCGCGCCACCGACCGCGCCTTCATACTGAATCGAGCGGGCGCTGGTATCGATATTCTGCGTCGCCCACCCTAATGCGCTGTTCCACCCACCCACCGGAGCCAGCGTGTTATAGTAGAACCAGTTGAACATCTGCTGAGGCCGGAAGAAGTTGGTCGGTGGGGTTTCTTCGCGGATCGTGGTGCCGTCCCAGCCATTCTGCGCCGATCCATAGGTGCTGTTGGTGCTGATCAGCCCATAAATCCGGTTGATCGCCGTGCCGCTCACGTTCCCGTTCACGTAGAGCATGATCCCGAACTGGAATGGCTGGTACGCGCCCGATACTACGCTGACCGGCCCGCCGGGGCAGGGCGCGGTTGGGGCGAGCGTATCCCCGAAGAAGTACGATGTTGAACAGGCGATCTGCACGACCGCGTTGCGGCTGGTTTCCTGGCCGCCGCGTGTGATCACCAGGCGGAAGTTGATCACGCGGCCTGTCTGCGGCGCAGCGACAATCGAATAATTGCCCGTGACCGGGACGGGAATAATTTGGGTGGCGAACCCCTGCACGTTGAGCGTTTCGATGCGGGCAATTTCACCTTCGCCCGACCAGGTGAGGAAGATCGTCCCATTCGGCGCGGTCAGCGTGGGGCTGGCGACGAACGAAAAAATCTGCGGGGCGGGGATCGTCGCCGTCGGTGTGAGCGTGGGCGTGAAGGTGGCCGTCGCGGTGGCGGTGGCCGTCGGGATGGGCGTGCGCGTGAAGGTGGCCGTCGGGGTCAGCGTGCGGGTGGGGGTGGCCGTCGGCGTATCGCTCGGCAGGGCGGTACGGGTCGCCGTCGGCGTATCGGTGGCAGTCGGGGTCAGCGTGATCGTCGGCGTAGGGGTTGCCGTCGCCGTCGGGGAGTCCGTCGCGGTCGGCGTGCGCGTCAGCGTTGGGGTCAGCGTGGCGGTGAAGGTGACCGTCGGCGTGGGGGTATGGGTGAACGTCGGGGTCACGCTTGGCGTATAGGTCGCCGTGACGGACGGCAGGACCATCAGTGTAGGCACTTCGATAGTGGCTTCGGGCGCGGCTGCACAGCCTGCCGCGCATAACAGCCCGATGAAAGCGAACAGGATGCGTATGGGAAAACGGTTCCGTGACATAACGGCTCATCCCCTTTGTTCAGCCGCGCAAGACCAGGCCATGAAAAGGTGGCCGCTGCGGTCGATTCTGATGCTGATGATACTCGTCTGCGCGGCGGCCTGCCAGAACGCGCAAGTCCTGCCTTCTGCCACCGCCACCCCTACGCCAATCCCGCGTTCGACGCTGGCCATGCGCCCGACGAACACGCCCAACCGCATCGGGGCGGCTCCGCTCACCGCCACCCCGCCCATCCAGACTCCTACCCTAAGGGAGTCGTCGTTCGTCACGCAAACGCCGGGGATCGTGTCTGTACCGCTTACGGAATCGGCCACGCCGACCCCGCCGCCCTTCCCAACCGCGCTCATGACGCTGGAAGCACCCTTAGCCGTGATCATCGGGGAATCGGTCGAAGGACGGGCGATCACGGCGCAGCGCTTCGGCATGGGCGACCGGGTTATCCTGCTGGTGGGCGGGATTCATGGCGGGTGGGAAGCGAACACCGTCACGCTGATCGAGCAGTTGAGCGCGCATTTCGCCCAAAACCCGGATGCTGTGCGCCCGGAGATCGCGTTCGTGCTGATCCCGGTCGTCAACCCGGATGGCCTGGTGCGCGGGGCGGTTCCGGCGGGGCGCTTCAACGCCAACGGGGTAGACCTGAACCGCAATTGGGCGTGTGAATGGTCGCCGGATGCGGTGTGGCGGACGCAGCAGGTCAACCCCGGTCCGCGCCCAATGAGCGAACCGGAGACGCAGCTCCTCAGCCGCTACATCGAACAGACGCGCCCGGCGGTGGTGCTGTTCTATCACAGCGCGGCGGCGGGCATCTTCGCCGGGGCGTGCGATGGCGAAGGCGTATCAGCGGCGATGGCGGCGGTCTACGGGCGGGCCGCCGGCTACCGCTACGGCCAGCCGTTCACCGCTTACCCGGTGAGCGGGACGGCGGCTTCCTGGGTCGATGGCCTGGGTATCCCATCCGCCGATGTCGAACTGGAGACGCACGACGACCCCGAATTCGAGCGCAATCTGGCCGCGATCCTGGCGCTGCAAACCTGGGTGATCGAGAACGGGGGATAGCCAGGCCGCGCACCCATAGCGCAAGCCCACCTGGTGACGGTACAATCAGTATCCTATGATGCAGATGCAAGGGTGAAGGAAAAGGCGCATGGATCAGCACTATCAGAAGTGGGGCGAACTTGCCCCGCGCGGTCTACTGCTCATCGGCGCGGGTCTTTCGATCATCGGTCAGGCGACGATTCTCAAAGGCAGGCGGCGTTCCCCCCTGGCCTGGATCGTGTTCGGCATCCTGGGGTTGGTCGTGTTCAATGCCGGGGTCGCCATCTTCGGGGAGTCGATCAAGCACCGCACGCTGTACGAACACAAGCTCAACCTGTAAGTCCCCGCATCACCATGATGTCCCGTACCGGGGCGCGTTCAGCCACCGCTGCCCACCGCCCCGGTGTAGGGACCAAACGCTGTGCCATCGCCAATCTGCCCGCCTGTCGTCCCTACCAGCGCGAACACCTGCCCCGCGCTGGAATCGAGCAGAAGCGCGCCCCGGTCGAAACGCTGTAATGACACGCTCACGGGCTGCGGTTCCGACCGTGCAAATCCGAGCGCCTGCCGCACGGGTTCGACAGCCCGCCACAGCGCGCCATATACGCCCGATGGCGGGATCAGCCCGGCAGGGGCGGTGATCTCCCATCCCTGGTCGGGCGGCGGTGCAGGCGCATACCAGTAAGCGGCGTTGGCCTGTGCGCCCGTCGCAATCGCGTACAGCTCCCCGGTGGGCAGTGAATACACCAGCCCGCGCTCGAAAAAGACCAGCCCGCCGATATACGACGTGACAGGTTCGCCGGGGCAGCCCAACCGTTCGGTGACCGCCGCCCATTCCGTGCCATACAGCGGGTCGGGCGCGATGAAGCAGGGCGATCCCAGAGTCGGGAACGTGATCGGCGCGGAGGCCGCCGCCAGGGTTCCCGCGTACAGCGTGACATCGACATCCGGCACATCATTGCCGCCTGCCGCCCCGCCGATGAACACCCCAATGTACGGCGATGGTGTGGCCGTCGGCGGCAGGGTGGGCGTAGGCGTGGGCTGCCCGGCTCGCTGGGTCGCGGCGGCGGCTCCCGGATCGAGCGTCGGCGGGATGCTGACCGTCGCCAGCCGCTTCACGATCTGATCGGCAGGCAGCGTCGGGATTGGCGTGGGCAGCGGGGCGACCGCCGGGCTGCACGCGGCCAGCATCAGCATCATCCCAAGCAGCACGCCGATTCTGTGTCGGTTGAGGGTCATTCGGCCTCCGGGGGGCATTCGCTCGTCATCGCATATTCGACCACATTCGTAAACGTGCCATCGTTTTCCTGGTAGTACAGCCCGTAGCGGATGCGCACCCCGCCGCGCACCCGTGCCAGCGGGTACACGTCGCGCACCTGTTCGCCCGCCGTCCAGCGGGTGAACGGATACCAGCCGTACACGGGTGCAACCTGGTCTGCCTGGGCGATCACGTTGCCATCGGCATCGAGCAGATGCACGAACACGCTGTAATCACGCGGCAGCGGCGGCACGGGCGCGACCCAATCGATGCGCACATCCCACGATTCGCCCTGGCAGGTATAGCCATACCCGGCAGCCGTGACCGAGCCGCCCGCCGTGACCGAGATCGACGGCTGATCCGCGATCTGCACCAGGCGCGGAAATTCGCTGCTCAGGTACAGGCGTGCGCCCGCCGCTGCTTCCCACCAGGCCAACGGAAAGGTATAGAACGTGTATTCCGGCGTGACCACTGTCCCGCGTTCGAGCGCGGCGCGCACATCCCCGGTGTGGTCGATCAGCGTGACATCCGGGCGCGTTCCCATCACATCGCGGGCGAACCCGGCGGCGAAATGGCGCGGCCCCCACGCGATCATGAGCGTCGAATGTTGAGGGGCGGCCTCCAGCATCGGGATTGTATCGAGCGCGGTACGGTCGGTCGTCAGCCCGCGTATGAACTCCCCATGCGCAAGCAGCCCCGCCGCCAGCGCGCCGATCCCGCCCAGAAAACCGATCTGTACCGCGATGCGCGGCACGAGCGCCCCATACGCGATGATCTGCTGCGCACGCGGAACCGTATAGGCCAGCAGGAACAGCCACCCCAACGCCAGGCTGAGTTCTGCCGCCAGGATGAGCGCGGCCAGCACATCCGTGTAGAAAGCGACATGGAACAGGTAAGCCACACTGCCGCTGAGGATCACCGTGATGGCGGCGCGCCGGGTAGACGGCGCGCGCACGCCGATCCCCAGGCCGATCAGCGCCAGCAGCACGCCGAACGGGGACAGATCGGTCAGCACTACGTCCGTGACCAGCCGCGCATTGGCGGCCAACCCATCCAGCGACGATACCCCGCCGATGAAGCGCGCCGCTTCGCGCCCGGTGAACTGATCCCACAGCCCGGCCAACGTCCCCGGTTCACCATACACCCAGGCCGCGCCCGCCGCTGCCCGTGCCACCAGGTAGCCATACGGCAGC
Organism: bacterium; assembly: GCA_033764035.1. Taxonomy (GTDB): domain Bacteria; phylum Chloroflexota; class Anaerolineae; order Aggregatilineales; family Phototrophicaceae; genus Flexifilum. The sequence continues at coordinate 124,038 of JANRJJ010000004.1, forward strand.
AGCCCCAACAGGCCGATCCCCAGGCAGACGACGATCACACGGGGGAGCGCCCGCCCTTGCATCCGAAACCAGGGCGCGGCGGCATAGATCAGCGCTGGAATCGCCATCGCTGCCGCCCGGTGATGCCCCACCGCGATCCCGCCGATCAGTGCCAGGGTGAACAGCCGACGCGCTGCTCCCTCACGGGTAGTGTCGCCGGGCGGCCACAATGCCACGACCAGCAGCACGACGAGCAGCAGCAGCCCGAACGTGTAAATTTCCGCGATCACATGGTGCAGCCACACGCTGCGCGTCAGCCCGAAGAAAAAGACGGTCAGCGCAGCCAGCGCCCCCCCCAGGAACGACGCGCCGATCAGCTTTCGCATCAGCGCGTACAGCAGGCCAAGCGCGGCCATGCCCCACAACCACGATGTGAGCGCGGGCGCGGCAGCGGCGCTGATGCCCACCGTCCTGAAAGCCGTCACCAGCGCGGCGGAAAGCATCACGTACAGCGGGTAGCCCGTCGCGTGCAGCGTCCCCCACACGTTCAGCACGATCTGCGTTTCGCCCACGTCGATCATGGTATAGTGTTCCGACCCGTTGGGGACGGTTTGCAGCGTTGGGGCGTAATTGAAGGCCGTCAGCATCAGCAGTGCTGCCACGCCTGTCAGCAGCGGAATCCAGCGTAAAATGCGTCGGTTCATGATCATGCGTATGAGTATAGCCGAAATTAAACGGCTTCTCATCTCGTCCGGGTAGCATCACCAACTCGTACCGCATACCCACCAGAGGAAGAACGATATGCCCGTCATTGGTCAGCCCGTCCCCGATTTTGAACTGCCCAACCAGGATGGCAAGTCCATCAGACTGAGCGATTTTCGCGGTCGTAAAGTGATCCTGTTCGCGTACCCCCGCGCCAATACCAGCGGATGCACTACGCAGGCCTGTGGGTTCCGCGACGAGTTCCCCCGCGTGGAGAGCGCCAATGCCGTGATCCTGGGGATCAGCGATGACCCGCCCAAAGATAACCTGAAATGGAAGGTCAAAGAGAACCTGAATTACGACCTGCTGAGCGATGAAGGCCATCAGGTGTTGGAAGCGTGGGGCGCATACGGCGAAAAATCGATGTATGGCAAAAAGTTCCTGGGGACGATCCGTTCGCATTGGGTGATCGATGAACAAGGCGTGCTGATCGACGAGCAAATTGGGGTCAGCCCGAAAGACAGCGTTGCTAAAGCGCTGGCGGTCGTGGCCGGGTGAAGCGTCACGGCGCTATCGCCCAGGTAGGGGGTGTGAACTAGTCCGGCGGGGCTACAACTCCGTGCTGAAAGACTCGTATAGTACAAGTACGAAAACGCACGATGGTTGAAGCACGACGCTTAAAAGGACGAACTCCCATGCAGGTGTTACAGGGCTTGATCGATCAACTGCGGCTGACGTGGCGCTTGATTCGCGATCCGCGTGTGCCGTTTTACCTGAAGGCCGTCCCCTTTCTGGGGCTGGTGTATATTGTGTCGCCGCTCGACTTCATCCCGGACATCATCCCGTTTTTCGGCCAGTTGGATGACCTGGGGATTCTGCTGGCGGGCATGAAAACGTTTGAAACGCTTGCGCCCGCGTATGTCGTGCAGGAACACCGTGACGCAATGGCCTTTGGCACGGGGACACAGGAAAAACAGAAGGACGTGATCGATGGGTCACGGCTGAAGATCGACCGCGAGAAGCCCAAACGCGGGTAAAGCATCTCATATTCAGCACAGCGGTTTTCGATGGGGGGTCACAGCCTGTAGAAGCGCTTCAAGTCTGGTGTTGCCTGGTTTAGCCCCTCACCCTGATCAGCGAGCGGAGCCGTCCCTCTCCAGGGCGAACCTGGTTCGCCAGCAAGCTGGGTAGAGGGACAAAAGCACGGCGTTTCCCTTCTCGCACGCAAGCGGAGAGAAGGGGTAGGGACTGGGGGAGCATTTTATTGCAGCCGCAACCGCTTTATTGCAGCCGCAACCGCTGCTGCTGCACTTCATCCATCGCGGCGATGGTATCCTGAAGACCGCTCACTTCATCCTGAATATCGTTGCGCAGCCGCTGCGCACGAGCGCTGTCCACTTCTTTCGTGCCAAGCAGCGACATCTGCGCGTACACCGTCCCCAGCGAAGCCAGCGTGTTATCCAGTTGAATATCCGCCCGTTTGACGCTGTTGGCGGTGTTCTCCAGGTTTTCGAGCTGAAGCTGAAGCGTGCGTATCTGCGCTTCCAGGTCACGCCGCACCGCCGGGTCATTTTCGGTCGTTAAACGCTGCTGCGCCTTGTTCAACTGCTGCGGCACGGTGCGGCGGTCACGTTCGACCAGGTCGTTGCTCTCGAACGAATCGATATGCAGCGCCAGATCGTACATGTGGGCGATCCACTGGTTCACATCGGAAACCGTCTGCTGCATACTCACGCGCATCGCCCCGCTGTGCCGCCGCGAAAGTTCCATCATGTTGCGGCGGTATTCGACGGCGCGTTCCAGCCGTTCCCGCGATACCCGGCTTTTGACCTTGCTCAGGTCGAATTTCTGCTCGAATTCGCGGGCGATGGCCGCCGCCTGTTCTGCCGGGTCGGTCAGCGTCGCGCCGATCATAGCCGCTTCTGCAATGGCCCCCGCCACCAGCCAGTACCAGCTTTGCCATTCAATGCCGCCCGGCAGCGTGACGTTGTTGACGAACAGGAACAGAATCGCCGTGATCGAAAGCGTGGCGAGACTTTTCCAGTTCAACAGCGCATTGGTGATTACCGACCCTATCGCCCGCCGCTGTATTTGATTTTGTGTCATCCCTGCACCTTACTTCACTGCCGGGGCGCGCCAGGCCGCTGCATACAGCCCGGCACCCCCCTCTACATACGATGGACTGAACCTGCCGCTATTCTGCGGGTGGGCTGCCGCCGCCCTGCTTGTTGAGCAGGCGCGCCCGCCGTTCTTCAAGCTGCCGTTCAATTTCCCCGCCGCGCACGGCTTCGTCCACCTGGTCGGCCAGGCGGCGCGATGCCATATCGAGCCGGGCATCTTCCTGATCCAGGCGGCTGCGAATCTGGTCGGCCAGGCCGCTGATTTCGGCATCGCTCACGCTCGACAGTTGATCGAGCGATTTCATCGTCTTGGTGACGGTTTTCTTGGCTTCGGTCAGTTCGATCAGCGCGATCAGCTTTTCGCGCTCGTTGCGGATCGTGGTCAGCCGCGCTTCCAGTTTCAGGCGCGCATCCAGCATCAACTGGTACTGCTTTTCCTGATCCTGCCACTGTTCGTAATAATCCTGGGAAAGCTGCTGTTTGGCGTTCAGTTCGGCCTGAGCCGCCGCCGCCAGCGTATCCTGGCCGCGAATCACCAGCGTATCGATGTCGCGATCCAGCTTTTCCGCCTGGGACGCAAATTCATCGTATTTGCGCTTCAGCGTCTTGACCGTGCCGCCCACGGTCGCGGCGGAGTCTTCCAGCGCTTCCAGGTTGCGTTCCACCTGGCGGATGTATTCGTCCATCACGGCGACGGAATTGGTCTGCAAGGCGCGGTCTACAATGCCATGCAAACTGGCGCTGATCAACGTATTGACCTTTTCAAGAAGCGAAGGTGCCATAACCGGGTAGTCTCCCTGTGGTGAGCGGATGCTGTCAACAAGTATAACGCGCTTTCAAAACCCGCGTGGGGTGTTCGTGCATTCGCCGTGTACACATGCCTATACGCAGATGCCGTCACGAAGTCGCAGACCGGGACGGGGTGGTGTTCACCAGGCTGCTGCCGGTTGGCTCCGCGCTGGACGGCACTGGCAGGTACAGACGGAAAATGCTGCCTTTGCCCAGTTCGCTTTCCAGTTCCACCCGCCCGCCGTGCAGCCGCGCCACCCCGCGCACAATCGCCAGTCCCGCGCCCGCGCCCTGGTCTTCAAACACGGCGCGGTTGACCTGGTAAAAGCTTTCCCAGATGCGCGCCTGTTCTGCCGGGGAGATGCCGCGCCCATGATCCTGCACCCAGATCATGATTTCATCGCCGCTGCGCTGCGCGCCCATCAGCACCACCTGGTCGGCAGTGCTGAACTTGACGGCGTTTTCGAGCAGGTGAACCACCGCCGTCGTCAAATACTGCATATCCGCCATCAGCGTGGGCAGGTGATCCTCCACCCAGATCGAACACTGCCGGTCCGGAAAATGAATGAACACATGGTCGTGCGCGGCGCGCAGCACCTCCATCAGGTCAGAAACGGCCTGGCGGCGCAAATCGTACACGCGCTTGGCCGTGCCGGTCTCCATTTCCACCAGGTAAATAAAATTTTCAATCAAACGCCGCAGCCGCAGCGCCCCGATGTTGATCCCGTTGAGGAACATGGCCGTTTCGGGGTCGTCCTCATAATTCGGTTGCTGTTCCTTCAGCATATCGGTATACGCCACCAGAAACGTGAGCGGGGTACGAAACTCATGGTTCAGGATGGTGAGGATTTTCTGCTTGAGGTCGGTAATCTCCTCGTCTTTCGCCTTTTTGATCATCTCACTGCGTTTCAGGCGGCTTTCAATCGCCAGCAGCAGGTCGTCGGCATCAAACGGCTTGACCAGGTAATCATCCACGCCCATGCGTTTCCCGCGCACCACATCGGATTTTTCGCTGCGGGCGGTCAGGAAGATGAAGGGGATTTCCATCCATTCAGGGCGGCGGCGCACCTCGTTGAGCAGTTGAATGCCGTCCATGCGCGGCATCATGATGTCGGAGACGATCAGGTCGGGCGGGAATGGCTCGTGAAGCAGGATGTTCAGCGCCACTTCGCCATGTTCGGCGGTCAGCACCGCGTAACCTTCCAGTTGAAGGACGGTGCGTATCCCCTCCAGCAGATTGATGTCGTCCTCGACGATCAGAATTCTTGCTTTAGCCATCATAGGTTCCTGCTGCGTCAGCCTTCAGCCTTCGACAAGAAGTTTCATCAATCATAAAACGAGATTGCGATAATCGAATGGATGAAGTTTGCAAATTCGTCTCATCACCTGCTCAGGCAGGCCAAACTTGGCGGTGCAGCTCCAGCAGGTCGGAGAGCAGGCCGAAACCAGTTTGCACGCCGCCCGCCCCTGCCCCAATCAGTGTGACATCGCCCAGCAGGTCGGTGCTGTACGTGACGGCGTTGGTCGTGCCGTTCACGCCCGCCAGCGGGTGCGCCGCCGGGAGCCTCACCGCCCGCACGCTGCCGCCCTGCGGGGTGATATGGGCGATCAGCTTCCAGCGTTCGCCCGCCGCCGCTGCCGCCGCAATATCGGCGCTGGAAAGCCCGCGAATCCCGCTCACCGTCATATCCGCAAACGTGAGCCGCTGGCCGAACAGCGCCGCCGCCAGGATGATGGCTTTTCCGGCGGCATCCCATCCATCGACATCGGCAGTTGGGTCGGCTTCGGCATAACCGAGCCGCTGTGCTTCGGCCAGTACGTCGGTATAATCGCGCCCCGCTTCCATCTGGGTGAGCATATAATTGGTCGTGCCGTTCAGTATCCCCCGCGCTTCGCGGATCGTGCATCCGGCGAGTGCCTGCATCCCCAGGCGCAGCGATGGCGTTCCGGCCATGACCGTCCCCTCAAACAAAAGGCGCTTGCCCAGGCGCGCGGCCTGGTCGCGCAGTTCCGCGTAGGCCAGGGCAATCGGCCCTTTGTTCGCCAACACCAGGTGATGCCCGGCATCGAGCGCGGCGCGGCAGGTATCGAGCGCGGGCTGCGCGGTGGTCAGGTCGGTGGGCGTGGCTTCGACCAGCACATCGGCTCCACCTTCGCGGATCAGCCGTTCGAGCGGCCAATCGCGGATGGCTCCCGTCGATTCAGGATAGCCGCTGGTGAACGTATCGAGCAGCAGCGCCGGATCAAGCCCGTCAGGATGGTACAGCGTCCCCCGCGACCGGGTGGCCACGCCAACGATGCGCGGCGCAAAGCCGTACCGTTCGCGCAGTTCGGGCGCTTTATCGCGCAGAATCGTCACCAGCCCTTGTCCTACCGTCCCAAACCCGACGAGCAGCACTTTCATTCCGTTTCCCTGCCTTGTGTGCGTTCATGGCCCATACTCTAACACCCGAACATGAGTATGCAAAACGCGGCAGCGCACCGCGTGGGCTGCACCTGCGTGGTATGCAGCGGCGCTATTCCCTGGCCTACCAGGCGGGAGGGTTTACGACCCCTATACGGCAATCAAACCGAAAATCGACGGGACGGCCAGCAGCACCAGCGTGACGATCACCACCAGTGCGCCGATCATCACCCGTTGTTGATTGCGACGGCTCCACCACGATTCGCGTCTCTTTTCCGGCGGCACATCGCCAAAGCGCTTAAGCAGTGAAGTCGCCATGTGGGTGAACGACTCATAGGGTTGGTTGTGCGGGGTGCGTAGCGCCCGGTTGACGATGGAGTGCAGTTCATCTTCGCGGTGCCGCAGCGGCTTGAACCGATGCTCTGCGATGGCGGCGCGCAGGTCTTCTTCCGCGCCGATGCGCAGCTCGAACGCCGGATGACCTGCCAGCATTTCGTAGAAGATCAGCCCTACGCCGTACAGTTCGGTCTGTGCGTCCCCGCTGCCCTGGTACAGTTCCGGCGCGATGTATGGCAGCGGGCAGTGACGGTGCAGCCAATCCTGAAATTGCACCGGGATCGAGGCCGCTTCGTCGAGTGGGGTGTTTGCGACGATTCGATCATAAGCGGGAATGCGCCGCTGCACCGCCTGCCCAAGCCCCAGGTCGAGCAGCACCGGGAAGTATACACCCGCCAAATCGACCCGCACGTATACTAGTTCCGGGTTCAGGTTCAGGTGATGAATGCCCAGGTTGTCTTTCAGGAACTTGAGCGCGCTCAGCAATTGCAGGGCTGTCCACCCGGCATTGTTGTAGGTGGGGTGTGGGTTATGGTCGAGCAGGTCGCGCAGGAAAAAGCCGTCGATGTGTTCCAGCACGATGAAGTAGCACAGCCGTTCCCGGTAGACTAGGCGGCCATAAGGCATAGCTTTGTCGCTGTGCAGATCGATGTTGGCGGCGGGCGGCACAAGCCGGGGCAGATAAACCGGATAGTTTTTTTTGTTCGCGGCGCGCCGGTACAGCTCGTGTAATTTCTGCGCTTCCCACTTGATCGCCTCTGCAAACGAGTCATCGCCGGGGTGCGCGACCTTAAGCAGCACTTTTTGATCGCCGTGCATCGCTTCATACAATGCGGCGGTGCGCATCACCCGCAGCGGCTTGACGATGACCCATTCTCCAAAATGATCGCCCGCCCGAAACTGAGTGTTCAGGTAGCGGGCGGAACACGTCACCCGCTGACACCATACATTTCCATCCTGGGAACGGGTTCCACATTCACTGCATACGTATCGCATCGGTCTGATCCTCCGTCGCGTGTTGTCTGTACATCATAGCGTGTATCTTTTCCTGCCCCGTGTGCATGGTTACCCACCCGCTGGCGCGGGACACCCACCGTTACCGGGGTCACCTGCTTCATTCGGGCAGGCATCCGACCCGTTCGGTACGCCATCACCGTCATCGTCGCTGGCGGCCTGAGTCTGCTGTGCTTCAGCGGCGGCGGTCGCGGCCTGAATTGCGGCGTTGGTCGCCGCTTGATTCGCGGCAGCCGTTGCGGCCTGGTTCGCCGCCTGAGTTTGACGATCCCGTTCCTGCTGGGTCGCTAAATCGATGGCTGCCTGAGTTTGACGATCCTGTTCCTGCTGCGTCGCCAGCGTGAAGGATGACTGCGTGCGTGGGTCAGCGGTGTTTTGGGGCAGCGGCACAGCGGTAGGTGCGAACATCGGTGCGCTGGTGCTGGCTGGGTTATCCGGTCGGCTCATCGGCGGAATGGGAGTGATGGTCACGCCGCTTTGAGTCGTGGTCACTGTCGTGCGTGATGGAGTCACGGTGCGGGTTGCGGCACGGGTGGGAGTACGGGTTGATGTCCGGGTCAGTGCGACCATCGTCAGCGTGGGCGGCGTGCAGCCGTCGAACTCGCGTTCCCCGGCAGCATCCGGACACGTATCATCAGGCAGCAGCACAGTATCCTGATCGGCATCGAGCAGCGGTTGCAAACACGCCAGCGGCGCAGCATCCTCCCCGGCAAAAACAGCAAACCGCTGGTGATGGGCGGCCAGTGCTACAAGATCGAGCGGGGTGGCACGCAGTTGTGCACCGTTGGGCAGCGGAGCGTGATGCCAAGTGACCTGTTTGCCCGCTGGAATCACTTGATCGGCGATTCGGCAGGTGCTTGTGCCATAGCATCCGATTCGCAAGACCTGGCTTTCCAGCGCGTCGACAGTGAGACAGGATGCGCTGCTTTCGATCACTGCCAGGTCTGGTAATAACACGACCGCTGTGAAGGCATTCGGGATGATCAGCAGGCCAGCCTCTGAACTGCCGGGTTCGATTATGGCGAGTGTGAAAGTAGCCGTGTCGAAATCCGCATCAAGAATGCGCACATCCATTCCAGCGGCAGCAGCAGCGCCGGGCGGATCGCTGAGCGCCTGTGCGAGATCGCCCGCCAGTGCCGCCGGATTCTCTAGCCGAATCAGGGTATCGCTGACCGTTTGAATCGGCATCCGCCTTGTGACTGGCAGTGGCAGCAGGCTGCCCGCAGCATACACCACACCAATGGGCGCAGAGACTTCTATCGTAACCTGTGGGCGTGGGGTCGCCGTCACGTCGGAGGGAAGTGGTTGAGCGGTGGTGCTTACAGCACTGCTGCTCAGAGATGCGGTGACTTCAATAAAGGCGCGGAGAGTCGTTTCGGTGCTGGTGCTGGCGATGGCAGCGGCGGTACGTTCGGCTGTCCGCTGCGCACGGTTCGCTTGCAAGGTAAACAGCACCGACAGCGCCAGAATCACCGCCAGCAAAAGGCCAGCCAGCACAAAAACCGCAGGCGAGAGGTGGAAGCGGCGGCGCATCAGGGCATGGCCTTTCGCTGATTGGGATTCCGGCTCACGCGGTTAATCTCCACCGTTCCCGTTTCCATTGCCATTCCCGCCGCCGTTCCCATTCCCTGGCGGATCGGGATCAGGCGGGGGTGGGGGCGGTGGTGCAGGACATCCGCTGTGGCCGGGGTCACCTACTTCATTCGGGCAGGCATCCGACCCGTTCGGTACGCCATCACCGTCATTGTCGCTGGCGGCCTGAGTCTGCTGTGCTTCAGCGGCGGCGGTCGCGGCTTGATTCGCGGCAGCCGTTGCGGCCTGGTTCGCCGCCTGAGTTTGACGATCCCGTTCCTGCTGGGTCGCTAAATCGATGGCTGCCTGAGTTTGACGATCCTGTTCCTGCTGTGTTGCCAGGTCAATCGCCGCCTGAGTGCGCATTTCCGATTCAACCCTGGTGCGGCGGGCGCTTTCCGCCTGCGTCGCGGCCATGATGGCGGCCTGGGTTTGACGAGCGCTTTCCTGCTGTGTTGCCAGGTCAATCGCCGCCTGGGTACGCGAGTTGGATTCGACCTGGGTACGGCGGGCGCTCTCCGCCTGGGTGGCGGCGGTTTCAGTGCGCACCCGCTCATTCGCCTGCCCCATACTAGTCGCCGTCAGCGCAATGCTGTAAGCGGTATCAGTCGCCTGCACATTGGCCGACGACCCAGACCCGGTGCGCGGCGGAGTTGGGCTGTCGGCATCGGTGGGCTGCGGGGTGAGCGTCGCCGTTGGGGTAGGGGTTGCGGTGGGTGGGCAGCCGTTCGCCCCGCCATCGGTATTGCCTGGCACCGTCGGGCATTGATCGTCCCGGTCGATCACCTGATCGCCATCGCCGTCGATGAACGGGAGCAGGCAGCCCGCCAGTTCTGCGCTGGTAGGGTTGAACACGCGGATTCGGTCGTAATGTGCGTTCAGCAGCGGGGTCGAAATCGGCGCAAGCTGCCCGCGTGACCCGGCTTCGGCAGCAGTGTTCCAGTTCAACTGCTGGCCGTAGGGGATGCTGATCTCGCCAGCGGTGCAGGTGGCGCTTTCATCCTCGCCGTAGCAGCCGAAGGTATATTGACCTTCCGCGATCACATCGACCGACAGGCACGCCGCATCGGACAACAGCGCGGTCTCGAAGTCCGGCAGACTGATCGATGGACGGGTAAAATCACGCGGCAGGACAAACACACTGGAATTGACCGCGCTGCTTTCGCGCAGCACCATCTCGAACGCCTGCTGCTCGTACTCCACGCTGAGGAACTGCACCGACGCATCCGCGCTCAGGTAGATGATCGGCTCGTTCGCCAGCCCTGTCGTCTGACCGGTCTGGTCGATGAGCGCTTCGGGTCTGTCGATGATCAGAAAGGCTTCAGTCGGGGCATTCACCGGGCGGCGCAGTTCGACTGGTTCGGGCGCGGCCACCAATCCCCGGTAGATCGAGCCGATCAGGTTGGCCGCATTGACCTGGTTCGGGTCGAAGCGGGGGCGTGGGGTAGAAGTAGCCGTCGGCGTGAGCGTGAGCGTCGGGCTTGGGGTGATGCTCGGCGTGGGAGTCTGTGACCCGATCAGGTTAGCAATGGCGGCAGTCTCGCTGCTGAATACCTCCAGCGCGACCGCCGTTTGCTCCGCGACGCTGGCGGCACGGTTGGCATTCAGCACGTTGAGCAGCGCAAACGTGATGATCACTGCGATCATTAGTCCCGCGCCGACCAGGACGGGCAGCGAGACGCGGGACGGCTGGTAGTTGCGCTTGCGGCGCGGCCCGATGAAGATCAGCGACATCGAAACGTTGTCGGTGGTCATGCGCTGCTGTGGATAGCTGAGCAGGCTTTTGAGCGTATCTTCAATTTGAGAATCGTCCGCGTGCTTGAGGATCATCTCATCCTCAAGGTACGGTTTGCCATCCGGCGCGGTATCGCGCACGCCATCCGAACACGCGAACAGTGTATCGCCGTCCTCCAGTTTCAGCCCTTTGTTCCCCCGGTCAACGGCGAGCTGAGTCGGGATCACGTTCGAGGTGCTTTCACCTTTGTAAAATCCGGTATCGACCTCGACATAATCGAACAGGCCAACAGCCCGCGTCAACTGGCTGAGATCGGCACTGCCAATATCCTCCATCGACAGTTCGCCGCGCCGCAGTCCGCTTTCCAGGTTGTGGTCGATGTTCAGGCGCGACAGTTCGCCGCTGCGCACGATGTAGATCAGGCTGTCGCCCACGCTGGCGATGAACAGCCGCCCGGATGGAGCGGACGGATCGTTCAGGTGGATGGCCATGAGCGCGACGGTGGTGTTCCCCTGCCCCCGAATGGTCTCGAACAGGTGCAGGTTGGCGGCCTGCACCGCATTGCGCAGCAGGGTGGGAATGTGGGTTTCGCTGCTCTCGGCGATGAACTGGAAGATCGTCTGTGCGGCGGTGCGCGATGCCTGTACGCCCCATTCCGCACCGCCCACGCCATCGCACACGATCCCCAGTTGCAGGTCAAGCCCGCCAGGTGTCGTCGTCAGGCGTTCATCGGCGGCGTAGTCTTCAATGCGTTCGCGCAGCGAACTGCCCAGTTTGTAATCGGAAGCGGCACTGATGATCGGTGTCATTCGATTTCCTCTCGTTAGGAGTCAGCGCTGGCGGGGCGAACCCCGCTGTCACAAGCGGGGCGAATTCCGCCGTCAGAGGCGGGGCGAAACCAAACCGGATGTGGTTTCGAGCCGCTGCAAAAACTTGTCGATGGTTAGGCGCGTCATCCAGTTGCGGTCAAGCAGTTCTTGCAGAATACTGATCATCCCCGGCGATATTTTGACGCTCATCGGCGCAATCTGGCCGCGTAGGATGTTATCCTGAACGACGGTAATCGCTCCGGTAAGACCACCAAAAGGGTATGTTCCGTTCAGCACCTCGAAGGCCACCGCGCCGAACGACCACATATCGAAGGCCATGCCTTTGCGCAGGAAAGTGGCTTCGCTTTCGCCCTTGTTTATGCTGTTGTTAAGCATGAGATCGGTCGGACTGCTGGCGCGCATATCGTAGATCGCCTCCGGCGGGGCGTAGGCGATGGTGAGGACGTTCACGCCGCGCAGTTGGCGTTTTTCCGATAACCCGAAGTCGATCAGCACGGGCTGCGGAATCTGATCCGGCTGCGGCTTGTAGCGGAACATGATGTTTTCTGGCTTCAGATCACGGTGAACCACACCGCGAATGTGCAGATAATCGATGGCGCACGCAATTTGATACAGCAGTTCGACGCGCCACGACATCGAATAGGCGCGCAGTTCGCCGCTGCGGATCAACTGGGCGAGTGACTGACCTTCCAGGAACTCCATTGCAAAGTAGAAAAAGTGCGGCGCGTCGGTGCGTCCGAACCAGTTGTCCGGGTAGATTCTGCCGCGATGCGAAAATGGAAAGATGCGCACGATCCCCGGATGCCGCATCAGTTGCAGGCTGCGCGTTTCGCGGGTGAGCAGCGCCTCGTAAATCTGCGCATGTTCTTCGCCGCGTGCCACCTTGAGCGCGACACGCTTGCCCTGAATTGCCGGGTGATCGCGGTCATCCACAACGGCGCGGTAGACGACGGCCATCCCGCCGTCGTCGGACACCCGTTTTTCGATTCGGAACGGCCCCAGCCGATCCCCGGCGATGAAGTCTTTCTTTTGCGATGCACGCATCGAATGTTCTCCCTTATAATCGTGCGTTTTCGATGATGGGCAGGGCTGCACTACTGTTTGAACCAATCGTCGTCCACATCGCCCGCGCTGGTCGGGGGTGTGCCGCCGTTTTCGGGCGTGCGCTTGGGTGGAACGCTGGGCATCGAATCGAACGTACTGCGAACATCCACTGGTCGGCCAAAACGGGACGGTTCATCCGGGGACGCGTTGTCGTCGATGGGCGTTTCGGCAGTCTGCCCCATCGCTGCATAATAATCCTGCATCGCGGGGACGTTTCGTGCGGCGGAACTGTCGTCCTCATGCGGCGGGGTGTAGGGCGCGGCTTCGGTGGGAATTTCACCGGGTATGGCCGCCCCCGGCGTAAAAATCTCCGTCGGTTTCAGCGCACTGTTGTCCACCCGGAAGATGAATTCGATCTGTGGTCCCACGCCCAACCATGCGCCATCGGTGATCTGGGCTGCTCTGCCTTGGGGAATGCGCACGCCATCGATGAATGTCCCCTGGGAGGAGTAATCGGTCACGAAAAAGCCTTTATTGGTCATTTCGATTTGCAGGTGACGGCTGCTGACATACGGATTCTTCACGCATTCATGGCAGCCCGCCGTGATCTCGCGCCCCAGGATGAAGTTCGGCGTGCGCATCTCCAGGATGCCGTATTCGGGCTGGCGCGGTTCCAGCCGGGCCAGCACCGGGGCATTACTCGTCGGAGGCTGCGGCTTTTTGGGATCGGCGGGCGGCGCTGCCCCAAAGATCGCGGTCTTGACGGCCTGCCCCGCCTGCTGGCCGAACACCGCCGTCGTGGTCTGGACGATAGTCTTGCTCACCCCGGCAGTCACGCGGCGGCGCACGTCGCGGCGCAGCAGGATGATCACGGCGATGACCAGCACGATCAGCGCGAAGATCACGCCCACCCCGCCGCTGATCAGGGCGTAAAGCTGGTTGAGTGCGTCCTCACCGATTGGGGTGTCGCCATTTACCAGCGCCACCAAATCCTGGATCGGCGTGGGGCTTGGCTCCGGGGTATTGGTAGGTGCCAGGGTATTGGTGGGTACCGGGGTGGGGCTGGGTTCCCGTGTATTCGTCGGCAGCGGCGTTGGCACCGGGGCGATGTTCACCAGCCCATTCGTGCTGACCACCCCCGAACGCCCGATGCTATCAGTCACCGTCACCGCCAGCGTGACCGCCACCGTTTGCCCGCGCTGGTTGTACCCGCTTAAGTCCCAGGGGATGAAATACACGTCGTTTTCGCGCCGCCACTGGCTGGCGTTGAACGTGGCGCGCACCGTCCCGGCGGTGGCCGATGACGCTTCCAGGCGAATTTCGCGCAGGTCGCGGGCGATGCCATCCAGAAAGGTGACCTGTACGCCGATTTCGCTGGCCGGGATGACCAGGTTGCCTGCCGCATCCGCGCTGATCTCCGGATTGGGGTTGAAATTGACCAGCGCCAGCGCCGGGTCCTGAAACTGCGGCTGGTAGCGCCCGCTCGCCTGTGCGCGCAGCCCGCTGATGCTGTTCACCGTGAGCGTGACGGTGCGCGTGGCCTCCAGGCTGGTGCTGCGCGTGGTGTACGTCAAGCGGTAGGTCAGCCGCCCGTTGTTGATCGCGTCATACAGGCTGAGCAGGTCACCGAAGGGTTCGGCCTCTTCGCCCGTGCCGCTCACCAGCGTGCCTTCGGCGTTGTTCGCGTAGAACCCGCCACCCAGTAAGGCCACATTCGGCGGTTTGATCGCGTTTGTCGTATCTTCCGGGCTATCGTTGATGGTGTTCTGCCCGTCACGCCCCCGGTGCGCCATCACCACATGCAGCGGGATGCGCGCTTCGCCAAAGCGTGTGGCGACCGCGTTCACACCTGCATACAGGTACGAGCCGACCAGGAGCGCCTGCTGCGTATCGGTGCGGTTGCGGTCACGGTCGCCCTGCAAATAGGTGAGCGCGCTTTCCAGCGATGCGCGCACGTCGAAATTCGCCGTCGATTCCTCCAGCGCGTTGATGCGCGACAAAATCGCGTTCAGCGTGGTGAACGTCTCGACCTGGGTGGCGTTCGGCCCGCTGGCGACGATGAAGGCCACCCGGTCGCCTTCGCGGTAGTTATTGGTGAAGTAAGCGTACAGCGAATCGCGGATCAGGTCGGCATCGCTGCCGCTGTTCAGGTCTACCACGACGGCCAGCGCCAATGCCCGCGCATTCAGCGGTTCTACCGTCAGGTTGGTGTTCGGCTCATCGAGCGTGAAACTGGATGCGGACAGCCCCGCCAGCGGGCGGCCCAGGTCGCGCACCAGCACATCGAGCGCGATTTCGGGGAAGTTTTCCGCATCGGTGTTCAGGATGCTCACTTCCAGCGTCCCGGCATCCTGTGCGCCGGCGATAAATGGCGGCATGATCAAAAGCCCGGCCAGGATCAGCACGGGCAGCCGTTTGAGTAAAGACACGATGAAACGATCAGGTCGGTTGTGCATAAGTCGATGTCATTCCGTTGCAGGTGGCGGCGTGATGAACTGAACGCGGCTGTGTTTTATGTAGCCCTACGGAAAGTATAGCCAATACAGGACTGATTCCTAAATAAAGATTACAGGATTTCAGGCCTTCAGGTTAAGCCGGGTAACGAAATTGTCATAACGCGCTGCAAAATGTCACCGCGCCGAAGCCCACAGCCCCAGCGCGGCATATCCGGTCGCTTACTGTGGGCGGATCACGAACTGCCCATCGCGCATTTCGATGATCGCGCTGCCATCTTTGGGCAGCAGCCGCCCCACGTCGATGCGCCCGGTGGGGTTGGCGTGGATGCGCACTTCGCCATTTTCGACCGTGACATCTGAGGGCAGCGGCGTGATGTCCGGGTCATGATCGAACCACGAACCGTCGTACAGGTCGCCAATTTTTTTGCCTGCTTCGCCGCCCATTATCGCGCCCCCAGTACTGCCCACAAACCCGCCGATTCCCGCGCCCACCGCCGTTCCCGCCGGCCCGCCGATGAATGTCCCGGCTGCACCGCCGATGGCTGCGCCGCCTGCCAGGCCCGCCCCGCCGCCCACCGCGCTGCCAATGGCCGATCCGATGGTGCTGATCAACTGGGCATCTTCATCGATCACTTTGTCGAACACCATGCGCACTCCGTTGGGGAGCATGGCCAGTTCGGTCGTTTCGATGTGCGCGTTCGATCCGTCGAGCAGTTGTAAACCGTCGATGAGGATGGATGCGCCATCGATCACCAGGCCGACGGCTTTGGCACCCGCAGCGAACTGCTTCCAGCCATCGAAATTGCGGGCGGTTTGCAGCGCTTCATCCAGCCGCGACAAAAACCTGATCCGCCCATTTGCAATACCTTCAGCGACATCGTTCAGCGTGCCGCCTGTTTCAAGATACGAGCGGATCGCGGTCAGGGCATCCGCCGGGTTGGTGCCGGACGGCAGCTTGACCGACTGCCCGTTCGCATCGCGCAGATCGACGGTGAATTTGTCGCCGCTGCGGGTGAGGTGGAGCGAATAGCCCGGCGGCAGAAACGAGTTGTGCGGTTCGGTGCTGGGCGGCAGGCGGTACGCGGTGATGCCCGACCCCGGCACGTCCCGGAATTCGCCGGATGTGAACAGGGTCGATGCGCGCTGCTCCGCGTCCTGAAAATCGGCGCTGGCATTTTCGGTGAAGACGGCGGTTTCGTCGAAGGCTTCGCGCATCCGTTCCAGGCTGGGCAGGATCAGCCCATCGAATTCGCTGAAAAAGGCATCGGCGGCTTCGCCTTTCCAGTACGGGAACAGGTCAGCGCTTTCGGCGCGCAGCCTGCCGATCAGGGTATCAAGGTCGGCGCTGCGGGCGCGCAGCCGGGTGATGATCGTATCGAGCGTGTCGTACTGAGCCTGAATGAGATCGGCGGGCATGGACATCCTCTGTGTGGGCTATGTGCGGCGAAAAACCAGGCCGATGTACTGCTCCGCTGTTCCCAGGCGGATGACATCGTTGTGCTGCAAAGGATAGGCACGAGTCAACGGCGTAAGCGGCTGTCCGTTCAGGGTGGTGCCGTTGGTCGAACCCAGGTCGATGACGTAATAATGGCTTTCGCGCCGCTTCGAGATCAGCACATGATCGACCGATACCACCCCGGAATCGGGAAATTTGTCCAGGTCGATGCGGGGCAGTAGGCGTTCGCTGCCTCTTCTGCCAATCACCATAGGGGTATGCGTCCAGTAGTTCAAGGGGTTGCGGCTGGTCTGTTCCAGCAGCAGCACCCCGCTTTCGAGCGCGTGGGGCGGCTCCCCTTCGATCCGGCGCAGGCTGTCGGCGCTCACGCTGACGGATGGCTCGTGCGGCACATCGGCAGCCCGCAGCACCAAGCGGTTCTGGGGTTCGACTCCGAGATGCTGCATGGTGGTCAGCAGCGGGAGCGGCCCGGTTCCCCCAGGCCACCACAGCGCAAATGAAACCGCCTCATACCCTGCTTTCTGGCGCAGTGCGTGCAGTTCGACGGCGAATTCATCCTGTACGCTTTCAATCACCTGCTGCACGGTCGCAGCGGGCAGCACATGCGCCGCATGGAGCGGTTGAATGCCGTCGGGCGTTTCGATATCGAGATCAATCTCGATGTAGTCGTTGTGACTCATGACGATGCTCCCTGCTGTGGTGGGGCGGCGGCGCGGCGGGCGCTGTACGACTCAAGATCGGCCAGCAAGTCCGGCTCGACGGCAGCAGGCAGGCGAATTTGCAGCGCCCGAATCGCTTTGTCGATTTCGGCAGGGGTCAGCCTGCCCTGGGCAATATCGTCGAGCGTGAGCGGCTCGATTTCAGGACGTTTGACCGTGCGCCCCTGTTCATCGACGGTTTCGATCATGCGACTCTGCCGTCCTGCCCGGCTCAGGTCAAGGTTCAGCCGCGTGAGCAGGTCGAGCGGCATCTTGTGCAGCACTTCTCCGGTCAGCAGGCGGTACAGCGCGATCAGCGTGTGCGCCTGGGCGCTGGTAGCGGGTGGAATATCCGTCGGCAGGATCAGCGTTTGATTGGCGATGGCACGCCGCAGATCGTCCGCGCTCAGGCCGCCATCCATAAAGCGCTTTTGTTGTCTTTCGCTGGCGAATCGGATTCCCAGAGCTTCGACCAGTGCGGGCGGCAGCAGCGCGAGATTCAACGGATCGAACAACACCAGGTGCTGACTCAAATGCTGTTCGGCCTGGGCGCGCAGTGCGGGATCAAGGCTGGTGGGTAGAGTCACATCGCCGCGCCGGATGAACTGTTCCAGGTGTTCGCGCCCGCTGAATCGATGCAGTTGTTCATATGGGTAAATCGGCGCGATCTTCACGTCCATGCGCGTGAGCAGGTCGAGCGGCAGGCGGGGGATCGCATCCAGGAAATAGGCGATCATTTCGTCGGAGGGCAGCGCCGTCACCAGGGCGGCATCGTCGAGCGCGGCAACGGATGCGCCGTTGGCCGGGCGCGGCACAGCGGCGGCTCCCGGTGGAGGGGCAGCGCGCAGTTCGGCCAGCCGTTTTTCGCGTGTCTCCGCGTCAAGCTGATCGTAGTAGAACGAGTGCGGTGGTTCTGTCCAGTGCTGCACACGCCGCCCGGCTTCGGCCAGCGCAGTCAGGTCAGGTTCGCCGTTTTCATGGTCGAATGTGGCGATCTGCACCAGCGTTGGGCGACCGGACTTGACCAGGAAACCACGCCCCGGCGCGAATTCGGCATTTTTCAGGCTGGCGGGGATTTTGCGCACCTCCAGCGCTTCGACGGCCTTTTCCGTTTGCAGCGCGAAGCCATAACGGGCGCGTTTGGCGCGGCGCAGCAGTTCATCGCTCCCGGTCGCACGGGGCATTTCTTCCGAACCGCATAGGATGAAATGCAGACCGTCCGCCGCGTACAGGCTGGCCAGCCGCCCCAGTTCTGCGCGGTCTTTTTCAGCCGCGATTTCGCCCATGTCGTCGTAGTTATCGATGAACACATAAATCTGCGGGCGCGGCGATACTGCACCGTGCGCACGGCCTTCATACTCCAGCCGCAGCAGGTCGATCATCACCCGCAGTGACTCGCCTTCGCTCACGATCAGCCGCAGGTGCGGGATCGCATCTGGCAGGCGACCCCGCGTCAGCCGTTCAAGCGGATCGACCGCGAAGATCGCCACCTGCTGTGGGCTGTAGTGCATCGCCAGCGACAGCATCCACGTCCGCAACAGCGCGCTGCGCCCGGAAAACGGCTGCCCGACGATCAGGAAATGCGGTCCGTCCGCTTCCAGATTGATAGCTAACGGCTCCAATTGGCGGTCTTCAACGCCCAGGATGGCGTACAGCCCGCGCTGCCCCTGCACATGCTTTGGCAGACTGGGCAGCGGCACGTAGGCGGGCAGAATACGGATCGCTTCAGCGGCGCGACGGTGCGGCGGTTGTGCCGTTTTCCAGCGCGCCCGCTGTGCGTCGATGAATGTCCTGAACAGGGGCAGCAGCGCCCCTGCCAGTTTTTCGACCGTCGCCGGTTCGTTGATACCTGTCGGGTGGGTATCCAGATCATCTGCCTTGATCAGTTCATCAACTGGCAGACCGAACGGAGCCGCCGCTTGAAATTCCAGCGGGGTGCGGCTGATCTTGCGATCCCCTATGTTGAGCAGGCCGCGCCCGTAGACCTCATCTAACAGCGGCGCGCCCCGCCCCAGCAGCCCGGCGTATTCGCCCGAGTCCGGCATTTGTAGCACCAGCCGCCGCCTGAACATGCTGAGCAGTTTTCCGCTCACCGCGCTGGAGGTATCGGCGGTGACGATGAACGATACCCCGGCGCTGCGACCATCGCGCAGCAGGCCGATCAACGTGGGCAGCAGGTTGTCGTAGTTCTCTTTGATTTCGGCAAAATTGTCGATCACGACCAGCAGGGCGGGCAATGGGGCTACATGCGGCTGCTGGTTGTAAGCGATCAGGTTCGCGGCGGTATCAGAGAACAAATTCTGACGGTCGCTCACCGTTTCGCTGATCTGGCGCAGCAGGCGCGTCATCTTTTCGAGCAGGTGGCGGTCATCGCGGGCGATCACATCGCCCACATGCGGCAGGTTCCTGAACGGATCGAGCGTTTTCGATCCAAAATCCAGGATGTAGATGTGCAAGTCGGCGGGCGAATGCCGCGCCGCCAGCGCCACGATCAGCGTTTGCAGAAAAGTCGTCTTGCCGCTGCCCGACCCGCCGAACAGCACCGTGTGTTCATCCAGCCCGAAGCGCATCAGCAGTTGACGGGCGCGGCGCGGGTTGTCGATCAGCCCGATCACCGCCGTGAGCGCGTCCGGCCTGTCCCAGATATCCGCATCCCAGGCCACGTCGTCGGCGGCCAGCCAGCGCGCTGCCGTCGGGTTGAGCGGCAGCCCTTTAGGCGTTTCGTCCACCTCGTAGCGGCGCAGTTCGGCTTTTTCTTCGGCGCTCAGGTGATGCAGTGAGATCGGTTTGTCCAGCGGCAGGTAAATAGGCAGCGGGTCTGGCCAGGGTTTGCCCTGCTCACGCACATCGGAAGCGGCATCTTTCGCCAGCGCTGCCATTTCCTGGACGATCAGCCGCGAGAGCGTCGGCTCATCCTGGGATTCCTGTTCACGTTTGCGTCCGGGAAAGACGACAGGCGGCAGATCGAGCGTTTTCTGCGCGCCGTAGCGATACGTCCCGCCCGCCCGCGCCACCTGAATCAGTTCGGGTTGGTCGTTGCCAATTTGCAGATACCCGCGCCCCGGCAGTCCCGGCGGCAGGTAGGCCGCGTCCGATGTGGCGAGCAGTTCGCGGCTGTCCTGCGGGGTTTCGACGCGCAGACAGATACGAAATTTCATGTTGGCGCGCATCTGATCGGTGATCGCCCCAGCAGGGCGCTGTGTGGCTAGGATGAGCGACACGCCGATGGCGCGCCCCAGGCGTGTGATGCTGTCGAGCTGCGCTTTGAAATCGGTATTCTGCGTCACCATTTCAGCAAATTCGTCGATGATGATGAACAGATGCGGGAACGGCTCTCGTGTGCGGTGGTAACCCTTGTCACGGTATTCGACGATATGTTTGACCTTCGTATCCGCGATCAGCTTGCCCCGGCGGTCGAGTTCGGCTTTGATGGCAGCGAACATGCGTTCGGCCTTGCTTTCCGATAAATTGGTGATCACAGCGACACAGTGCGGCAGGGTGCGAAATTCGTTGAAGGCCGACCCGCCTTTGAAATCGACCAGCACGAAATTGACGATGCTTGGGTCATAGTTGATCGCCAGCCCGGTGATCAGCGTGAGCAGCAGTTCGGACTTCCCCGAACCGGTCGTCCCGGCGATCATGCCATGCACGCCAGATGCATCGGCAGAAAAGACCAGTTTACAGGGGTCATTGTTGCCGCCCAGCCCAATTTCGACACACGGCCATGAATCGCGCAGCGTACGGCTGCGCTCCCAATTGCTCAGAATGTTCAGGGCGGGAATGGCATCGACATTATGCAGTTGCAGCAGATCGATGCTGGTCTTTAGGGAAGCGGCGGCGCTCATGCGCACCTGGTGCCTGCTCAGCGCTTCGGCAAACCTGTTCAGCGCGGCATCTTCCGGCAGGTCTGCCCTGCCGACGTAACGCGGCGTGTTCACACCCACTTCGGCATAGCGGAAATGCACGTCAGCATCGCTTTCCAGTTCGATCACCCCGCTGCAATCGGTCGGCACTTGATCCGGCTGATCGACCAGGAAGATCACCGCTGCGCCCAGGTGTGCGCCTTCGCGCATGATCAGTCCGACGGCCTGTTCGCGGTCGGCATTTCGGATCGTCGAATCGGGCGCTGCGCCGCGCATATCGACCAGCACGAGCAGGAACGGCAGCCGGAATTCAGCGCTGCCGCGTTCGCGCAGGCGCTGCTGACGGGTTTGTAATTCGATGCGCAGTTCGCGGAAGAACAAGTCCATCCGTTTGTTCCGGGTGTTATCGCGCTCGTTCACCTCCTCGTCTTCGTAGCAGATAGATCCCCGGCGCACATGCGGCAGTTTGTCCAGCCAGCGCCAGCGCTCATCACGCTTCGCTGCGGTGCTGGCAGCGACGATCAGGCTGGCATCGGTATAGCTGTGAAACGTGGCGAAGTGGACGATCAGCGATTGCACATAGCGCGTGACGATTTCGGTGCCATTGCTGCTTCCTACCGCGTAGATGCCGATGGTGGGCTGAACACGGGCGGCCTCTTCATTTTCGGTGAGCTGTGCCAGGTCAAGAAGCACCGGCACCTGCGTCACATGGCGCGAATCTTCCACCAGGCGGCGGGCATCGTCCATCTGTGGGTCCTCGTCGTTGTCACCGCTGGGCAGGGTATACACCACCCGCGATGGCTGCACGCCAGTACCGAGCCGCAGCGCGCCGAAATCCGGGTCTTCGGGGCGGCGTTCCCAAAGGCGCGTCCCAGAACGGCTCCCCTGCTCGTCATGCGCAATCTTGAGCGTGGTCGGCGTATCCGGGTAGTTGTACTCGTAAAAATCACGCTGTACCTGGTGAAAATCGCGCATATCGCCGCGCAGCGCACCCAACCGCTGTTCATACGCTTTGGTTTTACGTTCAATTTCCAGGCGGATGCGGCGGTTGCGGAACAGCGTCGCCCCCACCGAAAGGATCATCGTCACTGCCATTGGCAGTACGAACAGCAGGCTGGTGCCACGCCCGCTGAGCGCAATCAGCAGGTAGGCCATGATGCTGACGAGCGGGACGGCAATTTCAAACAGGGTTTGCGTCTGCTGCTCGTCTTTCTGGGGCGGCGGCGGAATTTCGATCTGCGCGTCAGGGATGCGCGGCTGAAGGCGGGGCGGGCGGTTCAGTTGGTTTTGTGACATCGATCATTCGCACCTGGTTCAGAGTTGGGTCAGCGCTATGTATAGAACTTAACTTGAATTTTCACCATATACCCGTAAGAATTATTAAGCACGGACTGCACGGAACGGGACATCATCGCTCATGAAATTTACGGTTCACTATACTAAGGTATTTTTGGTGGTTTGCACACTCATTGGCACGGCGCTTGTGGTGATGGGCCAGGCCGGAACGGATGCCTACCCTCTGATCCAGTTCGTGGAAACCCGCGACGATGGCGACGGGCTGATCCTGGATGTTTACTTCACGCTGGTAGACAGCACCAACCGCCCGCTGCCCGATGTTGCGCTCGAAACCGGGCGGGTGGTCTTGCAGAATGGCGACCTGTACGACGAATCCCAGGTACGCATTGCCCAATCTGAAGCGCCGTTTTACGTATCGCTGGTGCTGGATGCCAGCAACAGTATGGGGGCGGCCAACCCCGCGATGCGGGCGGCGGCCATCAGCGCGCTGGAAAATGCGCCCGCCCAGGCGCGCTTCGCAGTCCTCAGGTTTCATGACCTGATAGAAGTGGTGCAGGATTTTTCTGCCGACATCGGTCAGACCCAGGACAGTATCGACCAGGTGCAGTCGGTACAGGGCGGCGGCACCTGCCTGTACGATGCGGCGTACCGCGCCGTCGATCTCATGCTTGCGCAGCCCGTCGGACGGCGGGCGATCCTGCTATTCACCGATGGCGTGGATCAGCGCTCGGATGGCAGCATCCCGTGCAGCCGCCGCCGCATCGACGAACTGACCGGGTATGCCCGGCAGAACCGCGTCCCAATCTACGTGATCGGCATGGTGGGGACGAGCGACTCCGGCGCGCAGATCGACCGAAACGCGCTGTCCGGCATCGCCGCCGAAACATTCGGGCTGTTCCGGGCGGGCGCGGAAAGCGAACTGGACACGCTGTTCCAGACCATGATCAACGCGCTGCGCAGCCAGTGGCAGATGCAGGTGAAAATCTATCCGGCAGAAGGCGCGCAGACGGCGTATTTCACACCTATCGATGAGGACGACATCGCCGGGCGTGCGGTCGAAGTCGCGTTCACCAGCCCGCGCACGTTCGACCAGCCGTTCGCGCTGTTCGTCTCGAACCCGCTGTATGATGCCGCGCTCGATCAGCTTCAGATTCCGGTGCGGGCGCGTGGACCGGGGCGCGCCCGTGCGATCACGCTGCGCATCGTCGATGAAGGCAGCGTGGTCGCTTATCAACACCCGGTACCGATTACCCCCACAGCCGATATGAACATCACGCCGCTGCTGGTGACGATCCCGGCGGCGGCGTTTCTCGATGGCGAAGGTTATACCGCGCTGTTCAACGCGGTGGGCGTAAACGATGATCTGCTGCTGCTGGCCGAAGATGTGCCGCTCGAATTCAGCATCAACCGTCGGTTGCCCACGCCGTTCGAGGTCGCGGTGAGCGTGCGCATCCGCGATGTGCGCCTGACCCCGGACACTATCGAAGTCGCCTGGGATGTGACGGGCAGCGACCGCATCGATTACTACCGCGTGCTGCTGAACGATGACTTTGAAACCATACGCAACCAGCAGGTGGACGGCACACAGACGACGGCGGCGATCTCGCGTGCTGACCTGACCCCCGGTGCGGAGTACCGCGTCTCGGTTGTGCCTTACCCATACGACGCGCAGGATGCACGCCTGATCGACGACCCCGACGAACGGCTCATCGTCAACGGACAGCCCCCTGCAGAGCCGCGCCTGCTGTTCGATGTGCTGCACCGCCCCGGCACCGACCGCATCGAGATCGAGCTGTACGCCGAAGCCGCCGACCGGATCGCGGAACTGAATATCTCGCTGTACGGGTCAAATGGGACGGAGGTGCTGGAAAGCACCCAGATCGGACTGCCCGACCGTTTTGACATCGATACGACCGGGTTGAGCGCGGGCGAATACACCCTCCAGGTGATCCCGTTCGACCGCGACGGGATGCTGATCCTGGACGAGCCGCTGCGCAGCGACCCGTTCACGTATACACCGCCCGCGCCCAATCCGCTGCAAGTGATCGGCAGCGTCGTCGTGCCGATCCTGGGCGTGCTGGTGCTGGTCGGCGTGGTGCTGTCCGCGCTGCTCATCCGCAGCAGCCGCGAACGCAGCGCCGCCGCTTCCGGCGGGTTCGTGTTCACCAAAACGGACGTAAATCGAAAAGCCGCCGCGAAAACAGCACGTCCCGGCGGTGCAGGCGCGGGTGGGCTGCCCAAAACGGGCGATACCGGGCCGCTGCCACAGGTGCCAATTACCAAAACAGAGCAGCCCACCGTTCCGCCCGGCAAAAATTCGCAGCTGACATCGATATGGACAGGGCCAAAATCTTCGGAAGCCACCGCGCCCATGCGCCCTATCGCGGAACTGGAGGTGAGCAAGTGCCGCACGTACCCGCATGGTTACCGCTGGACGATTGCCAAAAAGCGCTTCCTGGTGGGGCGCGGCACGGGCGTGGATGCCAGTTTCAACGACGACCAAGTGCTGTCGGCCACGCAGTTCGAGCTGATCCTCGAAGCCCGACGCAATTCATGCACGGTGATTCATCACGGAAAGAACGATACCTGGGTGAACGGACACGCGCTGAACACCGCATCGGGGCGCGCTGTCGAATTTCCGCTCGATTCGTCGGTGGAAATACGGGTCGCCAACATAACGTTCGTTTTGAATTCACACATTAAGCATTAAGGCTTCAAATATCGGGGTATACTGGATTTGGGTTTTCGTGCGACCATCACTGCGCACTTGCAAAGGAGAAGACATGGCCGATCTACTTCAGGCAAATTACGAACAGCTCGAAGACATTTCCACCCGTTTCAGCCGTTTATGCGAACGCATTCAGGCGCTTTCGACGCGGCTGCGCGATGAAAGCAATACCCTGTGCGAACAGGGTTGGAAAGGCAAAGGGTCAGAAGCATTTCTGGCTGAAATGACCGGGGAAACGCTGCGGTCGCTCAATTTCATGTCGGAATCGTTCTGCGAAGCCAGCACCATAACCACCGAAATTCGTACCACGCTGGAAGATGCGGAAAACCGCAGCGCCCAGTTGTTCCGTGCCTGATTTCATGCCTGCCACTGCCGCATAAAGGGAAACACCGATGGAAATTTTAGTCAACCGCCCGATGATGGAACGGATGATGAACACGCTTCAGTTCGCATCCGACGAGATGCAGGATACGCTCACTGAAGTGCGCGCCATCCTTGACCTGTTGGAAGGCGGGGCGCTGCTGGGGGAAGGCGGCGCAGCCTATGCCGATGCGCTGCGCGATGTGCTGTCGCCCAAGATCATGAAGCTGCGCTCGAAATTCGATGAAACCAAGAATGACATCGCCAAAGTGATTGAAGGCATGGGCGATGTGGATACCGAAGTTGGGGCGCAGATGGGCTTCTAGCCCCTGCCGCTGAACCCGAACCACTGCATACGACTACGCATCAGGAGAAACAGCGCATATGGCCTCGATCAAACGGCTGCTGAAGATCGCCAAGCAGGTTTTAGCCGGGCAGGTGATCGCCGTCGTGAACAATCAGCTCAACATTGTGGAAAGCCAGGTTCAGAACGTGATTCGCCAGCACATCGCCGGATTGACGAGCGATGTCTGGCGCGGGGATGGCGCACAGCGCTTCATCGACGACATCACCGACGAATGCCTGCCGCAGATTGCGCGGGCGTGCGAAAACGTGCGTGTGACCAACCGCAACATCGAAGTCTCGCGGGATACGCTGGAAGACGCGGATCAGCGCGTGAAAGCATCCGTCAACCGCATCGTCACCGCCTTTGAACGCATTTAACACACGGGAGTATAGACGTGATGCCGGGTATGGCCAATGAAGTGTACATGAACACCGAGCGGGTGCTGGAAATGGCGAAAAGTTTCCAGAACATGTCGAACGTGCTGGAAGGCGTGAACAGGGCGCTCGAAATTGCGATGGACGTGCTGAATACCACCGCGTTCATTGGGCTGGTGGGTGGCGCAGTCTGGTCGCGCTATATTGGCATGATTAAACCGGTTGTGCAGCGCATGGCCGACTACTGCGCCGAAATCGACCGTGATCTGCGCAGTGCCGTGACCGCGTACATGAATGAAGACGCACAGGGTGCAACGCGCTTTTATTGATCTCATTTGACTGTGACAGCGCAAATCGATACCGATTTGCGCTGTCATAGTTCCCCACGTTCACCCGCCCAATACCGCCGCGACCACTGCGGGGGTCAGGTAGGCCTCCAGCACCGCCGCGATGAACAGGCCGGGAATCACCACCCCCAGGAACAGGCGCATTGCGTCGCCAAAACCCGTTATCCACGCCTGGCCGACCGTCCAGCCTTTCGGCGGGCGCGTGATCACCGCGCCAAGCCGGAACGCCGCTGCGGTGGCGATGATGATGACCGGGATTTCGACCAGGCCATGCGGCAGCACCGCCGCCCCAATGATCGCCGGGCTGTACCCGGCATTCACGATCTGCACCGTCAGGAACCCCAGGATCAGATACGTGGCGGGCGTAAGGACGAGCGCCGCCACCCCGAAGGTGAACATCGAGAGGAGCAGCGCGCCCAACAGGATGCTCAGGTTTTGCCACATAATCGCGCCGACGGCGTGTTCCCCGAAGAACTGGACGACTGTGCCATCGATATTCTGCGCTGCATCGCGCAGCGGCAGCCCACGCGGGATGTTCAACTGCCATTCCGGGCGCGTCGCCAGGATCATCCCGCTCAACAGTGCCAGCGCAAAAAACACGATCACGATGATCAGTTCGCGCCGTCCGCGCCGCAAACTGAGCGGAATCCCTTTGGCGTACCACTCGAACAGGCTGCGGGCGGGCGTGCCTTTATCATCGACCGCCCGCACCGTGTTGATCAGGCGGCGGGCGGTCGCTTTCAGGTTCAGTTCGTCGATGGTGCGGCCTAACAGTTCTTCACGGTTGAACACCGCGTTGCCCACGCGCAGCAGCAGCACGGTGACGACCAGCATTCCGGCGATGATCACCCACAGCGCGCCGATTCCGTTGGGCGATTCCGCATCCGGCGCAAGGAACATGATCGCGCTTTCGCCCTGGATCACGAGCGTCATGGGGATGATGATGAAACTGGCCAGCAGGTTGGCCGCCCGCGTCGAAGTCGTCTGGCTGCTGACCACCACCGCGCCCGTCACCATCACGAGCGCCTGCACCGCCGTGAGCAGGACGATCTGCACGATCAGCATCGCCGGGGGTCGCCAGGCCAGTTCCCCCGTCAGCAGGCTGGTCAGGTAGACGGCCATCCCGCCCAACGACGTGATCAGCGGCGGGATCATCGCGCTGAGCGTCTTACCGATGTACAGCTCGGTGTTCGTCAGCGGGGTGCTGAGCAGCGGTTCCAGGCTGCGGCGTTCCTTTTCCCCGACGAACGTTTCCAGCGCGATCACCAGCGAGATCGAAATCGGGAAGAAGCCGACGATCATGAGCAAAAACGGGATGGTGCGGTCACCGATCACGTCTGCGCCGTAGCTGGAGACGAACTGCGAAAACTGGGACGCGACGAACTGCGCCAGCGCCGGAAACAGAAACGTGAGGATCACAATCGGCGCGATAATGCGCCAATCGCGGAAGCTGTCGCGGACTTCGCGCCGCGTCACGATCAGGGCGTTGCTCAGCGTGCGGCGGGTTTCGTCCCAGCGGTTGACAGGCGGTTGTGCCGGGAGCGCGGGAGCGCTCTCCAGCGGTCTAACGGAGGTGTTCACCAGTGCGCCCCTTTTGTTCGTCTTCTTCCACCACTTGCAGGTAAATCTGTTCGAGCGACTGCGAGATCGGCGCGAGCGTGACCACCTCCACGCCGTGATCGAGCAGGCGGCGCAGCAGTGCCGGGTTGGTCACGGCGGGGTCGGCCACCCGAAAGCGCAGCCAGGTATCGCCCGTGTCTTCGATCTGCACCATGCCGCTGATCGCTTCCGCCGCGCCATTGAGCGGGGTACGGGTGCGCAGTTCCATCTGCGGGTCGCCCGCGATACGCTGCGACAGATCGGCCAGCGTTCCCTGGGCGATGATGCGCCCGTGCCGGATGATGGCAATTCGGTCGGCCAGTTCCTGGGCTTCGGCCAGGTTGTGCGTGGTGATCAGGAAGGTGCGCTGGTCGCGCTGAAGTTCGATGATTGCATCGCGCACCAGCTTGGCGCTCTGCGGGTCCATCGCGCTGGTCGGTTCGTCCAGCAGCAGCACGGGCGGGTTATGCAGCATCGCCCGCACCAGCGCCAGCTTCTGCTTCATCCCTTTCGAGTATTCACCCAATGTCTTGTTGAGCGCGAAGGTGAGTCCGAACCGCTCCATCAGGTCGAGCGACCGCCCCTTGCGCGCTGCCGCGTTCAGCTTGTACACGCGCCCGAAAAAGTCGAGATAATCGACCGCCTTCATGCGTTCGTACAGGCCGTGCTGTTCGGTCAGCACGCCCACGCTCCCACGCACCTGGGCGGGATGTTCGACGACATCGTAACCCGCCACTTTCGCCCATCCGCTCGTCGGAGCCAGGATGCTGGTCAGCATTCGGACGGTGGTCGTCTTGCCCGCCCCGTTGGGGCCAAGCAGCGCCAGCACCGACCCCGCCGGGATGTGCAGGCTGATCCGGTCTACCGCTAAAAACTCGTCGTAGTATTTCGTCAGCTCGTGCGATTCGATCATGCCGTTACCGCCTGTGGTTCTGCGTCCAGTGTGTATTATCGCATGAGAACGCCCGCTGAAAAGTGAACGAACCTTGAAAACCGCGTCCCGGCTTACCCCACCCAGATCGGGTTGGTCATGGCTTCCATCGTGTGATGATCGCGCCACAAGAGGTACGGGGCGTGGGAATCGCTGTGCGGGCGGTGCAGTTCCACGCGGTAATACGTCCGTGCTGATGGAGTGTCGTCCAGCGTGACCGTCTGCCACTCGTCGGCCAGGTCGATCCAGCGGGCATGAAAAAACAGCCCGTTTTTGAAGACGAACAGCAGCACGCGCCGCGCTTCCGGGGAATCGTTCAGCACGTCGATGTGCAGCCGCACGGGCGACAGCGGGGCTGTTTCCCACAGGTGATACGTCTGGCCATCCGCTTCGGCGGTGAAGCGCACCTGTGCGCCCCGGCTGAAATACACGCGCCCGCGCCGCAGCCCGGCGATGATCCCGGCTTCGCTGAGCGCATCGGCATACACCCACGTGACCAACTGGCCGAGCCGCTGAAATTCGCTGAACGGGTCGTGACAATCGATGCCCGCCACCCCGACGATGCGATGCCCGCTCGCCAGCAGCCGATCCCATAAGCCGACCTGGTACGTGTTGTTGATGCCTTCAAGCTGGTGATACACCTCGATCAGGTCGGCGCGATCCCAATCGAAGTCGTATGCCTGCCAGCCCAGCCGCCCGCTGAACGGGTGGTTGATGCAGAACAGCCCGCCCTGGGTGTGGACGGCATCGGCGGCGGCATTCATGCTCCAGTCCGGGCGATCCACATACACATCGACCCACTTGTTCAGCCCGTGAACGTTGGCGTGTCCCTGGTGGCTGGTGATCTCGCACGAATGCAGCAGCGCGATCTGTGCTGCATATGGCGTGAGCTTGCGCCATTGGCTGACAGTGAAATGATCGGTGAGCGCGAAAAAGTCGAGTCCGGCCTGGATCGCCGCTTCGATCACCGTGCTGACGGGCTGTTTGCCGTCGCTTTCGGTCGAATGCGCGTGCAGTTCGCCGCGATACCATCCGGCCTCAGCCTTCACGATGGGCGACGACGTTTCCAGCACGAACGGCGTGGACGGCTCTGGGGCGGTGGCGGCCTGCACGGTCAGATGATACGGGCTGACTTCTTCCAGCGCTTCGATGTCGATCTGTGCCGTCCATTCGCCCGCCGGAATCGCGCCGGGGATCGCGCCTTCGCCCGCGTCATCCGGCGTGATCCACAATTCCAGGCGTATATCGCCGCGCCCGCCGGGGTTCATGCGGCAGCCGCGAAAAGCGTGCGGGTCGAACAGGGCGATGAACAACTGCGCCACCCGCTCCTTGTGAAAATCGAACGTGAGATGCAGCCGCCCCACGCCTTCCGGGACGGTGAACGGGTGACGCAAGTAGTGTACACGCGGTTCGGGCGCGATCTCGCCGCGCACATCGAGCAGCAGCGCCGGGTCTGGAGAAGAAAGGGTCAAGTTCAGGACTCCTGGAATCAGCCGATCCGTTGCAGACAAGAGTACCCTATCCAGACCCGGTGCGTCATGCCGATGGCGTGCGGTTCACACCCCTACAAGGTAAGCTGAACGTTGTACAGCGCCGCGTACTGCCCGCCCTGGCGGATCAGGTCGTCGTGCGTCCCTTCTTCCGCAATGCCGTCCTCCGTCAGCACCAGAATGCGCCCGGCATTGCGAATCGTAGACAGCCGATGTGCGATCACGATCAGCGTGCGGTCGTGCGTCAGCGTCTCCATCGCATCCTGCACCGCCCGTTCACTTTCGTTGTCCAGCGCACTGGTCGCTTCATCGAACAGGATCACGGGCGGGTCTTTCAGGAATACACGGGCGATGCTGAGCCGCTGTTTCTGCCCGCCCGAAAGTTTCACCCCGCGCTGCCCGATGTCGGTCTCGTACCCGTGCGGCAGCCGCATGATGAAATCGTGCGCATTGGCCTTTTTCGCCGCGTCGATCACGTCGTCAAGCGGCGCATCCGGCCTGCCGTAGCGGATGTTCTCCAGCACCGTCCCGGCGAACAGATAGACATCCTGCTGTACCACGCCAATCTGCCGCCGCAGCGAATCGAGCTGCACCGCCCGAATATCCCACCCATCCAGCCGGATCGCGCCCGCCGTCACATCGTAGAAACGCGGGATGAGCGCGCACAGTGTGCTTTTGCCCACCCCCGACATGCCGACCAATGCGACGTATTCGCCCGGCTCGATGGTGAGCGACAGATTGCGCAGCACATCGTCGGGCGCTTCCGGGTAGCGAAAGGTCACGCGGTCGAACGTGATGCGCCCCTGCACGCGGGTGAGTTCATGCGCGCCGGGCGCGTCGTGAATATCCGGGACGATCTCCATCACATCCATGAAGCGGCTGAACCCGGCGGCTCCTTCCTGAAACAGGCGCGCCAGGTTGGTGAACTTCTGCACCGGGTCGATCAGGATGGCGACGAACAGCAGGTACGTGACCAGATCGGCCAGCGCCAGCGATGCGCCGACGATGGCCGTCCCACCCAGTACGATCACCGCAATCGTGAGTCCCTGGGTGAAAGCCATCATCCCGCCGTAAAAGTAGGCCTCACTGCGGTAGATGGCGCGGCGGCTTTCGACAAAACGCCCGTTCGCTTCGGTAAATTTGCGCTGCTCGATGCCCTGGTTGGCGAATGACCGCACCACCCGAATTCCGGCCAGGGTATCTTCGACCTGGGCGTTCACATCGCCAATGCGCGCATATGCCCGACGAATCGCGGCGTTCATACGCCTGTTGAACACCAGCGCATAGCCCGCCATCAGCGGCAGGAACAGGAAGATCAACAGGGTGAGCGGCACATGAATCGTGAGCAGGATGGCGAACGCCCCGGCGAATTTCAACAGGGCGATGATCGCTTCTTCCGGGGCATGGTGCGCCAGTTCGCTCACGTCGGCCAGGTCATGGGTGATGCGCGCCATCATCTGCCCGGTTTTGTGCGCATCGTAATAGGCGAACGGGAGCGCCTGATAGTGCGCGAACAGTTCGGCGCGCATATCGCGCTCGATCAGCGTCCCCATCATATGCCCCTGGTAATCGACGAACGTATTGCACAGGGTTTGCACGGCCAGCAGCGCGACCATGAGCGCGCCCACCCCGGCGATCTGCGCCAGCGCGTCGGCTTCGGGCGCGTTCAGCACACGTTGGGTGATGTGCCGGGCGCACAGCGGCAGAATCAGCGCGATGGCCGACACCACCACCGCGCATACCACATCGGCGGCCAGCAGGCGGCGGTAGGGACGATAATACGACAGGAATTTCCACAAGCGGGGGTTCGGCACGAGCCGAGTAATGAGCAAGATAGGGTCTCCACAAACGCAAAGCCACTGGCTGCTGGTCTACAGCAGCAAAACCCGGCTTATTCAATCAGGGATGGGGTTACGGAATCCAATGATCCCCTGAACGGCGTGTGCGGCTTGAAATACGGTGATGCGGGTGAAATTTAAGCGCAGCAAACCGCCGAAAGGGGGGACATGCTGAAGTTGTGTGCCGCCATAATCCTAACCCTCACTGGTTGCTGGTCGTGAATAACATCAGAAGCATATCACAGGCGTGCGCCCAGTGGCAACCACCAGTGCCGACCAGGCGGCGTGTGCGCACCGCTTGACTCGCGGCGTGAAGTGGATTACCCTGTATAAAACAAACCAATCGGTCGGTTTTGAGGCGCGATGACCAGCAAAGGTGAACGTACCCGCGATTTCATCATCCAGCGGGCGGCAGAGGTGTTCAATCAGTATGGCTATTCGGGAACATCGTTGTCCGATATCATGCGGCTGACCGGGCTGGAAAAAGGCGGCATTTACAACCATTTCGCCAGCAAGGATGAACTGGCGTATGCTGCGTTCGATTACGCGCTCGCGGTGACGACGGCGCGAATCCGCGAGATTTTTCATACCCACAAACACGCCGTAGATCGGCTGCTGGCATTGATGGACTACTATTTTGAACTGGCACGCGGCGATACGCTGGCGGGCGGCTGTCCAATTCTGAATACCGCCATTGAAGCCGACGACACAGCGGCAGCGGGCGGGGCGATGCCCGAACTGAAAGCGCGAGCCAAAGCCGCCATGCGCGACCTGGTGGCGACGATACAGCGGACGATTGAGAAGGGAATCGAACGCGGCGAAATTCGCCCGGACGTGGATAGTGAACGCAGTGCCACGTTCATCGTCGCCGCAATGGAAGGCGCGCTGATGATGACCAAGCTGTACGATGATGAAACGCCGCTGCACATGGCGGCAGCCCAGGTACGCCGCTTGATCGAAACTGAACTGCGGCGCACAGAGATCGGGTGATCCGTCTCTTTTTTTGGCGATAAAACAGACCGAACGGTCTGAAAATCAGCAGCACGGCAAGCACTAAAGGGGGGACACAATGCACGATGACTCACAGCGTGGGATATGGCTGGCACTCGAATATGACCTGATCGAAACCCAGGTGATGATCGCCAGGCAGTGGCGCTGGACTACACAGCGGCGGCGCTGGACTGCACCCATGCCATTGTGTGAGCGGGCAGCCTGGGATCGGTTGGAAGCGGCGCATGAAACCCTTGCGCGGCGCATACGCGGCGGTTTTCCGCTGCGGGCATGGCAGGGATGGCAGGTGGGACTAAAGCTGCAAGGGAAACGGTGTGTGCGGCATGGCACCGGGTAATGCGCAAACCAGCGTGTTTGCCGCCTGCCCGCCTTCGTGGGATACTTGCCTGCGTCCAAACCACCGTACTGGAGAGCCTCTTGATCGACCTGAAACCGATTCTGCACGCGGCGCGCCAGGCCGCCGACCTGACCCGGCGGGTGCAAAAACTGCACCTGGCGAACGCCGATAAAGGCACGGGCAGCGATCCCGTCACCATCGCGGATTACGGATCGCAGGCCGTGCTGCTGCGGGCGATCAGCCATGCCTACCCGGACGATGGTATCCTGGCCGAAGAATCCGGCGACCAGTTCCTTTCGCTGGTCAGCGATGCGCACCGCCGCACGATCCTGGAGATCGTCGGGGATGTTATCGGGGAATCGATCACCGAAGGGCAGTTGATCGGGTGGCTGGATTGGGGGCGCGGGCGCGATGCGGCGCGTACCTGGGCGATTGATCCCGTCGATGGGACGAAAGGGTATGTCGCCGGGCGGCGCTATTCGATTGCGATTGCGCTTCTGGAACACGGAACGCCCACCGCCGGGGTGCTGGCGTGTCCGGGCTATCCCAGCCGCAGCGGGGCGGGGATGCTGTTCTATGCGCAAAAGAATGCGGCGTATGTGGAAGCGATGGAATCGCCGGGGAGCGCGCACCGGGTGGCCGTCAGCACGCGCAGCGCCCCGGCACAGTTCCGCATTGTGGAAAGCGTCGAACGTTCCCATGCACACCTGGAACGAATGCACGGGGTCTACCAGACCTTCGGTGCGCCGCTGAGCCAGGTCGAAAGCGTGGACAGCCAGGACAAATACGCCATGATTGCCGCGGGCGATGCCGACCTGATGCTGCGGCTCCCCCGCGAAACCACTCCACAGCACAAACTATGGGATCATGCGGCGGGCGCGGCGCTGGTGCGGGCGGCGGGCGGCGTGGTCACCGATGTAGACGGGTCGCCGCTCGATTTTTCGACCGGGGCAGTGCTGCCCAACCGGGGGATGATCGTGAGCAACGGCCTGCTGCATGACCAGATCGTCGAGATTGTGCAGGCGGCCTTGCAGAGCTAATCCGCGTCGAGTTCATCGAAGACCTGCTGGATCGAGAGCGTGAGGCCGGGCAGGATCGCCCCGCCGTCGAGCGTGTCGCCCGGCTTGAGCAGTTTGGGCGACTGCCCAGGCGTATAGACTTCGATGGTGCGGGCTGCCGGGTCCACCAGCCAGACGACGGCTCCGGCGTTCAGATAATCGACCAC
>JANRJJ010000005.1:0-8636 GCA_033764035.1 bacterium
CCTCACTGCGGTTTGATACAGGGTAAACACCAGTGGATTATAAACCCGATCCCACGCCCCCAGAGACCGGACGATCCGCCCACCCCATCCGCGCTTGAAGCCATACACGCCCCACAGCCCATCGGCGCGCGTCTCAAATTCCGCTTCCAGGCGATCCGGCTCGGCGTCGGGGATGCCCCACATGTCGTAGACGGTGCAGCCGCGCGCCCGCGCCCACTGGATCGCTCCCCACTGCGCGCCATAGCTCGCCATCAGATTGCGGTGCGCGTCCGATGAGCCGCCGTACAGATACCACGCGCTCGATCCCACTGCAAACACCATCACGCCCGCGAGCGCCTGCCCGCTTTCGGTGTGCTGCGCCAGGATCAGCGCGGCGTCGTCGGGCGCGAAGCGCTCGAACATACCGTCATAATAGGCAGATTCGTAGGTGCCGAAGGCGTTGCGTTCCCCTGTGGCGTCCATCAGGGCGGTGAAGCGCGGCAGATCGGCGCGCGCCGCCTGGATGTAGGTCACTTCCCCTTTGAGGCTCTGGCGAATCTTGCGCCGCGTCCCCTGATTCATGCGCGCCAGCATCGCGTCGTCATCCGCCAGATCGATCAGCACGGTGCGCGGCGGCTGGATCGGGGCGAGCGCCGGGCGAAAGCCGAAGCGTTCCGGGTCGGGCGGCGGGTCGGACTCGTATATGCCGGGTTCCCAGCGCACGAAGGCAGCGCCATCGCGTTTGGCGGCGTGATCGATCGCCCGCCACACCGCCGCGTTCAGGGTGATGTCGGCGGCGCGCGCCGGGTCGAGCAGCGGTGCCATCGCCACATAAGCCATGCTGCCCAGGCGGGCGGGCAGCGGGCGAAACAGCAGCAGCGCCCCACCGAGGATCGCCCCGCGCTCGTCGGTGACGGCGACACGGGCATCGCGCCAGCCAAACGCCCGTTTGTGCGCCCCCCACTCCGACAGTTGCAGGAGATGGGCGCGCGGATGGGCGCGGACGAAGGCATCCCAGGCGTCGGGCGTGGGGATAGTCGGGGTGAAGAGGTGGTCGGTCATGACCCCAATTGTACATGGCGGATGTTGGTTTGCTATCGGGCAACCCGTCCAGCGGCTTTCTCGAAGCGCAGCGGACGCATCCCGTTCAGCGTCACCAAAAGCGACATGCCGACATCCGCCAGGATCGCTACCCACAGCGATGTGACGCCGAACAGCGCCAGCATCAGAAAGATCGCTTTCATGCCAAAGCTGAGCGCGACATTCTGCCCAATCAGGTGGCGGGCAAAGCGTGCCAGCCGCACCGCGAACGGAAGCTGGCGCAGGTCGTCGCTCATCAGCGCAATGTCGGCGGTTTCGAGCGCCTGTGGGCTGCCCGCACCGCCCATCGCAACCCCGACGGTGGCAGCGGCGAGCGACGGCGTGTCGTTCACGCCGTCACCAACCATCGCCACGCTGTCGTAGCGGGCGAGCAGCGCTTTCACCGCTTCCACTTTATCCTGGGGCAGCAGCCCGGCGCGGACATCGGTCACGCCGATCTGCTCCCCGACGCGCCGCGCCACCGTCGCGTTGTCCCCGGTCAGCATGATCGTCGGCAGTCCGAGCGCGTTCAGGTCATGCACCACGGACGCGCTGCTCGCCCGCACGCTGTCCGCCAGCGCGATATAACCGCGCACGCGCGCATCCTGCGCGATCAGCATCGTGGTCTTGCCCTGCGTTTCAGCCGCATCGACGGCGGCGCACACCTCGGCACCGTGCGGGAAAGCTTCTTCAAACAGGCGATGGCTACCCACCGTGATCAGGCTGTCGTTCACCCGACCGCGCACCCCGCGCCCCGCCAGCAGTTCGACCGACTCAGCCGGGGCATAATGCCCGTTCAGGCTGCGCGCAGACGCGGCATCGACGACCGCGCTGGCAAGCGGATGCGCCGAACGCCGCTCGACGGCGGACGCCAGCGCCAGCACCTCGTCGCAGTCGGCGCATGCTTCCCCCGTCGGGCAGTCGAGCGAGCGCCATCCGGTCACGGCGGGTTTGCCCTCGGTCAGCGTCCCCGTCTTGTCGAAGGCGAAGGCACGCACCGTGCCGAGCGCTTCCAGAAATGCCCCGCCCTTGATCAGCACGCCGCGCCGCGCCGCCGCCGTGATCGCGCTGATGACGGTGACGGGCGCGCTGATCACCAGCGCACACGGGCAGGCGATCACCAGCATCGAGAGCGCGCGGTATAGCCAGCCGTGTTCGGTCGGCGTATCGTAGAAGGGCTGACCGAACACCAGCGGCGGCACCAGCGCCACCCCCGCGGCGATCACCACCACAGCGGGCGTGTACCAGGCGGCGAAGCGGTCGATCATGCGCTGGCTGGGGGCGCGCACGCTTTGCGCCTCTTCCACCATGCGAATGATGCGGCTGAGCGTGTTGTCGGCTGCCAGCCGGGTGACGCGCAGGGTGAGCGCGCCTTCGCCGTTGATCGTCCCGGCAAACACCTCGCTACCCGTTTCTTTGGCGACTGGCACGCTTTCGCCCGTGATTGGAGCCTGATTGACGCTGCTCGCGCCGCTCGTGACCACGCCGTCCATCGGGATATTTTCGCCCGGCTTGACGATCAACATATCGCCGACCTCCAGCACGCTCACCGGAACCGATTGCTCGACCCCGGCGCGCACGCGCACCGCCTCTTTCGGCTTCAGCGCCACCAGTCCGCGAATGCTGTCGCGCGCGCGGTCGGCGGTGTAGCCTTCCAGCGCCTCGCCGACGGCGAACAGGAAAATGACCGTCGCCCCTTCGAGATACTCGCCGATCCAGATCGCGCCGATGGCGGCGATGCTCATCAGCAGATTGATGTTGAACTCGCGGTTGATGCGTAAGGTATTGATGCCACTGCGGGCGATCGGCAGCAGCGTGATCGCCATGCCGACGATATAGGCAATCGCCGTGACCGTCTCCGAAAGGCTGAACACCAGCGATAGGATGAACGTCACCAGCACGATCCCACCGCCGACCAGCGCCAGCCGCGTCTCGCCGCGCCGCAGTAAGTAGTCCCAGAAGCCGATTACTCCGCCGCGCATCGCTGGAGCCGTCTCGTCTGCCGCTTCGGTCTCTTCGTGAACGGACTTGCCCAGTGCAGAAACTCGGGCTTGCAGTTTCTCGAACGGCACATTCCCGGCAAGCCGCATTTTGCTGGTGGCGAAATCGACCTGCACCGTCTGCACGCCGTCCAGTTTCGCTACCCCCGTTTCCACCTCACGCGCGCATCCGGCGCAGTCCATGCCTTTGACGATGTAAGTTTTAGTGGTCATGTATCTATCCTCGCGTCGTTCAATTCACCCTTACCATATGAACGATTGAGCGGGCATCACCCGTTCAAGCCTGCTTCAATCAGGCGGCGCAGACTGGGTTCGTCCAATCCGTAAACCAACTGACCGTTGACGAAGAAGGTCGGTGTTCCGCGCAAGCCCAGCGTGCGCGTATCCTGCTGATCCCGCGCCGCCTTGTCCGCATACGCAGGGTTTTGCAAGCCAGCCGTGAATTGATCAATGTTTAGTCCCAGTTCAGTCGCATAAGCGATGAAAGCCTCGGTCTGTGGCACTCTGCTTTCGCCCCACTGCGGTTGATTGGCAAAAAGCAGATCGACCATTTCCCAATACTGCCCCTGCTCCCCGGCTGCCTCCGCCGCTGCGACGGCAAGCACCGAGTTGTTGTGATTGGAGAAGTAGCGCACGACATAGCGAATGCGCCCGTCGTATTCCGCCAAAATGCGTTTCACCGTCGGGTGAGCGGCGCGGCACGCTTCACATTCAAAGTCGAGGAACTCGACCAGCGTGACTGGCGCGTCGGCAGGACCAAGTGTCACGCTGTTTTCGCGCACCAGCAGGGCTGTATCCTGAACGACCGAAGGCGATCCTGCCTGCTCCTGGGAGCGTGTGAGGATGACTGCGAGTGCCATGATGAGCAGTACGACGGAACCGAGGATGACCAGCGTTCTCGTTTCGCGGCTGGCATTCTGTTTACGTTTTGGAGCGGCTCGTTTCGCAGGTGTCTGTGTCATGAGGTTTCCCATTCTGGCTTATGAAAGAGTACGCTGAGCGTGATGACGGTAAACGCGGTCAGCGACATCAGCGGGATCGTGATGAAGCCGAGCCACTCGATCTGACGCGAGGTGCAGGAAACGCCTGCCGTACACGGCGTGATGCTTTCGGGAAGAATGCCGTAATACAGCAGATTGTGATACACGGCGATGGACAGCCCGATCAGCGCCAGCGGCAGGACATACCGTTTCACATGGCTGTCGCGCGACAGGATGCCGACCGTGAGAATGGCAGCCAGCGGATACATGGCGATGCGCTGATACCAGCACAGCACACAGGGCGGAAGCTGCATGACTTCGCTGAAGAACAGGCTGCCTGCCGTGGCTATCGCCGCCTGAAACCAGGCGAGATAGATGATGCTTTCTCGAATCATCTTCACCCTCGTTTACGCCTTCTGGTCTTTGAATCCGAGTAAGCGCAGCGCATTACCGACGACCACAAGTGTGCTGCCTTCATGTAGCAGGACTGCAAAGCCCAACTGCACGATACCCAGTACGGATGTGACGATCAGCAGGGCAATGACACCGAGTGAAATGTATAGGTTTTGCTGAATAATCTGGCGACTGGCGCGGCTCAACCCGACGGCGAACGGCAGTTTGCTCAGGTCATCCCCCATAAGCGCCACGTCCGCCGTTTCCAACGCGACCGCTGTACCCGCGCCACCCATCGCAATTCCGACGGTTGCCGCTGCAAGCGCAGGCGCGTCGTTCACACCATCTCCAACCATTGCAATGGCGCTGTATTTCCCTTCGAGCGTCCTGATGATACGCAGCTTGTCCTCCGGCATCAGTTCCGCCTGGACTTCGGTCAAGCCGACCTGCCCGGCAATGTTACGCGCGACATCATCGTTATCGCCTGTCAGCATGACGAGGTGTTCCATCCCCAACTTGCGCAGACTGCCCATAATCTGCGGCACGTTCGGACGCGGCGTATCCGCCAGACCAAGGATGCCTATGAAGCGCGTGCCTTTGCTCACCACCATCGTTGAGCGTCCGGTTTTCTCCAGCTCATCAACCTGACGGGTGAGTGCCGCATCTGGTGTAAGACCATCTACATCGACAAAGAGTTTCAACGAACCGATCCGCACAGATTCGTCACCAATGCGACTGATCACCCCTTTTCCGGGAACATTTTCGAGACCGCCCGCCGGTGGCATCGGCAGGCGGCGTTCATTGGCAGTACGCACGACCGCCTGTGCCAAAGGATGGTTCGACTGCTGCTCGACCGCTCCTGCAACGCTCAGCAGTTCGTCAGCACTTGCAACATTCAACGGGATGACATCCGTCACGCTGAAAACACCGCTGGTGATCGTCCCGGTCTTGTCGAATGCGATCGCTCGCAGCGTCCCCAGGTTCTCAAGGTGAACGCCACCCTTGATCAGCACCCCGTTTCGGGCGGCTTGGGCGATACCCGCCAGAACGGCCGCTGGCGTGCCGATTGCCAGCGCACACGGCGAGGCGGCAACCAGGAGCAGCATCCCTCGGTAAAAGCTCTGTTCGAGCGTGAGCAGGTTGAGCAGTGCGGGGATCACGATGATGAGCGCGGTTGCAATAAACACCAGCGGCACAAAGCGACTGGTGAAGCGATCCGCGAACTGCTGCGTCGGGCTTTGCTGACTCTGCGCCTCCGCAACCAGGCGCATGACGCGGCTCAGCGTATTGTCTGCGGCGATGCGGGTCACGCGAATGTCGAGCGCATTGTCTTTGTTGACCGTTCCGGCAAAAACTTCATCGCCGGTCGTTTTCGTCACGGGAACACTTTCGCCCGTAATCGGGCTTTGGTCGATGGCGCTGCTGCCCGCCTTGATAACTCCATCGACAGGAATGCGGTCGCCGGGGCGGGTGACGACGACATCATCGATTTGGAGCTGTTCGACTGGAGTCTCTACGATCTGATCGCCGCGTTTGAGCTGCGCCGTTTTCGGCATCAATGCCCCAAGCGCACTGATCGCGTTTCGCGCACGGTCAAGCGCATAGTGTTCGCCCGCATGTCCAATGGCGAACAGCAGCAGCAAAAACGCGCCTTCACCGAATTCACCCAGTAGCGCCGCGCCACCCGCCGCTGCCAGCATCAGAATATCGGTATCCAGCTTGCCTTTGAACAACGCCGGAATCGCGTGGGTGGCGACGTCGTACCCTCCGGCGATGTAGGCGAGGATATAAATTACCGTGGCAGCCGTTTCGCTGAAGCCAAAGAAACGTTCACCCAACCAGCCTGTCAGAAAGAAGACGGCTGCCAACCCCACCAGGATGAGCGTCCATCGTTCCTGCATCCAATGCGGTAGAAATGCCGGAGCGCTCCCGTGATCGTGATCGTCGCCATGTCCTGCTTCAGCATCGTCATTCGGCGCGGACTGATGCTGGGGTGAGGTGACGATTTTCGCGCCCAGGCGTTGTATTTCGGAGTCGATAGTGTCGCGTTGCAAGATGGAGGTATCGTAAGCGACGAAGATCAGCCCGGCAGCATAATTCACGCTGGCGTGAATCATCCCATCGAGTTCACGCAGCACCCGCTCCAGGCTTAATCCTGCATCTGCGGTATTCAGCCGGGCAAAAGCAATACGCTCATGTCGGTAGCGATTGCTGATCGTGGCACTCAGATCGCGTACCAGGCGCTGTACAGTAGCTAACGAGACAAGATTCGGATCAAATTGCAGGCAGAGCGCAGCTTGCTTTTTTTCCTGCACGATGTGCGCCTGTACAATACCCTTCTGGCTGGATAAGTGTTGGGTCAAAAGGGCGACACATTCATCTGTGCTTTCGATATCAGGCAGCAGCATATCCAGATTGATTTCGATTGTTCTTGTCATTTCCGATCGGCTTTCCCGCTCAATTGCGACTCTGTATCATATACATGAACAGATATTCATGTATTGTACCAAAAAGAAGAGTTGTTGCAACCCCGTTCACACTTATCCATGTTCGACGTGCAGCAGCCCCTGTGCGAACAGGATATGGACGTGATCGTCATCGAGTGAGTAGTAAACGTGCCGACCCTCTTTGCGATAGCGCACCAGGTTCAACTGACGAAGGAAGCGCAGTTGATGCGAAATCGCCGATTGGGTCATGCCGAGCGTCAACTCGAGTGAATGGACACACACTTCATGTTTGAGCAGCAGCGAGATGATGCGCAGGCGCGTTGGATCGCCAAGCGCTTTGAACACTTCAGCCAGCCGATTGGCAATTTGTGTCTCGATCATGTGCTGTTTCAGCGCTGATGCAGCTACTGCATCGGTATCGTTGTCCTCACAGACCGTTCGAGGGTGATCATTGACCAACGCAATATCCTTAACAGGTGAACATGTATGCACAATGATACATCAGACCGACACAACCTCAAAAGCCGACTCA
Source organism: bacterium (assembly GCA_033764035.1). Taxonomy (GTDB): domain Bacteria; phylum Chloroflexota; class Anaerolineae; order Aggregatilineales; family Phototrophicaceae; genus Flexifilum. The sequence continues at coordinate 7,412 of JANRJJ010000005.1, forward strand.
ACGCTGAAGTGTGTCGGCAGGCAATTTCTTGACAAAATTTTAGACTAGGCTAAACTTTAAATCAGGTTTATCCGAAATTGTGGTAAAGGGAAGAAAATGGACGACTCGCGCCAGTCCGCCTGGACACGACGCAAATTCATCGGGGCGGGGATTGGCAGCGGAGTCAGCGTTCTTGGCGCTGCCCTGCTCACACGCGCTGCACAAGGTCAGGGCGACAGCCCCACACCAACGCCGCATGATATGACGGGAATGGCAACCGACGAAGCTACCGCGATGCCGGGCATGACGCACGCGGGAATGCGGGAAATGCTGGTCGGCGCGGTCGATCACCTGCGCAACGGCTTTGACCCGATGCAGATGCTGGTTGACTGGGATTATGGCACGCTGGCAGGCACCACAGAAGACGGTCGTCCGATCCGAGAGTATGGTGTTTCAGCAGGGGATATTGAAATCGAGATTGCGCCGGGCATCTTTTTCCCTGCATGGGCATACAACGGCAAGGTTCCCGGTCCGAGCCTCCGCTGCAACGAGAACGACCACCTGCGTATCGACTTCGCCAACTTCGGTACGCACCCGCACACCATGCACTTTCACGGCTTTCATCGCGCGGAGATGGATGGCGTGGAGGGCGAGTATCGCGGCTCGATCAATCCAGGTGAACGTTTCACCTACGAATTCGATGCTGATCCGTTCGGCTGCCACCTGTATCACTGCCACGCTGCACCGCTCAAGCGCCACATTCACAAAGGTATGTACGGCGCGTTCGTGATCGATCCGCTGGCAGGTCGCCCACCAGCGCGCGAATTCATGATGATGATGAACGCCTTCGATACCAACTTCGACGGCGGAAACGAAATCTACGCGGTGAACACGGTCGGACACGAATTCATGCGCCGCCCAATCCCGGTCAAGGTCGGTGAACTGGTGCGAATCTATCTGATCAACATTGTCGAGTTCGACCTCATCAACTCGTTTCACCTGCACGCGAATTTCTTCAACTACTACGACACCGGAACGACGCTCGAACCGACCTTGCGGATGGTCGATACCATCATGCAGGCACAGGGACAGCGCGGCATTCTCGAATTTCGCCCGCGCTATCCCGGTCGCTACATGTTCCATGCCCACGTCAGCGAATTTGCAGAACTGGGGTGGATGGGCTTTTTCAATGCCGTCAACGAAGCGGACTACCCCGCAGCACTGGCGGAAGCAGGTCTCGATGAGG
>JANRJJ010000006.1:0-67277 GCA_033764035.1 bacterium
CCTCACCCGTGCGCCACTGTCGGTTTCCCGACCGTTCGACTTGCATGTGTTAGGCACGCCGCCAGCGTTCATCCTGAGCCAGGATCAAACTCTCCGTTTGGTCTTCGAGTTCTTTCCTTTGCGTACAAAAAGCTTTAGGCTGAAGCTCTTTGGTTTGGCATTTCGTTCACTGTTCTGTTGTTAAAGTCCCGGACGTTCCCACGTCGCTCCGCTGCACCTGCTTTTCTGCGCGGCGGACTATCATGATAGCAAACCTGATCCTAACGGTCAAGAGGGATTATTCGCAGTTTCTTAAACTTCCGCCAGAAATCGATGCACAAACTGCACCGACATCGAGCCTTCCCCGACCCCAGAAGCCACGCGCTTGACCGACCCATAACGCACATCGCCCGCTACGAAAATCCCTGGAACGCTCGTCTCCAGATAATATGGGTTTCGAGACGGCCACCAACCGCGAGGGCGATGTCCATCCCGGAGCAAATCCGTTCCAGAGAAGATAAATCCCTTATCATCGCGTTCGACCAGATCACCCAACCAATCAGTACCGGGCTGCGCACCGATAAAGATAAACAATGCAGTCGCCGTTACCTGCTCGGATTGTCCGGTTTGCGAGTCCAGGATTGTGATCGCTTCCAAATGATCACTCCCGAAAGCCTCTGTCACCTGAGTGCATGGCCGCACCACAATGTTCGGGGTGGCCGCAATCTGATCGATCAGATACTTGGACATCGTATCGGCCAGCGATGTCCCCCTCACCAACATCGTGACTTTAGCGGCATATTTGGAGAGATACATTGCCGCCTGACCCGCAGAATTTGCACCGCCGACGATATACACATCCTCGTTACGGCACGACAGCGCTTCCGTCATGGCTGCACCGTAATACACCCCCGCCCCGGTCAGCGCATCGATCCCCGGCACATCAAGCCGACGGTATGCAACGCCTGTTGCGATCAGGATCGTGCGTGTCGTAATTTCCTGTCCCGTTGAAAGACGGATAATCTTTGAGGTGGCATCATCGTGGACGGCTACTGCCTCCGCCGGAGTCAGCACCTCTGCACCGAACTTCCGGGCTTGATCGAGCGCACGGCGCGCCAGTTCATTGCCACTTAACCCCAATGGAAAGCCGAGATAATTTTCGATGCGCGAACTTTGCCCCGCCTGGCCGCCAGGGGCTTCGCGTTCAAGCAGCAGTGTATTCAAGCCCTCTGACGCACCGTACACGGCAGCCGCCAGTCCTGCTGGCCCGCCGCCAATGATCACCAGATCGTAAAATGGCGATTCCGCCTGGGTGCGCAGCCCAATACGCCCCGCAACTTCGACAATCGAGGGATCGGCCAGGGTTTGTCCGTCGGCAAAAACTGCCACCGGGAGCTGTATCTCCTGCGCATTCATCGCCTGCAAGATGCGGGCAGCATCCGCACTGGTTTCGACATCCAGCCATTGATAGGGTACATGATTACGCGCCAGAAAATCTTTCAGCAGATGCGTTTTCGATGACCACCGATGCCCGACGATGCGCAGCCCTTCAAAAGGTGGCGTGAAGCTGGCTTCCCAATCGTAGAGCAGGTCATTCAGGACCGGGAACAGCCGTTCTTCCGGCGGACTCCAGGGCTTGATCAGATAATGATCGATTTTGACGCTGTTGATTGCACGGATGGCTGCATCGGTATCGGCATATGCGGTGAGCAGCACCCGCTTTGCCCCAGGGTACAGGTGGATGGCGTTTTCCAGAAATTCAACGCCCGTCATTTCCGGCATCCGCTGGTCGGACAAAAACAAGGCGACCGTTTCATTGCGCAGCCGCAGCGCTGCGAGCGTTTCAAGCGCCTGCGCACCAGAATCCGCACGGACGATGCGGTACTTGCTGCCGTAGGCGCTGCGCAGATCGCGTTCGACTGCTTTCAGAACATCGGGTTCGTCATCGACAGCGAGGATTACAGGACGGGTTGCCATGTGCGGTAATCACCCTCTCCGGCTAGGCATTCGGAAACACGTACACTTCATCGACGAAGCACCACATCCAATCTTCGCCTCTCTCAAACGACTGCATGATAGGATGCCCGGTTTCATGAAAATGTTTGCTGGCATGTTTGTTTTTGGATGAATTGCAGCACCCGACATGCCCACAAATCATACACATGCGCAGGTGAACCCACTTATCGCCCGTTTTCAGGCATTCTTCGCAGCCCTGGGCGCTTGGAGTCACCTGCTGCATCTGATCGATGTGTGTACACTGCCGCTGAGCCATGTCACGTCTTCCTTAATCTTCTGAAACCAGAGCGTTACTGCACCACAGTATAGCGCTCTCATACAGAGAAGGAAAACTCATCCCCTGGGTAGGATTAGTCCGCCGCTGAACCTGATTGTACAGGAGGAATGACAGCGGTGTCCTCAAACTGGCGGCGATAAAGCTGTGCATACACGCCACCGCGCCGCAGCAGATCGAAGTGCGCGCCATCTTCGATGATCTGGCCATGCTGCATGACCAGGATGCGATCCGAATCGCGAATCGTACTCAAACGGTGCGCAATGATCAGGCTGGTACGCCGTTGAAGCACGTTCGCCAATCCCTGCTGGATCAGCGCTTCAGTCTGCGTATCGATGCTGCTCGTCGCTTCATCCAGCACCAAAATGCTTTGCGGGTGATGCAGCAGCGCCCGTGCCAGCGCCAAAAGCTGCCGTTCGCCCTGGGACAAATTCGCGCCGCCCGGCAGCAGTGGATAATCGTATGCGCCCGGCAGCCGTTCGATGAATGCCGCTGCGTTTGCAGCGCGTGCTGCCGCCTGCATCTGTTCCAGTGTGATCGATTCATCAAACAGGCGCAGATTATCGCCAATCGTCCCATCGAAACAGTACGGGTTTTGCGGAACAACCGTGACGCAGCGGCGCAAATCTTCCGTCCGAATGGCGCGCACGTCGATCCCGTCGATCAGCACGCGCCCTTCTGTGACATCATAAAAGCGTGCCAACAGCCCGGCCAGCGACGTTTTGCCTGCCCCGGTCGCGCCGACGACGGCCACGCGCTGCCCTGCCGGGACATGCAGCGAGACATCACGCAGCACCGGGTGTCCCTCATCGTACCCGAACACGACATTTTCCAGCGTGACCGAATGCGATGTCTGCGGCGGGATGACCGGATGCTCCGGTTCGCGTATTTCCGGTTCAACCCGCAGCATCCGGGCGATGCGCTCGCCGGCAGAAAACGCCGTCTGAAGCTGGGCAAACTGCTCAGAAAGCATGAGCAGCGGCTCGAAGCTGCGGCGCAGGTATTCGATGAACGCGATCAGCATCCCCAGAGTGGCCCACCCCGCCAGCACACCCTGGCCGCCGCCATACAGCACCAGCGCCAGCCCGACCGTCGTCAGAATTTGCAGGCTGGATGCGAAGATCGTATAGCTGTCGCGCAGTTCGGTATGCACACTGCGGATGCTGTGGTTGATCGTGTTGAATTCTTCACGGCTGACGGCTTCACGCCCGAACAACTGCACCACCAGCATCCCGTTGAATTGTTCGTTGATGAACGCCAGGTAGTCCGCGATGGTGCGATGATAGCGGCTGGACGCGGCGCGGATTTTGCGCCGGGATACCACTGTCAGGGCGATCATGATCGGCATCACGATCAGGTTGAGCAGCGCCAGCCGCCAGTTGATGGCGAACATCACGCCGATGATCCCCACCAGCGTGAGCATGTTGCTGCTGAGGACGACAATACTGGTCGAAACCAATTCGGTCAGCGCTTCAATATCGTTCGAGAGCCGCGATACCACCTGGCCAACCGGGGTATTGTTGAAGAAGCGCATGTCCTGCCGCAGTATATGCTCGAACACCGTCTGCCGCAGATCGACCAACGCGCTTTGACCGACGGTTTGCAGCAGATAGGTATGCGCAAACCGCAGCACGAAAATCACGATGATCGCGCCAAAATAAACGATCCCCAATGGGATCAGGCCGTTCAGGTCGCCGTGCGTGATCGGTCCGTCCACCGCCAGTTGAATCAGGTACGGCAGCAGCAGGGATAACCCGGAGACGGCCAGGAGCAGGACAAAGACGATGGCTAACTGAAACCAGTACGGCGCAAGGAACTTCCCCAGCATCCAGATCAGCGAACGGTCGGTGACCTTTTCGCCGCCTTCGGCATACTGGCGCAGAGTTGGCGGCTCGCGTCCGGGGGGCTGCGCATCGGCATTCGGTTTAGCGTTCGCTGTCGGTCGCGTGTTCATGCGCCGTATCCTCCTTCAGTTCGCGTTCTGCCATGCGCGCATACAAACCACCCTGGGCGGTGAGCGCTTCATGGCTGCCCTGTTCAACGATGCGGCCTTCGTGCATGACCACGATCAAGTCAGCATCTTTCACCGTCGCCAGGCGGTGCGCAATGATCAGGCTGGTACGCGAACGCACCACCTGGCGCAGCCCTGCCAGAATATCGGCGGCAGTATGGGTATCCACGCTCGAAAGCGCATCATCCAGCACCAAAATCGCCGGGTCTCGCACCAGCGCACGGGCAATTGCCACACGTTGTTTTTGACCGCCGCTCAGCATCACGCCTTTTTCACCGACCAGCGTTTCAATCCCGTGCGGAAGCTGTGGAAGATCGTTGCTGATGCGCGAGATCAGCACCGCCCGGTCAATGTCGTCCTGGGTGATGTCCGGCTTGCCCATTCGAACATTCTCGTGCAGGGTACGGCTGAACAAAAACGTCGATTGCGGCACATACGCAATGGCCTTACGCACATCGTCCAACCGCAGCGACCGCACGTCGCGCCCATCAATCAGCACGCGCCCATTTGACGGATCAAGCACCCGCGCCAGCAGGTTGACCAACAGCGTCTTGCCAGACCCGGTTGACCCGACCACGCCGACCACCGCGCCCGCCGGGATGTGCAGCGAAATATCGCGCAGGAGGGACACCCCATCCACTTCGACGCTGACATGCTCGAACGTGATATCGCCCTGCGGCTTTTCAAGCGGCTGCGCGTCGTCGTCGTCCCGAATGGCGGCAGGTTGCAGCAGCGGGGTCAGCCGTGCCAGCGCGCCGCCTGTCTGCTGATTGCGCTGATAGATGGTGCCAAGCTGGAGCAGTACCGTGCTTAAAATGCCCAGGTAGATCAAGAACTGCGTGAAGTTTCCCAGCGTCAGCGTCCCCTGCACCGCCAGGATACCGCCGAACAGCACGACGATCCCCGATGTAAGCTGGCTGATCATGTTGGGCAGCATCCCAACAGGTTCATTGCGGCGTTTGAAGAACAACCAGGTGCGGCGGTAGGCGCGGTTTTCTTCCAGGAATTTTTCAGCGGCTCCCGCTTCGCGCCCAAACGTTTTGATCGTCTGGATGCCGCTTACCGAATCCTGCACCAGCGCCGACACCACCCCGGCCTGATCCTGCACTTTTTCGAACAAGTCTGAAAGCGGGCCGCCCGCCCGCAGTTGAAATGCGGTCGAAACCGTCAGCACGATGAACACCACCGCCGTGAGCGGCAAACTTACCTGTGTGAGCAGCACGAATGCCGTCACCAGCGTGAAAAACGAGCTGCCGAAGCGGTTGAAGCCGATGGCCAGCAGCCGCCAGATCATATCGATGTCGGCATTCATGCGCGAAAGCAGGTCGCCTGTGGGGTAATGCTGAAAAAAGCGGTGTTCGGACCGCAGCATGTGATCGAACAATTCCCGCCGTATATCGAACGTGACCGAATACGCGATGATCCCGCTGTAATGCCGCTGGCCGAAAAACGCGATCACACTGGCTGCGCCCATCGCCAGCAGCAGGGCAATATCGCCAAGAATGCGCTCGATGTTCACCCCTTCTTGCAGATGATCGATCACCTGGCCGATCAGGAACGGCTCGAATGCCGCCGTGACCCCGCCGAACAACCCGGTCAGGATCGACAAAACGGCGGCGCTCCGGTGACGATCCACATAGCCCCACAACCAGCGCATATTCGCCTGTGGGCGTGGGCTTTCAGCGCGGGCGGGTATCCCCGTCTGCGATTGCGCAGTGCTTACAGCCATCCGCTGCGTGCCTTTCGTTTTGCATTTCAGTTATGTTGTTCTCAGGATACCAATGCGGGTTTGAATCCACCTATACCCAATTCATGTGATCAATGACGAAAGGCTGCACGACACAGCGGGATTGATGAACGAAATGCACGTTCCCCTTGTAGAATGAGAAAGGCAAGCTATCGTCCGTTCATCGAGGGATCACTCGAATGCAGGTTGTCCGTCATAATGGAACCGTCCAAGCGGAGCAGGCCGAAATCCGCGCCTCGCTCCAACGCCTGGTCGCCAATATCCGCAGCGCCATCATCCTCGACCCGGCCAAACTGGAACTGATCCTCGCGGCGCTGCTGGCGAAAGGGCATGTCCTGCTCGAAGATGTGCCGGGAATCGGCAAAACGATCACCGCCCGTGCAATCGCGCAATCCTTGCACGCCAGTTTCAAGCGCATTCAGTGTACGCCAGACCTGCTGCCAAGCGACATCACCGGAAGCGCTATTTACAACCAGCGCGAAAGCCGCTTTGAATTCCTCAAAGGGGCAGTGTTCGCCAATCTCGTCCTGGTGGACGAGATCAACCGCGCATCGCCGCGCACACAGTCGAGCCTGTTGGAAAGCATGGCCGAAGGCCAGGTGAGCAGTGACGGTTTCACCCACCCGCTGCCGCAGCCCTTTTTCATCATCGCCACCCAGAACCCCATCGAGATGGCCGGGACGTTCCCACTGCCCGAAGCCCAGCTTGACCGTTTCCTGATCATGCTGAACCTGGGGTATCCCAGTTTCGATGATGAAGTCACAATCCTGGAACGCGAAGAACATACCAACCCGCTCGACGCGCTCCAGCCTGTCATCGATACCGATGCGGTGATGCGGTTACAGGAAGGCGTACAGGCGGTCGATGTGGTGCGCCCAGTCAAGGAATACATCGTCCGGCTGAACCATGCCACCCGTGCGCACCCGGAAGCTATTTTGGGCGTAAGTCCACGCGGCGGCGTTGCCTTGCAGCGGATCGCGCAAGCGCTGGCACTGATCGATGGGCGCCGGTTCGTCACCCCCGATGACATCAAGCGGTCAGCCCCAGCGGTGATGGCGCATCGCATCATGACCCGTGACCGCCGTATTGAAAGCGCGCATGGGCTGATCGACGACGTACTGAAGTCCGTTCCAGTGCCGCTGTAAACCGATGATCACCGGACGCGCCGTTGGATTTCTTACAGCCGCTTTCATGCTGTATCTATTCGGCAACCAAACCCAGGTCGGATGGCTGTATGTGATGTCGGCACTGCTGGCGGGAGTCGTGGGCTTGGGCTTCCTGCTCAGCCGGGGTTCGCTCCGCCGCCTTCGCCTGGATCGGTCGCTTTCGTCCGATTCGATTTATGAAAGCGATGCGGTTCAGGTGGAATTGGCCTTACAGCGGTCACGCGGGTTAGCCGCCTACCAGGTGGAACTGACCGAAACCTGCCCACTGGCTGCCCCGAATGACCGCGAACAGCGGCTTTACGCCCCGCTCATCCCCGTCCGCCACCCGCTGATTTACGCATACCCGGTATTGGTGGATCGGCGTGGGGTGTATAGCTTTCCGGCGCTGGCTGTGCGCAGCGGCTTTCCGTTCGGCTTTTTTCGGCGGCGTGCGCATATCTCCGCACCCACTTCGGTGATGGTATATCCCGAAGTCAGGCCGCTTGCACGGTTCCCGCTGCTGGAAAAACAGCTTGCGGCGCAGCTTTCGATCATGCGGGCGGGGCATGGCGGCGAAATCCTGGGGGTACGCCCGTTTCGCAGCGGCGATTCTCCGCGTCATGTCCACTGGCGCAGCACGGCGCGCACCGGCCAGTTGATGAGCAAGGAATTTGCCGACGAAACGCAGCCCGGCCTGACGCTGATTCTGGATACGGCCTTTGAGGGCAGCACCACTACAAAGCACAATCCGTTTGAATGGGCTGTCAAGTGCGCCGTCAGTGTCGCGGATTATGGCGTGCGCAGGGGTTATCCGCTGCGGCTGCTGCACGGCGATGCGCGCCTGCCGCCTTTCGATCATGCGCTGGTATGGGACGTTGTGCTGCAACTCATGGCGCGCATCCAGCCGCATCCCACCAACACGGCACAGTTGTTCAGCCGTGCCGCATCGGGGTCGCTGGTGGTGGCGGTGATCCCGGCTCCACGTCCCGCCCATGTCGCCGCGCTCACAGACCTGCGCGGTCGCGGCTTTCCCATCATGGCGCTGCTGATCGATCCCATTTCGTTCGGGGAAGCCGATTCAAAAGCCGACGACAGCTATGCCGCACTCACCGCTAACGGCATCGATGCGCTGGTGATTCGCGGCGATGAGGATTACGCCGCCGTGCTGTCACAGTCCACTAAAGTGCAAGGATCATCCCGTGCAGCAGCTTCGTGAACGGTACAATGCAATGCAGGCCGCACGCCGAAAAAAGCGTGCGCCCGAAACATCGCTGCGGTTGCGGGCGATGGTGTTCTGCGCGCAGACCGCCGCAGTGCTGGCGGTGGGGCATGTCACCCGGTTGTGGTGGCTCAGCCTGATCGGGATCGGCATCCTGGCGGTGGGGTCGTACTATGCGGCGCATTTTCATGCAGCAGGCCGCCCGGTGCGAGCGATACGCATTGGCACGTTCATCGCGCTGCATCTGGCGCTTGGCTATCTGTTCGTCGGCATCTTTGCGGGGCTGCCCTATCCACAGGCGCAGTTCGCCGTGATCGCCACCGGAATCGTCACCTTCGAGCTGTACAACCGCCTGAACCTTTTTTCGGCCTTCGGAATGGGGCTGATCAACCTGTACGTGGCTGCCACCCTCAGCCGTGATGTCACATTCGGCCTGTTCCTGATCGTGTTTCTGGCGTGCTGGCTGGCTTTCATGTGGATTGCGGATAATGAGGACGGGACACAGCGCAGTGCCGCCGTAATTCGCCCTCCCCACGCTGAGCAGCAGGCGCGGCAGCGGCGCACCTTCGGCGCACGGTTGGCGCAGTTCGCCGCGCTCGGCGGGTTATGCGTCGCGCTGATCTTCGTCCTCACGCCGCGCTTTGCAGGCCGTCCGCTGTTCATGCCGCTCTCGATTCAGGTGCCGATCCGCGCACAGCCTTCTGCACAGATCATCAACCCGGCGGCTCCGCTCGTCCAATTTGAAGGCGTGACAGCGGTTGCCGACAGTGAATACTATTACGGGTTCGCCAATTCGCTCGACCTAAGCTATCGCGGTGGCCTGAGCGATACCCTGATGATGTATGTCTCCAGCCCGGCCTGGAGCTACTGGCGCGGCTATGCTTACGATACGTTCGATGGGGTACGCTGGGCGCAAAGCGATTCCACCTTGACGACGCTCAACACCCGCCGTCGAAGCGGATTCGTGCTGCGCGGCACCGGAAGCCGGGAAACATTCGTCCAGTCGTTCTACATCGCCCAGGATATGCCGAACGTGTTATGGACGGGCGGCATCGCCAGCGAAATCTTTTTCCCGGCTCAGGAGATTGCCACCGACCGCACGGGCGGGGTGCGCGTCGGGGAACCCCTGCGGGCAGGTACGGTGTATTCGGTCGTCTCTGAACGGCTGGAGGTTGACCCCGCTGTGCTGCGCACGGTCGATTTTTCCGTTTATACGGGCGAATTCAAACAGATCGCCGATGTGCAAACCGCGCTGCAACTACCCCCGACCACGACAGCGCGCACCCGCGAACTGGCGCGCTCGATCACGGCGAACGCAGCCAGCGATTACGATAAAATCATCGCCGTGCGCGATCATCTGCTGACATCCTATCCCTATGATTTTTACCCGCCGCCGCAAGCCCCGGATACCGATGCGGTCGATCAATTCCTGTTCGTCGATCAGCGCGGGGTGTGTGAACATTACGTCAGTGCGATGATCGTCATGCTGCGGTCGCTCGAAATTCCAGCGCGATTCGTCGTGGGCTATGGCAGCGGCGATTACAACCCGATCACGAATTTTTATGAAGTGCGCGCCAACGATGCTCATGCCTGGGTGGAAGTGTACTTCCCCGGTTTTGGCTGGCTGCCGTTCGACCCCACGCCCGGTTGGAACGGCAGCCCACAAACAGGCGAAATCGCGCGGTCGTTTCTTACCGAGTGGATGGGGACGCTCGACTTATCGCAGATTCCGCTTGGCCAGGTTGCTGCTGTAGGAGCCGCCGCCTTCAGCGCCATACTGCCTGTGCTGTTGGTCACCGCCGCCCTCACTGCCGCATTTTTCCTGATGCGCTTTCTGATCGACCGCCTGAAGCGCTGGCGCATACGCCACCCAAAAGCGCTGGCTGATGTGGAAAGGCGCGCCATTTTCGCCGTTTACCGCCGGGCGCTGCGCCGTATGCGTGCGCCGCGTTCACCTGCTCAAACGCTGAGGGAACATGCAGGCCAGTTTGCAGCCGATCATCCGATACTGGATGAACTCGCACAGATCGTCGAACGAGCGGCTTATGACCCTACCCCGGTCTCGCAGCGCTTGATCGCACGGGCGCGCCAATTGTTCCGCATCATGTTCACGAAGCCATGAACAGGCGGTGGCAGTTTGTGACGGACAGGTCGATCCGCTGTACAATGATGGCACGGTGTCGAACATCGAATCCACGCTGATACACCGCACGCCATGAATGGCGCACGTCCTTCACGTTGACAGCACACTCACCCCAAAGGCAAACGCGATGACACAGGCGGTATTCCCCCCGCAGCAGTTCGATTTGAGTGAAGAATCGCTGGTCGAGTCGGTGCGCATCGGGCGGCAGTATATTGCAGATGCCGGCATCTTGAGCCTGATCGAAGGCGTACAGATACACGCGGCACAACAAATGCTGCAAACCATCCTGACCGCGCTTGTCAATCAGTATGGGGTAATGGCCGTCACGCTGTCGGCGGCACTGGATACACGCGAACTGCGCTTCAACCTGCTGATGGCACGCAGCGCAGCGGGTGAAGCCTGGGCCGCGCTGACCCCGGCGCACGATGTTTGGGTGGAAGTGGATAAAAACCCGTCGATGGTGCGTATCACCGTGCGCCGCCACCCGCAAAAAATCAGCCCGCGTGAAGCCGAACGACTGACCGAAACAATGGCCAACGTGATTTTGCCGCTGGGGGTGGCGCTGGCTTCGGAAACCGATTTCGACCGCCTGCTTGAACGTATTTTGATGGAAGCAAAAGCGCTGTGCCGGGCCGATGCCGGGACGCTGTATCTGCGTCAGGACGACATGCTGCACTTCACCATCATCATGACCGATTCGCTCGGCATTCACCTGGGCGGCAGCAGCCCGAAACCCGTCACCTTTCCATCGCTGCCGCTGTACGATCAAACCGGAACCCCCAACCGCCACAATGCCGCCACTTACGCCGCCCTGACTGGGCAGTCGATCAATGTACCCGACATGTACGCAGCGGACGGCTTCGATTTTTCCGCTGCAAAGCGCTTCGACGAACAGAACAACTACCGTTCGATATCGAACCTAACTGTGCCGCTGTTGGGCAGCAGCGGCGAAGTCGTCGGCGTGATTCAACTGCTCAATGCCCGTGACGACGACGGGTTCATCACGCCTTTTGGCCAGTACGATGAACTGATGGTCGAAATTCTGACGGCACAGGCGGCAGTCGTGCTAAACACGCGCCTGCTGTGGCAGAAGCAGGAACAGCTCATGCGCATTCAGAACGATATGCGCGTCGCCCAGGCCATTCAACGTAACTTCATCCCGGATACGCTGCCGCAGATTCCCGGTTGGGATGTAGGTGGACTGTTTCAGCCCGCCCGCGATGTCAGCGGCGATTTCTACGACCTGTTCACGCTCTCGGATGGGCGCATCATCATCATGATTGGCGATGTGTGCGATAAAGGGGTCGGCGCAGCCCTGTTCATGTCGCTCACCCGCAGCCTGATGCGCGCTTTCACCACCCAGGCTCCCAGTCAATCCCCGTTTCTCGACCTGGACATCGATCCCCAGGAAGTGCGCGCTTACGGCATCCGCACGGCTGTGACCAGTACCAACACGTATATCACCCGTCATCATGAAGACCTGAACATGTTCACGACGCTGTTCATTGGCGTAATCGATCCGCTCAGCGGACTGCTCACGTATATCAATGGCGGCCATGCACCGCCGCTGGTCGTCAGGCAGGATGGCACGGTCAAAAAGCGTCTGAAGCTGACCGGGCAGCCCGTCGGCATGTTTGAAAATGCCGCGTTCAACACGGCGGAATGGCCGCTGGAACCGGGCGACCTGCTGCTGTGCTATACCGACGGGATCACTGACGCACGCAATGAAGCCGATACGCAGTTCGGGGATCACGCACTGGCCGCCCTGCTGCCCACGCCGCACCCGAACGTGTGCGGGCTGCTGGAAACCATCCAAAGCGCCGTCAACACCTTCATCGGCGGCGCAACCCAGTTCGATGACATCACGATGGTAGCGATTCAGCGCGCTCCCGTACTGGTCGATTAGCCGCGTGGCGGATTCGGATTCTGCGGGTGCAGCGCCTGCAACACGGTCAGGTATGGCCATGCCCGCGTTTCATCCTGGCTGTAGCCCAGAAACGCCGCGTTGTGTTCGGCATACACATAGCCTGCATAAATCGCTTCGGTGCGGTCGCCGTCACCGTCGCCGTCCAGCACATCCAGGTATGGCACAGTGCCGAATCCCTGGCCTAGCTCAAGATGCAGATGGGGGTTGGTTGAATAACCCGTGCTGCCTTCCAACCCGATAATATCGCCCGCACGCACCGGAACCGCGCAGTTGGCGGCAGCTATGCCGCCACTGCACCGCTCGCGTATCCAGGCGGGGATACTGTCCTGGGCCAGATGGCCGTACAATGAGTATTCATGGTCGCCGTGCTGGATGATGACGACATTCCAGTACCACCACGCCGCCGATTGAAACGTGGTCAGATTAAAGCGATCCGACGCGAACACAATTTCGCCATCCTTGACGGCGGCGATCTCGCGGGCTTGCAGGTCGAAATCGATCTTGCCCGTGCCATGATCGCCGTAGCTGCGGACAATCGTCCCGAATGCCCCATGTGGGAATGGCAGTTGATAATCGGTCAGTGCCTCCGCCGCGAGCAAATCCGGTACGGCCTGCGTTCGGTACGGGGTGTCATCGGCCTGGGCGCGCAGAGCTTCTGAAAGCGACAGAAAAACGGCACGATAGCGGGCATCGCCCGTGAAGGTCGCCCTCCAGGGGGCGCTGGGGGTCTGACGGGTGACATACACCCAGTCAATCACGCCGGGGTAGGGCGCGTCGGTTTGCGGGTTCACCACTTCCGCATACACCACCGCCCCTGTATCATCGCTGATGCGTCCTGCCTCACGGTAGCGGATGGGGTTGAATGGCCGGGCATTAAAGTCGGTAAGCGCGGCGTGAATCGCATCGTCTAAAGAGTCCTGTGCAGCGGTGGGAAGGCTGCATACCAACGTCAGCGCTGCAATCAGCCATCGCCAGCGCCACACGGGGCGGCGGCCTACCGCCGTCCAGTCCCTCAACGGTTTCAACGTCACAACTGCACCTTTCACTTGCATCAGGTTTCGGTCATTGAGTACAAGCTTACTCGATGAACATTGGATTTGCGTCCTGTTGATGCGCGCCTGCATCACGGCTAAAATCACTTCTGTAAATGTGGAGACGACTACCCCCAGCATGAAAAAGTTCGTGATCGACTACATGATCGCCGGCTGTGCGCGTTCGGCCAGGGTCAAGGGCTATGCCGTCGATACGCCCCAGGCCGATTTGCGCGTCGATCTTAACGATGGCAAGTCGCTTGCTATTTATGTGATCAACCGGGCTATTCGGCTGCCCGAAATTCGGGAACGGCTGGAAAACAATACGCGCAGCCGCCTGTACACCCTGTTCGTGATCGATGGGCGCATGATGCCTGCTGATCAAAGCGAACTGGAACCCCCGCCCTGGATGGCAGCGCTGCATTCGCTGTGTAACGGGCGCGTGTACGGGTACTGGTGCGATGGCCGCAGTGATGTGAAAATCCGCCCCATCCACATGGATTGGAAATGGGGGAAAAATCCGCGCAGCGTCGCCTATGGCCCAGAGATCGACATGGACAAGCTGCGCGGCGAAATGACCAGTTCGGCTTCAAAGTTCCTGACGGGCAGCTACGCCATTGCCGATTTTGGCGAAGGCACGTTCTGGAAAAAACAGGAGCCATTCGGGGAAAACCAGTACAAATGGTCATGGCGGCAGTGGTCGTATGCATCGCGGCCCAAAGAGGAAGCTGAAACCGAAGCACCCGGTGAAACCTGGGATTCGTGGGAAGACTTCGAGCGTCATTACGGGCATGTGGGCGAAGACACCGATTTCTGGCGGTCGTCGCGCCGTCAGCATTCGACCTGGGAGGCGAATTCCGGTTCGGCCAACGGTAAAGCGAAAGACGGGCAGCAGCGCGTGCGCACCGTGATCAAAGTGAACCCGTACAGCGTCCTGGGTATTTCCCAGACCGCCAGCGATGCCGAAATCAAAGCCGCCTACCGCCGCAAAGCCCGCGAAAATCACCCGGATATGCACCCCACCGAAAAAGACAAGTACACGGCAAAAATGGCCGACATCAATGCCGCGTTTGAAGCGCTTACCAAACGCCGCACCCGCCCGGATGATTAGCCCATCCGGGCGTTTTTTTGTACAGAACCATCATCCTTACGGTGGACTTAAACGGTTTTCCCAGGTTTTCCCGTCATAATCAGTATGGACTCTGTCATATAGACTTGACAGCATTGTACCATTCCGCCCATAATGAACCTTAGTGACCCCTCGAAAGATCGGAGTATCCATCCGTGCAGCAACAAACCTCTATGCCCCAGGCCGAGCCGCGTTACAATATGCTCGATCTGCACACCATTATGGGGCAAACCAAAAACCGCCTGAGCCGCATGTGGCAGATGATTCAGGGCTACCGGACGCGCTACGTCACGGCGACCGTCTTTCTCGGTTTTGCGGCCATGCTGCAAACCGGGCGTTCGCTGCTGCTGCAATACCTGGTAGACGATGTGCTGATTGCGCAAGTCAGCAACCTGATGCAGATGTTGATCCTGGTGGCGCTCGGCTTTGTGCTGCTGGCGTTCTTCCAAGGGGTTTTCACCTTCTTCAGCGGCATCATGGCCGGGCAAACGGGCGAAGGCATCGCGCAGCGCCTTCGCAACTATCTGTATGACCATATCCAGCGGCTGTCGTTTGCGTATCATGATGTCACCAAAACGGGCGACCTGATCCAGCGTTCTACGTCCGATGTCGATACCGTGCGCCGCTTCCTGGCCGAAGAAGCGCTCGGCTTTGGGCGCATCGTGATGATCTTTTCGGTCAACTTCATCGTGCTGCTGCTGCTCCATTGGCCGCTGGCACTGGTGTCGGTGATCATCGTACCCATCGTCACGGTTGCGTCGCTGCTGTTTTTCCGCCGTGTGGAAAAAGCCTATGAATCCTTTCAGGATCAGGAGTCGAAACTTTCATCGCGCCTGCAAGAAAGCCTGAGCGGGACGCGCGTGGTCAAAGCATTTGCGCGGCAGGATTACGAACGCGCCAAGTTCGAGACGGAAAACCGCGAAAAGCTCAAACGCGGCGTGTTTTTCATGATGCACCACGCCATCTTCTGGCCGTCTACCGACCTGCTTACAGCGGTACAGCTTCTTGGTGGGTACACAATTGCCGCGCTCATGGTAATCGACGGGACAATCACGGTTGGGACGTACCTGGCATATGCCAGTATCCTGGTGTGGATCATCTTCCCCGTCCGCGAACTAGGCCGCCTGATCGTGCAGATTTCGACCGGGCTGGTCTCGCTGGAACGTGTGACCGAAGTGATCCGCGAAGAACGGGAAGTGCTGGGACAGGACGATACCCCGCCGCTGCGCACCATTGAAGGCACGGTGCGTTTCGATGCGGTGAACTTCGAGTATCTCAAGGATCACCCAGTGCTGCACGACATCACGTTTGAGGCGAAAGCAGGACAAAAAGTCGCTCTGCTTGGCTCGACCGGTTCGGGCAAGACATCGCTCGTCAGCCTGCTCCCGCGCTTTTACGATTACACGTCCGGGAGCATCACCATCGATGGCGTGGAACTGCGCAATCTGCCGCGTTACTTTCTGCGGAAGCATATCGGCATCGTTGAACAGGAACCATTCCTGTTCTCGCGCACGATGCGCGACAACATCGCCTACGGGGTGGATCATGAGGTGACCGATGAAGAAGTGTTCGCAGCAGCGAAAGCGGCGGCCATCCACGACACGATCCTCAGCTTCCCCGAAGGCTACCAGACATTGATCGGGGAAAAAGGGGTGACGCTTTCGGGCGGGCAAAAGCAGCGTGTGGCGCTGGCGCGCACCATTCTGAAGAACCCACGCATCCTGATCCTGGATGATGCGACCAGTTCGGTGGATACCGAAACCGAATCGCAAATCCGCGAAGCGCTCGAAGGGCTGATGCAGGCACGAACGACCTTCATCATCGCACATCGCATTCAAACCGTGATGTATGCCGACCTGATTCTGGTGCTGGACAAAGGCCGGATCGTGCAGCGCGGCACCCATGCCGAACTGCTCAACCAGGAAGGCATCTACCGCCGCATCTACGAGATTCAGGCGCGTATTGAAACTGAACTAGAAGAGGAGATCGCGAGTGTCTGACGAACTGCGATTTGAAGAAGAGGAATTTACCTCTAAAGTCACACGCGGCACAGTGCTGCGTATTCTGGGGCTGCTCAGGCCGCATCGCGGATTGGCGATTGGCTTCCTGGTATTCGTCTCGCTGTTCGCAAGCATCGAATCCGGCTTCACATACCTGGGCAAGCTGATGATCGATACCGCGATCATCCCCGGCGACCGTGAACGCTTGTATGGGCTGATCGCGATTTACGCGGTTGGGTATGTCATGTTCGCAGCAGCGGTGTTCGGCTTCATTTACTGTGCGGGCAAGCTCGGTCAGATCGTGCAGTACGACCTGCGTAAGCGCCTGTTCGACCACATGCAGAAGCTGTCGCTTTCGTATTACGACAAAACGCCGATTGGCTGGCTGATGTCCCGCGTGACCAGCGACAGCGAACGCATTGCGGAACTGGTCACCTGGGGGCTGCTCGATGTCACCTGGGCGATCATGGTGATCATCTCGTCGAGCGTGTTCATGCTGGCGATCAACTGGCAGTTGACTCTGATCGTAATGATCACCATTCCGGTGCTGGTGGTGGTTGCGGGCTGGTTCCAGCGGCGCATCCTGCTGAACTACCGCGAAAGCCGCAAGATGAATTCGCAGATTACGGCGAACTACAACGAGACGATCAACGGGGTGCGCGTGGTTAAGGGCCTGAACCGCCAGGATAAAAACCTGGAGGAATTTGCAGGCTTCACACTCAAAATGCACGACTCGTCGTACCGGGCGGCCTGGTATTCGGCGCTGTTCCTGCCCGCTGTCCAGTTGATCAGCGCCTTTGCCGTCGCGGCGATTGCGGGTATTGGTGGGGCGCAGGTACAGTCTGGCGGCATGACCATCGGCGCGATTGCCGCGTTCGTCTCGTATATCGCGTTCATGATGTGGCCGATCCAGGATATGGCGCGGGTGTATGCATCGATGCAGCACGCCATCGCGTCGGCGGAACGGTCTTTCTCACTGCTCGATACGCAACCAGAGATTGTGAACAAGCCGGACGCGGTACAGGCCGAGACAATTCGCGGCGACATCGAGTTCGAGAACGTCACGTTCTTTTATGAAGAAAACAAGCCCGTGCTGCGCGATTTCAACCTGAAGGTCAAACAGGGCGAAGTGATCGCGCTGGTGGGGGCGACGGGCAGTGGCAAAAGCACGATTGTCAATCTGGTATGCCGCTTCTACGAACCGCGCCAGGGCATAATCCGCATCGGCGGGCGTGACTATACCGACCTCACGCTCGACTCGATTCAGTCGCGCATTGGCGTGGTGCTGCAAACGCCGCATCTGTTCAGCGGCAACATCCGCGAAAACATTCGCTACGGGCGGCTGAACGCCACCGATGCCGAAGTTGAAGCAGCAGCGAAAACAGCGGGCGCAGACGAATTTATCCGGGCGCTGGAACATGGCTACGATGAAGAAGTGGGCGAAGGCGGCATCCTGTTGTCGGTCGGGCAGAAGCAGTTGATCAGCCTGGCGCGGGCGGTGCTGGCCGAACCGGAAATCCTGGTGATGGACGAAGCGACCAGTTCGGTGGACACCATCACCGAAGACTTGATCCAGCGCGGCATGGAACAACTGATGAAAGGCCGTACCAGTTTCGTGATTGCCCACCGCCTGAGTACGATCAAGCGGGCTGATCGCATCCTGGTGATCGACAAAGGCCGCATCATTGAAGAAGGCAGCCATGCCCAACTGATCCACCAGCGCGGCCATTACTACCAGCTTTACACCAAGCAGTTCCGGCAGGAACGCGAAGCGGTGTACAATCCGTACCTGGCGACGGAACCCGCCGCCCCAACGAGCCTGGAAACCATCCCCACGTTCGATAAGTGATTCGGCCTATCAGGGTAGTGCGCGAACCCCTTCAGGATCGCGCACTATCCACCGCGTTACAACTGCCCCGCTGTCCCGTTCAGCGCATGATAAAAAGGATCGTCCGGCGTGACCGACCCGCGCCGGACGATCTGCCCGGTCAAGGCCGATTTGTACAGCGCCGTGATGAATTCCAGCGCCCGCCGCGATTCTAAACCGCTCAATGCCGGGCGTTCCCCACGTTCCAGACTGTCGATTACGTCCGCGAATGCCGCATTGTGTCCACTTGGCGTGACGGCGTTCGGCTGTGACCATGCGCTCACCAAATCGGCAAACGGCGATTTATCGAACGTGCTGAAGCGCCAATCGGCATTCTCGTAATGATACAACGCCGCAACTTCGACTGTCGCCCGCTGAAAATCGAGCCGCAGCCGCGTTTCCTGGTGCGGCGATACCACGCTGTTCACGATGCTGCCAAGCGCGCCGTTTTCAAACTGCACCAGCGCCATCGACACATCATCGACCTGTATCGCATGATCGAGCGTGACGGCATGGGCGCTGACCTCGCGCCAATCGCCGTACAGCCACAGAAACAGATCGATCAGGTGGATACCATGCCCCAGCGTGACTCCGCCCAGCTCATTATCCCACCGCCCACGCCAATCCACCTCATAATACGCCGCGTCACGGTACCACAGGGTTTGACAAAGGCCAATCAAGGGGCGGCCTAACGCCCCTTCATCGATCAGCCGCTTTACGTGCTTGCCCATCGCCCCGGAACGCCACTGAAAGACCGTCGTGACCGTCTTACCCGTGCGTGCTTCTGCCTGGGCGATGCGATCCACATCCGCCAGTGAGCCGCACAGCGGTTTTTCGCACCACACATGCGCGCCCGCCTCCAGGCTGGCAATCACCTGGGTTGTGTGCGCGCTGGGCGGGGTACAAATCTGCACCAGGTCGGGCTGCACGGCCTTCAGCATAGCGGCCAGATCGTTGTAGTGGGCTGGAATGCCATGTTGCTGAGCAAAAGCCGCCGCCCGCGCCGCATCGACATCACAGCACCCAGCCAGTTCTACACGCTCCGATGCGCGCACCGCTTGGGCATGAGCAGCCGCGATCCCGCCCGTGCCGCAGATTACCGTTTTCAGCGCCATCAGGCTTTTGTCCCTTCGGGCGTATAGATCACGTTCAGCGTGGCCGGGTCGAAGTAACGGTTGAGATGGCCGCAAAAGCCCGGTTTACTTGGCTGTGCAGCGTGGATCAACGTATGGGCGGCGCTGTGCAGGTACTCCGTATCGCCACTTTCCAGCGCAGTCAGCGAAGCGAGCGCGGTTTCGGCTTCATGCAGCGCACCCGCCCGCACCACCGCTCCCCATTCCCGGCGCAGCGGAGCCGTGCGCGCCGCCGCCTGTCCGTAAAACTGAGCCAGTGCCTCACGGCCTGCTTGCGGATCGCGCTCGCAAGCGGCTTTCAGATGCAGGAACCCTTCCACCCCGCGATCCCGGCGGCGGCAGGCTTCTTCCAGCGTAGTCACGCGCATCGCCGCATGATAAGCGGCATCATCGGCCATGACATCATCCACAAAGGCGACGACGTTATCGCCCCGTTCCGGCAGCCCGCTGTTCTGCATGGTGACGAGCAGTTCAAGATCGCCATGCGGGTTGATCAGGCGGTGTATGGTGCCAGGGCTGAACAAGAGCGCGCTGTGCGCTTCCAGTTCGACTCGTGAAAACCCCGATGCATCGATCATTTCGACCGCGCCCGTCCCACTCAGCACGTAATACAATTCACTGCACACCAGATGCACATGTGGCGTGCCGCCGCGCTGACCATCCAGCGACGGCGTGTCGTACACGCGCAGCCGGGTGATCAGCGTCGCACCGGGCATCCGCAGCTTCGATAGGCTGTCGATCATATTCATTCCCCATATCCCTGAAAAATGTACAAATTTCTTGCCCTATTCGATAGGATAAGTTGCATGGCAGGGCGGCAGTCGGCATAATTGAACTGCAAGTGATTGGCTGCATGAAGTCCATGCAGCGAATGCCTGCCTAGTTCAAAATAGTTTACTCTGTTGAAGGAGAAAAGGCTGTGAAAAAAAGCCGTCTGATCCTGTCGCTGCTCGCCCTTTTGCTGCTTGGCGCGCTGACGACGACCGTTTTTGCGCAGGAACCCGTTGAACTGCGCATCACCTGGTACGACGATGGGCAGGAAGGGGTCGTGCTGCGTGAACTGCTCGACCAGTTTGAAGCGGACAATGCCGATATTCGCGTCGTGGTCGATACCGTGCCGTACCAGACCGTGCTGGAACAGCTTCCGTTACAAGTGGAAGCTGGCGAAGGCCCGGATATGGCGCGCATCACCGACTTTGCCGCCTTCCGGGGTACTTATCTCGACCTGCGCCCGCTGGTGGCCGATGCGGAATACTGGGAAGCCAGCTTCCCCGAAGCCGTACTGAATGCGCTCCGTGACGGCGATGATGACACGGGCATTTACGGGTTCCCCAACCAGTTCACGGTCAGCGCGCCGTACATCAACCGCACCCTGTTTGAACAGGCAGGCGTGGAAGTCCCCAGCGACAGCAGCGACGCGGTATCGTGGGCGGAATGGACGGCAGCCGCAGCCGAAGTCGCCCAGGCGACCGGCACCCAGTATGCCATCGCCATCGACCGCAGCGGTCACCGCCTGGCTGGGCCATTGTTCAGCGAAGGCGCAGTCCTGTTCAATGAAGATGGGACGATCACCGTCGATACCCCTGGCTTCCGCACCATGGCGCAAACGCTCATCGACTGGCACACCAACGCGCTGACCCCGGCGGAAGTGTGGGTCGGTTCCGGCGGCACCTATGCAGCGGGCGCAGACTTCTTCATCAACGGCCAGTTGGTGATGTACATGAGCGGAAGCTGGCAGGTAGGCCGTTTCTCGAACGACATCGGGGACACGTTCGATTGGCAGGTCGTGCCGAACCCGACTGGACCTGGTGGCAGCACCGGGATGCCCGGCGGTACGGTCATGGTCGCCTTTGGCGATACCGAACACCCTGAAGAAGTCGCCCGCGTGATGGATTATCTTGCGTCGGTGGATGCGCTGAAGGAATTCAGCGAACGTTCGCTGTTCATTCCTGGGCATCTTGGCCTGGGTGAACTGAGCTTCCAGACCGAAAGCGAACTGGCGCAGGCCGCGCTCGTCGCGTTCGCGGCGGAAGTGCCGAAACTGAGCGACCAGGCGTACCAGCTTCAGTATGGCGGCCAGGCCTTCGCCATCAACAATCCGATTCGTGACCGCCTGACCCAGGCCATCACAGGTGAGCTGTCGCTGGATGATGCCATTGCACGCATTCAGCAAGATATCGACGACGCGCTTGCGACGGCCAGCCAGTAACCAGGCCGCGCACCGCCCGGACGAACAGCACTCGTTCGCATAAATACCTCACCCTCTGGCTGACTGGGCGATCTGCATTCTACAGAACGCCCAAATGCACCACCGTCAGCGGTCAGGGGGTGGGGTGTTTTCTTACAAGGATAGTACCGTGAGCAGAACCGCCCCGCCGCTGCAACGATCTTTCCCTGCATCAATTGGCAGGCGCTTTTCCGACCTGACCGGGGGAATTTTTGGCGTATTTGTCGATCTGATGGATCGACTGATGGCCCCGCTGCAAAACCTGTTAGGCTCGCAGCGCATGGCCTATGTATTCGTCCTGCCGAATCTGATCATCTTCGGGGTGTTCATCATCCTGCCGATGTTCCTGAACTTTTCGTATGCGCTGACGGGCAGCACCCAACTATTTCCCGCTGACCGCCCGTTCGTCGGCTTTGATAATTTCGCACGTATTTTTGAATGTTCCGACTTTCTGAACCCGAATACCTGTCGTGAAGATGTGTACTGGCGCGCCGTCAGCAATTCGACCGGTTTCGTCATCGTCCAGGTGGCGCTGATGGTCAGCATCTCGCTGCTCACTGCGCTGGCGCTCAACCGAAAAATCATCCTGCGGTCGTTCTTCCGCAGTGTTTTCTTTTACCCGGTGCTGCTCTCCCCAGTGGTGGTCGCGCTGATCTGGAAATGGCTGCTTCAGCAGGACGGTCTGATCAACGCGCTGATCGTCAGCTCCGGCGGCACGCGGGTTCCCTTCCTGCTCAACGCGGACTGGGCGCGGCTGTGGGTGATCCTGATCAGCGTATGGGCGCAGATGGGCTTTTTTACGCTGATCCTGCTGGCAGGGCTGCAATCGATCCCGGCGGAATTGTACGAAGCAGCATCGATGGACGGGGCAAACCAGTTCGATACCTTTCGCAGCATCACGCTGCCGCTGCTCATGCCGACCATGACCGTCGTGCTGGTGCTGGCGCTGATTCGTGCGGTGCAGGTGTTCGACCAGGTGATCCCGTTCACCAACGGTGGCCCAGGCACGGCCACCACCTACATGGTGCAGTACATTTATAACACCGGGTTCAGCAACCAGACCCGTGAATATGGCCTGGCGGCGGCGGCTTCGGTCTTGATGGCGGCGGTACTGCTCGCGCTCACCGTCATTCAGCTTCGCGTGACGCGCAGCAACCAGAGCGACAGCGCATAAGGAACCCAACCGATGAGTACAATCCTTTCATTCCTCACGCGCACGCAGGGGCGTTCCCGCCTCACATTCACCGACTTGCTCACCTACCTGTACCTCACGATTGGAACCGTCGTCATGTTCGGCCCGGTGCTGTGGCTGGTGCTGTCATCGTTCAAGACCCCGCAGGCGCTCGTCCAGTTCCCACCGACGATTTTGCCATACCGTCAGGAAACCGCCGTCGTTGACGGTTACGACGAGCCGCTGCCCCTGTTCAATGTCACTCTGGAAGATGGCACGGTGCGCCAGCTTGCCCAGGCGCGGCGCATCGGCATTGAAGCACAGATGATCGACCCGGCTAACCCGGACGACATCATCCGCGTAAACATTGAGGACCGCACCCCGGTGGAACAGGTGGTTTTCAGCCTGGATAACTACGCGGAAGGCGTGAACCGCTTCCCGTTCTGGCGCTACCTGTGGAATTCGGTGATCGTGACCGCGCTGGCGACGGCACTCACGCTGGTGGTGAACAGTATGGCGGCGTTCGCACTGAGCAAATATCAGTTTCGCGGGCGCAACGCGATCTTTCTGCTCACGATCAGCACGCTGATGGTGCCGCTCTCGGTGATCCTGATCCCGGTCTTTCTCGTAATTACCGAAGTGGGCTGGAACAACAACCTGCTTGGCGTGATCGTCCCCGGCGCGGCCACCCCAACGGGCGTATTTCTGCTGCGTCAGTATATGCTCACCATCCCGGATGAACTGCTCGATTCAGCCCGCATCGACGGCGCGAGTGAATGGCGCATCTATTTGCAGATCATCCTGCCGCTGGCACGGCCTGCACTGGCGGTACTGGCCATTTTTTCAATCATGTGGCGCTGGAACGATTTCCTGTGGCCGCTGATCGTCCTCAGCCGCAACGAACTGTTCACGCTGCAAGTCGGCCTGAACTCGTTTCAGGGCGAACTTCAAACGCAGTGGAACCTGATTCTGGCGATGACGGTGCTGACGCTGCTGCCCATCACTGCCGTATTCGCGTTTCTGCAAAAATACATCACGACGGGTATTGCCACAACGGGCATGAAGTAGCCGTTTTTACAGGGCGCATCATCTTGGATGCGCCCTTGATTACGGGATCAACAGCCGCAGATCGATCATGGATCGATCACCTGGCCATGTAGCAGATCGAGCGTGATCGAAAGGCCGTCATGGGCAATCGTCATCGTATCGGCGTGCATAAGCGTTTGCGTGTACAGGTTGTCGTAATGCGGAAAGTTTTCCCAGGAAACCGCCGCCCCATTCACCACCAGATCGCCCATCCAGGCAAACGCCAGCGCGTCGCCTGATGGTGTGATACACACCACCTGATCGGTATTGAACGTTGGGACAGTGCGCGTAACGGCTTCGCGGAATGCGCCGAAACTGCCCGATTCGGCTTTGCTGCCCACATGAGCGATCCAGGCATTCCCGCCGCTCGAACTGCGCAGCTCCTGCCCGGCGTGCGCCCCTGTATCGGCCAGGTGAAGGGAACCATCGCTCCACAGCGCGATATAGCCATCCCCATGACGGGCGGCTGCCCATTGGCCATCGATCTGCCATTCATCGAAGAAAGCGGTTGGAAAATACGCATGGCTGAAGCCTAACCCCACATCCGGCTTGAGGGCATACAGACAGATCACCGTGCGGTCATGCAGCGCGACACGCGGCAGTTCGACCGACCCAGCCCAGAAATTCGGGCGGGCGTTGCCGTGTTCCTGGCTGTTGCCCGGATACGTGGTAAACACCACCGCTTCCGGGCTGAACGTCGCCTGCCACAGGTGTTCCTGTATGCCTGAATCACCAGGGCGGTGATCGATACACGCCGAGAGCATATAATCGCGTGTGCGCCGGGTGATCGTCCGGGCATCCCACGAATCATCACGCAGATCATGGCGCAGCATATATTCGGCAGATGCGCGCGCATGGGTGATCAGTACCTCCGGCAGATGCGCGCCGATCCGCTGGATCACGTCCGGGAGCGTATATTTTTTGGCCAGCGCCAGCATCCCGGTCGCCCGCGTTTCACCATTGAAAATACCCATCCCCCAGCCAATGCGCTGCAACCCGGAGGTGTTCTCGAAGCGCGATGACTTCAATCCGCTGACATAACAACGCCCGTGTGTGCTGCCGTGTGCGCCCCGAAAAGACTGACACGCGATCAGAAAAAACAGCTTGTGCAGCAGGCTAACGGCCATCGCATTCAGGCGCGGATCGTCCCCGTATTCGTTCAGCACCAGCAGGGCGAACGCATCGAGCGCCATATATGCATTCGAGTCCCATTCGCTGAAATTCCCACGCAGACGGCGCAGTATCCATGCTTCAATGTCGCGGGCGGCGCGGCCTTTGTTATGCGCGGCGCTGTAGCCGCTGTGCAGAAATGTCCAGGCCGGCCAGTACTGCGCGGCCAGAAACGTGGTGACATGAAACAGGATTTGATGATTTTCGGTGAAGTAGCACATCGCGTCGATGCCGGGTTCTTCAATCCAATACTTGAAGCCTCGAAACGCGCTTTCAATACGTTCGCGGTCGGCAGGCAGCAGTGCGGAACCATGCCCGAACTGGTGCATAAGGGCGATCAGGCTGACGGCGAAAAAGTCTGCACAGTCGCGGCGCTGTTCCATAAATTCGCACGCCAATGCGATGGCGGTGCTGTCCAGGTGCGGACGATGCCCCAACGTCACCGCGCACATCGCCGCCAGCACATCGAGCGGCATTCGGGCGACATGTTCGAGCGCTTCACGTTTACGATCTGCGTAACTGCTGTAGGGAATAGCCTGAAACGGACGTTTGCTCGCCCAAACCGCCCGGTGCAGCGTCAGCGGCGTACCATCGGCAGGGCGAATCGTCACATCCAGGTGATTTTCGCCCGGCAGACCCGCCATCGCGTCCAGCAGCGCATCGGTGATGGGCAAGTCGGCGCTTTCGCCAGGGTGCAGGGTGAATGACGCTTCAGCGACGGGGAGTTCCAGACCGTCCAGTGCGCGCAAAGTCGTCTCAGGGATCGGCATTTCGACGCGGGCGACGAATGAAAATGGCGCGGCGGCTTTTTCGTGCAGCGTTAGTTTGCCTGGCAGTACCGGAAACGCGAACTGTTTGATCAGAACTGCATCCAGCCCGGATTCGGCGGCGTGCCAGGTTTCGGGTGGGGTTTCGCCAATCGGCGTGCAGACGGTGAGATGTATCCCCGGCTCGAACGCGAGTCCCAGAGCGATTCGCGCTTCACGCCAGCCCACCATCACGCCATACAGATACAGATCGTTCCAGCCTGCCCGCAAGTTCAGCGTACATTCGTGCGTTTCCGGGTGTACGTAGCCCACACTGGCCTGATAGGTGTACACATTTTCGCCATTTAGCCAGAGCTGCACCGGGCTGACGGTATACAGGTGCGCCACCAGGGAACGCGGTTCGACGCTTTCAAGCCCGGTGTATACCCAGCCGTGCATCAGGGCAGGCGTGAAGTTGAAGCGGTTGAAATCGACCGTGCCATCGGCTTCGACTCGCTCATAGCGCCAGCGGCCTTCGGGCGTTTCATCGTGATGATTCGGCGGTGCTGCCGGGGGAGTCCACTGAAAGGGCGACAAATGATCATGAATGCGCTTCTTCAGATGCAGCGAGAGCGGCGCATTGGCGATCCAGGCGCGCCCCCATGGGTCGAAGGCATCGCCATCCGGCGCGATTACCGACTCAAGTCTATCGAGCGTTTGGGTCAGTGGGCCACGCTTCAGCCAATGCCGCACGGTGCTGAAGGCGCGGCCTGTGCTGTCGGCAGCCAGCGGATAGCGCGCGGTGTGAAATGTGGGCATACAGGTCTGCATCCTTCGCGTGGAGAGCCGGAACGAACGCGATTATAGCGCGCTCCGTCTGCTCCCTGTGACCATTGCAGACCGCACTACGCCTACCGCGGCTTAGATGAATTTTTGAGCGAAGTCCATCACCATTTGGCGCACGCTGCCGGGCTGTACCAGGCTTTCACGCGCTGCCGGAATGCTGATGGTATGCCGCTGGCGTTCCAGAAAGAAATGAATCTCATTTATGCCCACGCTTTCGAGCATATTCATCGCTTTCTCGAAATCCGCGCCAACGCGCTTGGGATCGTGCGAATCCGAGCCGATCACGACGGGAATACCCCGCTCAGCCATTTCCGCAAGGATCGTTTTGGACGGGTACATCTCGTGAGGGGCTTTGTTCAGGCCGGAGGTGTTCAGTTCCATCGCCACGCCCACCGCCGCAATGCGATCCAGCGCATCGCGGATCGAGTCGATGATCGCCTCAGGCTTAAAATCGCGGGGATGCACGAACTTGATCACATCCGGGTGCGAAATGCAATCGAACAGCCCGGTTTCCGCCGCCATCGCCAGATGCTCATAATACGTGCGGTGAAACGCCAGCATATCATGATTGAGGTAAAATCGCGCTTGATATTCGGCCATTTGCGGATGCACCGAACCGAGCAGGTAATCGAAGTTGGCGCGGCTGTGCAGGTCGGTCAGCCAGGTTTCGGCACCGGGGAAATAATCGCTCTCCAGCCCCAGCCGCACATCCACCTGCCCCAGGTAGGCCAACCGCGCCCGTTCGACCATATTCACATACTGGTCAAACTGGCTGATGTCCATCCGTAAATGCGGTGAATAGGGAATATTCATCGGGCTGTGACAGGTAAAAACGATACCCTTTAACCCTTTTCGGGCAGCCTGTTCCGCGTAGGCTTCGGGTTCGCCAAATGCGTGTTTACACAGCGGCGTGTGCATGTGTGTATCGTATAGAATAGCGTCGGTCATGCGATGATCGATCCATGAAAACGGTTGAACGGCGTACAGGCATTATCGCAGATATGGGCGGACGGTCTAGACCAAAGTTGAAAGCTGCGGCATGAAAGGTCTGCAAGATGGCACGCTTGGACTCATCACCTCTGCCGCTACAATTACGCACTGACTGACTCACGTTGACGGAATCATGAAAGCAGGCGATTGACATGCAAACTCAAACTTCCCCGGCTCCGCTGCGTGCGGGCGTGATCGGGCTGGGGTGGGCGGGCGAAACCCACCTGAAAGCATACAAAACCCTTCCCGGCGTAGAAGTGATCGGCATCGCTGACCCGAACGCCGCCCGCCGTGATGAAGTTGCATCCGCATACAACATCCCGTTCGCCTACAGCGAGTTCAGCGATCTGATCGCCCGTGACGACCTGGACGTAATCAGTATTGCCACGCCGAACTATCTCCATGCGCCCGCCGCCATTGCCGCCCTGGAAAGCGGCAAGCATGTGCTGTGCGAGAAACCGATGGCGCACGACCAGTCCAACGCCCAAGCGATGGTGAACGCAGCGCGCCAGCATGACCGGGTGCTGCATATTGCGTTCAACCACCGGCAGCGCGGCGATGTACAGCTTTTGAAGCGCTACATTGACGAGGGCGGGATCGGCAGCCCTTACTATGCCAAAGCGTACTGGATGCGCCGCAGTGGAATTCCGGGGTTGGGCGGATGGTTCACCAACAAGGAAATGGCGGGCGGCGGCCCGTTGATCGACCTGGGCGTACATGTGCTGGATATGGCGCTGTTCCTGCTGGGCGAACCGGAGATTGCTTCGGTCAGCGGGATGACATACAGCGAGCTGGGCAAGCGCGGCATTGGCGGGCGCGGCGATGAGTACAAAAACTCCAGCTTGTTCGATGTCGAAGACCTGGCGACGGCGTTCATCCGCCTGAAAGGCGGCGGCACGCTGCTGCTGGAAGCGAGCTGGGCGACTTATGGACGGCACTGGGACGATTACGGCGTGGAGATTTTCGGGAACCAGGGCGGCGCGCACATCGACGTGCAGAATTACGGTTGGGAAAATACCCTGACGATCTTCACCGATACCGCGGGGTCACCCGCGCAGATTCGCCCGAAGGTCACACGCGGAGAAGGACATCTGGCCGTCGCTCGCCAGTTCATCGACGCGGTACGCGGCGGCGATTACGCCGCGCATCACGGCGAATCCGGCCTGAAGCGCACGGTCATCATTGAATCGTGTTACCAGTCCGCCCGCGATGGCCGCGAAATCGTGATCGGGTAACCATAAGAACAGGGGTACGGCGCTGTCCATACCCCTGCTCCTTTACAGCGCCGGGTCAGGTTCAGTCGTGAAGTTGATAGCCTGATGGGTACCATCGCAGAACGGTTTGTGCGCCGAAGCCCCACAGCGGCACAAGACCGCCTGGTTTCCCGCATCGATCACGTTCCCATCCTGATCCTTCAATTGAAACGTCCCATCCACACGCAGCGGACCGTTGGTACGCAGTGTCACCCGCAGCACGGGGGAGTCGAAGGCGTTACGGTTGAGATGGCCGTTACTTTCCAGCGTATCCGCTGCGGTGAAGCCGTTTTGAAGGTGGGTATTATCGCAGAACGGCTTGTTGGCCGAACTCCCGCAGCGGCAGAGCGCCACCCGCGTATCGCGCAGCACGATGCTGCCGCCATCGTGCGAGACGATCTCGACATCGCCGCGCATATACAGCGGCCCGTTGACGGCCAGCAGCACGCTGTTCACCGCGTCAGCCCGTTCGGTCAGCCTATCTGCTCGCTGGTAATGCAGCGCCCCGGTCGGGCAGCGTTCGATCACGCTGGCGACTGCATCAGCGGGCGCGTGGTCTGGCTGCACCCAGGGACGCGCCTCCGAATTGAACACGGCGGGCAGGCCATGCACACACGCTTTCGCATGAATACACCGCTTCACATCGTACTGAACTGTGATGTCCCCGCCTTGATATTCTCGAATTTTCGCCATCGTTCCGTTCGCCCTGATCAATACCCCTGTGGATCGCACAATAGTACCCTTCGATGGCAAAAATCCCCACGCCTGAACCGGGCAAACATCACCTGTTTTCGAGCAGTGTTCGCACCCTACTTCGCTGAACTTTGCCGGAACCCGTCACCGGGAGCGCATCGAGAAACAGCACCTTGCGCGGGACTTTATAGCCGCCAAGCTGCGTTCGTGCGAAGCCGATCAGCGCGTCCGCGTCCAGCGACAAGCCGGGATGCAGCACTACCGCTGCCGCCACCCGCTGCCCCCATTCCGCATCGGCAATGCCGACCACGCACACATCAGCGACGGCGGGATGGGTGCGCAACACTTTTTCCACTTCGGCGGGATACACATTCTCACCGCCGCTCACGATCAAATCGCTGCGGCGCTGCACCAGCCACAAATCGCCTTCAGCGTCCAGGTAGCCAATATCCCCGGTGCGGAAGCTGCCACCCGTTTCAGGTTGGCCGATATAGCCTTTCATCACCGTTGGGCCGCTGACAATGATGTCACCGTACTGGCTTGGCGGCTGATCCTGCCCGTGTTCATCAGTCACCCGCACCGTCGTCCCGCTCAACGGTTTGCCGACGCTCCCCGGTTTGCGGCGCACCCCATCCGGCATCTGGGTTGCCACCTGGGAACAGGCTTCGGTCAGGCCATAGGTGGTGGCGACAGGGAGTCCACCTTCAGCCGCAAGTGCCAGCAGTTCAGGCGATGCCGCTGCACCGCCTAACAGGATCAGCCGCAGGTACGGTGAGGGTTTAAATCCACTTTGCAGCAGGCGGTAAAGCTGTGTCGGCACGAGCGAAACATGCGTGATCGGCTCAGTGTCGAGTACCTGCCGAATTTTGTCGAGCGTGTAGCCAGAGTCGAGCAGCACGAACGGGGTGCGTTGAATGGCACAGCGGATCACCAGCGACAGCCCGCCCACGTGATACAGCGGCAGACACAGCAGCCAACGATCATCCGGGCGCACGCCCAACCGCTCGGCAGACGCGGCGGCGCTGGCCGCGAAATTGCCGAACGTCAACTGAGACGCTTTGGGCGTGCCGCTGGTGCCGCTGGTGAACACCACCGCCGCGACCGCGTTTAAATCGAGCGTCGCAGTGCGGTACGGGTCGCCCGCAGTGCGCGGCAGCAGATGCGGCGGGGTGAGCGTTGGAAACCGGGGATTGTGCGGGTCGAGCGAAAGATACGTGTGACCGGGAATCGCCAGCGATTCCCGTGCCGCCAGTACGAAACGACAGCCCGCCGCCCTGATCTGGTCATGCAGTTCAGCATCCGTCAGACGGGTGTTAAGCGGCACGAACACTGCCCCGATGCGTGCCAGCGCCCAGAACAGATTGACCATCGTGAAGTCCCAGTGTTCATGGACGGCGACACGATCCCCGCGCCGGATGCCCAGGGCGGCCAGCGCCCCCGCGTAGTACGGCACGCTGCCGCCGGAGAACCATTCAAAGGTGCGCGGCATGAACTCTGGGAAGTCGTTGTGTTCCTTGTAGAAATAGACCTGTTCCGGCGGCGCACTGGCGATCCAGTCCTGCATGACGTGTCCTAATCGCAATGGCTCAAGCGCTCAAGGCCGCCAGGGGAATTTGTTGTATGCCGGTTCGCGCTTCTCGACGTAGGCGTTCCGCCCTTCCTGGCCTTCTTCGGTCATGTAAAACAACAGCGTCGCATCACCCGCCAACTGCTGAATCCCAGTCTGGCCATCGACATCGGCGTTCATCGACGCTTTGAGCAGGCGAATCGCCAGCGGGCTGTGCTGCAAAATCTCGTTCGCCCACCCCACACCTTCCGCTTCGAGCTGTTCCAGCGGCACGACCGCGTTTACCAGCCCCATGTCGAGCGCCTGTTCCGCGTTATACTGGCGGCACAGATACCAGATTTCACGCGCTTTCTTCTGCCCGACGATGCGCGCCAGATAGCTGGAGCCATACCCGCCGTCGAAGCTGCCGACACGCGGCCCGGTCTGGCCAAACACCGCGTTATCTGCCGCAATGCTCAGGTCGCAGATCACATGCAGCACATGCCCGCCACCAATAGCATACCCAGGCACAAGGGCAATCACCACCTTCGGGATCGTGCGGATGATGCGCTGAAGTTGCAGCACATTCAGCCGATGCACGCCGTCTTTGCCCACGTAGCCCGCATCACCGCGAATTTTCTGGTCGCCGCCGGAACAGAATGCATACTTACCATCTTTTGCCGGGCCGTTCCCGGTGAGCAGGATCACACCCACTTCCGGGTCATCCCACACATGCATGAACGCATCCATCATTTCGTTGATCGTATCCGGACGGAAAGCGTTCCGCACTTCCGGGCGGTTGAACGCGATGCGGGCGATGCCGCCCGCTTTGTCATAGGTGATGTCCTCATACGCTTTCACCTGCACCCAATCGGCTGCCGTGCGGATCGCGCTGATCGTCTGTTCGGTCATGGGTTCAACTCCTCATTCGTTAGGGGTAGAAACGTTCGTCTTGATCAATTCAGCACATCGGGCGATGACCGCCCGTCGTCTTGCATCATCCTGCTGCACCTGTGTCGGGACTTCGATCATGGTGGAGTCTTCAGCGTTCAGCGCCTCTGTAAATGCCGCTCGAAACGCGGCGCGTTCGGGTGTGCGGGCATAGCCGAGTCCGTACAGTTTTGCGGCGTGTTCAAAGTTCAGGCCGTGTGGGGTAAGAAACAGCGGTGTGAACGGCGGATCGAACTGTTGAATGGGCAAACGGTAGAAGATGCCGCCGCCATCGTTGTTGATCAGCACGATGGTCACCCGCACGCCGCAGCGCGGTATGGCCAGCAGACCGTTCATATCGTGGTAGAACGCCAGATCGCCCGTAATCAGCACGAGTGGGCGCTCCGGTTCCGCCGCTGCCGCGCCCAGCGCCGTCGAAATGATCCCGTCGATGCCGCTTGCGCCGCGATTACAGTACACCTTCAGGTTTTTTCCGTTCGGGCGTGCAAACTGATCCAGATGGCGCACGGGCAAACTGTTCGAGATGAATACGCTGGCATTGTCCGGCAGCAGGTCGATCACGTCCGCGACGGCCAGTCCATCGAAATAAGGGGCATCTGCCGCCGCGTCGATGCTCGACCACGCCGCCCGTTCTGCTGCCCGCAGCCGCGCCAGCCATGCCGGGTCTGGCACGTCGAATTCGTCCGCCAGCCATGCCGCCGCTTCATGCAGCACTTCGGCGGGTTCGGCATGGATCAACAGGTCGATTCGGTGGTTTGGGTCTGTCCAACTGCCATCAGCGCTGATCAAGGCACGGAATTTGACCGACTCGCGGTTCAGCCAGTCGTCGAGCGCCTGAGATGTGGGCGCACCGCCGATCTGGATCACCACATCGGGCGGTTGCAGCGCCGGATCAGCCTTCAGGAAGGTTTCATAGCCGCCCATAACCCAGCGATTCGGCGCGCTGAACCGCACGCCGGAAAGCGCATCTGCGAACACGGGCATTTGCAGCGCGGCGGCGGCATCGACCAGCATTTCCGGAAGGCGCTCATCCCCCGTGCGCGACCCGATGAAGATCGCGCCGCGCTTGCCCTGGCGCAGTCCTTCGCACAGCGCGGCCACCTGTGCATCGGTCGGCAGCACGCGCCCGCGCAGGATGCGCGTGAATGGCACACCCGCCGGGCGTGGGTCAGGTGTGTCATGCAAATCGCTTTCGACCGGGATCGGTTCCAGCGGCTTACGAAACGGGAAATTCAGGTGTACCGCCCCTTTCGGCATCCCATCCGCCAGCGCATACGCCCGCGCGGCCAGCGTGCGCAAACTGCGGATCGTCACCCCGGCGGGCTGCGCCTCCGGCAGCGGCATATCGACCGACCACAGCACATGATCCCCATACAGCTTGACCTGATCGACCGTCTGGTTTGCGCCGCTTTCGCGCACTTCCGGCGGACGATCCGCCGTGAGGACGAGCAGCGGCACTCGTGCGTAGTGGGCTTCAATGATCGCCGGGAAGAAATTAGCGGTTGCCGTGCCGCTGGAACAGACCAGCGCGGCGGGTTGGTCGGCGGCCAGCGCCAGCCCTAACGCAAAAAAGGCCGCGCTGCGCTCATCAATGTGCGAATACACCTGAATGTCCGGGTGTTCTGCAAACGCGATCACCAACGGCGTATTGCGTGACCCTGGCGCAAGGCTGACGGCTTTCAGGCCGCTGCGCGCCAGTTCATCGACCATGATTTTCGCCCACAGCAAATTACGATTCGGCGCGTTCATGCATGTCTACCCCTAACGCCTCCATCATTGGGCGGAACTTGAGTTCGATTTCTTCCCACTCTTTCGCCGGGTCGCTGTCCGCGACGATGCCCGCGCCCGCATACATGCGCACCCGTTTCCCACTGCTCACCGCCGCACGGATGGCAACGGCGAACATCGCTTCGCCCCGCGCATCGATCCAGCCAATGGGCGCGGCGTACCACCCGCGTGATACGGGTTCATACTGGGCCACTTTTTCCATGCTCACCGCCTGGGGATAGCCGCCCAGCGCGGGCGTTGGGTGCAGAGCGCGCACCAATGCCAGTGCGTTCACACCTGGCTGAAGCGCCGCCCGCACCGGGGTATAAAGATGCTGAATGTTCGAAAGTCTCAAAATCTGCGGGGTGTCTGCCGCTTCCAGTTCGGTCACGAAGGGCTGAAGCCGTTCGCGCAGAAAATCGACCACGACCTGATGTTCGGCGCGGTCTTTGGCGCTGTGCATCAGGGCATCCGCCTGCACCTGGTCATCTGCTTCGGTCAGCCCGCGCCGCCGTGACCCGGCCAGCGCCGCCGTATGCAGCACGCCAGCGCGCACATGTGCCAGCAGTTCGGGCGATGCGCCGAAAAAGGCGCGCCCTGCCCCCGGTTCGATCAGAAAGCGATAGGTATGCGGGTACTTCGCGCCCATCCGTTCGAGCGCCGCCAGCAGATTGGCGGGCGCACTCAGCCGTAAATCTGCGGTGCGCGCCAGCACGACTTTTTCAAATTCGTGCGCGCGCATTCGCGCCGTCGCATCGGTGATGATCGCGTCCCACGCGGCGCTGTTGAACGGGTAATCGAGCGACTCAATGTAAGCGGTCTTGCGCTCTGCACCGCCGTCACGCGCATACATCATCACACGGCGCGCTGCCGATTCAAACTCCCATTCCAGCGAATCGAGCGCTGAATCGGCGTGTTCCAGCGGCATCAACTGGCGGTTGATCGTCAGCCAGGTCTGAAACCCGCTTTGGCTGTGCGTCCGCGTGATCTGGTAGCGCGGCAGGACGAGATAGGCCGATGGAAAGGCCACCCACACATCACCCGCCGTTGTGGAAGCTGCGGCCTCCTCACGGAAGGCAAACCCGCCGAACAAACGCGGCTGTACGGACTCCGGCGCGGTCGAATCGATCACGATGTTCGCAAACAGCCGTTCGACCTGCGCCTGCACCTGGTCGAAGCGTGCCGCGCCCGTCCCGTAAAGCTCGACTGCCGCGCCACCCCCCGCAAACTCGATTTCGACCTGGCCGCTTTCCCAGTAAATGCGCGGGGCAATCGGCATCGCCTCCAGAAACGTCAGGAACGACACATCGGCAAAAGCACGGGTGTAGCTGATCACGACTCCCTGTTCACCGGTCGGCGTTCCGTTGGCGGCATCGCTCACAGCACGTCCTCCTCGGCAAAGCCGACGCTGCGCAGGAGCATCGGGCGCAGCGTCGAAAGGATTCGCGTTGGGTCGGGCTGCCCAGTATAGACCCACCGGATCACCACTTCGTTGATCGCGCCCATCCACGCATACGCGGCAATGCTGGTATCGAGCGCCGGAATATCGCCTTCACGGATCGCCTGGTCGAGATACGTTTTGACCAGCGCGGCGAAACGGTCGTATACTTGCAGGCGTTTTTCTTCAAAGGCGCTGCCCAGGCCAACCGCCTGAATCAACAGGATTTTGGCGAAGGGACGGTACCTGCCGAACGTGGACATGAACGCTTCAAGTGCGGCACTCACCCGGCGCACGGCTTTTTCTTCGCTGCCTATCGCGTCGATGATGCGGCGTTCGAGCAGGTCAGCGAACTTATCGAGCAGCGCCAGGAATAATTTTTGCTTGTTCGGAAAATGAAAATACACGGATCCTTTGGAGGTTCCCGACGCTACGACGATTTCATCCACGCTGGCATCGTGATACCCTTTATCGGCAAAGACATCCAGCGCGGCATCCAGGATGCGCCCGCGTGTGCCTTCCGGATCGCGGATCAGTTTATCAGGTTTGACGGTCATCAGCATTCGCTCTAAACTGACTGGTCAGTCTACTAAAGAGTATCACAGGTTAGCCATGGTCTGAACGACTACTGAGGATTTGCTCATTTTTTCACAACACAGCGGCATAAAGGAGCTGCGCTCATGATGAATATCGAATCGTTTCTGCTCACCACTGCTCAGGTCGGGGTCGCGCTGGCAGGTTTTTCAGCCCTGATCACATCTTTCCGGCGGCGTGACCGCCCGCTGCTGCCGACCGAGATCACCGGGCGCAACATGATCCTGGAAATTGGGCTGGCGACGACCTATTTTGCGCTGTTTCCGTTTCCCCTGGAAGCCCTGTTGTCCGTGTTCGGGGTGGTCGGTGTATGGCGCATCTCCAGCCTGATGCTGCTGATCTTCCTGATCGCCTGGTCATCGTTCAACTTCACCCGCTTTCGCCGTCTCAGTCAGCTTGAAGGGCTGACGCGGCTGGGGCTGGGGCTGGAAATCACCCTGCTGGTGATGGGGTTCCTGCTGGCACTGAACATGCTGGTTTTCGGCAATTCGGCGTTTTACATGATCGCGCTGCTCAGCCTGACCTCCATCGCCAGTATGCAGTTCCTCACGTTCGTGTATCAGTATTCAAGGCCGGGGGAATGATCGATCAGCGTATCGGGATCAACGGGGTCACCTATCACCTGATCGAGACGGGAAGCGGTGACCCGCTGGTGCTGCTGCACGGGTTCATGGGCAGCGCCGCCGGGTGGGGAGCATTGCACACGCAGCTTGCACGTTCTCGACGGGTGATCGCGCTCGACGCGCTGGGGCATGGCAGCACCGACGCACCGCCCATCCCACAGCGCTACCGCATCGAGCAGGCGGCACATGACCTGGTGATGCTGTTCGAACTGCTGGCACTGCCGCCTGTTGACCTGCTCGGCTATTCGATGGGCGGACGTTTGGCCTTATACGTTGCGCTCGAATACCCGGAACGGCTGCGTTCGCTCGTCCTGGAATCGACCAGCGCCGGGTTGGGAAACCGCATTGAAGCCGAACGGCGCGCCCAGGCCGATGCAGACCGAGCCGCCGTGATCGAACAGGAAGGGCTGGAAACGTTCATCGCCCGCGATTGGGAAACGCTGCCGCTGTTCGCCTCTCAACGGCGGCTCCCAGAAGCGATACGTGACCGCGTGCGCGCCGAACGTATGGCGCACACAGCGGACGGCCTGGCGAACAGCCTGCGCGGCATGAGCGTGGGACAACAGCCATATCTGGGCGAACGGTTGGGAGCGATCACCATGCCTGCCCTGCTAATCGCCGGGGAACTCGACGCGGCCTACTGTGAAGGAATGCGCCGCATGGCCGCACACATGCTGAACGCTCGCATCGAGATTGTGCCGGATGCAGGTCATAATGTGCATCTCGAACAACCGGCGGCCTATTTAGAGTGTATCGACCAGTTCCTGAATGCGCGCCGCTGACCATGCGCCGCTGGCGATGAACACATGATACGACAGGCTCAATGTCTGGTCTGGTTCCAGCAGGTACGGGGTATCGAACTGAAAGCTGGCAGATGCACACGCATACGGCGTTGCACGGCTGAACCACTGCGTCGGGTGGCGCGGATTTTCGACAGAATCGACCAGGATCACGGTCGATGCGCGGTCTGTCTGATCGTGGCTGCCGACGAAGGCCAGCCAGGATGCCCGTTCGCCCATCAGATGATCCTGATCGCCGGATGCGGCACGTTCGCCGTCCAGCAGGATCGAACCGCCTGTGAAGTCGCGCACGCCGCGCCAGAACAGCCCGCCATATCCTGCTTTCGGCCTGCCCTGGGTGGTCGGTGAGCCAATTTCCAGCGGCGTTTTGCTGACATTCTGAAGATGAAAGCTGAGCGCCATCCCCCAATAATCATCGCTCATCAGCGCATCGTTCAAAACGATCAAGCGCTGTTCGCGCAGCCATTTTTCATCGTCGTGGGTGTACCACATCACGCGCTGGGCAATCGTGATGAAGTCGTCCCAGGCCTGGGGCGGGTCGATCCATCCGGCGTGTTCCTGCCGCCCGTTGTTGTCGAGCTGAATATACCCTTCGCCATGCACATATGTCACCCCACCCCAGAAGTTTTCGCCGTTCACATGCGGCAGCACGAACGATAAGCCGTAATGCCAGCGGTGATCATGTGGGCGGAAGATCGTCACCGTATCGCCCGCCAGCGTGGTGAGCGGGTGAAAATACGGACGGGGCGATTCGAGCGCGGCGGTTTTCGGCTGGTAGACGTAGGTCAGTAAATGGCGACCGGCACTGTGAATCGTCAGCCGGTCGCCTAGTATGTCTGTGACTTGGAAGCTCATCATCGCTCCGTGCGCAGGTGTACGGGTCAATGATGGCTAATTGTAGAACCTTCTGCGTGGCTTGCCAGTGATGGCGCTCAGCCGGAACGGCGGGCGCGGATCAGCCGTTGGTAATCGGCCAGCAGTTCCCGATCCTGGGCATCGCCCCACAACATCGGTTCGCGGCTCAGGTGCAGTCCCACGCCTTTCACGCTCTGGCGCTGGCTGAGGCCGACTTCCGTTCCGTAGTAGATTACGGGCGGGGCAGGCAGGCGCATCTGTGCGGCGGCGGCACGGCGCAGCGCATCTTTATCGCCGCCGCTGACCAGCAGAAACCGATCCATATCGTGATTGTCAAGAAAGGTGGGCATCAGGAAGTCATGCGGCACATACCGCAAGTGCTGGCTCAGCAGCCGATCCGCCTCCGCTGCCGTGATTGACTTCCAGCCATAGGCACGGCGCAGCGTCTCGCTGGTGAAGAAATCCAGGCAACCATCGAGATGGCCGACATAGCCGCGAATGGCGCTGGGCGCGTCCACCACTTCGCCAAAGATGAACGCATCCGACCGTTCGGCATGTACCGCTGCCCGAAAATCCGTCCAGAAATCGAGCGATGGACCGTTGGCATAATCGAGCCGATAGCCGTCCACATCGAATTCATGCATCCAATAGCGGGCGGTGTCGATCATCCAGGTCCGTGCGCCCGGATGATCGAGATTGACCTGCGGCATCGATTTCACGCCGAAGAAGCTGCGGTAGCCCACGTCGCTGTCATCGAACGTGAACCACCCGCGTTTTGGGCTGTCGGCGTTGGCCTGGGCTTCCAGAAAGACCGGGTTTTCGTTCGAGATATGGTTGCACACCAGGTCAAGGATCACGCGCAGGCCGCGCTCATGCGCCGCCCTGATCACTGCCCGCAGCGCTTCATCGCCACCATACCGGGGAGCGGTCTGCTGATAATCGGCCACATCGTACCCATGATGCGACGGCGCTACCCAGGTTGGGCTAAGCCATAGCGCCGTCGCGCCCAGGTCAGCGATGTAATCCAGTTGATCGCGCACGCCCCACAACGTCCCGCCGACAAACCCGTTCAGGTCAGCAGTTTGCAGCCATTCTTTCCCCTTGCCGGGGTGAAAGCGATCCACGAACACGTGGTAAATCACGCTGTCACGCGCCCAATCCGGAGTACGAATTGAATCGACGCGGTAGCTGAACACCTTCGCCGCCAGCGGATCGCCATACGGCGGCACCTCGTCCAGGCTGCGCCCGGCAAAATGTGCCGCTGCCGCCTGTTCGATTCCGCGCTGCACGTCGGGATAATCGGCAAATACTTCCGGCTCCCCTTCCGCCCATCCGCTGACGATGTAGCGCACGGTGGTATCGTCGGACTGCGGCGGGATCATGCCCTCCCAGATGGCGATATACGACCACAGCAGCGAATCCCATTCCTGGCCAATTCGCTCCAGGCGCACCACGTCTCCATGATGCGCCCTGCCGCGATTGCCGGATGGCAGCGATCCATCCGTCGTGAAATAGACCGCCCCCTGATCGATCCCGGTTTCCGCACCGACGCGCACGCGCACGCACACGGCCTGCCCCGGCTGTGGATCGAGCGGATCAATGATGCCGCCATGCTGCACCCCGCGATGGCTGAGCCGATGATGCGTGACCTTCAGCGAATCGGTAGCGAAGGTACCGAAGATGTGATCCATGGAGGTATTATCCCTTGACTGCGCCCACCGTCAGCCCGCCGACGATGTAGCGCTGCAAACTGAGGTACAGCAGTACAATCGGCGTTGCCGCGACCAGCGCGCCCGCTGCGAACACGCCCCAATCGTCGGTGAATTCGGCCTGCACGAAGTTGTACAGCCCCACCATCAGCGTCCAGTTTTCACGGTCGCTGAGGATGATGCGCGCCAGCAGAAATTCGTTCAGTGTTCCGACAAACGCCAGCACTGCGACAACGGCCAGAATCGGCTGCACGAGCGGGAAGATCAGATACCAAAACGTCTGCCAGGAAGTTGCGCCATCCACCATCGCAGATTCATCGATGTCACGCGGAATCGAGTCGAAGAAGCCTTTCATCAGCCAGATATTCACGCTCATACCGCCGCCGACGTACACCAAAATCAGCGCGCCGTGCGAATTGAGCGCAAACAGCGGCACATACCGCCCGATCTGGATCAGCATCAGGTAGATAGCGACCATCGCCAGGATGTTCGGAAAAACCTGAATGACCAGGATCGACAGCAGCAGGCTGCGCCGCCCGCTGAACCGGAACCGCGAGAAAGCATAGGCGCTCAGCGCGGTGATCAGCACGATCAGCGTGGTCGATGTCCCGGCGACGACGATAGAGTTGAACAGCCAGCGCCAGAACGGCACCTGGGGGTCGCTGAACAGACGGTTGAAGTTGACCAGCAGTTCATCGACCGAATCGACATTCTGCGGGATCAAGGTCTGGCTGACCATCGACCCCGCCGGGTTGAACGCTGCCGACGCGATCCAGATCACAGGGAACAGCGCGAAGATCAGCGCAATGGCGATGATGATCCAGCGCACGATGTTGATGCCGCCTGCCGTTTTCGGTTTGGCTGTGGCGGTCGTCTGCGCGCCTTTGAGCGCGGTCGTCGTCGTTGAGCTAGACATTTTCACCGATCTCCTCTAAGCGCCGCGTGATGCGGAACTGCACCAGCGTGAGCGCGCCGACCAGGAAGAAAATGATGATCGCAATCGCGGATGCGAAGCCGTAATCGCGTGTTCCCCCCGCCCCGAATGCGAACCGGAACGTATAGCTGATCAGGTTATCCGTATGACCCACAGGCGGCGACGATGTGCCGACGATGGGCGGGCCGCCGCCGACCAGGGCTTCAATCAATAAGAAGTTGTTGAAGTTGTACGTAAAGGACGCGATCAATAAAGGACCGACACTCACCAGCAGCAGCGGCAGCGTCAGGTTCCAGAATTTATCGCGGGTGGTCGCTCCGTCCACTTCCGCCGCTTCATAAATGCTGCTGGGAATCGATTGCAGCGCGCCGCTGCAAATCAGCATGAAGTAGGGATAAGTAAGCCAGAGGTTGACCAGCAGTACGCCAAATTTCGCCCAACCCGGATCGGTGAAGATCGGCGGGGCCCAACCAAACAGCCGATCCATGTTGGTGGCAATCACGCCGACGTTCGGGTTCAGCATCCCACGCCAGATCAGAATGCTGATCATGCCCGGAATTGCATACGGGATGATGAGCAGCGACCGCACGACGCGCACGCCCAGGAACGACTTGTTCAGCACCAGCGCCATGGCCAGCCCCGCCGCGAACGATGTGACGACCGAGAAAAACGCAAAAGCAATCGTCCACAGGAACACGCGCACCAGCGGCCCGCTGATCAGTGCATTCGAGAAAATGCGCCCGAAGTTATCCAACCCCACCGGAACCCAGAAGCCTAACGGTGCGGTCTGCCCGTTCGGAGCGACAAAATCGCCCGTCTGGTTGTCCACACGGTAGGGCAGGTTGTTCTGCGTGTCGGTCAGGATGTCGCGTTCATCATCGAACACCCAACGCTGACGGAACGTCCCGGCGGCGTTGCGCGATGCAATCCCGACCGGGTTTTCCGGGTCACCGAATTGCAACCCCTGCACATCGGCCAATGCCTGGAAGCGTTCGCCGCCCGTCAGCAGGGTATAGCCGTTGTAACTGGCGGGGGTGCCATCATTGTTGAACGGCGCGTCGCCGCTCTCGTTCGGGGTGACAGCCTCGAAGGTTCCGGCACGGTCGGCGAAAAACGCGGTGCCATCAGCGCCCGTCAGCCACAGCGCGTAAGCGCCGTCGGCATCGCGGAAGATTTCCCAGGCGTAGCTCGCTTCCCCTTCGGGAAGATACTGCTCCCGCGAAAGCAGCGCGAGCGCTTCCTGCTGCGTATACCGGTGTCCATCGCTGAAATTGGTGAAGGCAATGTACACCGTGTAGCCGAACGGATACAGTACCAGCAGGATCATCAAAGCCAGTGCGGGTGACATCCAGCGAAACGGATACAAATTGGGGATCAGCACCACGACAGTCAGCATCAGCGCCGTGAGCAGGATCATCACGCCAAGAAATGTATTCCCGTCTCCAATGACCGATACCGCCAACCACACGGCACTGGCATCTGCTACCGCAAGGATGAGCAGACGCAGGATCAGGTTTGGAAGATTGGAAGTGAGAGGCTCGCGGGAGCCTTTCTCTTGCGAGCCTCTCACATTGGCGGCAGCCGCGCTCATCGCGTTAGCTGCCAGCGCTGATCGTCAGAACGTTGGTCGCGCTGTCGTAGGTGAACACGACTTCCGTACCATCGGCAGGCACGTTGAAGGTCAGGTTCGCACCGTCGCGCGCGCCTTCTGCTCCGTAGTTTTCATCCCAGGTCA
This sequence comes from bacterium, assembly GCA_033764035.1. Taxonomy (GTDB): domain Bacteria; phylum Chloroflexota; class Anaerolineae; order Aggregatilineales; family Phototrophicaceae; genus Flexifilum. Next base: position 42,756 of record JANRJJ010000006.1, read on the forward strand.
TGTTCAGGGCGACTTTGGCTTCATAGTCACCCGCCGGGATCGCCGTGGTGCGGAATTCGTACACGCCGTCGCCATCCACGTCTTGCAGCCACGAACGCAGGCATTCAGGAGTCCAGTCTGCCGCGCAGCCAATTTCCGACTGGAAGCTGCCGGGAATGCTGGCGATCACGCTGTTCACGCTGTCGGCCACCCAGTTGGTTTTCTGGTCATACACGAACGTAACCGTCGAATCTTCGGCCAGTTCCAGCACGACATTTGCGCCGTCACGGTCGCCACGACCGCCATAGTTCTCGTCCCAGGTGCCGTTCAGAGCGGCCTTGTATTCATAGCTGCCCGCTGGAATATCGAACGTCGCCATCCAGACATCACTGTTGGCATTGTAGGCAAGCTGAGCATTTGGGCATTCCGGCGACCAATCCGCAGGGCAGCCAATAGCGGCATTCAGCGAACCGGGGATCGAGACGGCCTGCGGCCCATCTTCCGGCGGGGTATCGCCCGTCATTTCAACCGTCACAGCGCCACCCGCCGCGATGATTTCACGCACCTGCGCCGCTGCATCGCTGTACGCGGTCGCGCCGTCCAGGTCACCCTGGATCACGAATTGCTGTGCGTTCTGCCATGCGCCCCACACCGACGACATGCCCGGCGCGCTTGGCTGCGGCACACCGACTTCCCCAGCGGCCAGGAATGCGCTCAGGTCGGGGTCTTCGAGCGTTTCGAGCAGCGGGATGTACGCCGGCGGACGCGGGTCGGCATCGTACATCGCCTGCATGGCTTCAGTCGTCGCCATGTAGTCGAGCAGGAACGATTCGGCCAGTAGTGTGTTTTCGCTGTACGCGCTGATCATGAAGCCCTGGCCGCCCACGAACGGGGTGCCGGGAACCGCAGCGGCAGGAATATTGCTGATGGCATACGGCACGCCGCTGGTACGAATACGCGGAAGCGCCCAGGGACCGGTGATGATCATGGCCGCTTCGCCCGTTTCAAACATGGTGTGCATCACGTCATAATCGACGGCTGGCACGATGAAGCCTTCATCGGCCATCCCTTCCAGCCATGCCGCCGCAGCCAGGGTACCTTCGCTGTCCAGACCAACATCGCTGTAGTTGTAGTTGCCTTCGGCATCCTGCCCGAAGATGTAGCCGCCGAACGCCGACTGCACCGGGAAGAAGTGATAGGCATCATTGGTCTGGATCATGTAGCCATAGCGCGATGCGCCCGAACTCACCAGTTCTTCGGTAATCGCCCGGACTTCATCCCAGGTCGCCGGGGCTTCAGGAACCAGGTCGGTATTGCGGAAGAAGGCGACATTTTCAGCCGCATACGGCATCCCGTACAGGTCACCGTTGTAGGTGAAAAGCTGAAGCGAAGCCGCCGTGAACTGATCTTCCATACCGCCCAGGTCAAGCGGGATCACTGCGCCGTTCAGCACGAGTTCGCCCACCCAGTCATGCGCGCCGACGATCACGTCCGGGCCTTCACCCGCCGGGCCAGCAACAGGCAGGTTGGCACGAATATCGCCCAACGCAATTTCCTGAACTTCGGCGGTCACGCCAAATTCAGCGCTGAACGCTTCGAGAATCGGTTGAAGTGCCGGGGTACGGGTCGCATCCGCCCAGATCAGCAAATCGGGGCGATCCTGTGCTGCAACGGGCGCGGAAAGGACGAGGCTGGTCACCACCAGCAGCGCCATTAGGACAAAAGCACGCTTCTTCATTATGGGTCTCCGGTCTACTCAACAGTTTACACATCAAACGAGCATCGCCGCGTTACGCGAAAAACACGCTGCATCACCTCCTTTGAAGGGCATGTATTTACCCGGACTACGCTTTGTCCACATCGTCGATCAGCCCATCCCGCAGCCGCTTGAGCAGGCGGACTAGGGTTTCCTGTTCATGAATGCTGAGGACTCCAAAACGCTGGTTGAGGGATCGTTCATGGGCGATCAGCGCACGTTCGCGGATGAGCGACCCTTTCTCGGTCAGCCGTACCTGCTGCGCCCGGCGGTCATTCGGGTCGCTGACGCGATGCACAATTCCCAATAGTTCAAGCTGATCGATCAGCCGGGTGATGGTGCTGCGTGCGACGAGCAGCCGTTCTGCCAGCCGAATCAGGTTATGACCCTCAAACGGGTCCAGCAGCATCAGCAGTGAAAACTGTGATGGCGTGAGGTGGAACCCCTCCAGCGCCCGCGAATCGCCTGCATCAAGAAAAACGTAAATGTCATGAAATAAACGATACTGCTGCGTTTCCAAGCTCACCTGCTCTGAGTCTGATGGCACGCTGGACATTGTTGTCTCTGAAACTGTTGCACTTGCAACAAAGTGTACCGGGATCGAAAATCACTGTCAAATGAGAACTTTTACCAGTATGCACGATGCTTGTCCAGAGGGGAAAGCTGTTAAGCAGCGTCTCATGTTACACGCCGCTGCATAAGGAAGGGGCAGGCTGACATTCGACTCCAGCCTACCCATGAATGGCTGGAAACACTAACTTTCAGAGGCGATGAACGGCTTGACACACCGAAACCCAACATCGTTACGGGTCGTATTGGCGGTGTATGGCCGGCGTGCCGTCGCACGAATATCGATTCCTTCCGTGCGCCATGAACCCCCGCGTGCGATGCGTTCGCCGCCGAACGCGGTTTCACGTCCATCATCTGCCACATACGGATAAGCGCTGTAGCGTGACGATACCCATTCCGCAACGTTGCCTGCCATATCCAGCGCGCCCACCCACGAAACGCCTGCCGACCGCAGTCCGACATCCTGCGTTCCAGCGACATTGGCATTGCCCGCGTACAGTGCGTTATCGGGGATCAGTTCATTACCCCAGGGGTATTCCCACCCGCTTGGCCCCCGCGCCGCAAATTCCCACTGCGCTTCGGTGGGCAGCGCCGCATCACGGTCGATGCAGTGATCGCGGGCTTCTTCCCACAGCAGCAGTTCACGCGGGCGGCTGCGTCCTGGAAACGTTCCGGGATAGCTGAACTGGGCATTTGTGGCTTCGGTGACATCGATCCAGAAGGCTTCTTCAATACACTGTTCATGAACGGGCGCTTCATCGGCAGCGCCACTCTGGCTGCCCATCATGAAACAGCCGCGCGGCACCAACGCCATCAGGCTGCCGCCGACAATATCGACATAAGGTGTCCATTCACCGTTGCGGTCAACGCCTTGCAGCGCCAACTGCTCGGCGGCCTGCCTGGGAGCCAGGGTTGCGGTCGGCGTGGCGGTGGCGGTCGGGCTGGCCGTGAACGTCGCCGTCGGGGTAGCCGTCCATAAAGTCGCGGTGGCGGTGGCATTCGCCGCAATCTGCGTCTGGTTTTGCGCAGTACGCTGTGCGACGACCGCCTGAATGGTCTGCGTGAAATCGAGCGTGGGCGTGGCTGTCCATAACGCCGCCGTCCCGGTGAGCGCCGCAACGAACGTCCCGGTCAACTGAGCATCGAAGGTTGCCAATGCCTGGGTCAAGTCTGGCGATGGCGTGATGCTTGGGGTCGTGGTCACGGTCGCGGTGGGGGTATCCGTGAACGTTGAGGTAGCAGTTGCCGTCGGTACGGGGCTGTCGGTCAGGGTCGGGGTGGCGGTTGCGGTTTCCGTTGGGGTCTCGGTCGCCGCCGCCAAGTTGGTGACGACGGCGGCAACATCGGTAAAGTTTGCCGCCGCAAGCTGCGTTTGCAGGTTGGCGGATACGCCGCCGCCGCTCCCTTGCGCATTCATCGCCCCTACCAGCAGGATCAACATGGCGGCGAAGGCCACAAACCCGACCGCGCCGAAGATGAACGCGCCGCGCGATATGGTTTTCACCCGCTTCAGTTCTTCCGTACGGCCAACGGCAGCGACGGCGGGTTTCGGCGTGGGGTCTGGCGAGAGCGGATCGGCGGCCTGGGGTTTCAGACGTTTTTGGATCTGTTCGATGGCGGCGTAAAGTTCCGCGATGTTGTCGGCATTAATGCCCTGCCCCATATCGACATACTGAATATGTTTCAGATGATCGGGAATTTCGGTGCGGGCGCGCACCAGCACGGGGAGCAGTGCTTTGTTCAGGCGGCGCGCTTCCTTGAGTTCCGCCTGGCAGTATTCGGATTCAAACGTCTCCCGCGTCATCATGATCAGGAAGATGTCGCAGCGCCGCACCTGGTCGAGAATTTCCTGCCACCACACTTCACCGGCGTGCAGGGTCTCATCGAACCACGTGCTTTCATACCCATACACGCGCCGCAGGCGTGAAGCCAGGTCAACACACAGATTGCGATCTACCCGGCTGTAGCTGATGAAAATCCGCATGGGACACCTACTGATCGTGAGTGCTTCGAGCGCGCATCATAATGAACTATACTACCGTGATCACGATTCTACAAACGCCGCATGACACCGCCTTAATAAAAGCAGGCGCGAAATCTGCATGACGGCCTATCAGTTGCTCACACTATTGTCAGCACAGACCCGGCAGTTTTGGCATTAAGACTGCTCCTTGCGCCATCGCTCGATGGCGCGTTCTGTGCGGAATGCGCGCTATAATCCACCAAAATTTTTCGGAAACCGTGCTTTTTATGATGAGGAACCGCCCATGACGAACATTTATATCGGCATCGATGTCAGCACCACCGCCTCAAAAGCGCTGGCGATTGACGCACAAGGCCGCGTGATTAGCACCCGCAGCTATGGACACGATCTCTCTACCCCGCGCCCGCTGTGGTCGGAACAAGACCCCGAAACGTGGTGGAAGGCCACTCAGAACGCGCTGCGCGATGTGACCGCAGAACTCGCCGCTCAGGACATTTCCGCCGACCAGATCGCCGCCATTGGCTTGACCGGGCAAATGCACGGGCTGACCACGCTCGACGCACACGGCCAGCCGATTCGACCTGCGATCCTGTGGAACGATGGGCGCAGCGGCCCGCAGTGCGACGCAATTACTGCACGAATCGGCGCACAGCGCTTGTATCAGTTGATCGGCAGTATTGTCGTGGCCGGGTTTACCGCGCCAAAAATGTTGTGGATGCATGAGCATGAGCCGGAAAATTACGCACGCATTCGCCATGTGCTGCTGCCAAAGGATTACATTCGCTACCAGTTGAGCGGCGCTTTCGTATGCGATGTTGCGGATGGTTCCGGTTTCGCGCTGATGGACATTGGCGGGCGCACCTGGTCGGACGAGATGATCGAAGTCGTCGGCGCATCGCGCGATTGGCTGCCGGAACTGTGCGAATCGCAGGAGGTCTGCGCTCATGTCAGCGAGTCTGCCGCCGCGCTGACCGGGTTGAAAGCCGGAACCCCCATCGTCGGGGGCGCGGGCGATCAACCTGCCGCTGGCGTAGGAAACGGCATTGTGCAAAAGCATATGACGAGTTTGTCCGTCGGTACATCCGGGGTAGCCTACGCGATCAGCGACCACTACGCGCCAGAGCCGAACGGTCGGCTGCACACGTTCTGCGGTCCGATTCCGGGGACGTGGTTCCATATGGGCGTGATGTTGAGCGCGGCGGGCGGCTTACGCTGGCTGCATGACGAACTTGCAGCGGGGATGAGCTACGATGAACTCAACCGCTGTGCCGAAGCCGTCCCCGCGGGGTCGAATGGCCTGCTGTTCGCGCCGTACCTGACGGGCGAACGCCATCCCCACCCCGACCCGATGGCGCGGGCGGCGTTCATTGGGCTGACGCTGCGGCACGGATTACCGCACATGATCCGTGCGGTCATGGAGGGAGTCGCTTTTGGAATGCGCGACCAGCTTGAACTGCTGCGCGCCGTCGGCCTGAACCCAGTCGAAGCCGTCGTGAGCGGGGGCGCGGCCAACAGCGGGGTATGGCGGCAGGTCTTGACCGATATTATGGGTATCCCGCTGTACACGATCAACACGACGGAAGGAGCGGCCTTCGGAGCGGCTATTCTGGCGGCGGTAGGAGCCGGTGCATACGCCGACGTACCGACCGCGTGCGCGGCGATGGTGCGCCGTGTGGAAACCAGCACCCCGGATGCCGAAAACAGCGCCCAGTATGAACAGTTGTACCAGGTCTTCCAGCAGGCGTACCCGGCGATCAGGACAATGTCGCACGCACTGACCGCTTTCGAGGGCTGAACGTGCGCATTCATGGGCTGCCCCTGCTGCTGATCGCCCTGATCGGGCAAAGCAGCCTGTTCGCCGGGGCGCTGATCGTGATGGGCGGTGCGCGCGCTGCGATGCCGCCCGATACAGTTGCCCGTGCCGGGTTTTCGCAGTGCAGCGCGCCGTGCCTGCTGACGATCCTGCCGGGTGAAACGGTTTGGACAGCGGTAGCAGATGGCGGTGACGATGCCACCTTCACCCTGCCGCCATCGGGGACGATCTCGCTGTACCGCTCTGCGGATGGGGTGAAGGTGGGGCGTATGTTCGCGTTCCTGCCGCCGGGAATTGCTTTCGGCTGGGTGACGACGTACTTCGGGGAACCCTGTGGAGTCAGCCTTTACCCGCGTGCCGAACTCGTCACCGTGCGCTACCCGACGGTGCTGGCGAATCTGAGCGTCGAATCGCGCCAGTTCACATCGTTTTCGCCCGTGATCAGCCTGCAATTCATCGATCCGGCTGGGGCGGGCGATGTGCTGCGCGAACACTGCGCCGACCATGTAACAGGCTACGGCGTGTTCAACAGCCAGTGGCACGGCATCTCGCGTTTGCGCGACCTGCTGCGCCGCTTTGGGATGATCGACTGAGGTGCGGCTTACACCACGCGCACAGGCGTACCTACCTCTGCCCAGTTGAAGAACCACTGCGCTTCTTCGGTAGGCAGGTTGACGCACCCATGACTCATCGGGCGGCCAAAGCTGTTGTGCCAGTACGTGCCGTGAATGCCATAGCCCTGGTAGAAATACATGGTATACGGTACATCGGGCAGGTAGTAGCCCGGCCCGGACATATCGGTGGCGCGGTATTTCACGTATACACGGTAATCGCCCAGTACGGTCGGCGTAGCGGGCAACCCGGTGCTGGTCAGGTGAGACCGCACGAGCTGGCCATTTTCATAAGCATAAATCCGCTGGTCGGTCGTGGACACCACAATCGCCTTGCCGCTGTTGGTCGGCGGCGCGGGGACTTCGGCGGGCGTGTACGGTCCCGCTGCCGGGATCACCAACTGCTGCCCGACGAAAATCAGGTCTGGATCGTTGATATCGTTGAACTGCATAATGTCGTCGAGCGTTACCCCGAACTCACGGGCGATCAAGGCGAGTTCCTGCCCCGGCTCGACCGTGATCGTGGTACGGGCTTCGGGGCTGGCGTTCGCCCCGGTGAGCAGCGGCGGCGGTTCGACTTCGATCATGTTCAGCTCGAATATGCCGTCGGCCAGTTCGCCCGTCGCATCGCTGCGCAGCCGATCCAGCATCACCGGAATTTCGAGCGACCGCCCAATCTGCGGTGGGTTGCCCGGCACAGCATCGATGTTGATCACATCGCTCAGCGCCACCAACCCGAACTGGGCTTGTGCCAGATCAATACGAATTTGCGGCGGAACCCAGGTGTTCGGCGCGGCGGTTTGCGCGGCTTGCAGAGTGGCATCGGTATCGACTGTTCCGCCCAGGTCGCTCAGCCGCACCTGAAACGAGCGCACGCCATCCACCAGCGTGATCTGCGGTTCGGGTAGACGGGCGATGCTGGCACGCGCTTCATCGAGCGTCTGCCCGCCGATCTCGAACCCGGCGACGCTCACCCCGTTCGGGATGCGGTCACGCGAAACCGCCAGCACAATCACCAGCGTTAGCACGGCCAGGATGCTGCCCGCCGACAGCACACCGACGATCAGCGCAGCGATCCAGTACATCGGCGTGCGTCGCTTGATGGGCGCGGCAGGCCGGGGAACAGGGTACGGGATCGGCGCTTCAATGCGCGTGGAATACCCCTGTGGATTGTAACCTGCCGCGCTCATACGCGGGTTAGGCTGCGTCGGCTGGCCGTTCGCTGGAAAGCGTCCGGTGCTGCCGTTCCCCGGCGGCAAATTCGGGCGGGTCATGCCATAACCAGGCGGATTTTTCACCGTCGGCTGTGCCGCTGTCGATGGATTCGGCATCGACGCGGTGCGTTCAGTCATCCCGCTCAGCGGGACATCGCGGTTGGTCTGCGTTTGCGTGCGTGGGTCAACCGCTGGCTGGCTGGCCGTGCGCCCTGCGCCCCGGTTGGATTGGGCATACGGCGCGGTCTGGGTATTCTGCGCCGGGTCGCGCATGGTTTCGTAGCGCCGATACTGACGCTTTGTATTTTGATCGTTACGGTCGGTCATGGTTCAATCTCGAACGCAAAAAACAGGTGTTACGTTACAGGTTTCTCATCTTAGCACACAATCGGGCGTTTGGGCGTGCGCAGCACCCCACGCTTACCCTTCGGTCGCTTGCTCGCGATAACGACGACGCAGCACATCAAGCGGTTCCCATTGACCGGGTGCGTGTTCATACTGCCAGTGCTTCCAGCCATTGCACGATGGCACCTGCTTGAGCGCCGCCGCCAGCTTGTGAATCGACCCGTTCAGCCCGGCTTCGGTTTGCAACTGCCCATCATTGCGCACAAAGGCCAGGAGGCGCGGCTGATCCAACCGGAGGACTTGCCCGGTATGCAGCAGGCCGCGTTCGACAAGGGTGCTGAACGCGATTCGTCCTGGTTTTGGCAAGTCGTTCGTCAACTGTGGGTCGCTTTCTGCCAGCGGAATTATGCTGTCGATTCGCCGCTGCGCCGCTTCGATGTAGACCGCTTCACGCTCGATGCCAATCCAGCGGCGGTGCAGCCGCCGGGCGACAGCCGCTGTCGTGCCAGAGCCAAGGAACGGGTCAAGCACCACGTCGCCGGGGCGTGTGCTGGCCGTCAGGATGCGTTCGATCAGCGCTTCGGGTTTTTGGGTAGGGTGCAGCTTTTTTCCCGCTGCATCGCGCAGCCGTTCCGCGCCGCTGCACACCGGAATTGACCATACCGACCCTAACTGTTTGCCCTGGTTGTACTGCTTCATGGTGTGATGTTGAAACGTATACGTACTGCCGGGTGATTTTTTCGCCCAGATGACGAACTCGACATCGTTCTTCAGCCGCGTGCCGCGAAAATTCGGCATGGCGTTCGGCTTGTGCCAGATGATCGTATTCAGCACCCAGTAGCCCAGGTCTTGCATGACCGCGCCGACCCGAAAAATGTTGTGATAGGTTCCCGATACCCAGATCGTCCCCGTATCCTTGAGTACCCCATGAGCCGCTTTCAGCCAGGCGCGGGTGAAATCGTCATAGGCGCTGAAACCCTCGAACTGATCCCACGCCGCATCGACGGCGGCGACCCGCGTCAGGTTGGGCCGCCACAGATCGCCCTGTAATTGCAGGTTGTACGGTGGGTCGGCAAAGATCATGTCGATGCTGCACGGCGGCAGTGTCCGCAGCAGTTCGACCGAATCGCCTTGCAGGATGCGGTCCAGCAGTTCGTTAGGCATGAGCGGCGGCATCGCTCACGCTGCGGGTGGTGGGCAGGGCAATCGTGAACGTCGTTTCGCCGGGGACGGATTCCACGCGGATGGTGCCTTTGTGCTTATGCACGATGATGCGCCATACGATGTCCAGTCCCATCCCTGTCCCTTTGCCCACCGCTTTGGTGGTGAAGAACGGCTCGAAGATGCGCGATTGAATTTCCGGCGAGATGCCAGGGCCGTTATCCGTGATTTCGACGATCACCCGTTCAGCTTCATGCCGAGTGCGCACAACGATTGTCCCTTTCCCGTTGAGCGCGTCAATAGCATTGTCGATCAGGTTCGTCCACACCTGGTTGAGTTCACTTCCATGCACGGTGACCATCGGCGCATCGGGGTCATATTCCCGCACCACCTGAATCCCCTTGAGCTTATGCCCCAGGATCGTCAGTGTATTTTCGATGCCGTCGTGCAGATTGACATCCTGCACCGGGCTTTGATCCATGTAAGAATAATCCTTGACCGCTTTGACCAGTTCGACGATCCGCGCCCCGCCTGCTTGCAGTGTGCGGATCAGTTCAGCAGCGGTGAGGGATGTTTCCAGCCATTTCAGCGCATACGGCAGCGCATCCGCCGAAAGCTGCGCTTCAAGATCGTCCAGTTCAGCTTCGGTCACATCCGCTTCGATGAGCATCGCCGCCGATTCCCAGGCATTGTCGATGTAGCGATCTTCCATCCACGCTGCCAGCGCTTGTTCGCGGTCGCTGCGTTCCAGCGGGCTTAGGCGGCGGGATGGGCGGGCTGCCCGGCGCACGATTTCCGTCTCCAGCGCTTGCAGGAATTCCAGTTCAGCAGCGCTGAGATGCAGCCCGGCCAGCGCGATCAATGCGGCCTGCTGTGCGTCCAGCACTGCGGGGAGCTGGTCGGCAGCGCGCTGACTGGCCGCCGCCGGGTTGTTGATCTCGTGCGCCATGCCCGCTGCCAGCTTGCCCAGTGCGGATAGCTTCTGGTGTGTCTGTACCGATTGTTCGGTTTGTTTCAGGCGTTCGGCCATCGTCCGCAGCAGCAGGTCGACAACGGGCGATTCGCGCACACCTTCAAACTGTGCCGGATCAAACCGCAGCAGATGCGCCGGGGTCAGCGCACGGGCGGTCGCGGTGTGCGGCATTCCGGTCAGGAGCGAAATTTCCCCGATGAACGATCCGCGATCCATGACCGCCAGCAGTCGTTCTTCCCCACCAATTTGCTTGACGATCTCCAGTTCACCATCCAGCACCACGAACAGGCCGCGTGGGGGATCGCCTTCCTCACACAAAATTGCCCCGGCTTCGACATGATAGTCATAGCCTGGCGTGGTGAAGCACGCCAGTTCGTCATCGGAAAAGGTAGAAAACAAGGGAAGCTGGCGCAAATCGATCATCAAAAATCGCTCCAATCTTTGGCTGTCAAGGTCGGCAGGCGGCTAACGCACGGATACCCCCGCGACATAGCCGCTTGACCACGCCCATTGAAAATTGTACCCACCAATGCGCCCGTCCACATCGCACAGCTCACCGCAGAAATACAGCCCGGCAGTTTTGCGCGATTCCATCGTGTCCAGGCGTATCTCGCTCAGCGGGACACCGCCCGCCGTGACTTCAGCATACGTGAATCCACGATCCCCGGTGATGGGCAGCGGCATCGCCGTCAGGCATGATGCAAGCGCTCGTCGTTCTTCACGCCGCAGCGATTCCCCGGCGCGGCTGGCGTTGACATGCACCGAATCAGCCAGCGCACGGGCTAATCGTTCCGGCAGCCATTCCGACAGAAAGCGCATTAGACTGGTGCTGCCGAGCGTTTGCAGATCGTGATCAAACGCTTCAGTCGTCGTGTGCGGCAGCCAGTTCACGATCAAGTGTGCCGCCGGGTCATCCAGGCGGGCAGCGGTGAAATAGCGGCTGATGTCGAGCGCGGCAGGCCCGGATAGGCCGAAATGCGTACACAGCAGCGCGTTGGTGAACGCGGCGATCTTTTTGCCCGTCCCGGCGCGCACTTCCAGCGCAGCCGGAACCGCGATCCCGCTCAGCCCCGTCAGGAAATGGTCACGCGGAAGCGTGAGCGGCACCAGCGCCGGAAACACACGCTGCGTCACGGAATGACCTAACGCCCGCGCCAGCGCGTAGCCGCCGCCATCCGAACCGGACTTCGGCAGGCTTTTGCCGCCTGTCGCCAGGATGACCGCGCCGCATTCCAGCGCGCCCCATACGCCAGACACCCGAAAGCCGCCATTCAGGGGTACTACCGCTTCGACGCGGTAAGGGGTGCAAATCTGCGTATGAACCGCCTGTGCCGCCGCAATCAAGGCTTCCAGGACGGTATGTGCATCATCCGTTGTCGGGAACAGCTTCCCGGTATCCTCACGCTTTAGCCTGACCCCAATCTCCTGAAAAAACGCGGTGGTTTCCGGGACATCAAAGCGCCGCAGCACTTTCCTGATCGCGTTGCGGGATGCGCCCGCATACGCGGTTTCATCGACATGATCATGCGTCACATTGCAGCGTCCGCCGCCTGCGACCAGGATTTTCGCGCCGATCTTCTTCGCGCCATCCAACAGCATGATACGCCTGCGCGGGTTGGTGCGTCCTGCAAAGATTCCAGCCATCAAACCCGCCGCCCCTGCTCCGACGATCACGACATCGGCGGTTTCGGTGTTCATACGTGTACCACCCTGCCAGCATGGTCATCACGACCGTACATATGTCTCGTCGCTTGATTGCATTTCCACGCACCGCCTCCTATACTACAAGTATACAGTCGTTTTTCTCTCACTTTCATCCATCACCCTTTCTCCCACGCTTGGTTCGACACGGCGGCAGTTGCGATGCACGATTTCAGCGGTCAGGTGATTCGTGGTTATGAACTGCACGAACAGATCGGCGCAGGGGGCTTCGGCGCAGTTTACCGTGCCTTCCAGACCGCGCTCAAGCGCGAAGTCGCCGTCAAGGTCATCCTGCCCGAACACGCCAACCAGCCGGATTTTGTGCGGCGTTTTGAAGCTGAAGCGCGCTTGGTCGCCCAGTTGGATCACCTGCATATCGTGCCGCTGTACGACTACTGGCGCACAGACGACGGCACGGCGTTTCTGGTCATGCGCTGGCTGCGCGGCGGCAGTCTGCGGGCGATGATTCGGGCCAACCCGCTGTCGCTTGAAAGCGCCGTAAGCATGATCGAGCAAATTTGCGACGCGCTCAGTTTTGCCCACCAGCGCGGGATTATCCACCGCGACATCAAGCCGGATAACATCCTGCTGGATGAACACCGCAACGCTTACCTGGGCGACTTCGGCATTGCCAAAGTCACCGTGTCCAACGTCAACATCACGTCTACCGGGAGCGTCCCCGGCACACCTGCCTACGCCGCCCCGGAACAGATCGGCGGTGGCAGGGTGACAGCGCAAACCGACCTGTACGCGCTGGGCATCACCCTGTATGAAGCGCTTACAGGCCGCCACCCCTTCCCGGACGCGCCGCTGCAACACCTGTACGAGAACCTGCCATCGGTCGCCGCGCAGCGCAGCGATATACCGATTGCACTGGATGAGGTGATCCACCGGGCGACGACCAAACGCGCATCGCTGCGCTTCCCGGACGCAACCAGCTTCAGCACGGCGCTGCGGGCGGCGGCCAGCATCACCGCCACCCACGAACTGAACGCGGCAGCGTCACGAGGAACGCATGACCATGCTGAATCGCCATATACCGACGGGGAAAAGACGCGCACCGATCAGCGTTTCGTCCTGTCGTCACGGCAGCGCGGCGCAGTCGAAGTCACCCCCGCCCGCCGCGATGTACCACAGGAACAGAGCGCAATTCTGATTCGCACGCTTGATGATATTCCCTCCCGCCCCGATACGCTGATCGGGCGCGATACCCTGCTTATAGAGATCGCCGGGCTATTGAACAAAGGGGCGCGAGTGCTGCTTCAAGGCCTGGGCGGCATGGGCAAAACATCGCTCGCAGCGGAAACCGTCGCGGGACGGGTAGCAGCGGGCGAAACCCCGATCCTGTGGCTGCGGGCTTCGGGTGATGACGCGGATCAATGGATGATCGCGTTAGCGCGTCCGTTCGATGAGCATGTGACGCTGGCGCGCACCCAGGGCGATGAACGAGCGCGGGCGCTGCGGAATCTGCTGAAAGATCAGCAGGTGAAATTGATCGTGCTGGACGATCCCTGGGAGGGAAAAGCGCTTAAAACTGTGATCGACGCGCTTCCGCCCGGCTTGCCCGCGCTGATCACATCGCGGCAGCGCTTTCCGGTCGGCAAAATACTCGATGTCGGTGAACTCTCCCCGGCGCAAGCGGTTGAACTGCTCAATTACCATGCAGGCGAATCGTTCAGCCTGGGCGACAAAGATGCCCTGGCACTGTGCGAAACACTAGGCTGGCATCCGTTCACGCTCGAAATTGCCGGGAAAACTTTGCAGGTGGACAGCCTGACTCCACGAGAACTGCAACGCCGGATTGCGAATGCACCGCACACGCTGGCGATGCCTGAAGATTACGCTGCGCAGGGGCGTGCCAGCGTGAATCAACTGCTGACTGACAGCGTAGAGGCACTGGACGCGGACGCACGCCAGTTTTTCTTCGCGTTCGGTGGGCTGTTCGTACCACAGGTCACGCCCGAATTGATCGCTCATGCCGCTGACCGCACGCTCGATGCCGCTGAATCTGCGCTCACCACGCTGATCCGGCGCGGGCTGATTCGGCGTGCGCGCAGCGGGGAAGCGGTTCCGGTCTACACCATGCACAGCCTGGCTTTCAGCTATGCGCGGGCTGCACCGTCGGTGATCCTGCCGCAGGTGATCGCCGCGTGCCAGGCGTATGCCGCCGCGCATAAAGACTCGTTCGCCGCGCTGGACGCTGAACGCAGCAATATTCTGAAAGCGGGCGAAGCGGCTTTCACCAGCGGTTATTCCGCCGCGACGATTGCGATCATGCGGGCGCTTACGATTGAAGGCGCATACCTGAATGCACGCGGGCATGATGCCCTGCTGATGAATGTGCTGGATAAAGCCGTAGAAGCGGCGCGGATGGCAGGCGCAAGCGAAGCGATCACACTGCATTACCTGCTCAGCCGCCGGGGAAACGCGCACTACAACGCCAATCACCTGCCCGCTGCCCTGCTCGATTACCAGGCGGCACTGACCATTGCTGAAGGACAAGGTCTGCGTGACCGGGAGGTCATTCTGCGCTGCGTGATCAGCAAGATTTACAGCGATCAACAGGATTTTGGGCAGGCGGAAGCGCTGCTCGATCAAGCGGTGGCGCTGGCGGCTGATGCCGGGGACGATGCGCTGATCGCCCGTGTGTTGGAACAGAAAGGCTATCACTTCGCTGCTGCCCAGGACTTCGAGAATGCGCGGCAGACCTATGTGCAGATGGTGGCGCTGGCCGAAAAAATCGGCAGCGCGGAGCGGATGTTCTTCGCGCTGCAAAATCTTGGCTCTGCCGAAACTGAACTGGCGCAGTATGCCGACGCACAGGCGCATCTTGAACGCGCTCTGGGAATCGCCCGCGAACAGGATAACCGGGTGTGGGTCGGCTACGCGCTGCATCCATTAGGCATGGTGCATCACCATACCGGGCGTACCGAACAGGCGGCGGCACTGCTGGTTGAAGCGCTCACCCTGTTCCGCGCCATCGGCAATCATCGCGGGGCGGCAGAACTGGTACAGTTTTTGACACATGCAGGCTACAGTCTGCCACAAACCGAATAGACTAATGAAAGACTGGCCACACGCTCTGAAAAGGAGAAGGCTCTTGTTCAAACGCGCACTATCCGCATTTCTGCTCTCGCTGATGCTGGCATTCATCGTCTCCACCCCCGCATCGGTGAGCGCGCAGCAGCAAACGCCCGTGTACATTCTGGTTGTCGATGATTTTGGCGGCAATATGCGCCGCCTGGTTGACCGCGTGGTACAGCTCCCCGCTTATGCCGATACACTGCGCCCGCTGCGCAACCGTGCGCGGCAGTTGGGCGCGGAACGCTATGGCAACCGCCGCATCAACAGCAATACCCGTCTCAATTTGATTCTGCCACAGCAGGCTCAAACGGCGGAACCGATTCGCGGGGTCAATCTGCCAGGGGCGCGGTTGGAAGTCGCCCGCGCTTCACGGTCGATCAACACCATCCTGCGCGCCGAAGGCTTTGTGAGTGGTGGGCGCAGCCTGGAACAGGACAACTGCGCGATCATTCCGGAAGGCGAAGGCACGTTCACAACGGGTGGTGCTGGGACGTTTACCACCAGCGGCGCAAGCACGTTCACGACAGGCGGCGCGGGGACGTTCACAACGGGTGGCGCGGGATTTGTCAGCACGCCGCACGGGGTGCGCGTAGAAAGCCTGCTGAACGACCTGAAGGCGCGCTACGCCCCAAATGCGCCGATCATCGTGCGCCGCGTCGATACCGAAGGGTTCACCACGAGCGTGATCATCAACCGCATCACAGGTGTGATGCGCGATATTCAGCGCGAAAGCCCTGGCGCGCACATCGTGATCAATATGAGTTTCGCCGTCGTCCCATGCACCACGCTTGGCACGCTGGCCGCCTACGATGCATTGATGCGCGAACTCGATCCGACGGTCGCGGCAGATATGGCCGCGCTGCAAACCTTTTTCAACGAACTGGTCGGTTCCGGGCTGTACGATACACAGCCGCTGGCGCAGGATGCGGTCGAATCGTTCCTGGTACAGAACTGCGATCCGGCACGCCGGGCGTGCCGCTACAGCGGCATGACCGGGACGATCATCCCGGTAGCGGCGGCGGGCAATGAAGGGGAAAGCTTTCCGTATTACCCCGCCGCGTGGCCCAGTGTAGTCAGCGTGAGCGCCAGCACGGATGCGGTCGATTTCGTAGCCGCTGGTCCGCTTGCGCCCTACTCGAATGCGGGTGGGGTGATGATGCCTGGCACGTGGGAATCGACCAGCGGCATCGAGCTTGGCACGTCGTTTGCCGCGCCGCGTTACAGCTTTCTGATGGCGCTGCGCCTGGCCGGGATGAACAATAACTTCTGTACCCCGCCCGGTGCATCGATTCCGCCCGCCCTGCCGGATGCATGGGGCATTGCACCGCCGTCCACGCCCGCCGTCGTCAACGGGAATGTGTGCGTGCCACGCTGAAATCTGTAACTGAAGATCAACAACGGGATGCGCTGCTGCATCCCGTTGTTGTTTGTAATGTCCGTGTGCGCTTTATTCCGGCAGCGTGAGTGCGGCACGGGTGATTAGGCTGCCATCCGCTGTAATGGTAGTGCTGATCGAACTGCTGTGGAACACGGTGAGCGCGGTTTGAAGTCCTTCCGCCTGTTCCGCCTGTGATTCATCTGAACCGATCAGCGTGACAAGCGGTTGCAGCGGTTCCCCGGCCAGATACCACACCTGCGATGCATTCGGCAGGACATTGGCCGCCGCTTCGTTGAACAGCGGGTCATCCGCAAGGCTGTTCACAGGATTCAGGGCGTGCTGTACCACCTGCGCCGTGCCAATGGCGAACACCTGATCCGAAAGGCCGACAGCCAGTTCGACCGGGAACGGCAGGTCGGGCGTTTGCACCGCTGCCACCAGCAGACGCTGACCCGCTTCGCTCGACTCCGTGATCGCAAGCTGATCCGGGTTGTTCTCCGCAGACTGTTCCAACGTAGTCCGCAGGCCATCGAACACAGTTTCGGCTTGCGTGGCATTCGTCGCTTCGACGATCAGCCCAAATTCGAGCGGCAGCGACGAGAGCGTGAACACATCATCCGCCGTCGCCGGGAAGTTTTCGCCTAACCCGGCAACCAGCGCAAAATCGCCCGTCATCCAGCTCAGCACATCCTCCTGTAAATCCAGGCCGAGTACCGTGTTGATCACGGCGATTCCGAAACGAATCTGTTGCGCTGCATCGGCTTCCGGGTCAGCCTGAGCCGCCGCCGTTTCCACCACGCGCAGCAGTTGATCGATCACGCTGTTCAGATCGGTTGCGTGAATGACGAGCGGCGTATTGGCCGGGATGAAGCGCGCAAAGGCCGGATCGACCGGGCTGCCCGCTGTTATGCCCATCACGCCCGTACCGCTGAAGTTCTGCACCGCGTCGAGCGCCAGCGTGCGATCCGCAAACGTGACCGCGCCGATTACCGTCGCGCCTGCCGCATTGACCGCCGATTCGATCACGCTTAGCGCATCATTGTCCATGCTCACGCCGGGGGCATTGCGGGCCGCCTGTGCCGCCGCGCCCAGTACGGTTGGGGTGTCGATGTAAGCCACGATGTTGTACACATCCGCCGGGAGCGCATCCACCCCACTGGTGAACGCCGCCAGGCTGTCGAGCGTATCCACCGGGAACCCATCCAGCGGGAGCGGCACATCCGACGCGCTGAAGAACAATACCTCATCGAACAGGACAAAATAGACAAGGTCGCCGTTCGTATCGAGCAGTTCGTACCCCGTGTACCCCGCGCCTTCCAGCGTCTCGACCTGAGACGCATTGCGCGTCGCCTGGGGAATCACGACTTCTTCAATGAACGCCTGGGCTGCTGCTCGATCTGTGATGGCGGCGGCGGCAAGATAGCCCTGCACGTCATTCGATTCGTCGCTGTCAGTCAGCACCGCCAGGTCGGTGATGCCGACGGCGGCACTGCTGCCCAGCCAGGTACGCACGCTGTTCTGAAACGTCCCGCCTTCGATTAGTTCGCCCAATACCAGGTCGAGCAGGTCCTGAATACGGCCAGGGATGTTTATACTGCCGCCCGTCGCCCGGTTCAGCCGATCCAGGACTGCATCGAGCGTGCTGAAATAAGCATCATCGGTACGAATTCCGGCGAACAGAATGGTATCTGCCGGGTAGTAACGCGCCAGTGCCGTCACTTCGGACGGTGACTGCGCGAACGATGCCGATGGCACGACCAGCACGATGACGGCTGTCAGGACGAGAACGAGCCGCTGCCTGAATGTGTGACTCCGCTTCATGTGAACCTCTCCTGAACCTCTGCACAACTTTTGCAGCCAATCTGCAACCAAAAATCTGTACGCGCCATCTGGAACGCGGTTTCAGAGTTTGCAAAGACTTTACAGATGGCAGCAAAAAGGCGCAGGATTCCCCGCGCCCGGCACACACGGTAGACCGCGTGCGAAACGCTAGACGGACTGCGAAAGCGCCGCCAGCACGACGGGCAGAAGCTGTTTCTTGCGCGACATCACGCCCGGCGCATCCAGTTGGTTATCGGAAAGGCGCGGGTACGGCAGCGCACCGATCACGCGGGGCAGCCCGACCGCCATCAGGCGGCTGTTCCCGCGCACCACGTCGGTGATCATCAGCAGCGCCAGCGCCAGCTTCTGCGATTCCATCATCTGCGTCAGCGCGTCGCACAAATCCTGTTCGCGTTCGGCAATTTCCCGGAAGTTCGTCACTTCCACCTGGGCAATTCCGGCATTCAGTCCGCCCACATCGTAATACTTGATGTCGGTATTCAGAATCTCGCTGGCCGGGCGCGTGCCTAAACCCGCACCCGCCGCTAAAAGGGACTGCCCCAGTTCGTTGATCGCAGTATCGATCTCGTCCTGCTTGGCCGATGCCGGGTACAACCCTGCCATCTTGCCCAACTGGAAGGCGGCGGCCTGGTCACGCTGTGTCACGGTGGGGGAACGAAAAATCAACGTGTCCGAGAGGATGCCGCACAACAGCAGCCCAGCGATTCCAGCCGGAAACACCAGGTTGCGTTCGAGCGCGTTCTCGGTCACCAGCGTTGAACAACTTCCGACCGTATCGATAGAAAACCGTATCGGCACGCTGGTCGGGACGGTATTCAGGCGGTGGTGATCCAGCACTTCGCTGACCTCCGCCTCCTCCAGTCCCGGCACCGACTGTGCCAGTTCATTGTGATCGACCATCACTACTTTGCGACGCGGCGGGGAAAGCAGGCTCGATTTACGGCACAGGCCAACGTATGCGCCCTGCGCATCTATCACGATAAAATCGTCCTGGTCGGCGCGCAGCACCTGGGGCGTGACATCCTGAATGAAGTCTTCGGCCTTGAGCATGACCGTGCCGTCATCGACCGCCGTTTCCGCTTCCCGGTCGAACTCTTTGGCCAGCGCCAACACCGACGCGGAACTAAGCGCATCGACCAGGTTAGCGAACAAGCCGGAACCGCTCAGCAGGCCAAGCGGCTTTTGCTGATCATCCAGGATGGCGGCGGCGCGGCGGGTGCGGGCGATGCTCTGGCAGGCATCGAGGATCGTCTGTCCAGCGTGCAGCGCGGGCATCATCTCCGCGACATCGCCCACACGAGCGCGTACATCGGTGACGATGGGCGGCGCATCCATATTGAAGCGTTTGAGCGCAAAATCGGTCTGGGTATTCACCTGCCCCGTCCGTGCGGCGATGAAGCCGCTCCCGACCTGGTTCAGGTACCACGCATAGCCTACCGCCGATGCAATCGCATCCATATCCGGGTTGCGATGACCGATAACGAGCGTCGTCTCCGGGATCGTCATACGTTGTTCATTCCCTTGCATTCATGATAACATCGCCTGATTGTACGATACCACCGATCTTAAAACAGAGTCACTTTATGACCCTCCCCAACACGGAACGCCTGTATTACGACGATGCCTACACCACCCGATTCACCGCCCACATCGTGGAGCGCATCGCGCATGAAGGGGTGTTCGCCGTCGCCCTGGATCGCACGTACTTCTACCCCACAGGCGGCGGCCAACCGCACGACACCGGGACTATCGGCGGCCTTCCGGTGCTGGATGTGTTCACCCGCGATCAGGCGGTGTATCACGTCATCCCCGAACCCATTCCGGTAAATGCCGATGCGGTGGCATGTGAGATCGATTGGCGGCGGCGGTTCGATCACATGCAGCAGCACACCGGGCAGCACATCCTTTCACAGGCTTTTTTTCAGACGGCAGGCGCGAACACGGTCGGGTTTCATCTCAGCGGCGAAAGCCTGACGGTCGATTTGGATACGCTGGCGCTCGATCCTGCCGCGCTCGATGCAGCGGAGACGCTCAGCAACCAGGCGATCTGGGACGATCTCCCAGTCACGGCGGCGATCATCGACCCGGCACAGGCCGAACTTTTCGGCGTGCGCATGCGTAAGCTCCCCGAACAGATGGCGACGGCGGGGCTGCGCATCATTCGCATCGGCACGTTCGATGTGACCGCGTGCGGCGGGACTCATGTGGCGCGCACGGGCGCGGTCGGCCTGATCAAGATCGTAAGGGTGGAAAAGAAAGGCGACCGTCTGCGCATCGAGTTCGTATGCGGCGGACGGGCGCTGCGCGATTTTCGCCACGAACACCAGATCGTCGCCCAGCTTGCCGCCGAGCTGACATGCAGCACCGCGGAACTGCCCGTCATGGTCAACCGGCTGCGCGACGACGTACAGGCCGTTTCGCGCCAGTTGAAAACCGCTGCTCAGCAGTTGATCGCGTTGGAGGCCGAAGCCTTGATCGCCGCCCATCCGCTGATCGAAGGCCGCCGCATGATCGTCCGTATTTTTGAGAACCGCCCGGTCGATGAAGTGCGGAGCCTGGTCATTGCGCTGGCCGCCGTGCCGGGGACGATAGTCCTGTTCGGCATCCCCGGCGAAAAAGCCCAGTTGATCTTCGCCCGCAGCGCCGATCTTTCAGCGGACATGAATGCGCTGGTGAAAAGCGCACTGGCGGCCTTCGGCGGGCGCGGCGGCGGTCAGCCGGGCATGGCACAGGGCGGCGGGGTACCCGCATCGACCGTACAGGTCGAAGCGGCGCTGCAAACGGCTCAGTCTGCGCTGGAACCCACCTGAAGATCGAGCGTGAACACGAGCATATCGCGCACCCGAATCCCATGTTCATAGACCGGGTGCGGCAGGTAAGCAAAATAGTCCTGCCGCACGCGATCCATGCGAAAGCCACACTTCTGGTAGAACGCGATATTTTCCAGGCTGGAATTGGCCGTGCCAACGCATAAGCGCTGCGTGCCGACTTCTCGCGCCCGGTCGATCACCTGCTCCACCAGGGCGCGCCCGAAACCCTGCCCCCGGCGTGCAGCCGTCACCGCAATGTATACGATTTCGCTTTCGGCAGCATCCCAATGCACCAGCACCGCACCGATCTCGCCCGCATCATCAGCAGCGATCCAGCCTGTATGCGCCGGGTCACCCACTGCGCACGCGATGCGGCATTCGTCCTCATCCGCATCGCGCAGCAGTGCGATCAGGCGTTCTGGGGGAGCAGGTTCAATCGCTCGCAAGCTGGTGGGCATTTTCGATGTACTCCAGCGATTGGTGGCGGAAGTACGTATTGTACAGTTCGGCGTAATGCCCGCCCGCCGCCATCAGGTGATCGTGCGTCCCCTGTTCCAGAATACGGCCTTTTTCCAGCACGATGATCCGATCCGCCGTCTTGATCGTACTCAGGCGGTGCGCGATGGCGATACTGGTGCGGCCTTTCATCACCACTTCCAACCCTTCCTGAATCAGCGTTTCAGTCAGCGGGTCAACGCTGGCCGTCGCTTCATCCAGGATCAGAATCGATGGGTTTTGCAGCAGCACCCGCGCCAGCGCGACAAGCTGCCGCTGCCCCATCGACAGATTCGAACCGCGTTCGCCCACCGGGGTGTCCAACCCTTCCGGCAGCACAGTGATCCAGTCCCCGCCGCCGACCTGCCGGGCGATGGCCATCACTTCTTCGTCCGTGGCCTCTGGCCTGCCATAGCGGATGTTTTCGCGCACCGTGCCATCGAACAGGAACGGCGTTTGTGTCACGATGCCCAATCGAGTGTGATACTCGTGCAAATCGAGCGTGCGAATATCCACGCCATCGATCTTGATCGTCCCGCCTTGAAATTCGTAGAATCGGGCGATCAGTTTACCAATGCTCGACTTGCCCGACCCGGTATGCCCCACCAGCGCGAGCGCTTCCCCAGCGCGGATGTGCAGCGAAAAATCGCGCAGCACAGGTTCGTTCGCGTTGTACTCAAAATCGACATGCTCGAACGCAATTTCGCCCTGTATCCGTTCAGGTTTAACGCCGCCCGTCTGCACGACACGGGGTTCGGCATCGATGAGCGCAAACACACGTTCACCCGCCGCCAGACCCAGTTGAAACTGGCTCCAGAATGACGCAATGCTGGTGAGCGGAAACCAGAACAGCGCAACGCCCTGAATGAACAGATACCAAGCGCCTGGGGTCAGATCACCCGTTTGTGCCGCCACGCCGCCGAAGTACAACAGCGCCGCCGACCCCACCCCGGCAATGATCCCCAGGATCGGAAAAATGCTGCTGAAGGTGTACCCGGTGCGCAAATTCACCCGGTAGCTCTGCTGGTTCACATCCAGAAATTCCTGGTAAATGTTCTCTTCCTGGCGAAAGGTCTTGGCGACACGAATCCCGGCGACCGTTTCCTGCACGTGCGCGCTCACGACCGCACGCACCCGGCGCGAAGCCGTCACCGTCTGGCGGGCGATTTTGCGGAAAGCCAGCGCGGTGACGATCACGAACGGCGCAATCGCCAGGGTGAGCAGCGTCAGCCGCAGATCGACCGTGAACAGGTAACCGATCAGGAAAATCACAATCAAGAGCTGGCTGATCAATTCAATAGACAGCGATACCACCTGTGCGAACGCCTGGGTATCCGATGTAACGCGGCTGACGATCTTCGCGCTGGGAAACTGATCGTAAAACGAGAGATCGCGTTTCAGCACCGCGTCGAACGCATCTTCGCGCAGCCGCAGCACCACGTTGCCAATCGCTTCCGCTGAAAGGCGCTGGCGCACCGCGTTGAACACCCACCCTAATGAACCGAGCAGCGCCACGATGAACGTCACCCACAGCAGTTCTTCACGCGGTGTTTGCGGCGTGATTGTATCGAGCGTGGCCGAAATATAGATCGGCAGTGCGGTGTACATCAGCGTGTTCAGCGCGACAGCCACCGCCACTGCAATCACCCGGCCTAGTTCCGGGCGGAAATACGCGATAATGCGTTTGACAAGATCGCTGTCTCGGTAGGCGCGGTCGTAGGCTTCCGCGTCCAGGCCATCCATCAGAAAACCCATCGTCGTTGTCCTTTTCAGGCAGTTTCAAGCGGTGGCAGCGCAATATCGTAGCGCGCAAAAATACGGCGGTATTCGGGTGAAGTGCGCAGCAGGGTTTCGTGCGACCCGCTGGCGAGCAAGCGCCCTTGATCCAGCACCAGGATTGTATCCGCCCAGCGTATCTGGCTCAGGCGATGCGTGATCAGCAGCGTCGTCCGCCCCTGCTGCGCCCGCCGAATCGCCTTCTGAATCTCGTCCTCGGTCGCGCTGTCGATGGCGCTGGTGCTGTCGTCCAGAATCAGGATACGCGGATCGCTGAGGAACGCACGCGCCAGCGCGATACGCTGCCGCTGGCCGCCGGAAAGCGTCACGCCGCGTTCACCCACTTTGGTCTGGTAGCCTTCTGCAAACGACGTGATGAAATCGTGCGACTGCGCTTCTTTGGCCGCCATTTCGATCTGACCCTGCGGCGTATCTGGCGCGCCGAACGCGATGTTGTCCGCAATCGAGCGGCTGAACAGGAATACGTCCTGCTCAATTTTGGAAATCTGCGACCGCAGTGAAGTCAAATTCCAATCGCGCACGTCCACATCGTCGATCAGGATGCGCCCGCTGGTCACATCATAGGTGCGGTTGATCAGTTCGGTCAGCGTGCTTTTGCCGCTGCCCGTCATGCCAACAATAGCGACCGTCTCCCCCGGTTCAACGGTGAAGCTGATATTTTCGAGCAGCCCATCATCCTCGAAGCCAAACGAGACATTGTCAAAGACGATTCGCCCCTGAATAGTGGCGCTGTGACCCGCCGCATTTTCATCGAGGTCGGTTTCCTCTTTGATAATCTTCAAGATGCGCTGGGCGCTAGCGATTCCAATGCTGATCAACGAGAACGAAAAGATCGAGATGAACACCGGAAAGCGCAAGACATACATCAAGCCCATCACCGGCTTATCGATAGATCGGAAATTCTGCATGCTGGCCCGGGGTTAATCGCAATCTTTCTAGTTTTTCTCGGTCTCCCTTGTGTCCTGATTTTTCCGAAGCACTTTTCTATCATTCTAATTGGGACGGCCTG
>JANRJJ010000007.1:0-5172 GCA_033764035.1 bacterium
GGTCGGAAGCGCGCATGGCGATCTTTGATTACATTGAGGTGTTCTACAACCGGCGGCGGCTGCACTCTGGCATCGCCTATGCTGCACCGGTCACGATGGCAGCTTGAGCCACTGTTACTCCATTAAACTGGGGGTAGACCAGTCATGAGCGAGAATGACGGGCGCGTATCAATGATGATTGCTGCATACTGGTTAGCGATCTTGCTGAGGGGATCAGCAAGGCGGTACGGCGCACCTGCCACACCCATCAGTTCGCGCTCCGCACCTTCCAACATCGGGGAAGCAGGCAGAACGTGTAGGTCAGCGTCCCAATGGCTCGGCACGATGCAGTTGAGCAGCGTCTGCGGCGCATTCTGGCGTTCTGCCATGAGCACGGTGTACAGGCTGTCGTCGGCGCCGTAGTCCTTGCGCCCAGTCGTGACCAGCGACGCATGACCTTGCGAGTCAGTGTCGATGATGAGGACACGCGGGTTAGCGGCATTGGCGCGGCGCAGCACGTTGACCATGCCGAGCGCGATGTTGGTTGCGGACGTGGACTTGCCGACGCCCCCTTTGTGGTTGGTGAATACGAAACTGCGAGTCATTGCCATTTCCTCTCAAAACCCAACGAACCGTCAAATTCGCTGTGGCTGGCAAAGGCTCATCAGAGATTGATGTAAACTCTCTGAGGGAGCTTTGCTGGCACGGGCAGCGAGCTTCAAGGTGACTGGGGGAGGGGGCACCTCTCCCTTTCACCGCTAAAGCCGATCTCGTCAGGCTAAGCAGGAAAGCCGTTGTTCACGTTTGGGGTAAGCGATTGAAGAGAGGAAATGAGAGAGAACCGAGCGTCCGCTAGGTTCGGTGTGTGTACAAATGGTGGAGACAAAGTGGACGTGACTCGAACATTGTTCGGGGAGAACGCCGGAAGCACCACTGTTCCGGCGTTTTTTCTTGCCTTGCGCCCGCGCTTCACGAGTTATCAATGTGTATAACGATAAAGGCGTATACTTTCAATCAGGGTTTGACAGCCCAGGGGCATCCCGGAACGCAGCCCAACGGGTGGTGCGCGGCGGTTCGTGGAACAACAATCAACATAACGCACGCGCAGCGTATCGCAACAACAACAATCCAACGAAACGGAACAATAACGTTGGGTTTCGGGTGATGCGTCCCACTTCCCTCATCCCTTTCCAAGGGTGGCAGGAATAACCCTGTTCACGAGCCAAGTCGTCCACAGCAGTACAAGTGGGCAGCTAGGGCTTCCAACAAGATCGACGGCTACGGCTTTCGATTGCGGCGGAAAGATAGAGAAGGCGCGGGATCGTCCCGTCCGCACAGTGTGCAAGCGCCGTCGGGCATCTATATAACCGCACACACGGGCTAACCATGCCCGTGTGTGACTCACTATGCTGACGCAGTGATCCATCCACCCAGCAGCCGCCCGATTTCATTGACGGTAACACTGGCGTGTTTGTACTGACCGTCGTTCAGCCAGTGCCAGTGATGCGCTAGCCGAAGATACAACCGCAGTTTATTCAGATGCGCATCGGCGGTGCGCAGATGTTTCAGACGGGTTGTCCCTGCTTGTGACTGCGCATCATACAGCGCTTCCTGAAACTCCAGCGCAGTTGTCATCATACGCTGTGTCACCGTGCTGTGATAAATTTTGGGGAAGTCCTTTGCTTTGGGCAGGAGCCACGTCAGCAGGGCAAAAGTACGGGTGAGGATGATCATGTCGTCCGACATACAGGGGCAGTCCCTTTTTCAACAGGTTATTGCGTGGGAAAATCTGCTGCTGGCCTATCGCAAAGCGGCGCGCGGCAAGCGGCGCAAAATGTCGGCGGCAGCTTTTGAACATCAGCTTGCCGACCGACTGATCAGCTTACAGGCTGAATTGACAGATGGGACGTATCGCCCCGGCGATTATGTCCATTTCACCATTCACGACCCAAAGAAACGGCGCATCAGTGCCGCCCCGTTTCGTGATCGTGTTGTGCATCACGCTTTGTGTAACGTGATCGAACCGATGATGGAAGCGCGTTTTTTTGACCACAGCTTTGCCAACCGCATTGGCAAAGGTACGCACGCCGCTGTCGATGCGCTGCAACTGTATGCAAAGCGTTATCCTTATGTGCTGCGTGCAGATATTGTCAGGCATTTTCCGGCGATAGACCATGCGATCCTGATGGATATTCTAGCGGATGAACTGCCTGATGACCAATTGCAGTACCTCATGGCGCTCATCATCGACAGTGGTGAAGGCGTGCTGAACGATCAGGCTCCGTCAGGGTACTTTTCTGGAGACGACCTGTTTGCACTCAGCCGCCCATGCGGGCTGCCGATAGGCAACCTGACCAGTCAGTTCTGGAGCAACTGCTACCTGAATCCCTTCGATTGGTTCGTCGTGCAGGAGCTTGGATGCAGCGCCTACCTGCGCTATGTGGACGATTTTGCACTCTTCAGCCACAGCAAGCGCCAGTTGTACGAATGGAAGCAGGCGATCATCCAGTTTCTTGCCACCCTGCGGCTAACTCTGCATGAACGTGAAGCCCAGGTCATCCCATGTACACACGGCATACCCTGGCTTGGCTTTGTGGTGTATCCCACGCATCGACGGGTGAAGGCGCGCAATGCCGTTAAATTTACCCGCCGTTTCGCGCACAATCTCGACCTGTATGAAAACGGCTTGATCTCGTTCGCTGAACTGGATGCGAGTGTGCAGGGGTGGATCAACCATGTGCGGTATGCCGACACCTGGGGACTGCGCGACCATATTTTCACAACCCACCCTATCCGTCCGCCCAAAAAACGCTGAATTTCAAAAAATCGATTCGCACTGCGTGCGAACAACAGCAAGGGGCTGGCGCTACGCGCCTGCGCTTTCAGCGCACCGCCCCCACAGTGATCAGCACCCCCTTAGCGAGAAGGGGGACGCATCACCCGAAACCCAACGTAATAGCTCCGTAACGTTGGATTGTAGTTGCCGCGAACCGCTGCGCGTGCGCTATGTAGATAGTCGTCCCACGAACCGCCGCGCACCACCCGAGGGGTGGATGACAGCAGTTCCGTCTCTTCGACCCGGTCGGCGGCCTGGTCATACGTGCCGAGAGTCCATTGCCACACATTTCCGCTCATGTCCAGCACGCCGAACGGCGATGCACCGCCGGGATATGCAGTGACCGGGGTAGTGCGCTGAATACCCGACTCGCGCGTGGTGCTTTTTTTCTGATCGAAGCGGTTACCGTAGGGATACGCCAGTCCGTCGGTCCCGCGTGCGGCCTTTTCCCACTCCCATTCGGTTGGCAGGCGCACCGCCCACGCCGCCGGGCGTTCCACGTCATGCGGTCCGCCCAGACGGTGCGAAAGCCAGCGGCAGAACGCGATAGAGTCGTACCAACTGACACCCTCACGCGGGTGCTTCGCCATCTCGAACTTCTGCGCATCGGGCTGGCTCCGGTGTTCAGCTTTGACCGCCAGGCCCGCCCACCAGTCATGGCGCTGGAAGCCGTCGTCGGCATCGAGAAAAACCTGAAACTGCTCCCAGGTAACCGGATATTTGGCGATCTCGAAGGCGGGCAGCGTCAGCGTGCGCGGCGGGTTGTCTCTCTGTTCTGGTTCGCCGCAGCGGAACGGGCCTTCCGGCACGCGGCACCACTCGAAGGGCGCGGGCAGAATATCGTTGACCTGCACGGCACGTCGTAGGGGCGGCGGGGGCGGGGGTAGGGCAAAGCGGTCGCGCAACCCTGCCGTATCCAGTGGTTCGATCAAATCCGGGTATGATGTGCACCATGCAGCGAAGGCAGCCCCGGCTTTGGCTTCGGTCAGGCGGCGCTTCGCCCAACGGACGATCTCATCATAATCGAGCGATGCTTCACGCCGCCGCTCGAACAAGGCACGCATCGATTCGGCGTGTGCCAGCAGATCGTCCAGGATGGGGAGGCTGACAGCGCGCACTTTGGTGCGGTCAATCGCATTGAGCAGGAATAGGGCTTTTTCAAAATCGTCCGCCTCCAGCAGGTCAGCGGCTTCGTCCAGCGCCTGCCCCACGCCAAGTGTCCGCTGTGGCGGTGTTGGTTCCGACGCGGGGATTGTACGGTTGGGGGGCGGCGCGCTTTCGCTCACCAGTTGCCCCGTCCCATGCCTGCGGCGTGTGGCGACCCCAATGCGCACCAGAAAATCGGTCAGCAGGTCGATTCCCGGCTCGAACAATTCACGGTAGAACGGGGTTCCCTGGGAACGGCCTACGGCGCGTACATCGTCCGGCAAATCGGTCACGGGAGGCAACCTGCCATCTTCCCGCGCCAGGACGATAGGGATACCGTGTTCAAGCGCGGTGCGAATCTCCAGCCGTATCCAGTCGTGATCGCGGTGAATATCGGCAAAGGTGAACTCGGTGATCATCAGGATCACGGCATCGCTTTCGCGCAAATGCTTTAGGATCGAGTCGGCAAAATCGACCTGATCGATGCTGCGGTAATCGATGAAGATGGTCTGTTCGACGCGCTGTGCCAGGTGGTCGGCGATGCGCTGCGCGAAGTTCCAGCTTTCACTCGGGTAGCTGATAAAGAGTTTGGTGGGGGTCATGAACGAAAGGAAACCTTCGCCGCATTCTATATAGCCAATATAGGTTGAAACTGGCTGACAATATGGCACACAGTATATCCTGTTTGCAATGAACGACAATGACCTGATCGCGCAGACCGCTGATCACCAGCCCGCAATCGTCCTGATGGGCGACCGCTTCGACCCGCTGTTCGACGCTGACGTTCTGATCGAGCGGATTATTCGTGCAGCCCCAGCAGCGCGGATCATTGTAATCGGCGCATCCATTGACGGCCTGGTCATTCGTGATTTCTTCCTGATGGGGATCTGCGGCTATCTGGCAGCCGGAGATGACCTGTCTGCCTGTCTTTTGACAGCAGTTGATACGGTGCTGCGCGAACGCCCCTACTTGTCCCCGACCGCCAATGCTGAGTATCTGGTCATCATGCAGACCGGCAAACAGCAGCAGTGGCAGCTTGATCCAGAGGCACGCGCTGTGCTGCGGCTGCTGGCGAGCGGCTGCACGGCACGCGAGATTGCCGACCATTTGAACCTGAAACTGCGCCGGGTGTACTGGGTGACGGAAAAGATGCGCGCGCGCTTTGGTGTGACCACCAATGAACACCTGATCAGCCGGGCGAGCGCCGAAGG
>JANRJJ010000008.1:0-157294 GCA_033764035.1 bacterium
CAGCCGGGCTGGGCGGTCTATCTGCGAACGAGCAGTGATGAGAATCAGAAGCCTGAGCTGTCACGTGCGCGCCAGCGCTTCACGATTGAAGAGAACGTGCTGAAGCGTTCGACGATGACGGTGTTCAACGAATACATCGACATACTGAGTGGGAAAACACCGAACCGTGAAGGCTATCAGCGGATGCTGGCGGATGCCCGCACCGGGAAGTTTTCGCATGTCATCGTCGAGCGTGCCGATCGTTTTGGACGCAACGACACCGAAGCCCTGCGCGCTATCGATGAATTGCACGAGTTCGGTGTGGCGGTACGCTTCGCCAACTCGCCTGACCTCGACCCGATGGACCCGGACGACCGTGTGCTGGTTGCGCTCTCCTTCACCCTTGCGCGCCGTGAGTCGTCTCTGCTCGGCATCCGCGTCAAGGGCGGACAGCGGGCGAAGCGTCAAAGCGGCGGTTGGTGCGGGCAGGCTCCCGACGGCTATCGCAACGTCGAGGAGCGCACGACACCCGATGTCAAAAAGCAGATGGGTAAGTTCTCGCGGCGCATCGAAATCGACCCGGAGCGCGCGCAGATATGGCGTGAAGCGTGGGCACTGCTGCTTGAAGATCGCCACAGCCTGGAAGAGATTGCAGAAATTCTGCATGGACGCGGCTACCGGCGGATGAGAGGCGGTCCTTTCGTCACCGTTTTGAAGAATGGAGAGCGGCGGCAGAACATCAGCACGCTCTCAAACACATTCCATAACTGGGCGTATGCAGGATGGGTAGTCAGCAAGGCGAACGACATTCCGCCCAAGACCATTCGCGGTGTCTGGGAGCCGCTCATCCCAACCGAAGACTTCGAGCGTGGTCTCGCTATACTCGCCCGACGCATCGACAATCGCAGCTACAAGCGGCGGCAGGATTACCTGCTCACAGGCATGATCGTGTATCAGGATGGACAGGGAAGGCAAACCCGGTTGACCGGATCGACCTCGAACGCTGGACGTTCAGGCGGCGGTACGCCGTACTACCGAGTTGCAGCGGCGGGTGGTGTCAGCTTCCTCTGTTCGGAAATCGATGTACAGGTTGCAAACCAGCTGCATCGCATCCAGGTCGATCCTGAACTGCTGCCGCTGATCCGTGCCAGCTACACGCATGAGCTGGCCGAACAGATGGGGATTATTCATCCCGACGAAAAGGTCAAGCTGCGCGGCACACTTCAGGAGATCGACGCGGAAGAAGTACGCCTGGCGCGCATGATGGCTGCTGGCAAAATCAGTGAGGCGACGTGGGACGAGCTGTGGCGGGAGTGGCAGGATCGTCGGGAACAGATCACACGCACGATTGAAACGCTGGAGGTTCAGCAGTCGCATCACATCGACAACCTAGAGTCGGCACTGCAAATTATCGCGGTTGTCGGAAAGCTGTATAATGGGCTTCAACGCAGGGATCAGAAAGAACTCCTGCGTCAGATTGCAGATCGAGTCGTCGTGAATGACGATGGAAGTGTGAAACTGATGCTGCGTTCGCCGTTCGCGTATCTCAGCAAACTGTCGGAAGAAGTCGGCGCAATCCGGGCGCAGCAGCAGAAAAAGCGCGGCAAAACGAAAAGGGGTGAGCCAACGCATGAATGCGCGCCCACCCCTTCAGCCGAGAAATGTTCGACTCGGCTCCACTTCCTCTGGGGAACCTGGATTCGAACCAAGATTGACGGATCCAAAGTCCGCTGTCCTACCATTGGACGATTCCCCACTACAGCTTACCTGCGATGATAGCAGAATCAGCCGCCGCGATCAATTCCCATCCCGGTTTGGGTCTGGGAAGGCGTTCCCGAACGACCCCGGTACAGCGGTCGGCGGCGGCAGCGCGGGCGCGTTGAAGTCAATCGGCAGCGCTTCCAAAAACGCCTGGGTTTCGACGTTCACCAGCGCCACCCAACCTTCGACCCCGCCCGTTTCGATCTTGATCCAGGGGCTGTATGGGCTGCGCGCCACCAGGTTGACCGCCGTCCCCGCCGACAGCGTGGCAATCGCCGGGAACACCGCGTCTGGCCCGCGCCGCATATTCACTCCGTTCGCCGCGATCACCCGCCCCTGTGTGCCAAATTCGCCGTAGCGCTGCGGCGGGACGGGCGTAGCAGCATACACCGCTTCGATTGCGCCGATATTGCGCAGCAGCAAATCTGACGACATCCACCCGGTATCGCCGTTGGTGCGGCGCACGTTGTACCACTCGCCATCGGGGGTACGCCCCAATACGCTCAGGATTTCCCCGTTGGGAATCTGCGTGATCACCCCCGACGTGATGTCCGGCTGCGAACGCAGATTGACCGCGCCCTGGGTGACGACCGTCCCCGGCTGCGGCAGCACCAGCGGACGATCAAACAGTGAGACGGGCAAATAGCGCGTGAGCGCCGAATCGAACGGCACAGCGGCGGACGGCGGACCTTGCGGCGCGCTGAAATCGCCCGGCGCATGGCCGATGGTGATCTGCTGGCCGGAATAGAAGACCGTCTCCTGCCCGAAGGTGGTCACGGCGGCCAATCCACTGAGCGCGACGAAGATCGTATTGCGTTCGGTGGTGTGGATCAGCACCGCACCGTTGGTCGAAAGCGATGCGCCGTTGATCACAATGCGCGCTGATGTGCCAAGCGGAGCCTGCACCACGGCTACACTGAGCGGTGCAGCCCCGCACGCGGGAAAGACGGTTCCGGTTTGCAGCACGAGCGACTGCCACGCGGGAAAATCTGGCGGCGACACGTCTCGCAGCGTGATCTCGCCCAGCGCCAGCACCGTCGCCGCGATGGGCGCGGCCAGCCGCAGATACAGAACACCCGCCTGCCCGCGTGTGGTATCGATGGGCGGGAGCCGCACCGCGTCGATCTCGTTCACGGCAACGAGCGACCCTTGTACGCCCAGTGCCGTTTCGACCGCGCCGCTCGGTTCCGCATCCGGCGGGGTGCCGCCGTTGCACAGGTAGCCTTCCGGCTTGTTGATGCAAGCGCTCGTCGCGGCTGTCCACAACTGGGTGACTTCCGGCGCGCACACGTCGGCACTCATGGCAATGCTGGTCACCGCGTCAGCATCCTGGGCGGCGCTCTGCCGCACCGCCATGACGACGATCATGAACAGAAAAGCAGCGCAGCCCGCCGCGCTGAACCGGATGCGGATCGTCAGTTGTCCCGCAATGGGGTGTCGAGTCGGGGTCATACCAGCCTTTGGCTGCACCCAGGACATGCCAGGAACCAAGTCCGGGTCTGAAAAGGATGCCTTGCACAGGGGCATCCACTAAGCGATAATGCCGATTATATCGGTTTTTCTATCCCTGTGATGCCTGTGAACATCCCGAACCCTCCTACCCGTGCCGATCTTCCCTTAAGTCTGCTCACGCAGTTTCAGCAGCGCTACCCGGATAAAGAGATGGAGCTGGTGCTGCAAGCGCCGGGTCGTGACCTGTGGATCATGGCCGCCCATGCTGCAAGCGGGCGGATCGCGCTCGACTGCGTGGAACTGAAGGCGCGCACCACCTTCACCTTATGGAGCGCCCGCCACAAGCGCACTGTGCTGCACCGCCCACTGCCCAAATGGGCGCGCTACGCCGCCGGGGTCGCGGTGCGCATGAGCGAAAGTGACCTGATCCTGCCTGGCCTGTACGCTGTCGTGAGCGGGGATGAACCGCCGGGCCCGCGCTACGAGCATACGCTCGGTGTGCTGTTCGCCGCCGTGATTCACACCCTGCATGACCAGCCGTTCACGCACGCCCGGCTGATCGACATCACCGACAAAGCGCGGCGCGAATACGTCGAAGCGCACTGATTGCGCGACGGCCACCGCTCACAGACCGCCGTGCAGCAGCCTGAGTCGTGCAGTTTTCACAGGTTGTTAACGAAACCATGAATCGTATTCGCTGATGCGCGTGCTACAGCGGCGTGTATTCGCCTATTTACACATTACGCATTACCGAAATGTTGAAAATATTTAACAATCGCCCTCACGGATTTTAACCCGATGACGCTATGGTCAGCGCTTGCGTGACCAAGCACGACCAACTCAAGCATCGTCTATGGACGCAAAGGGTAACCCACAGTGAGCAAGCAGAACAAAATCTCTCGTCGTCGTTTCCTTCAGATGAGCGCCGTCGCCGCCGCGATGACGCAGATGGGGCATCTCACGGCGTTTGGGCAGGAAGTCACGCCTGACCCCAATCTCCCCGCACCGCCCGCCCCCGGCCCAATTGACCTGGATGCCGCTGGCGGCCTGGACGCGCTGATCGAAGCCGCTCGCGCTGAAGGGTCGCTTTCGACGACCGCGCTGCCCGATGACTGGGCGAACTATGCCGGGATCAAGCGCGTGTTCTTCCAGGAAAAGTATCCCTTCCTGGAACACACCGACATCACCCCGGAAGCCAGTTCCGCCGAAGAAATTGAACAGATTCGCGCCAACGCGGGCAACAGCGGCCCGCAGAACCCCGACGTGATCGACGTGGGTTTCGTGTGGGGCCAGCAGGCGGAAAACGCCGGGCTGCTTCAGCCGTACCGCGTTTCGACCTGGGACACGATCCCGGCGGAAATCAAGGACGAAGACGGCTTCTGGTATGGCAACTACTACGGCACGATGGCGTTTGAAGTCAACGTTGATGCCGTCCCGTTCGTGCCGCAGGACTGGAGCGACCTGCTCGACCCGCGTCTGCGCGGCCTGATCGCCATCAACGACCCGGTGGCGGGCAGCCAGAATACCCATGCGGTATGGGCGGCGGCGCTGGCCAACGGCGGCACGCTCGACGAACCTGAACTGGGCATCGAATTCTTCCGCGAACTGGCCGAAAGCGGCAACCTGGTTCCCACCGGCTGGACTCCTGCCGCGTTGGTGAGCGGTGAACTGCCGATCACGCTGCGCTGGGACTATAACGCGCTGGCCAACCGCGATAACAACGTTGACCAGGCGAACATCGAAGTCGTGTACCCGGCCAGCGGTTCGATTGCAGGCGTGTACCTGTGCGCGATCAACGCTTATGCGCCCCGCCCGAACGCCGCCCGTCTGTGGATGGAGTTCGTGTACAGCGATGAAGGGCAACTGCTGTGGCTGGAAGGCTACGCCAAGCCCGTGCGCTATGACGACATGCTCGAACGCGGCGTGATCCCCGAAGAACTGCTGGCGCGCCTGCCCGTCGCCAACGTCCCGGTGGCCTTCCCGACGCTGGAACAGCTCCAGACCGGCCTCCAGTACGTGCGCGATAACTGGGCGACCGCCGTCGGCATCACCTATTCGAGCTAGTCCGTTCCCCTGGTTGAAACGGAGGGCGTGGCGGGGAACACTCCGCCATGCCCGTTTTTTTGACACTTTTTGTTTTGAAACGACTGCCCTGCCACAATTGACCGCTGGTTTTGAAAAAAATACCCTTTCGTACCGGCATCGCCACTGCTTTGAAACCGTTCATTCAGCACGAGAGGATCCTCCTCTGCCATGACCACCATTGCCCCACCGCAAACGCCCGCACCACCCGCGTTGGTACGCACGTTCCGCCGCCCGGCCTTCAACATCGACTGGCTTGGGCTGCTCCCGTTTTTCGCCTTCATCGCCGCCTTCCTGTTCTTCCCGGCGTTCTCCATCGTCCAGCGGGCGCTGACCGATTCGACCGGGACGATCACATTCGGCAACCTGGGCGGGCTGACCAACCCGGTGATCGTGCAGGCTTACCGCTCATCGGTGATCGTCAGCCTGATCACAGCCTTCAGCGGAGTCGTGTTCGGCGGGCTGCTTTCATGGGCGATCACATTGGGTGGGCTGCCGCGCTGGCTAAGCAATTCCGTGCTGAGCTTCTGCGGCGTAGCCGCCAATTTCGCCGGGATTCCGCTGGTGTTCGCGTTCAGCGCGCTGTTGGGGCGCTTGGGGCTGGTCAACCAACTGCTGCGGCCAACCGGGGTGTTCATCGACCCGCAGACCTGGCTGTACAGCATGGCCGGGCTGTGCATCGTGTACACCTACTTTCAAATTCCGCTCATGGTGCTGATCATGACCCCCGCGCTGGCCGGGCTGCGCAAGGAATGGCGCGAAGCCGCCGAAAACCTGGGCGCAACCCAGGGGCAGTACTGGCGCTATGTCGCCTTCCCCATCCTGCTCCCGTCGCTTCTGGGCGCGACGGCGCTGCTGTTCGCCAACGCTTTCAGCACGTATGCCACCACCCAGGCGCTGTTGGGCGCGATGGCGCAGACCTTCGCCGTCACCATCGTGATCGCCAATCAGTTCCGCACCGATACCTTTGGCGACCCCACATTGGGTTATACCTTGGCCTTCAGCATGATGATCGTGATCGGCATCACGATTGCCATGTACACGTACAGCCGCCGCATTGCTGAACGCTGGCTGCGCCGCGCCGAATAGACAGACGAGCATCGGAGACAAAACCCACATGGCGACGATTACGAACGCTCAACCTGCGGCGGCAGCCGTTCCCGCGCCCGCCGCGCCGCGTAAACGCACCATCGGGCTGGCATGGCTGTGGTTCACGCTGGCCGCGCTGTTCCTCATCCTGCCGCTGCTGGCCATGGTATGGTCATCGGTGACCACCCCACGCGGGTTCACGCTGAACGCTTACACCGAAATTCTGGCCGAACCGGAATTCGGGTCGCGCTTCATGTTCTCGTTCGGGGCGGCCTTGCTTACGATCACGCTTAGCACGCTGCTGGTGGTGCCAACGGCCTACTGGGTCACGCTGCGGCTGCCGCGTGTGCGCCCGGTGATCGAGTTTCTCACCGTCGTCCCGCTGGTGATCCCACCGCTGCTGCTCACCTTCGGGTTGATTCGGTTCTTCAACAGCACGCCGCTGACCAACAGCCAGAACGGGCTGTACGTGATGATGATTGGCGCGTATGTCATCCTCTCGTTTCCTTATATGTACCGTTCGGTCGATGCCGGGATGCAGACGGTCAACATTCGCGCCCTGACCGAAGCCGCGCAAAGCCTGGGGGCGGGGTGGGGGATCATCCTGCGCCGCGTGATCTTCCCGAACCTGCTGGTTTCGGTGCTGAACGGCAGTTTCATCACGTTTTCCATCATCCTGGGCGAATTCGTCGTCTCGTCGCTGCTCAACCAGCCGGCCTTTTCACCGTTCATGCTCGACCTCAGCTACCGGGAGGCCGACCAGGCGACGGCATTGGGCATCATCAGTTTCGTGCTGACGTGGATCAGCATCCTGGCTATTCAAATCATCGGGCGCGGACGCGCCAGCGCCAACATCACCGGCGCACGTTGAACCCACACCGCCCACGCTTCTAGCCGGAGGATACGGATACGATGGCATTTCTCAACCTGACTCACCTGCACAAGACATTCGGCGCAAGCGTCGCCGTGCAGGACTTTTCCATGCAAATCGAACGCGGCGAATTCATCTCGTTTCTTGGCCCCAGCGGGTGCGGCAAGACGACCGTGCTGCGCATGGTCGCCGGGTTCGAGCGCCCGAATTCCGGGTCGATCACGCTCGACGGGAACGAGATCGTCGGGCTGAACGCGAACAAGCGCAACATTGGCATGGTGTTCCAGCAGTACGCGCTGTTCCCGAACATGAACGTGATCGATAACATCTGCTTCGGCATGAAAGTCGTCGGGACGGACCGGGCGACCATGCTCAC
Organism: bacterium; assembly: GCA_033764035.1. Taxonomy (GTDB): domain Bacteria; phylum Chloroflexota; class Anaerolineae; order Aggregatilineales; family Phototrophicaceae; genus Flexifilum. Next base: position 7,611 of record JANRJJ010000008.1, read on the forward strand.
CCGCGCCGATGAGATGCTCAACCTGATTCACATGCGCGAATTCGCCAAGCGCTTCCCGCACCAGCTTTCGGGCGGGCAGCAGCAGCGCGTCGCGCTGGCGCGGGCGCTGGCCATCAAGCCGCAGGTGCTGCTGCTCGACGAGCCGCTTTCGGCGCTGGATGCCAAAATCCGCGTCGAACTGCGCCGCGAAATTCGGGCGATTCAGCGGCAGTTAGACATCACGACCATTTTCGTCACCCATGACCAGGAAGAAGCGCTCTCGATTGCTGACCGCATTGTGGTGATGAACAAAGGCTTCATCGAACAGATCGGCACGCCGCGCGAGATTTACAACAACCCGCAAACCCAGTTCGTAGCATCGTTCATCGGCACGCTGAACGTGCTGACCGCCGCCGTCGCTAACCGGGACGCGAAAAAAGTCCTGCTCGATCAACAGGAAATTCAGGTAGTCGATTCGCTCGATTCAGCCAACGGCAGCGTCTCATTGGCGCTGCGCCCGGAATCGATCAGCCTGACCCGCGACGATGATCACCAGAACTGTGTCAACGCCGAAGTGGACGAACTCTATTTCCTGGGGTCGGTGGTGCGCATCCGCGCCCGCCTGCACGAACAATTCGTCAATGTCGATACGTTCAACAATCCCGGCGCGGCGCTGCCCGCACGCGGCGACCAGATCGCGCTGTACTTTTCGGCCAGCGCCGCCAAAGTGCTGGAAAGCGACGCGGCGAAAGCGGGACAGGCCGCCGTTTAAGTTAAGGCCGCTGACCGCTGTCGATCAGCGCGGTCAGCCGTTCGACCGTGACCGGGCCGAAGGTACGGTCGATCACCGTGCCATCGGGCGCGACGACCACCGTTTGCGGCAGGCCGACCACGCGGTAGGCGATCACGGTCGCATCATCGGGGTTGAGCAGCAGTGGAAAGCGGATCGCGTGCGCCTGGGCGAACACCTGTACCAGTGTGTCGCTTTCGCGCATGTTGATCCCCAACACGGTGAGCGAATCGGCGTGCTGGTCGGCCAGGGTTTGCAGCGCGGGCATTTCGTCCACGCACGGCGCGCACCATGTCGCCCAGAAGTTGACGATCACCGTGCGCCCACGCAGATCGCTCAGGCGGTAGGTCATGCCATCGACCGCCGTCAGCGCAAAATCCGGCGCGAAGAACGGCGCGTCGGTCGGTGTGGGCGCAAGCGCAGGCGTTGCGCGGAGTGCGGTCAGCGTAGGTGGAGCAGGGGTGGACGGCTGGCACGCGGCCACCAGGTTCATTGCGATCACCCACACCGTCAGCATGGGGGGCAGCCGTTTCATGCGGATGTCAGCTTTTCGACGACATCGACCCGGTAGGCGAGCGCGGCGGGCAGCAGACCGGCGATCACGCCCACACCGATGGGCAGCAGCCAGAGCAGCGGTTCCAGGTCGGCCAGGTAGCGGATCGGGATTGGGATGGCGGATTGATCGGCATACACGGCGGCGATCACCAGCGCCGTCCCATAGCCGATGATCCTGCCGATCAGCGCGCCAAACAGCGTGAGGGCGAGCGCTTCGAACACGATCATGCGGAATACGTTCAGCCGCCCCCCGCCCAGGCTGCGCATGATCGCGATCTCTTTTTCGCGGCTCAGCGTCGCGCCGTAGAGCGCCAGGAACACGGTCAGCCCGGCAATCGCCAACACCAGATAGCCGACGGTCGTCAGGATGCGTTCCCCCTGGCGCAGCAGGTCGAACAGGCCGCCCAATTCCTGGCCGGGAAAGGCGGCCTGGGCTAGCGTCCCGGTGTAGAATTCCTGCCAGATCAGGTTTTGTTCGGTGAACCCGATAGGCTGCACCAGCACCGCCGTCAGCCGGTCGGTCATATCGGGCGCTTCCAGGGCGGCAAGCTGTTCGCGCAGTGCGTTGGCCGAGTCAGGGGCGGAATCTGCTGCTTCGGCTTCATGAACATGCCAGATGCTTTCGACCGTCGTATACACCGCCGCGTCATACGGGGTGCCGCTCGGCGCTAAAATGCCGACCACGCGATACACATCGTCATGCAAATCGCTGTCCAGGACTGCGCCCAGGCCGTGCGCCGTCCGCACCGCATCCCCGATGTTCAGCCCCAACGATTCGGCTGCGCGGCTGCCCAGAACCAGTTCAAAATCGGACTCGAACCATGCGCCCTGGGTCACTTGAAAAGCGGGCGGCGCGTTCACCGACGTGCGCAGCTCCAGGAACGCCCGGTTGGTGCCGATCACGGGCGCACCGCCGATCTGGTCGGCCTTTGCCAGTGGCACGGCCAGCCGCACCCGCGCATCCGCCGCCAGCGAATCGTATACCGAAGCCGGAATCGTGCCGAGCGGCAGCCCTTGCAGCAGGATCGTGTTCAGTACCAACTGCTGACCATCGCCTTTTGGGCCGATCACCAGCACGCCGAACGGGTCGGCAGCCTGGCTGATCCCGCGCCGCACCCCGTCACCGAGCGCCAGCACCGCAATCGAGAGTGCCACCGCCAGCCCAACCACGCACATCGGGATGAGCGACTGCACCGGGCGGGCGCGTACACTCTGCCATGCCAGCCGCAGATCGTAGATCACAGCGTCACCTTTTCAGCGGGCTTCACGGCCTGGTTCCAGTGGAGTACGCCGCCTTTCAGGTCGATCACGCTCGTAAACCGCTCCCAGACCGCCGGGTCATGGCTGGCGGTGAACAGGATCGCGTTCTGTTCGCGGCACGACGTTTGCAGCAGGTCGATCACTGCCGCCGCCGATTCGGGATCGAGCGCGGCGGTCGGCTCATCGGCCAGCAGCAGGCGCGGACGGTTTGCCAGCGCACGGGCGACGGCCACGCGGAGCCGCTGCCCGGTGCTAAGGCGGTGCGGATGCGTATGGGCATACTGCGCCAGCCCGACACGCGCCAGCAGTTCGAGCGCCCAGGCGCGGGTCGATGCGCCGCCGCCTGCCCCCGCGAACCGCATTGGCATGATCACGTTGTCGAGCGCCGTCAGCGCCGGGAGCAGGTGCAAATTCTGGAACACATAGCCAATGCGCCGGGCGCGAAACGTGTCGCGGCGCGCTTCGGGCAGCCCATACAGCGGCGTGTCGTCGAAAAACACCTCGCCGCTGGAAGGGCGCAGCAGCCCGGCCAGGATGTTGAACAGGGTGGTCTTGCCGCTCCCGCTCACCCCGCGCACCAACACCTGATCGCCAGCGGCCAGCGCCCACGATCCCGGCAGCAGCACGCGGCGCGTATCGGCAGCGCTGGTATAGGCGTGACCAAGATCGACAGCGCGCACGCTCAACTGAGAATCTCCACATCATGGGCGTAAATGCGTACCATGCTCACCATGCCCGTTTCGGGGTCAACGGATACGCCCACTTCCATGCGCCCGGTGATGCGCACCGGGTATTCGGTGGCCGACATGGTTTGTTCCGGCAGGTAGATCAGCGCGATGTCGTCCGGCCAATCCGACGCATTCGAGCAGAACGGGCAGAACGCCAGACGAATGCGCGTGAGGACGAAATAATCGAGTTCGGGCTTGAGCGGCGGGGCCATGTAACCTTCCATCACCACATCGATCCCGTCGAGCGAGAGCAGTTTATCCGACAGGATCAACCCGGTACGCAGGTCGTACCCGTCGTAGAATTCGTCAAAGGTAATCCCGACGGGCAGCGCATCGAACGTGATCGGCGCGCGCGGGGTCAGGCGGATGACCGTATCGGTGGCGGCGGCAATATCGGCAGCGCTGCCCGCTGGAAGGTTGTTGCTCATGGGGGTGGCCGTCGGAGCCTGCGCCATCAACGCGGCCAAAGCGCTGGTCGCGGTTGGGTTGCTCGGCTGGGTATCGACAGCGAGCGCTGGCGTTTGCGTCGCTGGGTCTGTCATGGGCGTGGGCGAAGCCGTTGCCGTATCCGCCGCATCACTGCTGGCTGACGGTGCAGTAAGTGTCAACGACGGCGTAAGTGTCAACGGCGGCGTAAGTGTCAACGACGGCAGCGGGGTGACCCGTTCAATCGAATTACCTGCCGACCCGCTGCACGCGGCGGTCACCAGGGCTAGAGCCAGCAGAACGGGGATGATCTTCATCACAGCTAACCTGTAAAACCCAGTTCACGGAGTCGTACTTGTGTATATGTGTATATTGTATATAAGGAAGTGAGGTGCAGCAGCGCTGCACCCCACCGTCTCCTGTAAAGCCTGTGATGCAGCTACATGCCTTCGGCTTCGGCAGCCGGGTTCAGGCCGACAGCCGCCGCGATGCAGAAGAACACTTCGCGCTGATGATACACACCCGTCAGGCATTCCGCACCGGGGCCAGTGGCGAACACCGGCACATCCTGGAGCGTATGCACACCCGTCGAATCACGCGGGCCAAGATTGCCCGACATCAGGATGCCGTTCGGATCGTCTTCGGGGTTATCGACGTAGATGCCGTCTTCGTTCTGCATGGCCGGGACGCGCGGCACTGGGCTGACCTGGAAATCTTCGGTGTATTCGGGGTGGTTGTTGACCGTCCCCGCGAACACGATGCTGGCATCCCAATCCGGGAAGCCATCACCATCCGGGTCGCTGTAGGTCGGGTAGCCCGCACCTGCGTAAACGCGAATACCCGCGCGGCGTTCGATGTCGGTTTCACCCGCGTTGAACACTTCGGTATTCACGGTGCCATAGACATCATAGCCGTGCGCATGGTCGGATGTGACTACGATCAGCGTATCCGGCGCATTTTCCGCAACCCATTCCTGAGCGGCGGCGATGGCCATCTGGAATTCGATCAGGTCGGACAAAGCGCGTTCCTGGTCGAGCGGGTGAATCTGCTTATCCACGCTGGCGGCTTCGACGAACAGGAAGAATCCGTCTTCGTCCTGACCCAGCACATCGAGCGCGGCCAGGGTCATATCGACCAGGCCAGGCTGATCGGTGAAATCGCCCAGGTTTTCGGTGTACACGTTGCGGTCAAGCCACACGTTCAGGTCACCGGGGTGGAACACGCCAAGCAGCCGTTCCGGGGTTTCGCCCATCGCGTCGTTCAATTCGGTGGCGCTCGTCACGACGGTGTAGCCCGCTTCGGCAAATTCCGCGAACATGTCGCGGTCATCGCTGCGGCGCGACCCTTCGGCGCTCTGCGGGAGCAGACGGCGTGCGCCGCCGCCCAACAGCACTTCCGGCGCAAATTCGAGCGCCTGCGAAACGTATTCAGCGCGGTTGGCATCGCTGCGGTCGCGGCCATGCGCCCACACAGCGGCGGGGGTGGCATCGCTCCAGTCGGCGGTGCTGACGATGCCGACCGAGTAGCCGCGCAAACGCTGCACCAGGCTGCCGAAGGTTTCGACACGTGGGTCATCCAGGCGGCTCGGCGATGTGTCCGAATACGTCCCGGTCGCGTTCACGCTGCCGATGTGGCCAGTGTTGAGCGCGCTGGCGGTGTTGGCGCTGTCGGCCATGAGCGAATCGATGCTGCTGGTGTGCGCCAGCCCGACCGCTTCCATCGAATCGGTTGGGAATTCGCCGTTCAGCGTCCCCTGGGTGATGCCCTGGCTGGCGATGCGCGCCGCCGTGAGCAGCGGCACGGACATGCCGTCGGCCACGAACACGATCACGTTCTGCGCTTCGCCCATCCCGGCTTCACGCACCGTCCAGGCCGCGGTGTGGCTTGCGCCGCCCGCCGTGACTTCGACCGTGACTTCGCCCGCTTCTGCGAACATCACATCACGCCAGATCACCGAATTGGAAGGCGTGGGCAGCGTGGTCAGCACGCCGAAGTTCTGCCCGGCGACCGAGAACCCGGTCAGGCCGCCATCGGCATTGAAGCCGAAGGCCAGCGTTTGCCCTTCCGCAACACCGCTGGTCACATTGAAGCTGGGGGTTTCGGCATCGGCCAGGGTTTCCAGGCCAATATCTTCGCCGCCCAGGGTGGCCGAAACGACATCGCCTTCCACCGTGACGGTGACGACACCGAACTGCGCATTGTAGTAATCGCCCGCAAGCTGATCGAGCGTGAAATCGGCAGGCTGTGCGCCATCGAACGACACGGTGGCGATGCGACCGCCGAACTCCCAGCTTTCTTCGGTCGGTTCCGCGCCGAAGAAGGCGGCGGCATCTTCACCGTTCACGGTGACGGCGAAATCTTCGGGCAGTTCTTCGGCGTGAACTTCGACACGGAAGTCGAACAACGCGCCGGGGAGGAACTGAGCGGCATTGACCGGCAGAATCAGCACCGGCGGGGCATCATCCTGCGCGAAACCTGGCACCAGCGCCAGCATCAGCAGGCTTGCAACGACGAGAACACTCATGGAACGCGCAAATTTCATTGAACCTGTCCTCTCAAAAAGACATTTGTGTGCAGGGTCACTGCGTCTATGAGGTGTATCCCGTTTCTGTTTAAATGAGCCGGGGCAGTTTTTAGCATTTCTTTATTGCAGGGTTAACCTCAGCACCAGAATGAGATAGCATCTCAATGGTGCTGTTAGCGTTCGTGAGCAGCGGTGTTACCGCCTTTCCCGCGGTGTATTCACCCCAGCGCCAGCCAGTGGGTCGCCTGGTCGAAGCGCGGTTCGGTGCTGAAGCCCAGTGCGCGATAGAACGCATCGCCATGTGCCGTCGGCGTGCGCAGCGTGAGCAGCGCAAATTGCGGGCGGGCGTGGTCGATCAGCCCGGCCATGAGCAGCCGCCCGACCCCGTGACGGCGGGCAGCCGGCAGCACATACACATGTTGAATGCGCCCGATCTGCGGCTGATCCAGGTACGGATCACGATGTACGCCGCCGACGGCGGTTAAATCCCCGGCAGGTGTAACCGCCGCCAGCAGTGCCGCCCCCGGCGCATCATAACGGGCGGTGCCGCTGTGATAATCGTTCCATAAGCGCTGCAAAAAGGTGTAGCCTTCCGCAAGGCTGGCGGCGAGCAGCGGCGCGAGATCGTCCTCATGCGTCAGGATGAGCGGGTGCAGCACGTAGGGGTTCATCGTTTATGCCTTTCTCCCATGCCAGTGTGAAGCGAAAGGCCGCGTCGCCCGCGTTCCACTGCGGGAAATTCGTCCCCCACACATTGTTGAACAGGTTGACGTGCATCCCATCGAGCGGTGACGGCACATCGCCCCGGAAGCGCAGCAGAGAGGGTGCGCCGGGCGCGACCAGTGCGGCATCGGGCGTGTACAGGCGCAGCCTATCGCCCGACCAAATCGACTCGAATACCCCATGCAGGCGCGCCCCGCCGCCCGTCACCATCTCGCGCACATCGAGACAAGTGCCAAGCTTTTCGAACTGCCAGACGGAATCAGGCTTCACGACGGGCATGAACGAAAGCCAGAACGCTTCTGGCAGGCGGGAAGCGGGTTTATCGACCCAGCGCAGAGTCATGTGCAGCGCCGCGTCCGAATCATCGGCCTGGTAGCACAGTTCGGCCAGCGGCGGCGCGCCATACGCGCTCGTCCATGCCGGGGGAAAGGCCAGCCGCACCGTCACGCACACCCCACCCGGCTGCGTATCGAGCCAGCACCCCGTCACCGCCGCCGCTGTGAGCGGGAGCCGCACCGCTTTTCCGGCCATGCCCGGTTTGCCGTAATCGGTGCGCGCCCAGGCTGTGATCGATTCGCGGTCTTTGCCGACGATGTACTGATCCCAGAAGCGGGCGTAATCGGACGAATCGAAGGTCTGATAGCGCAGCAGCGCCAGCGGATGTTCGGGCGCAGCCCACGCCCGCCCATCGGCACGGGTGACCAGATAATTCAGCGCGCCCGTTGCCGGGTCGATGCCGAACTGGAGATGGCGCGTCTCGAAGATAAGCGCCCCAGTGTACGGCGTACCGGGCGGGGCAGTCCGCCGCGCCGGGTGAAGCGCGGCGCGCACCCGTTCGGCGGCTGGGGCGTGCCAGGGCGTGCCGTCGAGCGCCGCCACCGCCTGGTGCAGGTACGCGCGCTGTTCCGACCACGAACGCTCCATGTGCTGAAATGGGGGAGCAGTGCGCACCGCTGCAAATTCGGCGGCGGTATACGACACAAAATCGTGCAGGTGCAGCTTGGTATCCAGCCCCCAGGTGTGTTCACCGATGCACAACAGCGCCATCTGAAAGGCATGATGCGCAGCGGTGGGCAGTGAACCCGGCGCGGCGGCGATCTGGCGGTTCAGGCGCATCAGGTCACGCCAGGCGCGGACTTTCTGCGGGTCGCTGCCCGCGCCGTGGATCCATGAATCGCCAATTTCGGCGGTGATCACGGGCAGCGACGGGCGGATCGTCTCCATCGCCCGCGCAAAATCGTCCAGGCTGCCCGGCACAATGGCCGCCGACGGGAACCGGGCGCGCAGCGTGCGGTACGCCCGCGCCACGCCTTCCCGCGTCGGCGGACCTAAGTTGTCGCCCGTCATCTGCACCGCCAGCGCGTGATCCAGCCCCGGCAGCCGCACCACCCCGCCGTAATGATGTTCGTAGATCACCATGATCTCATGGTCGCTGGCCGGGTCGCGCCACACGAACGCGGGCGGCACGTCCGGCATGGTCGATGCTTCATTTACGCCGATGTGCAGCAGCGTGACCCCGGCTTCGGCCAACAGCGGGACGATAGCGCGGCTATGGCCCGGCACATCGGTCATCTTGGCGGCGATAGTCTCCCGCCCGAAGCGCCGATCCAGCCTCTGCGCCAGGCTCAGGCCGAAGCGGAATATCTTCGCGTCCAAAAGTTCACTGTGCAGCGTGAACGGGAGCGCGTGCCAGTGCATATCGCCCGCTGCGATGGCCGATTCCATCGCCTGGCGTTCAGCGGGCGTGCCATGTTCCAGCACATGATCGATCAGCCATGATCCGGTCGTCCACACGAAACGATACGGCGAACCGCTTTCGCGCAGCGTCCGCGCCAGTTCCAGCGCCGCCGGGATGAACTCGTCGGTATAGCGGCGCAGCACCGCGCTCGCCAGGTCGGTGAAGCCGAGATCGAGATGCGTCTTAAAGACCAGGTGAACGGTTTCAACCGTGCCTTCAGCCATCGCTGCCCGCCCCTGGCGCATCGAGATAGATCGGGTTGGTCAGGGCGCGAACCTGCCCATAGGCCGCCGGATCGACGAGCTGCGCCCGCACATACGGCGTATCCGTCACAGGGACGGCGGCCTGATAAACTGCGCTGTCATCATCCACCGTGACCGTATGCAGCACCCCGCCAGCACCGATCACCTGAAGCACGCCGCCCGAACCGCGTTCCACACCAATAGTGATCGTCAGCCGTGCGGCGGTGGGGCGGGGGACAGCATCGCCCATGATTGCGCCATCCGCGTGCAGCGTCAGGTGCGGACCGTCCGGCGCTTCGCTGACCATGCAGTGGCCGGCGCGCACTGCGTCCAGAATCGCCCGTGCGGTGGGCGGCTGCCCCGGCGATAAATACACCCGCGTGGCCGGGTGGCCTAGCCGGGCGATATGTTCGCGGTGGCTGAAATGGTGGTCGCTGCCGCCGACGGCGCTCAAGCGCTGGCCGCGTCGCAGCCGCGACTCCCAAAAGGCCAGGCAGGCGGTATTGAACACTTCCCAGGGACCGTTCCAGACTTCCACGCAGTGATAGCCTTCCACCTGGGGAAATGCCCAGTCCGGCCCATACGGGCGCGGGTGATTGCACGATACCAGGTACCCCTGGTCGCGGGCGAAGGCGACTGCCCGTTCGAGATCGGCGGGGGACTGGATGCGAAAATCGACCCAGGACGCGCCGCCCCAGCTATTCCAATGGCCGTAGTACGTCGTCACCTCCAGGCCTGGGATGAGCAGCAGCCGGGTATCGATCCGCGCCAGATCGACCTGGTGCGTCAGGTTGTTGTGGTCGGTGATGGCGAGAAAATCCAGCCCCAGCGTTTCGGCCTGGGCGACGATCTCCGCGACGGTCGCATCGCCATCACTGTTCACAGTGTGGCAGTGCAGTTCGCCCGTGTACCAGCCGTCGAGCGAGACGGGGCGCGTTTTCGCATCGTCGAGCGCCAGCCGCGCCGGAAATTCGACCGTGTGCGCAGCGGGCGCAGGCTGCATGTGGATCGTCACCTGGTACGCACAGCCATCGGGCGCGACCTTGTACGCCCCTAAACAGATGTGCCACGTCCCCGCCAAAAGGGAACCGGGCATGTAGCCAGGGGTCGCGGATTCGCGCCCCACAAAAAACGTGCTGCGGGCGCTGCCGCTCCAGCCGCGAAAACCGGGGCTGGAGAAACCGATCCCGCGTGCGTCGAACAGGCCAATATCGAGCGTGTTCCCGCCCGCCAGCATCGGGTCGGACGCGATAGCCGCGCTGTAGGTGTAAGCGATCTCAATCCGTTCGATCCCTGGGGGAACCTGAAACGGGAGATGCAGATACGTGAGCGAACGATCCGGCGGGATCGTCCCGGTCAGGATTACCGGATCAGGCGTGTTCATGTCACCAAAACCCCTTCATTTTGCGCCGTTTTTCATCGCGCATCCCGCTTACAGTTATGACAATGGGGATTTTCGCGCCGAGACGCGAAGCGTCGAGGGCAAGCCATCCGTAGGATGGGTCGGGAAAATCCCCATTGTCGTAACACGAGGGCGTTGTGCTTTGCACAACCCCGTACCCCGAACAAAGTGAGGGGGCGGGTTATGACAATGTGCCTTGTCAGAACTATACCGCACACCCCGCAAAGTGCCATCCAATGCAGCACGCTAAACCAGCAGGCGGCCATCCGCTCCATAGAAAAACATCCGCGCCGGGTCGAAGCACAGGCCGATGTGCGGCGGCAGCGGCGGGACTTCATCCGTGAACAGCCGTACCGATACGAACTGATCGCCCACGCGGGTGACGACCAGCGATTCGCCGCCGAGCATCTGTGTGACGTACAGCGCCGCCGGAACCGCCCCCGGCTGTTCGACCGGGCAGACCGTGACGTATTCCGGGCGGATGCCGACCGTGACCGCGCCTTCGACGGCGGGCGGTATAGAGCGCTCCCACGTCATCGATGCGCCGCCCGCAAACGTGAGCATCCGCGCAGCGCGATCCATCACCCCGTCAATCAGGTTCATGGGGGGGCTGCCGATGAACCCGGCGACGAACGTATTCTGCGGGGTCTGGTAAATGCTTTTCGGGCTGCCCACCTGCATGATGCGGCCTTCGCTCATCACCACGATCAGGTCAGCCAGCGCCATCGCTTCGGCCTGGTCATGCGTGACGTAAATCGACGTGACTCCCACTTCCTGCTGAAGGTGCTTCAGGAACGCCCGCGCTTCCAGCCGCAGCTTGGTATCCAGGTTGCTCAGCGGTTCATCGTACAAGGTGGCCTGTGCCGGGTACACGACTGCCCGCGCCAGCGCAACGCGCTGCTGCTGCCCGCCCGAAAGCTGTGCCGGGCGGCGTTCCAGCAGGTGGGCGATCTGCAAGCGTTCGGCCACGTTCCGCACCCGTTGGGCAATCTCGCCGCCGGGCGTGCCGCGCACCTTGAGCGGGTAACCGACGTTCTCCGCGACCGTCATATGCGGGTACAGCGCGTAATCCTGAAAGACCATCGCAATATCGCGGTCACGCGGGGCGAGCCGCGTCACGTCTTTCGCGCCAATGTCGATGCGCCCGCCGTCGGGCAGTTCCAGCCCGGCAATCATGCGCAGCGTGGTCGTCTTGCCGCACCCGGACGGGCCAAGCAGCGCGACAAACTGGCCGTCCTCCACGCGCAGATCGACCTGATCGACCGCCTTTACCGTCCCGAAATGCCGCCGTAACTGTTTCAGCGTGATCGATGCCATTACTGCTTGATCCCCCCAAAAAACCGGAACCCATAACGCGCATTGATGAGCAGGTACAGCAGCAGCACCGGCAGCGTGTAGATCACCGCATAGGCGGCCAGCACCGGAATGTTCGGCGTGCCTTCATCGCTGTAGAACTGGTAGAACGCAATCGATCCGGGGCGCATCGATGCCGTGCGGATCAGGATCAGCGGGGTGAGGAACGCCCCCCACCCGGCCACGAACGCCAGCACCGCCACGACCAGGATGCCGGGTCGCAGCGTGGGAAAGACAATATCGCGGAAGATTTGCAGCGAACTGGCTCCGCTCACCATCGCCGCTTCTTCATAAGAACGCGGCAAGCCATCGATGAAATCGCGCATGATGAAGATCGATGTAGGCAGCAGCCCGCCGACGATGGTCAGGATCACGCCCTGGTAGGTATTGAACAGCCCCAGGTTGAAAATCAGCACGAAAATCGGCACCAGGCTGGCCGTCCCCGTCACCACCGACGAGAACAGGATCAGCACATACGTCACCACGTTGCGGCCTGGCAGGTCGCCGCGTGAAAAGCCGTAGGCCGCCAGCGTGGCAATCACAGCAGTGAGGATCATCACCCCGCCACTGATGATCAGGCTGTTCTGAAACAGCGACCGGATCGCGGTTTCGTTGGCGAACACCGCTTCAAAGTTGCGCAGCGACACCGTCTCCGGGATGCTCACCGAAAGCGTCGCCCGTTCGTTGAACGGCGCGAATACATACCACAACAGCGGGAGCAGGAAAAACAGCGCCAGTGCCACGCCGATCCCGTTGGCGATCACGCGCAGCCAGCCAATTCGCCTCATCGGTCACGCCTCCCCCGGCGGTTGATGACCAGGTAAATGCTCGCCAGCAGAAAATTGATCAGCATCACGGTGACGGCAATCGCGCTGCCCTGCCCGAACTCGAAGCGCTGCAACCCGACGCGGTAGGTATAAATCGAGAGCAGTTCGGTGCGGTAGCCGGGGCCGCCGCCCGTGAGCAGAAACGGTGTGAAGGCATTGAACGTCCACAACGTGATCAGGATCAGGTCGGTGGCAATGGTGGTTTTCAGCATAGGGAACAGAATATCGCGGAACTGCTGCCAGCGGGACGCGCCGATCACCTGGGCGGTTTCCAGGTACGCTGGCGAAATGGCATTCAGCGCCGACGTGAACAGCAGCATTGAAAAGGCGGTGCCGCGCCAGGTGTTGAAGGCGATGATGCTTAGCAGCGGATGATCGAGCAGCCAATCCTGCCCCGGCAGGCCGACCCCGCGCAGCAGATTGTTCAGCGTCCCGGTATTCGGGTCCAGAAAGGCGAACCATGCGAAGCCGATCACCACATCGGGCGTGATCCACGCGATGATCGCCAGCGTGTACACCAGGTGGCGTAAAAAATCGTTCCGGCGGTAGAACACCAATGCAATCGTCATGCCCAGCCCGGCCTGGCCTATCAGTGCGGAGCCGACCACGAACTGCGCCGTGATCCACAGGCTGGAGCCGAACTCGCCCCGGTTCATCCAGGTATCGGTATCGAACAGGGCGGCGTAGTTGTCCAACCCAACGTACTGCGGGTTACGCGCCGCCGCCCCGGTCAGCGCTTGATTCGTGAAGCTCATGGCGACGATGGAGAAGAAGGGGTAGATCAGGAACAGCGCGATCAGCACGAAAGCCGGGCTGACGAAGGCCAGGCTGACGGGCCGCGAGATCACCGTTTTTCGCTGCATATCGTCCATCCCATGTCCAGTCCATGAGGGCGGGCAGCGCGCCCACCCTCATGACGGTCTGTGTGGATTATTCCAGCGGCAGGCTGATCGTGTTTTCTTCGCCCACGATCTCGATCACGGCGGCGGCGTAGGCCTCCATCGCTTCGGCGGGGGTCATATCGCCGCTGACGATGCGTTCGGTCATCAGGCGCGCCTGTTCCGAAACCGCGTTGTAGGCGGCCACCTGCGGGCGAATCTGCGTGAGCGGCAGCACGTCGGTGACGATGCGCGTCATGACTGTATCGCCCGTGACCGGCACATCCAGACGGGCGCGGATGCGCGGCTGAATCGCCTGAAGCGCTTCCAGCGTTTCGGCGCTGTACATATATTCCAGCAGCGCCCATGCTTCTGCTGGGTGTTCGGTGTTCCCGTTGATCACGAAGCCCGTCCCGCCCGACGCGGTGACGAAATCCTGCCCGCGCCAGCCCATGCCCGGTTCCTGGGCGGGCATCAGCACGAAGCTGACCCGTTCATCGCGGTTTTCCATTGGGAAGCCGCCGCCTTCGTTCAGGACGGAACGCCACAGGAAATCGCCTTCGACCAGCATCCCGACTTCGCCATTGGCGAACGCTTCGAACGAGAGGTTGCGGCCATCCTGGGTCAACTGCCAGCGGACTTCGCCCAGGGTTTCCTGGTTGTAGATCGTGTCGTACAGTTCAAGCGTATCCAGGATGCCCTGGCTGCGCACCACCCACTTGTTTTCGTCGTAATCGTAAATGTACGTCCCGGTTCCCAACAGCGCCATCAGGTAGCCCTGAAGCGTGGTGGCTTCGCCCATCGCCGTCCCCGCGCTCAACTGAAGCGGGACAACCCCTTCCACGTTGTCGCGGATCGCCCGCGCCCCGTCGAGCAGTTCCGCCCAACTGGTCGGCTGCCAATCGGCAGGCAGCCCCGCCTGGGCGAGAATTTCGGTGTTCACCCAGATCACGCGGGCATCGGTGCCACGCGCCACGCCGTAGCGTTCGCCCTGGTAGCTCATGACATCCTGAATGGCGGCGGGAATCTGCGTCCAGCCTTCCCAGGCTTCATAATCCGGGCCAACGAGTTCGCTTAGCGGCGAGAGCAGGCCCGCATCGACAAATTCCGGCAGCCAGAAGCCATCGAAGCCCAGCACGTCCGCGCCTTCGCCCACCGTCATATCCAGCACGTACTGCTGTTTCAGGTCGTCACCGCTCACATTGCTGCTGTCGATGATTTCCAGCGTGACGGGGGTTCCCGCTTCGGCCATCATCGCTTCAAAACCGGGCTTGACCGTCTCTGTCACCCACTGAAGTTCGGGGCCGCCGATCCCGGTGATCGAGATCGTCACGCCATCCTGTGCCATGACCGCCTGCGTGCTGAGGACGGCAGCCGCCGCGAAACCCGCCGCGAACCGTGCCAGAACCGAGAAATGCTTGAACATATGCGTGTTCCTCGTTTTGAATGAGCAGCTTGAACGAAGCGCGGCGGCTCTGACGCGCCATCATGCCGCCGCCGAAAAAAGCTGTACAGCCCACGAAAAAAACTTTTACATTAAGTAGAAACGGGCGCGGCGGTGGACTGCCGCACGATTAACTGTGTGGGCAGCAGAGTCAGCGTCTCTTCGACCGGATCACCTTCGATGAGCGCGAGCAGCCGCCGCGCCGCTTCACGACCTAACAGTTCGGTGTTCTGGGCAATCGTGGTCAGCGGCGGCATCAGGTATTCGCTCACATCCAGGTTATCGAACCCAATCAGCGAAAGGTGATCCGGAATGCGCACGTCCGCCCGGTACGCCGCCCGCAGCGCCCGCATCGCCATCCAGTCATTGACGGCGAAAATGGCCGTCGGGCGGTTCGGGTTGGCGATTCGTTCGACGAGCGGCGCAAGCACGGCTTCATCGGCGTTGACGTAGGCATCGTAGGAACTGAGTTCATGCTCGTCACCGATCAGCACGGGGGGCTGCGCAGTCAGGCCGGCATCGGCCATCGCATCCTGGTAAGCGCGGTAGCGTTCGCGCACCGTCCATAAATCCAGGTGAGGCCGCGCCAGAAACACGATCTCGCGGTGTCCCAGTCCGATCAGGTGGTGCATGGCTTGCAGCCCGCCCGTGTAGTTGTTGCTCGTCACACACGGCAGCGTCACCCCGCGCACCGGGCGATCCAGCATCACGACGGGCATCATACTGCCGATGGACGCAAGCAGGCGATCCGCACTGGTCGAATGCATCGCCCACACCAGGCAGCCTTTCACGCCGTCTTCGCGCATCTGGCGCAGCAGGCGGTTTTCTTCATCAATGCTGTATTCGGTGGCGGAAAGATGCACGGTGTAGCCGTGCCGCCGCAGCACCCGCTCCACCCCGCTGAGAAGCTGGACGGCGAACGTCCCGCGAAAATCCGGCACGATCATGGCAATCGTGCTGCGTTCGCTGGATGCCGGGCGCGGTTCGGCAACGAACGTGCCTTTGCCGGGTATCCGGTAGATCAGCCCCTCTTCTTCGGCGGTCTGCCACGCTTTTTGGACGGTGGCGCGGCTGATGTCGAGTTCGGTCGCCAGTTCCCATTCGCCGGGCAGCCGTTCATGGGGTTTCAGCACCCCGGTCATGACCTTGTGGCGCAGTTCATCCAAAAGCTGCATGTGC
This sequence comes from bacterium, assembly GCA_033764035.1. GTDB lineage: Bacteria > Chloroflexota > Anaerolineae > Aggregatilineales > Phototrophicaceae > Flexifilum. Next base: position 23,659 of record JANRJJ010000008.1, read on the forward strand.
AGCGGCAGCGAGCTGTCGCGGGTGATGGCAAAAGGCATCATGTCCGTACCTGTCTGTACATCTATTCAAGTGTAGCGACGCAGCGTTAAATATCACCCGGTTTACGTTAACCGATGGGGCAGTTCTGGTTAAATGCAGACCTTCGCTAAAGCGCACGGATCACGCTTCATCCGGGGCGATATTGCCATACGTTTCTTCAAATGCCCGTTCCAGGTCGCGCAGGTCGAACTGCGCCCGCAGCAGCGCACGGCGCAGCGGCTCCATATCTTCCAGCGCGATCAGGGCGGCTTCGCGCTGAAGCAGTTTTTCGGTAAGCGATTCGCGCTGTTCTGGTGGGATGGCGGCGAACAACGCGCTGTAGGCTTTTTCGGCCTGGGCGGTGCGTTCGCGCAGCACATCGAGCAGTTCACGGTAGCGCATGATTGCCTGGCGCACTTGTTCGATCTGTTCGGGTTCGTGCATGAAACGTCTCCATAAACAGCTATGAACCCCTTCGCCTCATTTGCAGGTGGACGGAGTACGCACGGGATGCGGGGGTTATGCTGCAATTGCCTTGGCAACGCAAAGGCGCAACGTATCGGCTTCCCTCGCGTCATTGGTACTGCTTTGCGTCCTTGCGTTGACTCTTTTCGTTCTGACGGCTGCGGGTTGCGTTTACACCACATCGTTGAAGCGGAATATTTCCACCCGGTCGCCCGCGATGCGCAGAATCTCCCCTGGTTTGGTGTAATCGAGCGCATCGGACGGGGTGAACAGCCCAACCGTGAGCAGGTTTTTGAGCGCGGCGATGATTGCGCCATGCGTACACACCCAAATCGATTGGTGCGGGCTGGCGTTCACCGCCGCGATGAAGCCGCGCACCCGTTCGCGTACCTGGTCGAACGTCTCGTCGATCTGTTCGTTCAGGCGGGCATCCGGGGTGAAGGCGACCCCGGTGGCTGCGGTGACGATGGCGGCGGTCTGGCGGCAGCGCAGCAGTTCGGAACACGCGGCCATATCCGGGCGCGTCCCTTCATGCTGCAAGAAACCCGCCAGCCGTTGAATCGGCGGGATGCCTTCAGGCAGCACCTGCGCCGTCCATATCTGATCGCCATAGCCCGTTTTGCTGTGGGTCGCCAGCCCGTGGCGGAAGATCGTCCAGGCTTTGCCGTTAGTGAACAGCGTCATGGTGCAGCGTCCTTTCATAAGCGGCCACGATGCGGCGGGTGATGTCCTGCCAGTTCAGGTCTTTCACGCGGTGCAGCACTTCCGCGCTAAGCAGAGCGTGCTTGTCGCGCTGGGTCAGCAGCGCTTCCATCTGGCTGGCCAGCAGCAGCGGGTTGTTGACCGATGTGATCAGCAGTTTCGAGCGTTCGTCGATGCGGCTGGAAATGCCCGTCACGTTGGTGGTGATCACCGGGACACCGCACGCCATCGCCTCCGCCGCCGCCATGCCGAACGATTCGTAATGCGACGGCATCACCACCACATCGGCGGCGTTGTAGTACTGCGGCAGAATTTCCTGCGGCTGCTGCCCGGCGAACTGCACACGCGGGGTCAGCTTGAGCAGGCGGCGCAGCGCTTCAAGCTTGCGCAGTTCGCGCGACCAGTAATGCGTCGGCTGCGAAACATCCCCGCCGATGATATACAGGCAAACAGGCAGTTTCGGGTTCTTTTCCAGCATGATCTTGAGCGCGTACATCAGGCTGTCGATTCCCTTCAGCGGCTCGATGCGCCCGCAGAACAGGATCACCTGTTCGCCGGGGGCGATGCCCAGCGCGGCTTTGGCCGCCGCTTTGTCCATCGGCCTGAAATGCGCCAGATCGACCCCCGGCGGGATCACTTCTACTTTTTCCGTGCCGCCCTGGTACAGATATTGCAGATAGCTGGCATCGCTCTCGCTTGGCGCGATGATGCGGTCAACTGCCTGCACCAACCGGAATTCCGCGTCGATGCGTTCGGTTTCTTCGCGTTCCAGTTCGTCGCGGGCGACCAGGTTTTTCATCAGCGCCAGCGTGTGAAACGTCATCACGATGGGCAGCCGTCGTTCTCGCTGCTGTGCCAGTTCGAGCGCGGCCAGCCCGGACAGGTAATAGTGCGCGTGGATCACGTCGTAGGCCAGGCTGTGCTGGTCGATGAATGCCTGGGTATTGCGCACGAATTCCGGCAGATGCGCGATCAGTTCCTTTTTCGGGACGGGATGTTCCGGCCCCGCCGGGACGTGGATCACCCGGAAATGATCATCGACCAGCACGATATGCGGCTGATCCTGATCCTGGCTGCGCGTGAACACATCGACCGCGATGCCAAGCCGGGAGAGCTGCCGCGATAATTCAAGGACGTACACATTCATGCCGCCCGTCTCTTTGCCTTCCTGCTGGGCAAGCGGGCAGGTGTGGAACGAGAGCATCGCAACGCGCTGTAGGCTCATATCGGCTTCATTCTCCCTAATCCGCACCCATTGTACTGTACGCCAGCATCGGAATGATGAGAGAAGTCAATGAGGATGCGCGCCGCGCACGTCCTTCCGCAGCCTCATTCCGGGACGGTCAGCGCGATCAGTTCGTACACCTGAACGGGCGCGCTGCGGTTGCGGAACGTCAGGCTGCCCAGTGGGGTGGCCTGTACCGCGCTGTTCAAGCGCTTGACAATCCCCTCTTCGACCAGAATTTGTTCGGGTTTCGCCGTCTCTTGCAGCCGCTTGGCGATGTTGACGGTATCCCCAATGGCCGTGTAGTTGAGCGCGCTGTCGGTTCCGACATAGCCGACGACCGCATCCCCTACGTAGATGCCGATGCTGAAGCTCAGCCCATCGCCGCGCTGCGTTGAAAGTTCGTGCGCCGCCTCTTTCAGCATCAACGCCGCTTGTGCCGCGTGCATGACATGGCTGGCCTGGGAGTCGGGCGCGTTGAACAACGCCATGATGCCATCGCCCATATATTTATCGAGCGTGCCGCCGTAAGACAGGATCACGTTGGCGGCCAGGCTCAGGTAATCGTTCAACGTTTCGATCACCTTTTCCGGCGGCATACTTTCCGCGTAGCTGGAATACCCGCGCAAGTCGGCAAACAGCACGCTCACTTCCTGGCGTTTGCCGCCAAGCTGAACGTTGGACGGGTTCTCCAGCACTTGATCGACCACGCCGGGCGGGACGAACCGTTGAAACATGGTGCGGATGCGCGCCTGCTCGTTGTCTTTGCGCTGGCGCAGCGCGTCGTAGTTGCGCGAATTTTCGATGGCAATCGCCGCGTAGTCGGTCAGCGCGCTTAAAAGGGCGCTGTCATGACGGGTGAACGGCTCTGCACCCGCCGAGACATTGCGCACGCCCAGTACACCGATCACCTGGTCGCGGATGACGAGCGGCGCGGCGGCAGTGGCGTACAGCGGCTTGGTGCCGCGTGCGCCTTCGGGCGTGACGATGATCGGCTGTTTGCTTTCCACGACGCGCTGCGCCACCCGGTCGTTGACTTCGGCATTCGCCCATTCAGCACGCGGGCTGTTGTGCCGCTTGATGGCCTGGCAGATCAGCTTTTCGCGCTGGATCAGGTACAGGAAGCCTTCTTCCGCTTCGGTGAGCTTGACGGCAGCATCGACGATGCGCGGGAGCAGTTGTTGCAGCTCGATCAGCGCGGAAACGCTCTTGCCGATGCTGTACAGCACGTTCAATTCCTGCAAGCGGAATTGCAGTTCGCGGTTCGCCTGGATCAACCGTTCAGTCAGCGCCTCTTTTTCCTTGCGCAGCCGCACATCGTTCAGGCTTCGTTCGATGGCGATCAGCATTTCGTCGATGGTGAACGGCTTGCGAATATAATCGCGCACGCCCAGGCGGTAGACTTCGATGGCGATTTCTTCGGAACCGTAGAACGTCATCAGGATCACCGGGATATTGATGCCCTGTTCGATCATCACCTTGAGGACTTCAATGCCGTTCATGCGCGGCATCTGGTAATCGAGCAGGATCAAATCCGGCTTTTGGCGGGCGATGAAATCCAGGCATTCGCGCCCATCCTTCGCCGTCGCCGCCCGGTAGCCGTTCGGTTTGAGGACGTAATCGACCACGAATTCGCGGTTTTCCTGGCCGTCATCGACCACGAGTATAAGTTCGTCAGCCAAAGCACATCCTTTTGACCATGATCGGCGCTGACCTGCACAGCGCGCAGGTTTCGACAATGACAGATGAATGAATGGTTACATCAACAAGTATACGCAAGTGCGGCGGCTCATGAAACAGGGACGCTAGACCCATCCGGTTATGCAGAGCGTTTGCAATTCGTAAAACGTGTGTAAAGCGGATTGTTCAGCCCCCCACATGCCGCTATAATGCGAACAATGGAAACGACTCTCCCTCCTTCCCCACGCCCGGCTTTGTCCGCTGATCGAACCCGGTTACAGCGCCCCCGCTTGCAGAAGCTGCGCATCGTCTCGACTTTGCGGAACATTCTGGAAACGTTCGTGACCGTGCTGGTGATGTACACCCTGGTCAACCTGGTCACGGCGCGGTTCGTCGTCGATGGTGAGAGCATGGCTCCGAACCTTGCAACCGGCCAGTTCATCCTGGTCAGCCGGGTGCATTACCTGCTTGGCGCGCCGGAGCGCGGCGATATTGTCGTCTTTCATTACCCGAACCAGCCGGATTCGGATTACATCAAGCGCATGATTGGCCTGCCGGGGGAAACCGTGCGCATTCAGGATACCCAGGTGTTCATCGACGATGTGCCGCTGCATGAACTGTACATCGCAGAAGCGTGCAGCCCGTCGATGTGTCCTGATGGCGTTTGGACGTTAGGGGCGGATCAGTTCTTTCTGATGGGCGATAACCGCAACCACAGCAGCGATTCGCGCTCCTTCGGCGTGGTGGAACGACGGTTCATCGTCGGGGAAGCGATCTTCCGGTATTTTCCGCTTCAGGATGCCGGAGTGGTCATGCGGCTTGGCACATGACAGCCGCATGAACGGGCGGACGCATCTGAACGGCGTGAACATCAGGAAAGGAAACGGGACGTTCAACACGTCCATTGTGACATTATGATCGATACGTCTCTATCGCCAAGCGCGCCCGCCGCGCCGAACCCGCCCGTGCTGCTGCGTCCGCGCCTTCAGCGGGGGAGCATTGCGCGTGAACTGCTGGAAACGGTCGTGCTGATCGTGGTGGTCTACACCCTGTTCAACCTGGCGACCGTGCGCTTTTATATTGAAGGCCCCAGTATGCAGCCGAATTTCTGGGCCGGGCAGTATCTCGTCGTCAGCCGTTTACATTACCTGTTCGGGGAACCACAGCGCGGCGATGTCGTGGTATTCGACCCGCCCGGCGACGATGACAACCCGCGTGACAATCCCCTGCTGATCAAACGGTTGATCGGCCTGCCGGGGGAAACGGTCGAACTGCGGGAAGGCGCGCTGTTCATCGATGGACGCGCTTATTCCGAACCGTATACCAATGAACCGTGCCAGACTCGCTGTGACGGGTCATGGTCATTAGGGGCAAACGAATACTTCTTCATGGGCGATAACCGCAACAACAGCCGTGATTCGCGGGTGTTCGGCGTGGTCAGCCGTGACCGCATCATGGGCGAAGTGGTACTGCGTTATTTTCCGCCCCCGGATTTCAGCTTTATTCCTGGGTATTCCTATCCTGAATCGGTCGAGTCAGCGAGCTAACTCGCTCAAGTGAAAGAGAGGCATCCGTTATGGCAGCATCTCCACTGCATATGTGTCCCCGCTGTGGCATTGGCCGCCTGGCCGTGCGCCAGAAGCCGTACACGCGGGTACATGACGGGCTGTTCATCAGTGTGCCGAACGTGAACGTGTATACCTGCGATGTATGTGGGTTTCAGGAAGTTGAAGAAGCGGCCTTGATCGAGCTGGATACGCTGGTCGGTCAGTTCAGCGTGCCACCCGTCGATAACCGCCCCGCCTCCAAGCTCCCGCCCGTTGAAACGGACGGGCTGCCGCCGACCACCCGCCCGAAGCCGTAAAGTCCCATCGGTTTTCCTGGCTGCACGCATGGGAAGGGAAGTCCGCCCGATGAAGCGCGTGATGATCGTGTTCGCTCTGCTGCTTGCTGTGTGCCTGCCCGCCGCTGGGCAGCAGGAAGGGGTCGATCTGCCTGCTGACCTGTTCGTGCTGCTCAACGATGGGTCGATTTTGCGCTACGGAGTGGGCGCGTCGGGCGTGACACAGATCAGCCCCGGCGGGGAATTCGCGGTCGATTTCGGGGTGGATGATCGCGGATCGCGGCTGGCTTACCGCACCGAAGCCGGGTTGTTTCTGCGCGACCTGAACGCGCCGGATGGCCAGGCTGCCGCGCCGCTGCAAATCGAAGACTCCGCCGCCGGGCTGCCCGCCTATCGCGGACGCGGGGAAAGCATCGCGTTTTCCCCCACCGCCAGCGAAGTTCCCGGCGGCGCGGTCGCCTATACCCTGCTGGAAGGATTCCGCGTCGCCTACTTAAGCGGCACAGCCCCAACCTTTCAGACCTTCATGGAAGGCATCTTCACCGATCTGCGTTGGTCACCGACCGGGCGCTACCTGGCGGGCGAAACCGATCAGAATGTGTGGTGGATCTACCGCCGCGAAGGGGATACGCTCTCACTGACGAGCGTGATCGTATCGAGCATCGGCACCGCGTGGGTCAGCCCGAACGAAATCGTATTCGCGCCCGTCGATGGCGGCCTGAAGATCATGAACCTTGACCTGGCGAACCAGCAGACCGACCTGCTCGATGCATCGGTCGAATACCGTCTGCCCACGCTCACCGCAGACGACAATCTCGATTTTTTCGGGCGCTCGAAGGCCGACACCGCAATTCCCGAAGGCTACGGCCTGCTGCTGCGCTTGCGGCGCGGCGCAGACTCGCTCGATTCGATAGGCCAGACCCCGATTGAACTCACCGGGCTGCGCTGGGTTCCCGGCGGCGCGCTCATGATCGCGTTCCAGGCGGGCGTGCTGGCCGTGTTCGACCCGGCGACCGGGTTCGGGTTTCCGCTCCCGCTGGAAAATGTGGTCGCGTATGCCTGGGGGCCGCTCGTGCCGCCGGATCAGCGCGCCCCCGCCGGGGAAACCGCCGCGCCTCAGGTGAGCAGCACGCTCGCCGCCCCGAACCCGGTCGAAACCCCGACGAATACGCTGCCGCCCACGCCACAGCCCATCAGCACAGCGGTTGGTATGAATTTGCCCGCCGCTTTGTATTTCAATGCTCAGGACGGTTTTGGCGTGGCTCAGGTATGGCGGCTGCCCGCCAACAGCCGCCCCCCGGAACGGCTCACGTTCGCGCCGGTGGACGTGAGCGAGTACGCGCACAGCGCCGATGGCCGCGCCGTGTACTATGCCAGCGACGGCACGATCTGGATTCAGCGCGCCGATATTGGCTTTCCGATTGCGCTGCAAGACCTGACCAGTTTTGCCCCGGTCGATCTCAGCCTCAGCCCGGATGGGACACGCCTGGCGTTTGCCGATGAGCAGTTGGGCATTTCGACCCTGATCATCGACCTGCAAAACCCGTCCAGCAGCACCCTTGAACGCCTGCTCCCCAACGACCAGGCCGATGGTGTGCAGCGCACCTTCACCCGCGCCCGCTGGTCGCCCCAGGGAGATCGCCTGCTGATTGAAGCGGCATTGTTCGGCGGTGATGTCGATGGGTTCGCCGTCGGCGTGTACGATCTCGCATCCGCCCAGGTGTTTCTGACCGCCCCGTTCGATGCGGGTGACCCGCGCACCGCCAACGCCCGCTGGCTGCGCGATGGCCGCATTTTGGCACACGCTGACGCGAACAGCCCGCAGATCGCGCCCGGCTTTTACGTGTTCGGGACGATCAGCGCCGCCAGCCAGCCCATCCTGGCCGCCGCCCTGCCGCCGGATCAGGTGGTGCGCGCCGATGTCGAGATCGCGGACGGGGTGCTGCGCGCCCTGGTCGGCAGCGTGGTCGATGCGTCCGCCCCGTTACAGGTCGTTGAAGTCGATCTGGATGCCGGGTCGCTGCGTGCGGTCGCAGCGGTCGATCCGGTGATCGGCGCGCCGCGTTTCTCCGCCGATGGCCGTTTTCTCGTCGGGTTCCGGCGCGACCCGGCAGCCCAGGCCGCCGGATCGACGGATCGCGGCGCGCTGATGGTGTTCGAGATCGCCGCTGGACGCTACACCGTGATTAACCCAGTCGATGGGCTGGCGGATGTAGTGTGGAACGTCAGCTTTTGAAGCGCTTCGCACCGAAGCGCCCTAATCCGGGTCGAGCGAACGCTCATCCAGCGAACGGCGCGTGACCTGCGTAGACAGGATCACCGACGTGCGCACTTCGCCGTAATCCTTCAGTTTCCACAACAGCCGTTCCAGATGCTCCACACTGGGGACGGCCACTTTCAGGATGTACGATTCCGCTCCGGTGACGCAGTGACATTCGCTGATCTCGACGATCCTCCCGACCCCTTCGCGGAACCGTTCCGACTGCCGGGTATTCGAATTGAGATGCACGAATGCCCGCACCGTCAGCCCCGCTCTTGCTGGGTCAATCTCGGCGTGGTACCCGCTGATCACGCCCGTTTCTTCCAGCCGCCGCACGCGCTCCGCGACGGCGGGCGCGGTCAACCCGACGGCCTCCCCAATTTCCCGAAACGTCAGCCGCGCATTTTCCTGCAAGCGGCGCAGTATTCCCCATCCCGGGGCATCGATTTGTAAAGTCATGGGCGCACTTCACCTTTGCGAATAGGGTCAAAAGTACCATAATGCTTTACAGAATGTCTGTCAATAGGGCGGGAATGCGCATACAATGCGCAGTGTAGTTCAACCTTTCGATTGCACTGTACCGGGCAAAAAGGACACCCCTTCATGACCACTACACCCGCCGTCGCCAGCACGCCCGCACTTCCAGGCCGCCGCTTCGGGTTGGCGCTGGATCGCCGCGCCCGCATCGTGGTCGCGCTGTTGATCCTGTACATCATCTGGGGAACAACCTACCTGGTGATCCGCTTCGCGCTGGAAGGCTTCACCCCGTACTGGCTGATGGGTCTGCGTTTTCTGGCGGCGGGCGGGATTCTGTTCGCGGCACTGCGGATGGGCGGCGCGCCTTTGCCCACGCTGCGGCAGTGGCGCAGTGCGGCCATCGTGGGCGGTCTGCTGCTGGGCGGCGGGATGGGCAGCGTAGCGCTGGCCGAAGAATCGATCTCGTCCGGGCTGGTGGCGACGCTCGTCGCGGTTGCGCCGCTGTGGACGATGCTGTTTGGCCGCCTGTGGGGTCGCCGTCCGCTGCGGGGCGAATGGATCGGCGTATTGCTTGGGCTGGCAGGCGTGGGTCTGCTGAGCCTGGAAGGGAATTTACAGGCCAACCCGGTCGGCATCGCGCTGGTGCTGTTCGCATCCGCCTCATGGTCGTTCGGGTCGGTGTGGATGAAACATCTGGATATGCCCGCCGGGGCGATGGGCAGCGCGGCGGAGATGCTGGCGGGCGGCGTGATCCTGTGCGTGATGGCAGTCGTGCGCGGCGAACCGTTCCCGACTGACCCTACGCCGGGTTCACTGCTGGCAATTGCGTACCTGATCGGCTTTGGGTCGCTGCTCACCATGACTTCCTACAGTTTCCTGCTCAACAACGTATCGGCTACGCTGGCGACCAGCTATTCGTTCGTCAACCCGGCAATTGCGCTGTTCCTGGGCGCGGCACTGGGCGGCGAGATCATCACCGGAAGCGCCCTGTTCGCCTTACCCATCATCCTGGTGGGCGTGTGGTTCGTGTTCCGGGCGCAGTCCCAAAGCGCAGCGGGAACGCAGCCAACCGCGTGATACTGCGCCGGGCATTATGCACAATGCCGAAAACCTGTCCATGCCACTTGTGTAAAGCGTATTAAAAGCCCGTAAACATTGCGATGGACTGCTTGACGCATGAGCAGAAGTGGCATAAGATGAAGGCATCCGGAACGGTTCAATGTTCAAATTAATTTAAATCGACTGCGCAGGCCAGTCAGCCGGGGCGTATACCCACTTGCGTTGTTTTCAGCCGTCTTACGATTACGGCCTCTTTATCGTGTACAAGTGGAGCAAGCAACATCATGTTCGACCCGAATCTTGACCTGTATCGTCAGCACCATGAAGACCTGCTGCGCGAAGCCGAAGAAGCCCGCGCCGCCCATGAAGTGATCGCCGACCGCCGTTTCAACCCCACGCTTGCGTGGATGGGTGAACGGATGGTAATGTTGGGGCAAAACCTGATCAAAATTTCGCGCAAAGGCGAAACAGAAGGCGATGCGCAGGCGGCAGCGCCCGCTGGCCTTCACCTCAACTGACGGCAGAACGGCATGGATGAAAGTTCGGGGGCTTACCCGCCCGACGCAGCGTTCACAATCACCTCTCTGGAGACGCTCAAAGTCTTCTCCGACCCGTTAAGGCAGCAGATCATCGAGGCGCTGCTTGACGCACCCAAAACCGTCAAGCAGATCGCCTCGGAACTCGGTCTCGTCCCCACCAAGCTTTACTACCATGTCAACCTGCTTGAAGAACACGCGCTGATCCGCGTGGTCGATACCCGCATCGTGTCGGGCATCATCGAAAAGCGCTACAGCCTGGCTGCCCGCAATTACACCATCAGCCGCACCTTGTTGACTCCCGGCCAGCGCGATGGCGATCTGCAAGGGCTGGAAGCGGTTTTGCAGGCGACGATTGAGCGCGTGCAGTGGGAAATTCAGCAGGGCGTGCAGAATGGCGTGATCGATACTTCGGAAGGCGCACCGCCGCATCGCAAACTGATGATCGGCCAGGGGCGACACCGCCTGACCAAAGCCCAGGCTGAAGCATTGTATACGCGCCTGGTCGAAATGCTGACCGAATTTGAAGCCACCCCACCCACCGATGAAACAGGCGACAGCGACACGAGCTTATTCCGCGTGATGTTCGCGCTCTACCCGCTTGGCACGCCGACGGTTGGTCAAGCCGCTGCTGCCGACGACTCCCTCCCCGATTCCGACCCTACCGAATAAAAGTTACGGATTTCACAATCAATTCTTTACCGACTCTCAATGCTGTTCGGGCGTATAATCGAATCAAGATTTGGTTTTGCCATCAACGACGTAGGAGGAAGCAAATGTCCGCGTTCAGGTTGAATCTACGGGAAGCCAACGTTGTGCAAGACCCACCGCTCGCGCAGTTGTTGTTCAGCGACCGCCGCTTTTCGGTGGTCTGGCTGGTCGTGCGTGTCCTGTTGGGGTGGTCGTGGCTGAACTCCGGCCTGGGCAAGCTCAGCAGCCCAGCATGGATGGAAACGGGCGCAGCGCTTCAGGGCTACTGGACGAACGCCGTCGCCATCCCGGAAAGTGGTCGCCCACCCATCGCCTATGACTGGTATCGGGACTTCATTCAGGGGCTGCTCGATGCCGGGGCGTATACCTGGTTCGCCAAGCTGATCGTGTTCGGGGAAATTCTGGTCGGCTTCGCGCTCATCATCGGCGCTTTCGTCGGGATAGCAGCCTTCTTCGGCGTGCTGATGAACTGGAATTTCATCATGGCGGGGTCGGCCAGTACCAACGGTGTATTAGGCCTGGCCGGGCTGCTGCTGATCCTGGCGTGGAAGACAGCGGGTTACATCGGCGCGGATTACGTCCTGCTCCCGCTGTTGGGTACGCCCTGGGGCCGCAGTCAACCGGATTCGTCTACCGCAGATACCGGACGGACGCACGAAGCGGGCTGATCCGCGGCTCGTGACTGACTGACAGGTGCAAAAGAGCGCACGGGGTCGCCCATGCGCTCTTTTTTGCGTCTATCATCGGTCAGCCGGGCGAACCTGGCGCTCAGCCAGGCGGAAGCCCGCCGGGGAGCGGTGTCGCCGCGACGCTGCCCGGCGCGGGCGGCAGGGTCGGCTGCGCGTTCAGGCTTTCTTCGCCGGACGTGGTGCTGCCCTGGGGCAGCAGCCCCAGTGAAGCCGGATCAGGCGTGTTGGTCGGGGCGGTCTGTCCTGGCAGCAGCCCGGTGTTTGCATTCCCGGTCGTACCGCCCGTCCCCGGCTGCGCGCTGATGTCTTCCACGCAGCGGAAGCCAATCCACGCCTGGGGATCGTTCGGCTCCCAGCTTTGACGGTGCATGGTGCGGGCGAAGAATGGGACACTGCTCCATGCGCCGCCGCGTACCACTTTCTGCGATCCGGTGGGTGGTCCCTGGGGATTCAGGCCGCCCGCTTCGGCAGCGCTGTAGTAGCGTTCGCCGTACCAGTCCGCGATCCACTCTGCGACGTTGCCTGCCAGGTTGATCGCGCCATATGGGCTGGGAACGGTCGCAAAATCGGTGACGGGGACGCGGGCGTTGGTGCTGCGGCTGGTCGCGGCGTTGGTGCTTGACCAGGTTGGTCCCCAGGGGTAAATGCGGGCATCGTCGCCGCGTGCGGCGCGTTCCCACTCCGCTTCGGTGGGCAGGCGGCGGCCCAGCGCTTCACAGTACGCCCGTGCGCCGTACCACGTCACGTTGGTGACGGGGAAGCTGAGCAGGGTTGGCACCACGCTGTAATTCGCGCTGTCGAACAGGATTTCCGCCACTTCCGACGCTTCAACGTTGGTGCGGGCGCACGGCTGGCCGAAACAGCCATTGCGATGGCTGCCAGGCCCCATCTCGTTCAGAAACGCGACGAACTGCGCGTAGGTGACTTCCGTCGTTTCCATGTTGAAACTGTTGACGGTGGCGCGGTGCTGCGGCTGCGCATCTTCGCCATACGAAAGCTGGCACGCGCCCGGTTCCCCGCCGTACCCGGCCAGACATTCATCGACAGCGGCCACAACTTCCGCCGGGGTGGTTCCCATATTGAACTGCCCGCCCTCCACCAGTACGGTATCGCTGGCCAGCGCCAGCAGCGCCGTCGAAACCGTTTGCGCACCCGCCGGCGGCGCGACCTGCTGTGCGTTCGTCTGGGTATTCGGTTGGGTGATTCCACCTGCCCCCGTGCTGCCGCCTGTAGTCGCGGTGGGGGCCAGGGTTTGTAACGTCGGATTCAGCGTTGGGGATGCGGTCGGCGGCTGGACGGCATCCAGCGGTGCATTGACCGTCGGGCTTGCGGTGGGCGTGATCGTCGCGGTATTCGTCGGCGTGACGGGTGGCGGCGTGTTGGTGATGATCCAGGGCGTTTGGGTGGCCTGAGCCGCCGCAATCGCCGCCGGGTCAATGGCGAGCGCGCCCAGCGCCAGCGCGCCGACGAACAGCACCGCCGAACACATGAACCCGATGATGATTCCGCTGACGACCCACAGCCATGCAGCTCCACCGGAGCGGCGGCGGCTAAGTGAACCGTATCGAGACATACATTGCTCCTTCAACCATGCGCGGATAGTCTAAACGAAAGACCCCACCTGTACAACGGTGGGGTCTTCGTTAAGAGGGGAATAGTGGGTTTTCCGACGCTGGTATTCCCTTGCGGGACGCATCCTTACAGATGATTCACAACGTTGGAGAACACATTCCCAATCGTGGGGCCAAGTAAGGCCAGGATCACGATCACCGCAATGGCCACGAACATCAGGATCAGCGCGTATTCGACCAACCCCTGTCCTGGCACAGAACGCACGGTTTCCCATACGTTCCGGGCGGCACGGCGCAGCCATGCCATCTGTTGCACAAGCATAAGACCTCCGATGCTGGACACCCTATAATGAATAAGCGTCCCTATGACTATGAGCGTGCATGTCAACTATAACATGAATTGAACCAAACTCACTACGTCAACTCTTGTTGGCATTTTTTCACCATCTGCTAACGCTTCTGCGTAGAATCGTCTACAATCATGATAAGGTCAGCCCCATTCAGGGAATCAGGCAGTTTCAATCGTGGTCAGTCTCACTGTGTCCGACCCCTCTACGAATGCTTCGGATGAATATCCGATACGCCCTGTCAATCTGCGTACCGACCTGGCGGCGCTGGCCGACCTGATCGAAATCGCCTTTGCCGAGTCGATGGACTCCAACGGGCGGGCGGCGATCCGCGAAATGCGGGCGCTCAGCCATATGGGAACGCTGACCTCATTGGTAAGCGCGAACAACGACCTGCTGCAAGGGATGGGCATGGGCTATGTGTGGATTGCCGATGGCAAGCTGGTCGGCAATGTGAGCATTTACCCCGCGTCGCTGCCACCAGGCGGCGCACGTTGGTACGGCGGGGCGGTCTGGCTGATCGCCAATGTCGCCACTCACCCGGCCTATCGCGGGCGCGGCATTGCCCGCCGCCTGATGGAAACCAGCCTGAACGCGATTCGCAAACGCGCCAGGGGTGGCCGGGTGACGGTACTGCTTCAGGTGGACGCGGCCAACCAGGTCGCACGCGGGCTGTACGAATCGCTCGGCTTCACCAGCGAACGCCTGTGGAATCACTGGCGACGCAGCAGCTTGTCGCGCATCGCTTCTGCACCCGCCGACCCCGCTATTTACATCACCCAGCGGCGGCGCGGCGAATGGCAGGCGGAATACCGCCTGGCACAGCGGGCGCGTCCGCCGGAACGCGGCGGGGTGGGCTGGCTGCGCCCCACTTTTCCCGGCCTGTTTCGCCCATCGCTGGCCAAAACGGTCAACGACTTCTTCAATCTGCGTTCGACCGAAAGGCTGGTGATCCGTTCCGAAAACGGGGAGATGCGCGCCGCGCTGTGGGTGGAAAGCGCGCTCGCCGCCAGCAGCCTGAACCTGACGCTGATGGTTGACCCGGCCTACACCGGGCTGTACGATCAGGCGCTCATTGCGTATGCGGCGCGCCGTTTCGGGGCGCGCAGCAGTCTATCGATTGAACACCCTGCCGATGAACCCATGACGAACACCCTGCTGACGCGCTATCATTTTCAGATACAGCGAACGTTCGTGAACATGCGTTGGACGGCATAACGTGACCGCCACTGCCTCAACCGATAAGCCCCCCAGTTACCCGCTTTACCTTTTGCCCGTGCAAACAAGGAGTCATCGTCTGCGATGGTCGAACTGCTGATCATTGTCTTGCTGTCGATCTTCAACGGCGTTTTTGCCATGTCCGAAACGGCGGTTGTCGCCTCACGCCGGGCGCGGCTGGCCCAGCGCGCCGAAGAAGGCGATCACAGCGCACAGGCGGCGCTCAAACTGATCGACGATCCCGCTCGGTTTCTATCGACTGTCCAGATCGCGATCACGCTCGTCGGCCAGATCAGCGGCGCATTCGCCGGGGCGACGCTGGCTGAACAGCTTGCTGCCGCCCTACGCGAACAGAATTCACCGCTTGCGCCGTATGCGGAACCCGTCAGTTTCACGCTGATCGTGCTGCTCACGACGTACCTCTCGCTCATCATCGGGGAACTCGTGCCAAAATCGCTGGCGCTGCGTTACCCGGAACGCATTGCGTCACTGGTCGCACCGCCCATGCAGTTCCTGTCCGTGCTGACACGCCCGGTCGTCACCCTGCTCACGGCTTCGACCAACCTGGTACTGCGGCTGATCGGCGTGCGCCCCAGCGATGAGCCGCCCGTGAGCGAAGAAGAAATCGTCGCCATGATTCAGCAGGGCGTAGACGTGGGCGTATTCGCAGCCAACGAAAGCGACATGATCGAAAATGTGTTCCGGCTCAATGACCGCCGCGCCTACCAACTGATGACCCCACGCACCGAAGTGATCTGGCTCGATGTCAACGATACGCCTGAAGAAAACCAGCGCAAGATCATCGACAGCCATTTTTCGCGCTTTCCCGTGTGCGAAAACGATCTGGATCATGTAATCGGCATCGTCAGCACCAAAAATATCCTGGCGCGCCAGTTCAATGGCCAGCCGTTCGATTTACGCGCCGCCATGCACGAACCGATCTTCGTGCCGGAAAGCATCTCCGCATCGAAACTGCTCCAGCGCTTCCGGGAGAGCGGGCGGCACAGCGCGCTCGTGATTGGGGAATACGGCGGCTTTGAAGGCATGATCACGATTCAGGACATTCTCGAAGACCTGGTCGGCGGCGACGACATCGAAAACCCGTCGGTGGTCAAGCGTGAGGATGGTTCGCTGCTCATCGACGCGATGATGCTGATCGACGACTTCATCGACCTGATCGACGTGGAAGCAATTCCGGGCGCGCATGAAGAATTCGAGACGCTGGCCGGGTTCGTGCTGACGCAGCATGGCAACATCCCGAAAGCGGGCGATCATTTCACCTGGAGCGGCTACCGCTTTGAAGTCGTGGATATGGACGGCAACCGGGTCGATAAAGTGCTGGTCACCCCGCCCGCGCCGAAAACCGAGGATGAAAAGCCCGCCGCAGATGATGCTTAATTTACAATTCCATGTTTGACTTGAGGGCATATGGATGGCTGGCCCCTCACGCGGCAGGGGCTTGTGTGTCGCTGTAAGGATGCTGCATGATGCTCGATTCGATTCTGATCGTGGACGATGAACAGCACATCATCGACCTGGCTAAGCTGTACCTGGAAAAAGAGGGCTTCAAGACCACCAGCGCCACCAACGGCGTGACCGCCCTTCAGCGCATCTTGTCCGAACGCCCCGGTTTAGTGGTGTTAGACCTGATGCTGCCGGAAATGGACGGGTGGGAAGTGTGCCGCCGTGTGCGCGCTGAAAGCGACGTGCCGATCATCATGCTGACGGCGCGCAGCGACGACATCGACCGGATCGTCGGGCTGGAACTGGGCGCGGACGATTACCTGACCAAGCCGTTCAACCCGCGTGAGCTGGTCGCCCGCGTCAAGGCGATTTTGCGGCGCACCGAAAAACGCGCCGCCCCCAGCGATGCCCCGGCTGACCGCGTGATCACGCTCGACAACCTATCGATTTACCCGGAACGCCGCCTGGTCACGGTCGATGGCGTGCCGGTGGCGCTGCGCGTGAAAGAGTTCGACCTGCTGCACACCCTGGCCGACAACAAAGGCATGGTGTTCACCCGCGAAAAACTGCTCGATGTGGTATGGGGCTATGACTTTGCGGGCGAAACGCGCACGGTCGATGTGCATGTCGCGCATCTGCGCCACAAACTGAAAGCGATGCGCCCGGTGATCGATACCGTGTGGGGCGTGGGCTATCGGCTGGATGCGTAGGCATGTTCGCCGGACTGCGCCCCCGCCTGTTCCTGTCATATCTGGTGCTGCTGCTGGTCACCCTGGGCGTGATCGCGGTGGCGTTCGTGCTGCTGCTCAACATCCGCCCCGCCCCACTGGAGCCGACCTATCAACGGCTGGCGACGCTGGCCGTCAGCACCAACCTCAATGAAATTTTGCAGACCAGCCGCCCTGGTGGGCTGCGCAGCCTGCTCGATTCCGAAACGCGCCTGAACGCGATCACGCAGACGTTCACCCAGCTTGCCGCCGAACGTCAGGTGCGGATACTGCTGGTCGATGTGGAAGAACAAACCGTCTTTTATGACAGCGCGGGCATGTTTCAGCGCGGGGTGACGTTCAGCGGGCGCACCGAAACGTATGCCATCCCGGCAGCAATTCGGCGCGGCTATGGAAACCAGTTCGGCATCATCGACGCGGTGCGCGGCGCATTCGATAACCCGAACGGCGATGAATGGCTGTTCGTTGGGCTGGAGGCGCTTCAGCAGCAGGACAGTGTGAACGCGCTGCTGTTTGCAGACCCACGCCCCCAGACCTCCCTGGGCGATACGCTGAGCGAGTTCGGCACCGAACTGCTGCCGATTCTGCTGCAAGCGGGCGCAGTCAGCCTGATCGTCGCCGTGCTGCTGGCCGGGGTGATCAGCCGCAGCGTGGCCGAACCGCTGCAAACCGTCGCCAACGCCGCTGCAAGCGTGGCGGCGGGCAACCTGAACGAGCGCGTCCCGATTCGCGGCCCAAGCGAAGTACGGTCGGTAGCCGAAGCCTTCAACCTGATGAGCGAAAAAGTACAGGCCGGGCAGCGGTCGCAGCAGGATTTTCTTGCCAATGTTTCGCACGACCTGAAAACCCCGCTCACGTCAATACGCGGTTTTTCCCAGGCGATCATGGACGGCGTGGGCGACCCGGTCGAATCGGCACGCATCATCCACGATGAAGCCGCCCGCCTGAACCGCATGGTCATTGAACTGACCGACCTGGCACGGCTGGAGGCTGGGCGGCTTTCCATGAAAATGGCCCCGGTCGATATGGGTCAGTTGACCGCCGCCATCGGTCAGCGGTTGACGGTCGTCGCCCGCGAAAAAGGGATCGCCCTGAACGTGGAAGCGACATCGATGCCGCCGATTGCCGGGGACGGTGACCGCCTGGCACAAGTGCTGACCAACCTGATCAGCAACGCGATCAACTACACGCCGCCGGGCGGTGAGGTGAACGTGCGCACGCTGGCGCGCAACGGCGGTGTGGAAGTCACGATTCAGGATACGGGCATTGGCATCGCGCCCGAAGAACTGGCGCGTATCTTCGAGCGCTTTTACCAGGTGGATAAAGCACGCGGCCCCCGGCGTGGGACGGGTCTGGGGCTGGCGATTGTCAGCGAGATTGTGCAGGCGCACGGCGGGCGCATCAGCGTCGCCAGCGAAGGCGAAGGCCGGGGCGCAGCCTTCACGATCTGGCTGCCCTCCCCGCACCTGAGTACGGTTGTACGGCGGCGCGGCACGTGAGTAGAATTGGCTCGACATCGATGGGGTATGGAAGGAAGGCTGCTATGGCGCTGCGCACGCTGATTCTGCTGGTGATGATCCTGTTCGGCGGGCTGCGCGTTGCGACGGCTCAGGAATCCGCCACGCCCGAAAGCACGCTGCCAGCCCAGGCGGTGAGCGACCCCACCGCTGAAAGCGATGGACTGCGCGGGATTTTTACCGAACCGGGCATTTTCGCGGTCAGCCAGTCGGTGGCAGGGCGTGACCGCAGCTACCTGGTCGCCATCCCCGAAAACTACTTTGTGGGCGATCAGCCGTTCGCGCTGCTGCTGGTGCTGCACGGCGCGGGTGGCACAGGCGAAAATATGGTCAGCCTGACCGATTTTTACGACCTGACCACGACCGAGCCGTTCATCGCCGTGTTTCCCGACGGCCTGAACGGGGTATGGAACGACGGGCGCGCAGGTGACCCGCGCATCGATTCGACCGTCGATGATGTCTCGTTCCTGAACGGGCTGATCGAGACGATGCGCGACGCGCTCAACATCGACCCGGCGCGGGTGTACGTGACCGGTTATTCGATGGGCGGATTCATGGGGATGCGGCTGGCCTGCCGCGTGCCGGACAAAATCGCCGCGCTGGCCACCGTCGCCGCCACGCTGCCGCAGTACCTGCTCGAAGAATGCGGCGGTGCGGAACCGCCGCCCGGTCTGCGCCCGCTGCCGTTCCTGCTTGTTCACGGCACCAATGATGTGGTTGTCCCCTGGATCGGCGTGATCACCCGCAGCGGGTCGGGCTATCTGTCGGCGCTCGACACGGTGAACCATTATGCTGCCCGCAATCAATGCACAGGCGGCGGGCGTATTGAAGATACCGATGATGTGGACGCGGACGACGGCACACGGGTGCTGATCGAAACCTACGAAAACTGCACCGATGATGCGGAAGTCGGGTTGATCGGGGTGTATCGCGGCGGGCATACCTGGCCAGGGCATCCGTTCCGGGGTTTTTCGCAGTTGGGACTGACCAGCCTGGACATCGATGCCACCCGCGTGATCTGGGCGTTCTTCAACCGTCACACGCGGTCATCGTAAAAGACTCACCCTGTACATACAGCAGGGTGAGTCTTGTTTCATGCGCAATTTACGGTGCGGCGGTCGCTTCGCTTACCGGGGTCGCTTCGCTGACCGGAGCCGTTTCGCTTGCGGCAGGCGCAGCCGCCATGCCCTGGCGGATGTGCAGAAAGCTGAACACTTCATCGGCAATTTTATCGACATCAATCGGTTTGCTGATGTAGCCGTCGCACCCGGCTTCGAGCGTGCGTTCTTTATCGCCCTGCATGGCGTTGGCGGTGAGTGCGACAATCGGAATCGCGTTCAGGCGGGGAATTTCGCGGAGCCGCTGGGTAGCCGTCAGGCCGTCCATTTCCGGCATACTCAAATCCATCAGGATCAGGTCGGGCGGGTCGTCGTTCGCCATTGCGATGCCCTTGATCGCATTATCGGCTTCGGTCACGATGAAATCATGATCGGAAGCCATCAGCACGCGGCGCAGCAGCATACGGTTATCGCGGTTATCTTCTATATACAGAACGCGCGGCATGGCACGCAAAACCCCCACTGACTTTGTTTGTGAACACCTGATGAAACCCATCGGTCACAGTACGTTTACTATAGCATGTACCACCGAAAGGATAACATGGATTAGTCTATCAAAACCTTTACATCTGAAGGCGTTCTCAGTTACAGATTTCAAATCGGCTTGCAGTAACCGTTGACATCGCATCACCGCACCGTTGGCGCATTCAAATGAAGCGTGACCCTGCCCGGCAGTCTCCTGCCCGATTTGTGGTGTACAATGAGCGCGCAAACATTACCTTGAGGATGCAGAATGGCCAAACAATACGAGAAAGAACCCGCGCTCGTCATCGACCCGAACAAGACGTACACCGCGCATTTCGTCACCACCAAAGGCGCGTTCGATGTGCTGCTGCACGCCAAACAAGCGCCGCGCACGGTGAACAATTTCGTGTTTCTGGTGCGCGATGGCTTTTACGACGGGATCAGTTTTCACCGGGTGATCGGGGATTTCATGGCGCAGGGCGGCGACCCCACCGGCACCGGGCGCGGCGGCCCCGGCTATAAATGGGACGATGAACTTTCGGCGCTGCGGCTGCCCCACGAAACCGGGGTGATCAGCATGGCGAACGCTGGCCCGAACACCAACGGATCGCAGTTCTTCATCACCCACAGCCCACAGCCGCACCTGAACGGCAAACATGCCGTGTTCGGCAAGGTTGTCGGGGAGGGCATGACCGTCGTCAACGCCATCAAGCAGGGCGACAAGATCACGTCGGTCACGATCAGCGAAAGCTGAGCAGGATTGGTGTATCTGCTTGTGTCCCTCTCCCGGCGCGCTGCGCGTGGGAGAGGGGACAGGCCGAAACGTCGTTTTGGCCAGGGTGAGGGAATGCGTTCACAGCATCGGCGGGGCGGTTTCTGCCGCTGCGCTGCTGCTGGCCAGCGGCGCACGCGCCAGCGGCAGCGTGAACGCGAAAATGCTCCCGCCGCCGGGGTTGTCCTCAATCCAGATGCGCCCGCCGTGCGCTTCGGTGACCAGGCGGCAGAACGTCAGCCCCAGGCCGCTCCCGCGCCGTGACCCGGTGCGCCCCTGCACCTGCACGAACCGATCAAACAAGCGTGTCTTGTAATCGTCCGGCACGCCCGCCCCGCTGTCCACCACTTCCACCCGCAGAAAGCCGTCGGTCGCGTCCAGCGCGGCGCGAATCATCACCCGGCTGTCGAGCGGGCTGAACTTGAGCGCGTTATCCAGCAGGTTGAGCAGGATTCGCTCGACTTTATCCGCGTCGATGTGCAGCAGCGGCGCGTCGGCCACCTGCACCGCCTGCACGCTCACGTTCAATTCTTTTGCCAGCGGACTCAGTTCGGTGATCACGTTTTCGACCAGCCCGGCCAGTTCGGTCGGCTTGGCATCGATGGCGATGAACCCGTTTTCCATGCGCGATACATCGAGCAGCGAATCGACCCGCGCCAGCAGTTTACGGATCGCCCGCCTGCCCGCGTCGGTGGTCGATTCGACGGCGGGGCGAAAGCTCGCCTCCTGCGGGACGAGTTCGGTCAGCAGTTTCAGGCTGGTGGTGACGGCGGTCAGCGGGCTGCGCAGGTCGTGAATCAGCATCCGCCCCAGGTCTTCGCGGGTCTGTTCCAGCTTGAACTGTTCGGTTTCGTCATAGAACACCAGCAGCGCGCCAATCGGCAGCCCATCCGCGCCCGGCACGGCGATCACCTGGCGCTGAAAGCGGCGCGTGCCGCTGCTCAATTCGAGCGTGTACGTGACCGGGGCGCGTTCCAGCCACGCATCCGGCGTGCGCACTTCTTTGGTGATGCGGCGCAGCTCGTTTTCGCTGGCGAAGCCGAAGCGGTGCGCCAGGTCGAGATCGCGGCTTTCGAGCAGGTCTTCCACGCTCTGGTTCAGCAGTTGATCCGGCGCGAACCCCAGGTTTTGTACCGCCGGGTTCGCCAGCGTCACCATCCCGTCTTTGTCAATCAGGATCAACGCTTCCTGCATCGCGTTCAAAATCACCTGCAAGCGGTACAGCGCTTCGGCAATGCGCGTGAACAGCCGGGCGTTGTCGATGGCGATCACGGTCTGGTTGGTCAGTTGGGCGATGAAATGGCTGTCTTCTTCGTTGTAGGCGTTGATCGCTTCGCTTTCGAGCGTGATCGCGCCCATCACCGTGATTCCGTGCATGATCGGCACGCTCAACTGTGAACGTACATACGGGTGAATCAGCGCAAAATCCGGCTCGGCCAATGCATTACGCGCCAGCACCGCCTTGCCACTGGCAATCACGCGCTTGGTGATGCCCGTGAAGGCGCGCATCGGGTTATCGAACGCATGATCCGGGTAGCCGCGTGTGATCAGCCGGTCGATTCTGCCGCGTTCATCCAGCAGCAGCACCGCGCCCACTTTGGAATTGGTCGCATCGAGCGCGTGGTTCAGCACCAGCGTACAAATCTGTTCGATGTCGATGGTCGCGGTCAGTTCATGGCCGATGGCCGCCAGCGCGAGAAGCTGGCCGACGCGCCGTTCCAGCGCTTCATCGGTGATCGAGTACAGCCGGGCATTGCTGATCGACTGGGCGACCTGGGTGGCAAACGTGCGCAGCAGTTCGACCTGATCCGCCGGGAAGGTGGTCGGTTGGTCGCAGAACAGCACCATCACGCCCAACCCAACCCCGCCCACCGCCAGCGGCAGTTCGATCCACGCCTTTTTGTTTTCAATCGTCATCATGGTGCGAAGCTGCACCGCGCCCGATGTGCTGTCGATGGACAGCCCCCACTGCGCGGCATCCTCCACGATCACGGGCATCGACTGAGCCAGGGTTTGCTGGCGGGCGCTGGCGTTCAGCAGCGGGTCGGGCGGGTCGGAAAAAAAACGGTCGCTCAGGCCGCCGCTGCGCACCAGCGCCAGGGTCGTCCGCTGGTCGTCCCAGTACAGGTACACCGCGACCGCCGTCACCGCTGGCGAAAGCTTCACGGCAGATTCGATGACCGTGTTCAGCACTTTGTCCGGCGAAAGCGTCCCGGTAAGCTGAGTCAGAATCGCGTTCAGCGTGGCAAGCTGCTGCACGCGCACCGCCTGGTCGGACTGCGAAAGCGGCGCGGTCTGCATTGAGGCGTTGGACGAGGCTTTACGCCCCAGGGAGAATGGAGATTTCATGTCAGCGCCTTTCGGTTTCGCCTTTCAGTACAGCGTTACGACGGTTGTGGTGTTAGCGGCAGCGTGAACGCGATGCACGCGCCCCCCAACGGCGATTGATCTTCGACCCAGATGTCGCCTTCATGGGCTTCCACCGCCAGGCGGCAGAACGCCAGTCCTAACCCGCTCCCACGTGCGCCACGCAGCGGAACGCTCCCCTTCACCTGGCGGAATGCCTGGAACAGATTCTTGCGTTCGGCCTGCGGGATGCCCTTGCCGCTGTCGGCGATCATCACCTGCATGGTGCCGCGCTGTTCGATGGCGAACCGGGCGATCAGCCGGACTTCACCGCCCGTCGGGGTATGGCGCAGCGCGTTGTCGAGCAGGTTCACGATCACCCGGCGGATCAGGATCGGGTCGATGTAGGCGGGCGGCAGTGCCGGGTCGATTTCGGTTGAAAAGCGGATTGCAGCGGCTTCGAAGCCGTTTTGCAGCGCGTCGAACGCGGCCTGGGCGACCGCGCCTAACGGCATCGCCACCCGATCCAGCGGGATTTCGCGCGTCTCCAGCCGCGAAATATCCAGCACGCTTTCCACCAGCTCGATCAGGCTGCCCGCGCTGTTCTTCGAAAGCGTGATCAGCTTGGTGAGCGATTCGCGATCCACATCGGCATTGGGTTTGCGCGTCAGGTCATCAAGCGCCATCTCCAACCCACTGATGATCGCCCCCAGCGGCCCGCGCAGGTCATGCACCGCCATGTTGATGATGTCCTGGCGAAAGGCGGTCAGGTGTTTCTGTTCGGTCACATCGCGCAGCACCAGCAGCCGCCCGACGATGTTCAGATGTTCATCGAACACCGGCGAGCCGATCTCCTCGATGTAGATCGTATTCCCGTCGCGGGTGCGCGAAAATTCGCGCTTGGTGATGCGGCTCGGCTGGGTGCGAAGCTGGCGCGCCAGTTCAACGAGCTGCGATTGGGAATACCCCATGCCGGAAATTTCGCCGTCCTTCATCATCTGAAAGAGCAGCGGGACAAAACTGCGGTTGATCACGTCCTCTCGGTTCAGCCCCAACAGCCGTTCCGCCGATGTGTTGATCTCGATCAGGCGGCCTTCGCGGTCGAGAAACATCACGCCATCGCGGGTCGATTGCAGAATCGCCCGCATCCGGTCATAGGCGGCGCGGATGCCTTCCTGAAGCCGGGCTTTTTCCAGATGTTCGCTGGCCTGGTAGGCCAGCAGGTGCATCGCATCAATATCGCGCTTGCGAAGCTGACGATGTTCGGTGAAGGCAATCGACAGCACGCCCTGCGTGTGGTGGCTGCCCTTCAGCGGCACGCTCACATACGTGAGCGGCGGCAGGTGTTCGGCCATTATATCCTGGATGGGCGGGCCAAGCGGCAGCGTGTGGTAGTTGATCTGAATTTCCCCGGTGCGGGCAGCGCGCAGCCCTTCATGGGACGGAAACAGGCGGCGCGGGGTATCGTCATCCAGCCGGGGATCGCTCAGCGCATCGGCGGCGGAATCATAATAGAACAGCGCCGCGTCCCGCGCCTGAAACATCATGCGGGCGGTTTCGCGGATCGCCTTTTCCACCCCGGCTAAATCCAGCACATCGTTGATGCGCATGTTCAGGAATTGCAGGCTGCTTAGCAGGGCAATGCGGTGCTGGTGTTCTTCCAGCAGGCGGTTGTTGTCGATACTGATCACGGTATGCCCGGCCAGGTGCATCAGGAAGGTCTGTTCTTCTTCCTTGAAGTAATCGGCCTGGGCGCTTTCCACCGTCAGAATGCCGATCACTTCTTCGCCGCGCAGCAGCGGCACCGCCAGCACCGAAGCGGAAACGCCCGGTTCCAGCGTGGCATAGCGTGCGGCCTGGGCGGGGTCGCTGGTGCGGACAGGCGCACGGGTGCGCATGACTTCACTGAAGACCCCGTCTTCGCGCCCGCGTGTGCGGTAGGTTTTTCGGATGTCGGAATCATTCATGCGCCGCTGCACCAGCATCCACGAGCCGCCCGTTTCGGTCAGGGTGGCCAGTGCTGCCCGATCTGCGACGGTGATGCGCAGCGCAATTTCCAGCATCTTTTCGATGATCTCGTCGAAGCTGAGCGACCCCGAAAGCTGGCGGGCGATGTCTTCGACCAGCGATAGTTCTTCCAGGCGGTTGATCAACCGCTGCTGGGCGATCACAAATTCATCGTTCGGTTGTACTTCGCTCCCATCCAGAGCGGAGTCGTGTGCGGGGGTACTGGGTGCGGACACAGGCTTTCCATCGGAATCGCTGTCGGGTTGGGCAGTCATCACGTGCATAACCTGGGCCATCCTCTTAACGGCGGTGCGCCGTTCGCAAATCCAGCGGCGATGCCCCATGTTTCCCCTGATGATGGCCGGATTGATCCTATTTTACCCCAACATTGTCCGCTGTACATTCTTCGAGCGTTGAGATGCTGGCGCAGGATCGGCGGGTGCGGCGGCGGCCCATACCGCCAGCGTCAGGCCAATCAGCCACCAGAAGATGAAGATCAGGCGGTCGAACAGCGTGATCGCGTCGCCCAGGCCGTACACCGCATGGCCGACCAGCCCCGCTGCGATGCCGATGGCGACTGGTTGACCACCTTTCCAGGCGCGCCACAGCATCGCCAGGCTGATGCCTAACAAGGCCGTGAACCCGATCAGCCCCGGCACGCCGAAATCCGCCCCGATCTGCGCCCATTCGTTGTGGGCATGGGGCAGCACCGCCGTCTCATAGCCGGGGACGGGGTAAAGCGCCCGCACAGCGCCCGCCCGGAACCGATTCATGCCGATGCCCGTCAGCGGGTGATCGCGCACGATGGACGCGGCGGCCTGCCACATGTACAGCCGCGAAACCAGGCTGCTTTCGTCGCGCGCCAGCGCCGTCGTCGCCACCGGGTTGATTGCCCCGGTGAACAGGAGCATTTCAAAGATCAGGAACGCCAGCAGCGCGCACTTGGCCGCCAGCCGCCACGTTCCACGCGGAATCAGCGTGATGATCACCCCATACAGGCTGATGATCAGCCCGAACAGCGCGAAACGGCTTTGCCCCAACACCAGGCTGAACGCCAGCAGGCTGAATGCCGCCGCTGCCGTCCACCGGCGGACGCGCTGCGCGGGGGTGGCGACCGGAGCCAACGCCAGCCCCGCCGCCAGCGGAGCCAGCCAGACCAGGCCGCCCGCGATCTCGTTCACGTTGAAGCCGGAACCGAGCAACTGCTGCGTGAATTCCCAGCGGGGATAAGGCGGCAGCAGCGCGATCACGTCCTGAAAAAAGACCGATTTGATCGTCCACTGTGACCACAGCAGGCTGATCACGCCCATCAGCAGCGCCAGGATCGTCGTGGCGTGCAGCAGCGATTCCAGCGCGGGCGCGCCATCGCGCCGCACATAATCCGCCAGGCTGACGGCCAGCAGCACGCCCATCACCGGGCGGCCCAGCACCCACCATCCCCAGGTGGTGGGCGCGGCCAGCACATTGATCACGCCGAGCGCCAGCAGGCCAATCAGCAGCCCGTTGAGCGGAGACGCGGGCGCGATACGCCGGTACACCAGCAGCCGCAGCAGCAGAAACGGGAGCAGCAGCACCAGGCTGTTCACCCGCGCCGGGTCGGGTGTCCAGAAGACGATCAGCATCCCCAGAATGGCGAACGGTTCCAGCCGCAAAACCCACTTCAGTACCCGTGTCACCTGGTCAATGTTTGCTCTCTGCACGCCGCATCTCCCATCGAAATATTGCACTTATGTGCAATCTTGTAATCAATACTTGCAAAGGTAAAAAACCTGCCTATACTCATGTATCATGTAAGACCAGATTTGATTTAGTGCTGCACATATGGTGTCTCAGTCGCCCGCTGCACTTTTCCAACGGAGCAATTTCTGATGGCATTCCCATTACGAGACAGCGTCCTGAACGTCTCGCTTGAGTCGTTCAGAGAAAAATCCAAAGGCAAAAAAGTCGTCCTGATCTACCCCTGGATCAATTACAGAAATCTGTTCTTGTCTTATTTTTTGGAATCGGCGCGTGAAGGCCTGCTATATTACCGAATCACCGCCGAACAAACGACTCTAAGCGAATGGCTGTATGGGATGATCGACGAATTCGATCACGTCCTGGGCAAATTCGGCGCACGGCTGCGCGATGCGCTGGCGACGGGCGATCCGGTCGCCATCGGCAAAGCGCTGGCTTCGGAACTTTCGCTGCTGAAAATTGACCCGATCACCCTGTTCATCGATGAGCTTGACCGCCTGCCGATGGATGAGGATTTCAACCGCTTCATGGCCGCACTGGTGAAGTCGCTGCCCGGCAAGGTGCAGATCGCATTTTCCAGCCGCCTGCTCAACTACCAGCCCTGGATTGGCATGGTCGAACGCGGCGAAGCGATTGTGTTAGGCACGGAATACCGCCGCAGCGATGTCATGTTCACGGTGGAGGCCACCCCGCGCCCACAGATCGACGTGTACGCGCTGGGCAGAGGGCATGTGCTGGCCAACGGCCAGCCGATCACCAACTGGGACGGCGCTTTGCCGCGCAACCTGTTTTTCTACTTCATGGATCACCCGCTCGTCACCCGCGACGAGATTTTCAAGGCGTTCTGGCCGGAACTGAGCGTGAAAGAAGCGACCAACGTCTTTCATGTGACCAAGCGCAAAATCACCGAACGGGTGAGCAGCAAGGTCAACGATGGTGGCAATTACGAAGTGACACAGTACAATGCAGGGTTCTACCTGCCGTCCGATAAACTGGTGCGGCATTATGATGTCGAAGATTTTCAGGATGCGGTCGAACGGTCGATCAGCGCGAACACCGACCGGGAAGTTGCCCACCACCTGACCCGCGCCATCGACCTGTACAAAGCGCCATTCCTGTCCACCATCGAAATGGCCTGGGTGGTGCAGCGGCGTGACCAACTGCGCGGCATGTACGCCAAAGCGCTGATCGGCATGGGGAAAGTCGCCCGTTCACGCCGTGAGGACGACCGTGCGTTGGGCTTCTTCATGCGCGCCCTGAAAGAAGTCCCGGAACGTGAGGACGTTCACCGCGACATCATGCAGATTCTCATGCGGCAGAACCGCTTTGAAGAAGCGCTCGACCAGTACCGCAGGCTGGAACAGATGCTCCACGACCGCCTGAGCATCGAGCCTTCCCGCGAAAGCCGCGAACTGTACGTCGAACTCAAAGGCCGTCTCAGTTCCTAGCGCGCCAACGGCTGTAGCGCCAGGCCGGGGCAAACCCGCGCCAGGATTGAATCTGATCGCCATCGCAAAAGCGGTCGCTCATGCGCAGACTGATGAACAGCCCGTTGGCATACGCCGTCGTGATTCCGCTGCCGCCCAATAGCGCCGCACCTTCAAAGTCGGTCACGGTCGCGCCGACGTTGGCATTGGGCAGCACCCAGTACACCATCATCAGCCGGTGCGGGATGCCATTGGCATTTTCCCAATCGACCCACACGCACGACGGCGCGCCGAACTGCCCGATCAGCGTCTCCAGCGGGATCGTCAGCACCAGCCGCACCACGCCGACGCGGTTCATGCTCGGCTGGACGATGGCGGCCATTTGCGTGCCATCCTGCACCGCCCAGATGTTGATCTGCTCCCCTTCGACGTAGGCGGCCCGTGCCAGCCCGCGTACATGATCTTCGATCAGGTACGGCGCACGCTCGAACGGGGTCACGCCCGGCACAATGCCCGACCAGCACGGCAGTTCGCACGCAGCCAGCCCGAACGACTCCCAGTAGGCGGGGCGGTTCTGGGCGGTGCGCGCCGCCGCCGGAATGCACAACAACAGCGCCGCGCACACCAGCCATATCCCCACACTAAGACGGTACAGGATCGGTTTCATGCCGTCCACTGTACCCGATTTTGCCCCGGATGGGCAGTGATACCGTACCCAGGCGCGGGGTAGTTCGCGTAACCGAAACCTTTGGCATGGTGTGTGCGTAATAGCAGGTAAACCCCTTGAAGGAGGAAATCGTCCGATGGTGCAGTCCGTCGCACGCCCCAGTGCGCCCAATACGCCTTATGCGATGTTCGGGGCGGAAGCCCGCAAACATGCCCACGCGCACTATGCCGCGATGCGGCGTGAGATGCCCGTCTGCCCAATTCTGGGGCCGATGAGCGGGAACATGTTCTGGTTCGTCACGCGCTATGACGACTGCGTGTACGCGCTGAAGCAGCCGCACATCATCAAGGATCATCTGCGCCTGCCGGAAATCTGGAGCCAGCGTTACGGCGGCAAACCGGAAGGCATCTGGGCGGCCATCAACCGTCACCTGCTCAACCTTGACCCGCCGGATCACACCCGGCTGCGGGCGCTGGTACACAAAGCCTTCACCCCCGCGCTAATCGAAAATTTGCGTGCGCGTACCCAGGGCATCGCGGATGCGCTGATCGACAAGGTGATCCGCCACAATGCCGGGCGTTTCGACCTGATCGAAGATTATGGGTTCCCGCTGCCCATCACCGTGATTGCCGAACTGATCGGCGTGCCAGCCAATGATCAGGACGAGTTTCGGCGCTGGACGAAAACGCTGCTGTTCGGCAGGGATGAAGCGGCAGGCCAGTTGGCCGCCTTCGAGTTCGTCAATTACGTGAATGGGCTGATTGAAGCGCGGCAGGCACACCCGCAGCCCGATTTGCTCACCGGGCTGCTGAGCGCGGAAGAAGCCGGTGACGCGCTCGACCGCGAAGAACTGCTCAGCATGATCTTTCTGCTGCTGGTGGCCGGGCATGAAACCACCGTCAACCTGATTGGCAACGGGATGCTGGCGCTGTTTGAACACCCGCATCAGCGGGCGCGCTTGCAGGCCGATTTCACGCTGATCAAGCCCGCCATCGAAGAAATGCTGCGCTACAACGGCCCGGTCGAAACCGCGACCATCCGCTTTGCGCTGGAGGATGTCGAAATACGCGGGGTCACCATCCCCCAGGGCGAAATGGTGCTGGTCGCGCTGCACGCCGCCAACCGTGACCCGGACGTGTTCCCCGACCCGGAACGGTTCGACATCACCCGCGACCCGAACCGTCATATCGCCTTCGGCAACGGCATTCATTTCTGCCTGGGCGCGCCGCTCGCCCGCATGGAAGGGGCGATTGCCATCGAAACCCTGCTGCGCCGCCTGCCCGATCTTCAGGCCGCGCCCGGCGCAATCGAACACGTGGAATGGAACGACAGCATTTTGCTGCACGGCATGAAAGCGCTGGACGTGGTGTTCCAAACCGCCCGTTAGTGCCGCTGCGGGTACGGCACGGCGTGCCAGGCGTGAAATGGTGCGCCTGCACATGTTCGACATGTCCGTACATACGAGTTCTTTACGCGCTGTTATCTTTATGAAAACTGTTGATTTTTAACATGGTTTTCGAGATGATCAGGGTGTTGAGGACGTATTGTCAGGCGGACAGAGGACGTGATGAAAGCCTTGATCCTGGAACGGGAACCGGCGGCGCTGCGCGGCACGATGAAAGCGTTGCAGGCCGCAAAAGTGGACGTGATCGGCGTGACGAGCGTGGCCGAAGCCCGCGCCGCGCTGGGGACGTATGCCTTTCAGATTTTCGTGTGCGATGCCGATACTGTCGATGCTGCCGGGCATGACCTGCACGCCGAACAGATCGCGCACCTGCACGCCGATAGACACAACGTGCTGGTGCTGTCGCACGGAACGCGCTATGTGGTGATGTGCGAACGGATGGGCTGCGAACTGCCCGTCGCCAAACCGCTCCCGCCCGCATCGCTGTACAACATCATCCTGCGGGCGATGCACGGCACGACCAAACCCGCGTTTGCCTGAACACGAAAACGCCCCTTTCCCCGGTGCAGATGCCATCCGCACAGGGCAAGGGGCGCGTTTCGGGTGCCGAACGACCGCTGACTATTCGCTCAGGCGGTTGGAGACATCTTCCGCGACATCTTCCACCTTGTTCTTGACATCCGTGATCGTCGCAGTCGGTTCTTCGCGGACGATCTCGATGGTCACCCGCGCCACCAGCGCCGCCACCGCCCCCAGCCCGGCGATCACCGGGTTGAAGAACAGCAGCGCGCCGCCTGCCACCGCACCAATCGTGAGCGGAATTTCCAGCAGGGTGCGGCCATCCGGGTTGCGGATGATCAAACGGCGGACGTTGCCTTCTTCGATCAGTTCCTTGACACGATCCACCAACTGGTTTCCGGCGACCTCAAACTGTTCGTTCAGGTTGCGGCCTACGCTGTCGTTCTGGTTGTTTGGGTTATTTTCCGGCGGTGTATACTGAGTCATGATGTGTACGAACTCCCCTTCACTAGTGGCAGATGTGGTTGATATGGACTGCCTGGTGTGTCGTAGTACTGCATCACTATACGGAAAGCATAGCCCAGAGTTGCAGACCGAACCGCCTCATTGTTTAGGGGGTAAGATGGGCTAGTCGTGCGGCGGGGCAGTTTGCGCTATACTGAGGATATTACCTGTTCTGCGCATGTTCACGCGGAGGCATTGTGCCATGTCCCGACGACCCCTTGCAATTTCCGTTTGCCTGATCCTGCTGGTCGGTCTGGCCGTGCTGTCGCTGCCGCTGACGGGCGCGGTGACGGTGCAGGCACAGGCGCAGTTCGGCACGGGCTGGAACGGGCAGTTTTTCAACACGCCAGACCTGACGGGCGCGGTGGTGTATACCCAGGCGTTCCCCACCGGGCTGAACGTGAACTGGGGGACGAGCAGCCCCGCCCCCGGCGTGGTCAATGTCGATGGCTGGTCGGCGCGCTTTGAATCCGTCCAGTTGTTCAACGAAGGCACGTATGAATTCGTGGTCGCGTCGGATGACGGCGTGCGTGTGTTCATCGATAACGTGCTGGTGCTGGATCGGTTCGTAGGCCGCGTGCTGACGACCGACCGTTTTCAGCAAACGCTTACCCCAGGCACACACACACTGCGCGTCGAATATTTTGATGGGCTGGATCAGGCGGCGCTTCAGTTCCAGTGGTTCCAGGTGTCCAGCGCCATCGGCACGGGGACTCCCGGTTTTGGCGGCGGCGGCGCAGGGCTGATTACCGGCACGCCCGGAATCACCGGCTGCACCACCACGTGCGCCACCGTGACCGGGGTGCGCGGGCTGGCACTGCGCACAGGTCCGTACCTGGGCGCGAGCTTC
This sequence comes from bacterium, assembly GCA_033764035.1. Classification (GTDB taxonomy): domain Bacteria; phylum Chloroflexota; class Anaerolineae; order Aggregatilineales; family Phototrophicaceae; genus Flexifilum. Next base: position 55,986 of record JANRJJ010000008.1, read on the forward strand.
ATCACCACGCTGACCCAGGACACGAGCTACACCGTGACCGGGCGCAACCGCGATGAAGGGATTTACAGTTGGTACCGCCTGGATGTGGGCAATGGCCGCACCGGGTGGGCCAGTGGGCGCTACCTGACGATCAATGTAGACATCAACCAGGTGCCGATTTTGGGCAGTGAGTTCGATAACCTGGATAACGCGCCGGATATTGGCGTGATGGGCGCGCCGCGTTCGGTCATGAACATCCGCCGCCGCCCCAGCCAGCGCACCGCCCGCATTGGCAGCGTCCCCTGGGGCGCACCCGTCGCCATCATCGGACGCACAATTCAGGCGGGGACGGCCAAATGGTACCAGATTCGCTATGAGGGCGTGACGGGCTGGATCGATGCGCGCTGGGTGAGCGTGTCCGGCGAGATCAACGCGATTCCCATCCGCTAAAACTTTCTTTACAACGGCGACTCACTTCGCCAACATCTGGGCTTTTCAATGACGATCATCAGGGCTTGCAGTTCATGCAGCCCTGGTGATCGTCTTTTGTTGGGTGAACGAAGGAAGGAAAATCATGTTCAAACGCTTGATCATCGTCCCGCTGGTGCTGCTCGCGTTCGTACTGGTCGGCTGCCGGGAAGGGCAGGTCAATATTGAAGCGGACGGCAGCGGCGGCGTGAACATCAGCCTCAACCTGACCGAAGCCGAAGTCAATGCGCTGGTGGTCGATGCGCTCAACGCCCAGGGTGACCCGGTGCTGCGCGATACCCAGGTCGATTTACGCAGCGGGGAGATCGTGGTCAGCGGGACGCATGACCGCCGCGACGGGAGCGGCCCGGTGAGCGGGACGCTGGCTATCCGCGCCAGTGTGAGCGGCGGCCAGCCGCAGATCAGCGTCAGCAGCCTGAACATTGAAGGCTTCGCGCTGGATGATGCGCGCATTGCCGACCTGAACGAACGCATTGCAGCGGGGATTGCCGCCAGCGCCAACCGCGACAACAACGGGGTGACGCTCACCGGCATCACGATCACCGATACCACGCTGACGATCAGCATCAACGCCCGGCGCGTCGAATAACGGGGCTTTCGCGCAAAGCCGCTAACCAACTCTCATCTGCGCATGTCGAAAACGCGGTAATATCGGGGACTGTCAGCGCGTCCTAGTGTGATGAGGCCATCATGGCCTGCAAGGTGAGAAACGATGAATCAGCAGGAAAAAGACAGTTTCGCCAAGATAACCGAACTGGCGACCGAACGGTTCAACCTGTACCGTCTGGCTGCGAGCCAGCATCTGACCCCGATTCAGCTTCAGCGCCTGCACCAGATCGACAATGAGCTGCCGCAAATGTGGGATTTGCACCGCCGCGAAGTCGCATCCAAACAATGGGGGCGGCGCGAAACCAACCTCAATCCAGGTTCCGGCCCCAACCGGGGCAGCCGCGATATTGCCTAGTTCGTGAGCATGGGTACGCCGCTTGATGAGGCGTACCCGGCTTTGGCGGCTGATCCTAGGCGTTGGCGTTGGCCGCCGCTTCTGCGCGGCGCGGCAGGAAGGGCAGCCGTGTCCCCGTGATGAGCGTGATGCTGAACACGATTACCAGCAGGCCAATCAACTGGCCGATGCCGAACGGTTCCTGTAGAAACATGGCGCTCCACACCACGCTGAAGAACGGGACGAGCATGGTCACGGTCGCCATGCTGGTCGCGCTGACGCGGCTGAGCAGGTGGAACGAGATCAGATAGGCAATTGCCGTCGAAACCACCCCCAGCAGCAGCACGCATACCACTGCGACCAGCGGAATTTCCCCCTGTGGGGGGTTCAGCGCCGCCAGCGGCAGCATGATCACCCCGGCCATCAGGTTTTGCCCAATCGACAGCGTGAGCGGGTTCACGCCTTTGAAGGCGGCCTTTGCGTAATTCGCCCCTGTGCCGTAGCCCAGCGATGCGCCGAACATCATCAGCACCGAAAGCAGCACGCGGGTTTCCAGCGGCAGCGGGCTGAGGCCGACCACCAGCACCACCCCGACAATGCCCAGGGCAATACCGCCGACCTTGCGCGTGGTCAGTGGGTCACCGAACCAGGCAGCGGCCACCAGCGCAGCGAAGAACGGGGTAGAGGCGTTGAGGATCGAAGCCATCGACGCGGTGAGCGTCAGTTCTGCCGCCGTGATCAGCGTGAACGGGATGGCCGAATTGATCAGCCCCAGCAGCAGGAACGGTTTCCAGCGCTGACGCAGTTCCCCCCAGAAGCGCTGCCCGGTCAGCGTGCCGTAGCCTATCAGCACGGCGGCGGCGATCAACGTGCGTGCGGCGACCAGCGGAAACGGGCCAAAACTTGGCGCGGCAATGCGGATGAACAGGAACGATCCGCCCCAGATTCCGGCCAAGAGCGTCAACTGCAACCACTGCGAACGCGACATATGCGCAGCTATCCTTTCATGTATGCAACCTATTCATTGTCTACCCGTCCAGCGGGATCGTCTAGCGCCATCCATGACCGGACGTGACAGCGTTCAGTCTCGCATCCAGGCAGGGGGGCGGGCTATGCGATTCTTGCGCAGCTTGTTTCGGGGCTTGCCGCCGCCCTGGGGCTTTCGGCGGAAGGATTGCATTCCACTGAAAAACATGCTATACTCGCTTACAAGTAGAGTGCAGTACGCCATTCTCTTTCTAACACCACCTATTCATCACCAGAATTACCCAATCTAAAGATGAACGCTCTGCGCAAGTGCGCTGCCACAAGCGCCGCCGCAGGGGTTAGGGGTACGCAGCACCCACAACGGAATTTCACCACCCATTCCTCATGATGCCGCGCACCTGCATCGCTGTGAACGTGTTCTTTTTGCCTCTCCCATTGACCTGCCAGGATTCACAATTAACAACCTATGGACATAGCACAACTCGAAAAACAAACGCTGGACGAACTGCGACAGCTTGCCCGCGAAATGGGCGTGAGCGGCGTGAGCCGCCACAAAAAACAGGACTTGATCCTTGCGCTGCTGCGTGAAAACGCAGAAAAGCAGGGGTACAAACTGCGCGGCGGCGTGCTGGAAATCGTCGAAGACGGCATCGGCTTTCTGCGGGCGGAAAAATATCTGCCTGGCCCGGAAGATATTTACGTCAGCCAGACGCAGATCAAGCGCTTCAATCTGCGCACGGGCGATATGGTCATCGGCCAGGTGCGCGCCCCGAAAGACAGCGAAAAGTATTACGGCCTGCTGCGCGTGGAAAGCGTGAACGGCCAGAACCCGGAAGATGCCAAAAGCCGCCCCAACTTTGAAGACCTGACCGCGATCTTCCCGGAGATCATGTACGACCTGGAAACCACCCCCCGCGTGCTTTCCACGCGCCTGCTCAACCTGATCGCGCCCATCGGTCACGGCCAGCGCGGGTTGATCGTATCGCCCGCCAAAGCCGGGAAAACCACCGTGCTGAAGGAGATCGCCAACGCGATCAGCCACAACTACCCGGAAGTTCACCTGATGATTGCGCTGATAGGTGAACGCCCGGAAGAAGTGACCGATATGGATCGGTCGGTCGATGCCGAAGTGATCGCGTCCACCTTCGATGACCCGGTACAGCATCATGTGCGGGTGGCAGAAATGGCGCTCAACCGCGCCAAACGTCTGGTCGAAATCGGGCGGCATGTCGTGATCCTGGTGGACAGCCTGACGCGCCTCACCCGTGCGTACAACCTGGTCGTCCCGCCCAGTGGTCGCACGCTCACCGGTGGGTTGGATCCCGCCGCCGTTCACCCGCCGAAACGCCTGTTCGGGGCGGCGCGCAACGTCGAAGAAGGCGGCAGCCTGACCATCATTGCCACCTGCCTGGTCAACACGGGCAGCAAGATGGACGATGCCATCTATGAGGAATTCAAAGGCACGGGGAACATGGAACTGCACCTAAGCCGCAAATTGCAGGAACGCCGCATCTTCCCCGCGTTCGACATCGAACAGAGTTCGACCCGGCGCGAAGAACTGCTGTTGGGACCGGATGTGCTTCAGCGCGTGTTCACGCTGCGGCGCATGTGGAACCACCTGGCGGAAGATTCCGAATTGACCTCCGTCGGCGCGACCGAACAGCTCCTCAACGATTTCCGCCGCAGCGAAACCAACGAGGACTACCTCAATTCGCTCCCCGGCTTCAGCAGCGGGAACGGGCGCAGCGGGTACTAGACGGGGTTTTCCCCCTCACCCTGCTCGGCGGTGTTGCGCCGCGAGTGGGTGAGGGATCAGGGCTTTAATAAATGTGGCAGGTGTTATGCCGTCGGCGCATCGGCCAGCGGAAACACGGCGATGCTGCCCACGTTGTCCTTGATCACCGGGATTTTGGCCGCCCAGGCTTCGGCTTCGGCGCGGTCTTTCACATCCAGGATGTATAACCCACCGATCATGAGCTGCGACGGTTCCGGGGTGCCATCGGTCACGGTGACTGCGCCGTCGGCGGCGGCCCGCACGGTGAAGGGCGACGGCCCCATCTGCGATTGTTCGTTGGCGCGCAGCACATTCGCGGCCTGGGCTTCCTGGTTGTAGGTGAAGTAGCTGCCCAGGTGAGCGCCGATCTGTTCCTGGGTCATCTGGCCGAACACTGCCGGGTTAACATAGCACAGCATCAGGTAACGCATGGTAGAACCCCCTTGGTGGTGGTGCATACGAGCGCGTTCATTCGCGCCTTCTATCCATACGTCGTGCAACCCACGCCGGAATCGACCGCCTGATTGTTAAGGGTTTGTGATCTGTTTTGGCGGGGTCATCCCGCTGAGGCGCACGGCATCAAGAATCCCTAAAAATGTGGCCTTTTCACGTCCCGCTCACGATTCGCCTATACACAAAAATCAAAAAACCGCTATGCTGTATATTGACACGACAGCGCGGGGGGCTATAATCGCGCCTATGCTAACTTCCTACTGCGGGCCTATAGCTCAGATGGGAGAGCGCTTCAATGGCATTGAAGAGGTCAGGGGTTCGAATCCCCTTAGGTCCAACAGCCCCTTTGCGAAAGTTCGCGCGAAGGGGCTTTTTTGTCCAGTCATCATCCGCCGTCTGGTGGCCAACTGCGAACTCGTTTGCAGAGCGCTGCCTGACCCGGCGAAAGGCGAATGGGTGTGGCACAGCAAAAGCGCAAATTTTTAGATGAAGCAGCGCGTCGTCTGCGCGGCATACTCGACGATCTGGATCGGTCGCTTGACCGACTTATGAACCCACGCCCACAACCGAAACCCGTGCGCGTACCTATTCCAGTGCGCCCGCAGCGCCCACCCCAAGACCCCTACCGCTGATTCCCGAATGGGGTTGTCCCCCGCTCACCAGGGGAGACGATACCGAGACACAAGCGCCGCGCCGGAAGCCGTGTGGTCCTTGTGTCTTTTTTTTGGGGATCGCCCTTTAGCTGATAGCATTGTATCGACTTGCACACCGTGAGCAGATGATGAGCGAACACCAACCGATTGCAGCAAACGAACCGACCCCGCACGACACGGCTGTCACGTCCGCCGCCGACAGCGCCGGACACGACCGCTACCAGCCGCACGCGATTGAGACGAAATGGCAGGCGCGTTGGGAGGCCGACCGCCTGTACCGCGCCCAGGTCGATTGGAGCCGCCCCAAACACTACGCACTGACCATGCTGCCCTACCCCAGCGGCGATTTGCACATGGGGCATTGGTTCGCCATGACCCCCAGCGATGCCCGCGCCCGCTACATGCGGCTGAAGGGCTACAACGTGCTGTTCCCAATGGGCTTCGATGCCTTCGGGCTGCCCGCCGAAAATGCCGCCATCTCTCGCGGCATTCACCCCGCGCCCTGGACGTTCGCCAACATCGAACGGATGCGCGGGCAGCTGCGCAGCATGGGCGCGATGTTCGATTGGGAACGTGAAGCGGTGTCGTGTGAACCGATTTACTACCGCTGGACGGAATGGTTCTTCAAGAAGTTTTATGAATGCGATTTGGCGTACCGCGGCGAAGCGCTGGTCAACTGGTCGCCCACGCTTCAGACGGTGCTGGCCAACGAGCAGGTGATCGATGGCAAGGACGAACGCACCGGCCAGCCCGTGATCCAGAAGATGATGACGCAGTGGTTCTTCCGCTACACCCGCTATGCCGATGAGATGCTCAATTTCGACCGCATCGACTGGACCGAACCCGTCCGCATCATGCAGACCAACTGGATCGGGCGCAGCGAAGGCGCACGAGTGACCTTCCGCACCGAAGCGGGCGAACCCTTCGAGATTTTCACCACCCGCCCGGATACGCTGTGGGGCGCGACCTTCATGGTGCTGGCTCCCGAACATCCGCTGGTGGCAAACGTGACGACGGCGGATCAGCGCGACGCGGTCGAAGCGTATGTGCAGGCGGCAGCCCGCCAGACCGAACTGGAGCGCCAGAGCGACGACCGCGAAAAGACCGGGGTGTTCACGGGTGGGTATGCCATCAACCCGGTGAACGGCGAGCGCGTGCCGATCTGGACTGCCGATTATGTGCTGATCACGTATGGCACGGGCGCGATCATGGCCGTCCCCGCGCACGACGAGCGCGATTACGCTTTCGCCCAACGCTTCGGCATCGAAATTCGCCCGGTGATCAAGCCCGCCGATGCGCCGGATACTTACGTTGATGAAGCGGCCTATGCTGGCTCCGGCGTGATGATCAACAGCGGCCACTTCAACGGCACGGTCAGCAACGGCGAAAAAGGCCGCGCCAACCCCGCCATCAGCGCCGTAATCGATTGGCTGGTCGAACAGGGCAGCGGCAAAGAGGCGATCAATTACCGCCTGCGCGATTGGCTGATCAGCCGCCAGCGCTACTGGGGAGCGCCCATCCCGATGATCTTCAAGGCCGATGGCAGCGTTGCCCCGGTCAGCGACGATCAACTGCCCGTCGAACTGCCGACGGATGTGCAGATCACCGGGGTCGGCAACCCGTTGGGGAGTCATCCAGCGTTCGTCAACACGGTCGATGCCGACGGCCAGCCCGCCCGCCGCGAAACCGATACGATGGATACGTTCATGTGTTCGTCGTGGTACTGGTACCGTTATCTGAGTCCGAAGCTGACCGATAAACCGTTCGACCCCGAAGAGGCGGCATACTGGCTGCCGGTCGATACGTACACGGGCGGCGCGGAACATGCCACGATGCACCTGCTGTATGCGCGCTGGTTCACCAAAGCGATGCGCGACCTGGGCATGTTCGACGAAACCGCCGCGATCATGCGCGAACACGGCAAAGACCCGTCGATCCTGATGCTGGGCGAACCGTTCATGCAGTACCGCAGCCAGGGGCAGGTGTTGGGCGAAGAACGCGACGGCGATACCATCATCGCCATTGGCGAATGGGAGAACAACGTCAAGCTGTACGCGCACACCGTGGGCGTGCTGGCTCCAACGGGCGAAACCCGCGCCAGCAGCACCCAGGAAGCCGCCGCCGTACAAGCCGTCGCCGCCAAAACGGGCGCGGTCATCATCGGTGAGATCATGAAGCGCACCGAAAATGTGCTGACCGTGCAGGATGCCGCCGGGCGCACCTGGACGGTGGAAGTGCCGGAAGCCGCCAGGATCACTATCCCCGGCATTCCGGGACCGAACACGGTCAGCCAGTTGAAGCATCACCTGGAAATCCAGCGCATGTCCAAAAGCAAGGGCAACGTGGTCAACCCGGATGATCTGGTCAGGCAGTACGGCGCGGATACCGTGCGGGCGTACATCATGTTCGGCTTCGACTGGACGAAGGGCGGCCCGTGGAACAGCCAGAACATTCAGGGCGTGGTGCGCTGGCTGAATGAAGTCTGGGACATGGCGCACACCCCACCCGCCCATGAAACGGGCGATGCCGACGGCGAACGCCAGGCCGAACGCCGCCTGCACCAGGCGATCAAAGGGGTGGAAGACCGCCTGATCGATTTCAACTTCAACCGGGCGGTCAGCGAACTGATGGCGCTCAAGAACGATTTGCGGGCGCTGGTGCGCGATGGTAAGCTCGGTCGCACGGTTTGGCACCACGTGATGAAGGATATGCTGATCCTGATGGCTCCGTTCACGCCGCATATCGCGGAGGAACTGTGGGAACGCCTGGGAGAACCGTACAGCATCCACAACCAGCGGTTCCCGGAATACGACGCGGCCAAAGCCGCCGACGACGTGACCACGCTGGTGATCATGAAGAACGGCAAACCCGTCGAACGCATCATGGTTCCCGCGCACCTGACGGATGAAGAAGCGCAGTCACTCGCGCTCGCCAGCAAAGCCGCCCAGCGCATCCTGGATGGCGCGCCGCCCAAGCGCGTAATCCTGATCGCGAATCGCGGGGAAACGGGCCTGCTGGTCGATCCGAAAGTCAATATCGTGGTGTAGCGCAGCCTGCACCGGTGTCACAATTTCGTCACCTTACGGCTGAAGGGAAAAATCGTAAACATTTTTCCCTTCAGGTTTTGCATACAATCAAAAAAGCGAGCTTGTTCAGTACACATCGATGCGTGAATACCCGCAATACCGGGGCATCTCGTAAAACAAATCATTTTCCAATACATTTAAGAACTGTATTCCTATTTGCTTTTTTCACGCATGGGTTTAATCTTTATTTGTGCTGCGTCTGAATGTCGAAATCGGGCTGTCGTTCATGAATCGTTCTGCCGGGAACCCCATAAGCATGGCTCACCTTGCGCTCATTGTCGATGATGACGCGCCTACGCGCTTCGTCTATACACGTGTGCTGTCATCCCTGGGATTCGAAACGGCAGAAGCGGGCGATGGCGATGAGGCCGTGCAGTTCCTGGCCGATTATAAGCCGTCGTTCGTCCTGCTCGACCTGCTGCTGCCGGGAAAATCCGGCTTTGAAGTGCTGGACGCGATCTATGCCGACCCGCTGCTCGATGGGTGTCATATCATCGTGATCAGTGCGCAGAACCGCCGCGAACCCGCGCTGCGCCCCGGCGATTATTTCCTGCTGAAACCGGTGCTGCCACAGCAAATCCGCGATATGGTCAAGGCGTTCAATTTCCTTTAACGCTCATTCCTGAAACAGATTCAGGATATATTCCATCGACAAGCCCTGCGATTGTAAGTGTGTGCGCAGTTTGCGGCGCGCATCGTGAATCAGCTTGTACAGGGCATTACGGTTCGTCCCCATCTGTTCGGCCACAATTTCCAGCGGCACGCCCTGCACCGCCGTCGCTACCAACGCCTGGTACTGCCGTTCGGTCAGCACGCCATCCAGCGCGGATTGAATGCGCGTCAGCACTTCGGTCCGTTCGGCGGATCGTTCCGGCAGCGGCGGGCGATCCCCGGCGATGAGGTTGGCGGTCGCGCTCACGGTATCGCCCTCCGCCGTCAGGTCATCCAGGCTGAAATCCTTGTAGCGGGCGCGGCGTAAATCGCTGATGGCCACACGCACCGCGATTCGTGTCGCCCAGGTGGTGAACTGGCTGTCGCCGCGAAACGTCGCCAGATTTTCGATCACGCGCAGCGTGGCATCCTGCGCCAAATCCTGTGCCATCTGGGTAATTTCATGGTGCGAAAGATTTTGTAAATCGCTGCGTTCACGGCTGAGATAATAAAAAATGCCGCGCTGTAACCGTTCTTTCAAATCTTCAATGGCCTTCGCCTGCACTGGCGAATCGGGAACTGCGCGCAGCTCTGCCAGCCATTCCTCATTGGATCGTTCCGTGCGCTCCGCCATAGCCACCTGTCATAAGGGGATACCCGTACACCGACTCGCGTTCGTGAGTCCTCATTGTACCCCAACCGAATCAGGAATTGGATGGACGGGTGAATTCGACCAGCAGTACCAGCCGCCCCAGGCGAATTTCATCGCCGTTGCGCAGAATGCGCCCCTGCCGGGGGACGAGCCGCTGCCCGTTCAGGTGTGTGCCGTTCGCGCTTTCCAGGTCGAGCAGGTGCAGCGCGTTGTCTTCGCGGCGCACAATTTCGGCATGTTTGCGGCTTACGCCCATCTCCATCCCGCCATGCAGCGAAAGATCGACCGCGGGCTTTTCGCCCGTCGCCGGGTCACCGCGCCCAATGATGATGCTCACCATCTGTTCGGCGGCGATGGAGAACGTCTTGTCCTCACCGCGTAAGCGCAGGTGCAGCATCATTTTGCTGCTGAAATACGACGTACCAAAACGTGCGAGCGTATCTTCATCGTCGTTTTGGGCGATGGCTTTGGTCTTGCTCCAGTTGGAAGCCAGCAGCCTGCCGCAGACCGGGCAAACCTTGCTGTTTTCGTCGATCTGATGATCCCCGTAGGGACACTTGACCATGCTCATATGCCGTGTCTCCATGTGTTGACCCTTTTCAGGGCAGCCCCCATCAGGCAGCGCGCAAGCACGATAAAGGATGATCCCATTTTAGTGCCTGGCCGACCTATATGATTGTAACATCACTCATGTATGGGAGTCAGAAAATTCATTACAATTTTGGAAATTTAAACCCTTTGTATACTTTCTGCCGTGCCTATCCATTCGGGCAGGTTACCCGCCAGGGTTTGACCCCGCCCGTTCAGGCTGTGTTATAATTCTTCATGCTCTACCGCAGAGTTTTTAAGGGACACGAGAGTGAGTAACAAGCCACCAGAAACGCCAAACAACAATAACAATCAGTCGCCGTTTGCCAACCGCAATGCCCAGCGGCTTTGGCTGGTGTTGGGCGTGATCGTGCTGATCCTGTTCATTGTGGTCTTCGGTCAGCCCAATAATGTGCCGCGCGGCAGCAGCATTACGCTCGATCAGCTTGCTTCCTACGTCAAAGATGGGGATGTCAGCGAGATCACCGTGCGCGGCGGCAACGATGTGTTCATCACCCTGACCAACGGCGGCCAGGCGTGGTATTACAAGGAACGCGAAACCAACCTGCCGACACTGCTTCAGTTGTATGGGGTCACGCCCGACCAATGGTCACAGGTCGAATTCAGCGAACGACCGGGCGACAACATGAGTACGCTGGTGTTTCAACTGCTGATCGCCGTCATTCCCACCCTGCTGATCGTGTGGCTGCTGTGGCGCATGATGCGCAGCGTGCGCACTGGGCAGGATCAGGCGCTGAGCTTTGGCCGCAGCCGGGCGCGGGTCGTCCGCGATATGGAGCGTCCCCAGGTCACGTTTGCGGATGTGGCGGGCGCGGAAGAAGCCAAGCAGGAACTCGCGGAAGTCGTCGAATTTCTGAAGGAACCGGAAAAGTTCATCCGCCTGGGCGCACGCATTCCCAAAGGCGTGCTGATGGTGGGGCCGCCCGGAACGGGTAAAACGCTGATGGCGCGCGCCGTCGCAGGCGAAGCTGCCGTACCGTTCTTCAGCATCTCCGGCTCGGAATTCGTGGAAATGTTCGTCGGTGTGGGCGCAAGCCGCGTCCGCGATCTGTTCGAGCGCGCCAAAGCCGAAGCCCCGGCGATTGTGTTCGTGGACGAAATCGACGCAGTCGGGCGGCATCGCGGTGCCGGGCTGGGCGGCGGCCACGACGAGCGCGAGCAGACGCTCAATCAAATTCTCGTCGAAATGGACGGCTTCGAAACCGGGACGAACGTGATCATCATCGCGGCGACCAACCGCCCCGACATCCTGGACCCGGCGCTGCTGCGGCCTGGCCGCTTCGACCGCAAGGTCGTGATGGACAACCCCGATCTGCGCGGGCGCATTGAAATCCTCAAGGTACACGCACGCGGCAAACCGCTGGCGGCAGATGTGGACATCGACGCGATGGCGCGCATCACCCCCGGTTTCAGCGGTGCTGACCTGGAAAACCTGATCAACGAAGCGGCGATTTTGGCCGCCCGCCGCAACAAAAAATCGATCTCCATGAGCGAACTGCAAGAGAGCATGGAGCGCGTGATCATGGGGCCGGAACGCAAAACCCGTGTGATGTCGCCCAAAGAAAAGCTCAAAGTGGCGTACCACGAAGGCGGCCATGCCATTCTGTTCCATGTGCTGGAACACGCCAACCCCGTCCACAAAATCACGATTGTGCCGCGTGGGCGTGCGGGCGGTTACGTGCTGTCGCTGCCTGAGGACGATCAAAGCCTGACTTCGCGGGAACAGATTGAAGATGCCATCGTCGCCGCGTTGGGCGGGCGCGCTGCTGAGGAGATCGTGTTCAGCCAGTTCACGACGGGCGCGGCCAGCGACCTGCAAAAGGTGACCCAGGCAGCGCGGGCGATGGTGACGCAGTACGGCATGAGCGACGCGCTTGGCCCACGCACGTTCGGCGGCGGCACGGGGTCGCTGTTCCTGGGGCGCGACCTGTACGAACAGCGCGATTACAGCGAACAGGCCGCCGAAGAGATCGACAATGAAGTCAAGCGCATCGTGCAGACCCAGTACCAGCGCGCCAAAGCCCTGCTGCTGGAACACCGCGACCAGCTCGAACGGATCGCCACCTTCCTGATGGAACACGAAACGCTCGACCGCCCGATGTTCGAGGAGATCATGGGGTCACAGCCCGCATCGGTGCGGGCGGCGCAGAACGCCGCCGCGTCTGCGCCAGTGATGGGTAACGGCACTGCCGCGCATGGCACGCCTGCCGACGAGTTGTCCGCCGATGGCCTGACCGCCGACGGTGGCACGGCTGCCGACCCCGCCGTCAGCGACTAAGCGGCAGGGCGCATAGACGACTCAGTCACCGGGGCATATCACAACTGTGATATGCCCTTTTTGTAGGCGGGAGGCAAGGTGATGCGGCAGGTTCTCATATATCCGGGTGAAGATGGCGGGTTTGTAGCAGAAGTCCCCAGCTTGCCGGGATGTATCAGTCAAGGAAACACACGCGAAGAAGCATTGGCAAACATTGCTGAAGCGATTGCATTATTCATTGAAGTGCTGCGCGAAGATGGCGAAGCAATCCCTGACGATGTAGGCGCAATTGAAGTAGCGATGGCGTGACTAAACCTCCTGTTCTATCCGGGCGTGAGTGCGCGCACGCTTTAGAAAAAGCTGGTTTTCGCCTGCGACGACATAAGCGACCAGCCACATGATTTTAGTACGTGAGAATCCGCGAGTTTCGGTCAGTGTTCCTGATCATAAGGAGCTTGACCGGGTAACTTTGCGCGCTATCATCCGTCAAGCAGGATTAACCGTTGAGGAGTTTGCTACCCTTCTTGATTGACTTCGCTGTTCAATACGACATGCCCCGCTGTGCTGCATGACCGCAGCACTATCGCATTTGAAGCGCCTTCAGAAAGCCGCATTTGCGCAACGAAGCAGGCGCATTCCCCTTAACCCAGGAAAAATGCCGCATGATCAAGCGTTTTGGATTGCTGATACTGTCGATGGCGCTGTGCGGGTTAGGGATCGCGCCCGCCGCCGCCCAGGATTCCACGCCTGAAGTGACACCACAGGCGACAGCGGAGATCACGCCCGACGCGGAGCCAGCCGCACCCGCTTATACCCGCGTGCGGCTGGGGCATTACGTGAACGGCGCGGCGGCGGTCGATGTGTACCTGAACGATGAAGCGGCGCTGCGCGATGTCCCGTACCCGGCGACCACGAACTACCTTACGCTGGCCGCCGGGACCTTCACCGTCACCGTCACCCGTGCCGGGGCAGGCCGCGCAGCGCCGCTCATTCCGCCGTTCGCGGTCGAACTCGCGCCCGACCGCACCTATACCCTGGCCTACCTGGACAATCCGCCCTCTGCATCAGATGATGCCGCATCAACCGATGCCGCATCGGCGGATGATGCGCCGTATCAACTGCTGCTCATCGACGAAAACGCCGCCATTGGGGAAGGCATCCCCGGCACGGCACAACTGATCGTGCTGAATGCGGTGCCTGGCGCATCGCTGGCGGCGGCGTTCGGCGGTGCGCCGCCGCTGGCGGTCGGTTTCGGGGCGCGGGGGGTGCTGCCGCTCTCACCGGGCGATACCACGCTGGCGATCACGCTGGATACCGGGGCGCGTTTAGAGAACACACTTAGCCTGCGTGCTGACCTGCTGTATTTCATCGTCGTGCATGGCGAAGCGTCCGCGCCGCAGCCTGCTTTACAGGTGAGCGGAACGCGCAGCCTGGCGGCGATGCTGCGCGACAGCGCCGATTTTTCGCTGTTCTACCGCCTGATCGATGCGGTGGCGCTGACCGAAGCGTTGGAGATCGACGCGCCGTTCACGGTATTTGCGCCCACCAATACCGCCATCGAAGCGTATGCGGCAGGGCAGGGCGTGACGGTCGATGCGCTGGCCGCCGACGCGGACGCGGTGAACGCGCTGGTGCGCTATCACATTGCACGCGGGCTGATGTTCAGCGATTCGGTCGCCAGCTTAGCGCTCGTCCCTATGCTGAACGGCGGCGATATTCGCGTGGACACCGATGAAAACGGCGTACTGCTCAATGACGACGGGCGCATCCTGATGCCGGATGTGCTGGCGATGAACGGGGTCGTACATGTCGTGACCGCCGTCCTCACCGAACCCGCCCCCGACGCGACCCCCGAACCCGCCTCATGATTCGGTCTGCGGCGCGGCTTTCGGCGCGGGCGCTCCCGCCGCTGGCGATCCTGGTCGTGATCGGCCTGCTGCTGCCGGGCGCGCTCGATACCTCATTCGGGGCGTTTTCGAGCGCGCTCAACCGCTTTTCGCGCTACTATGGCGAAACGCGCATCGCGCCGCTGTTCACCGAACAGGTCGATCACTGGGCGGATTCGATCCTGCGCTGGGCGCAGACCTACGATCTTGATCCGAATTTGCTGGCGACGGTCATGCAGATCGAATCGTGCGGCCACAGCGAGATCAGCAGCGTAGCCGGGGCGCAGGGCTTGTTCCAGGTGATGCCGTTCCACTTCAGCGAAGGGGAGGTGTACACCGACCCTGAAACCAACGCCCGTCGGGGCGCGTCGTTCCTGCGGCAGTGCATCGGCTGGGCGGACGGCAGCGCTGAACGGGCGATGGCGTGCTACAACGGCGGCCCCGGCGTGCTAAGCCGCGCCCTGGACGACTGGCCTTCGGAAACGCAGCGTTATTTTTCGTGGGGGTCGCGCATTTACAACGATGCCCGGCTGCGGCTGTCGTCCAGCCCCGCGCTCGATGAATGGCTGAACGCGGGCGGTCAACGCCTGTGCGACCAGGCATCGGCAGTGTTGGGGATACGGTAGATTGTATTGTTACCCCAACAGCGCGGATTCGTCCGCCTGCACGCCGGCGATCACCTGGGTGTACACGATCACCGGGAGCGATGCTTTGCCCAACCAGCGTTCCAGCACGGGCTGAACCACCCGCCATTCAAACGAATCGCCCGGTGCGATAAGCGCAATACTGGCGATCCCCTCCAGACGGTGATCGCGTGCCAGCCGCAGCGCGACCGCTTCGACATAACGCGCACGGGTCGCCCCGAACGGGGTTTCGCGCACGACCATGAAGCCGAGCGCCGGGCGTGAATCGCGCCACAGCCACAGGTCGCCGGGTTTGAACTGCCCCTGCCGGGCGCGGCGGGCGAAGGTGGCGAAGGCCGGAGGTGAAAAGGCCGCAAGGCGGGTGTGCAGCGCGGTGACTTCCTGCCGTCCACGCCGATTGTGGGCGAAGCCCAGGACATGCGCACGGGTGAGCAGCGGGTCGCCCGTCACGGTCAGGAGCGGCACCACAGCACCCGTATGGGGAACAAAAAGGGCGCAGCACGGCGGCATGTGTTTGCCGTCTTGCTGCGCCCTTGCATATGCATGGGGAAGATTTTTACGAAGCGCGCTGCTGCTGGGCGGCGGCGCTGAGGTCAAGACGAATGCCGGGAGCCATCGTCGAAGTGAGGACGGCGCGCTTGATGTATACGCCCTTCACGGCGCTGGGCTTGACGCGCTGCACCGCTTCGATGATCGTCTGGGCATTTTCGAGCAGGCGGGTTTCGTCGAAGCTGGCCTTGCCGACCGGGATATGCAGGTTGCCCGTCTTGTCGTTGCGGAATTCGACACGCCCCGCCTTCAATTCCTGAATGGCGCGTGCCAGGTCTTCGGGCTGCACGACCGTCCCGGCTTTCGGGTTCGGCATCAGGCCGCGTGTACCGAGAATGCGACCCAGACGACCGACCTTCGGCATCATGCCCGGCACGGCCAGCGTGGCATCGAATTCCAGCCAGCTATCTTTCATGATGCGGTTGATCACTTCATCATCGGCGATCACGTCCGCGCCCGCTGCTTCAGCGGAACGTGCGTCTTCGCCTTCAGCGAATACCAGCACGCGGACAGTTTTGCCCAGGCCGTGCGGCAGCAGCACCGTGCTGCGCACCTGCTGATCGCTGTGGCGCGGGTCGATTCCCAGGCGGAAATGCAGCTCGATGGTTTCATCGAACTTGGCGGTCGCCAGTTTTTTCACCAGCGGCACCGCATCCTGAAGCGGATACAGGCTGTCGCGGTCGAATTCGGTGAGCGCGGCAGCATACCGCTTTCCGTGTGTAGCCATGTTTCGTTTGCTCCTGTGGTGGCTGTCGAGCGCGTTCAGGCGCTCTCCCACGCATTCCTCAAATACACTGCTGATGAACGAAGGTTAATCGACGACTTCCACGCCCATGTTGCGGGCGGTGCCTTCAATCTGGCGGATGATCGCATCCGTGTCTTTGGTGTTCATATCCGCCCGCTTGATGTCGGCAATTTCCGCCATCTGCTTGCGGGTGATCTTGCCGACTTTGGTCGCATTCGGCTTCTGCGATCCCTTGTCGATGCCTGCCGCTTTCTTGATCAGGAAGGTCGTCGGCGGGCTTTTCAGGATGAACTTGAACGATCCGTCAGAGAAAATCGTGATCTCTGCCGGGACGATTTCGCCAATGCGGTTGGCGGTGGCGGCGTTGTATTCCTTCACGAACGCCATGATATTGATCCCGTGCTGCGCCAGCGCGGGGCCAATCGGCGGCGCGGGATTTGCTTTGCCCGCGTTGATTGCGAGCGTGACGATTGCCTTGACCTTCTTCGCCATGATTCTTCCTCTAGATTTTTTCCACTTCCAGGAAATCGAGTTCAACGGGCGTATCGCGCCCGAAGAAATTCACCATCACGCGGACTTTCGATTTGTCGTTGTCGATGGCCGCCACCGTGCCGATGAAGTCGTTGAACGGCCCATCGATGATGCGCACCTTCTGGCCGATCTTGAAATTCACCTTGTACACCGGGCCGCCTTCGCTCATGCGGTCGATGATCGCTTTGACTTCTTCCGGGCGCAGCGCGGTCGGGTCATTGCCCATACCCACAAATCCGGTCACGCCGGGGGTATTGCGCACCACGTACCACGAATCTTCATCCATCTGCATCAGCACCAGGATGTAGCCGGGGAACACCTTGCGTTCGACGGTGCGGCGTTTGCCGTCCTTGACTTCGATTTCTTCTTCCGTCGGGACGATCACGTCGAAAATTTTGTCGCGCATCCCCATCGTTTCAATGCGCTGCTTGATCGACCGTTCGACCTTGTTTTCCTGCCCGCTGTAACAATGGACGACATACCACAGCCGTTCGCCGCTGGCACGGGGCGGGCGTTCCTCGAACGGGTCTTCGAGCTTGACCTCGACATCGCTGGCGCGATCCAGGTCTAAATAGACCGGTTCGGGGTCGTTGTCGAGTTCGTCCTCGATATGCTGCTCGAACTTTTTCTTCGCCATGTGCTGGCTGCCTTTGCCCTTACAACCCGGACGATTTACGGCTGTTCAGGCGGTTGTAGATGATGCCACCGCCCACCGCCAGCAACATGATCCCGAACAGCAGGATCGGCGCATCCAGCCCAATGCGGAACACTTCGGTGAACAAGGTCGCAATCCCGCCCAGTGCCACCGATGACAGCACCAGCGCGATCAGCACGATGGTGGTCAGGCGGCGGGCATCGTCGCGGGACGGCCACGCGATCTTGTCGATTTCCGAACGCACGCCCTGAAAATAATCAGCCAGGCCGCTGCCGGTGCGCGTGACGACGTTGCCGCTCTCTTCTTCGGCTTCTTCCATCTTGCGGCGGCTGGGGGTGGGGCGCGCTTTTTTGGCAGTGACCGCCCCTTCATGCTGGCGTTCGCTCGTGACCAGGTTCACGGCTTTGGTCTCTTTTTCGGCATTCCCCAGCGCACGGCGGCGGGCGGCGCGTCCTTGTGGGGGCTGGTTGGCGGTTTTATCGGCTGACATTGGGCAGGTTCTCCCCGGCTTGCGCCGTCCTCACGGGTGCAGAAACAAAAACGAACAGGCTGTAAGAGTAAAAACACCGCTCCACTGGGGGCGGTGTCCTGGGTGTGCTTCAGAAGCAGGGGTGCTAGGATTCGAACCCAGACTAACGGTTTTGGAGACCGCTGTGCTGCCGTTGACACCACACCCCTATAGATTTGCCCCTGATTGTACGGCATCAGGGGATACCCGTCAACGTGTAGGTTTGCGGCCTACTTGGTTTCGCGGTACACGACGTGCTTACGCACCAGCGGGTCATACTTCTTCAGTTCCAGGCGCGCCGTGTCGTTGCGGCGGTTCTTCTGGGTGTAATACATGTGGCCGCTTTCGGTGCTGCGCATTTTCACCAGAATGCGGTTGCCTTTTTTCGCCATCGTCCAACCCCTCTCATGAAAGCGACCCCTACGGGTCGCCTGTACACTCTCGTGCTATCGTGCTATGCGGTGGTGTAAAGCTCCAAACGAGACTTGAACTCGTGACCTCACCCTTACCAAGGGTGTGCTCTACCGGCTGAGCTATTGGAGCATCTGACTTTCAGGTATACCAGTGGGCCGAGCAGGACTCGAACCTGCGAAGCGCATCGCGCAGCAAATTTACAGTCTGCCCCCTTTGCCGCTCGGGACATCGACCCATGTTGTTAAAGATGGTCTACGCGGTATTCTGCGTATTTCTCGCACAGTGAGAGCGAGTTTCTAGCTGTAATCATCTTACTCGGTATGAAGTACAAATGCCCTTCTTCCGTCACTGCGAACACATAATCGACAGTTTCAGGATTGAACAGCTTGACTTTTCCCGTACCGGATCGGTTTCCACCGCTCACGCGGAGGTTGACCGAGTAATTGCCTGTTTCCGGCCTTCGGTAGTAAGTCGTCTTGACCTGCACCGAGTAAAACCGTTTCCCGTCATGGATCACCAGATCGTAATCATGGCTGTCCGTGAGCGGGATGGCGACCGAGTAACCGTTTCCACACAACCAACCGATAGCGACGGCCAACCCAATATCGCCCTGAAGCTTGCTGTTCTTCTGCTGCCGAAGCAGCAGAGGCCGAATAGTGCGCTGCACGATGCTGATCTCGATGAATGGCCGGGAACGACAATCCCCAGTATCATACACAAGCCCGCATCGACTTTCAAGCCCCGTAACAGAATCGAACTGTTCTCTAGTGTTTACAAGACACTCGCATCACCACAATGCTTACGGGGCAGCGGGGATTGTGCGGTGCATCGCTTACAGGCGATTCTAGGGGGTGCGCGGCGGGCTGTCAATCCAGAAGTGAACGCCCACTCCGTCAATCGACATGCGCAGCGATCTTCGGGCTGAACAGCCACAGCAGTTCGCCGCGCAGCGGTTGAAACGAGACGACTTCCACCCGCGCCAGCCCGCATTTTTTGATCACGATGCGCCCGCCGCCGATGAAGTCCGCGATTACCTTGCTGAAATCCGGCTCGTGGCCGACGACCATCACCTGATCCTGCATTCCCAGGTCACGGGTCAGGCCGTGCAGCCCCGCCAGGGTGAACCCCGGCCCCAGTTCCTTCTTGATCTCCAGGTGCAGACCCAACCCGGCAGCGACGATCTCGGCGGTCTGTTTGGCGCGCACCAGCGGGCTGGAATACAGCCGATCCGGAATCACATCCAACTCTTTCAGCGCCTGGGTCATGCGCCGTGTATGGCGGATGCCGCGTTCGGTCAACTGCCGATCCGCGTCGCTCATCAGGCCGTTGGCTTCTTCGGCTTGCGCGTGGCGCAGAAAATAAATCTCCATGTGAACATGTCCTTTTTCGCTCGGTCACAAGCCGTCGATGCCGCGCCCCTGCTGCCGTGCGCGCTGGCTACTTCGGGTAGCCGTTCGGGTGCGTTTGATGCCACTTCCACGCCGATTCGATGATACGGCGCAGATCGTACATCGGTTCCCATCCTAAATCGCGTGAAATCGTCGTGCTGTCTGCAATCAGCGACGGCACATCCCCGGCGCGGCGCGGCGCGAACACTGCCGGAATCGGGTGGCCTGTCACAGCGCGGGCGGTTTCCAGCACTTGCAGCACGCTGTAGCCTTCGCCATTGCCCAGGTTATAAACGCGGCTGTCGCCGGTTTGCAGCGCCTCCAGCGCCAGGATGTGCGCCATTGCCAGGTCCATCACATGGATGTAATCGCGGATCGGCGTGCCATCGACGGTCTCGTAATCGTTCCCGAACACCTGCACCTGCTCGCGCTGGCCAAGCGCCACTTGCAGCAAAATCGGGATCAGGTGCGTCTCAGGGCTGTGATCCTCCCCGATATGCCCGTCCGGGTGCGCCCCGCACGCATTGAAATAGCGCAGCGCGCAGTATTTCAGCCCTTTGGTGCGGTCGAGCCAGTACAGCATCCGTTCGGCTATCGCTTTGGTTTCGCCGTATACGCTGCCGGGGATGATCGTCTCGTCTTCGGGGATGGGAACGCGCGTCGGGCGTTCAAACAAGGCCGCCGTCGAAGACAGGATGAAGCGCTTTACCTCATGGTCGATCATCGCTTCCAGCAGGTTGGTCGTGGTCGCCACGTTGTCACGCAGATACTTGAATGGCTTTTCCATGCTTTCGCCCACCATGATATGAGAGGCAAAGTGCATCACACCATCGAACGCATACGCATCGAACGCGGCCTGAATTTCGTCCAGCTTCAGCAAATCGCCCTGCACGAACGCGGCTTTGGGGTGAACCGCGCTGCGGTGTCCGGCGCTCAGGTTATCGAACACCACCACCTCATATCCCCGCTCGATGAGCAGTTGGGTGACGTGGCTGCCAATGTACCCTGCCCCCCCGGTAACTAAAACGCGCATCAGTTTAACCCTTCAATGTGTAGAAACGGCGAATACAGTGTGAAGATTTCCCCGCAAAAACAGCCCGGTGTCACGATGAGCGCGGCGCGGCGGGACGCGCTTCGGCAGGCCGCCCGCCAGGGGCGCGCAGATGTGGGTAGCCCGCTTCCTGAAGCGGAATCGCCAGTTGAATATCGAGCGTTTCCAGCGCCCGCAGCACCTTGAGCAGCACGATCTGTTTTTCGGCGGTGAAGGCATTCCAATCCGGAATGGTGAAATACGCGCGCACCAGCACTTCCATCGATTGACTGCTTAGGCTGACCAGATTGACCAGGATCGTGCTGGAATCGACCTGCTCATGCCCTTCCAGAATATCGCGGATGTGCGCCAGCAGCGTTTCTACCTGGTCGGCGCTGGTCTGGTAATGCAGCCCCAGCGTCATATTCAGCCAGCGCTTGCTCAGGCGTGACCAGTTCAGCACCGCCGAAGCTGCCAGCTTGCTGTTGGGAATGGACACCAGCGCTTGATCGAGCTGGCGCACCCGCGTCGAACGCAGCCCGACATGTTCGACCACGCCTTCCACATCCGGGGTTTTGATGTATTCGCCCACCAGAAACGGGCGGTCGCTGACCAGCGCGGTGAACCCGAACAGGTTGGAAAGCGTGTCCTGCGCCGCCAGCGAAATCGCCAGCCCGCCGATGCCCAGCCCGGCGATCAATCCGCTCACGTCGTAGCCCCATATCTGGATCACGATGGCGACGGCAATCGCCGCCATGACGAGCTGTAGCGCCGTGCGGGCGAACGGAATCAGCGATTCTTCGATCAGCAGTCCTGTGAAGCGGAACAACCCGCCGCGGGACCGGGTGATCAGGTCGGTCAGGCGGATGCAGAAGATCAGCACGGCGGCGATCACCAGTGTGCGCGTGGCACTGAAGATGAAACTGACCAGCGGCGGCTGAATATCATAAAGGCGGGCGATTGAATCCAGCACCAGCGCCACCATGACGTAATTGAGCGGGACCTGGATCACGCGGCTCAGCCCGATCTCGACGGTTTCAGGGGCAGCCGAACCGCGTGACAGCAGGCGGATGAGCGGGCGCATGATCACACGGGTGAGGATGCGCCGCACCAGCAGAAAGCCCAGAATCAGCAGGAAAATGATCGGAATCCGCACGGCAAGTTCGACGGAAACGCGGCTCAGTGCTTCCCAGTTGATCGACATGGCACGTCCTTATAGGCTGACGAATCCACTATAATCCTGCCAGAAAAACAAGCGAACACAACCGTCTGTTGGGCGTGTTTCACAAGGGTTCGGTGTTGGGTCTGGTATAATGAAACGCGGATGTTGGAAAAGTGTATTGTGTGGTGGCTATGTACATTCGCAGGAACTATTCCGAACCGTTCTTCAGCAACCGGAGACGGCGGCGTGGATCGTTCCGCATGATCATCCTGTTTGCGCTGTTCATCGGCGGCTTTCTGTGGATGATCGACAGCAATTTCAGCCGTTTACAACTGATGGCGCTGGAGGCAGTCGGCCAGGCTCCCCCGCCGACCCCGTTTGCCAGCGATTTCGCGTCACGCGGCATGGAATTTTACGCGGCGGGCAATATGCGGGAAGCCGCCGCGATGTATGAACGCGCTGTCGCCCAGCAGCCGACCAATGTCGATTATCTGTACGAATACGGGCGCGCCCTGCTTGAACTGGGCGCAGAGGATGCATCACTGTTCCCCCAGGTGATCGACCTGGGCGACCGGGCGATCAACGCCGCGCCGCGTGACCCGCGTGGGTATGCGCTCAAGACCCGTGCGCTTGACCTGGCGGGCGACAGCGCCAACGCGATCCCGGTCGGGCAGCAGGGCTTGACAGTAGACCCGAATTTCGCCCCGCTGCATTACGCGCTCAGCGATGCGTACCGCAGCATCGACCGCTACGATGTCGCGCTGGAACGCGCCGAACGCGCCATCGAACTTGACCCCTATGACCCCACCGCCCGCCGCATCTATGCCTATGCACTCACCTGGGTGGGCGACCGTGACGGCGCGATTGAACAGCTTGAACGGGCGGTCGCGCTGAACCCGGCCATGACCGGGCCATACTTTGAACTGGCGGTGCAGTACCTTGCCACCCAGGAAATGGAACTCGCCATCGCCACCTACGAGCAGATTCTCGCCATGCAGCCGGAAAATGCCCGCGCCTACCAACGCCTCTGCGAAGCCTACAACCAGGCGGGCGAAATTCGCCGCGCCATCGGCTACTGCCAGGATTCGCTCGGCATCAACGACCGCAGCGGCCAGGCATGGGCGAGCTATGGCCATGTGCAGTACCGCAACCGTAACTATGAAGGGGCGATTGAGTCGTTCGAGACGTGCATCGCGCTGGCCAGCGAAGACATCCGCTGCTGGTATCTGCGCGGGCTGGCGCATTATTACCTGGGCGAATGCGAACAGGCGTGGAGCGTACTGTCCGAAGCGGCGGACATCGTTGGCCAGCCGGTCGATTACAACCCGGTGTATGAATCGATCATGTCGGGCTTTCAGTTGATCAACCAATCGTGTACCGGGTTCCAGGGGCGCGGCCTGCCCACGGCGCTGCCGCCGACCGCCATCCCGCCCACGCCGATTGGTGGGTGAGGACGACACCTTTATGTATCTACGCACGCCCAAACGCTATCGCCCCGGCCACCGGGAGCGGCGCGTATTCAATCTGCGCTGGTTCTGGCTGTGGCTGCTCACCCCAATCATCGTCGTGGTGGGCATCAGCGCATATGAAAACCGCGCACGGCTGGCTCCGCCCGTGCAGCAGGCGCTCGAAAGCGCGATCAGCGGGGTGCAGGGCGGGGTCGCCACGCTGAACGCGCCCACGCCCACCCCGACTGAAAACCCGACCAACCGGCTGGCGCGGGCGGATGAATCGTGGACGGCGGGCGCTATCGGCCAGGCGCTCGAAGATTATGCACGCATTGCCCCGGCGGTGCCGAATATGGCCGTCGTGCATACGCGGATCGCGCTGGGTCATGTGATGGAAGGGCGCAACGATGAGGCGGTGCTGGCTGCCGAAAGCGCCGTCACTGCCGACCCATACAGCCCGGATGCCTGGGCGGTGCGGGCGCTGGTGCTGGCGCGTGACGGCGACCCCGAAGCGGGCATTGCATCGGCACTTCAGGCGCTTTCGCTGAACGCTGCCGACCCCCAGGCGCTCGCGTTCCTGGCCGAAGCCTACCGCCTGGCGGATCGGCCTTCGCTGGCGCTGGAGACGGCGGATCGCGCCATCGAAGCCGACCCGAACCGCTATGAAGGCTATTTCGTGCGCGCCATGACCAACTATTACAACCTGGGCGATTTTGAAGGGGCGCGGGAGGATTTCACCATCGCCCGCGATCTTGCGCCCACGCTGCCGTACATCAAAACTGAAATGGCCTGGATCGAATGGCAGTTCAGCAATACCGACCTCAGCATGGAACTGCTGGCCGAAGTCGTCGAACGCAACCCGCAGAATCTCGACGCGCTGTACGCGCTCGGCTTCTTCTACTACCAGACCTACGGCGACCCGGACAATGCCATTGAATACCTCAACCGCTGCGTCACCGCCGATGCCGACAACATCACCTGCCTGGCGTACCTGGCCATCGTGCAGTCCGCCGACGGGCAGGTAAACGACGCGCTCGATACCTACCGCCGCCTGATGGAAACCGGGACGACCGACCCGCGCCATTATCTGCGGGCGGGCGGTCTGCTGGCCGATACCGGGAGCTGCAACCAGGCGCTTGGGTATCTGCGCCAGGGCTACGAACTGGAACGCGCTGCCGAAGCGCCCAACCCGGAACGCATTGCCGCGTTTGAAAGCTACCTGGCGACCTGCCAGCCCGGTTTTGCGCCGCAAACGCTCAATGCCGAGCCTGAAACGACCGCGACCGCCGAAGCGGAGGGTGGGTGATCGTTTACCCTACGCCGAGCGTGTCACGGTGCGCCGCACCCGCGAAAAGACCTGCCCGGCAAGCTGGGTGAACTGCGCCCGCAGATCGGCATCGAACGAGATGATCCACATGGCCGCCAGCCCCAACAGCCCCCCCACCGCCGCGCCGATCACTACGCCGGGGTAGCCGCCGATGCTTTCAGCCGCCCACCGCGCCACGAACGAGAGCGGGAACATCGCCGCCAGCAGCAAAAGCTGCGGGGTCGATTCGGCGGCCAGGAAGCGCCAGAACGGGCGGTTGAACATTTTCGCCGTCAAATACGGCAGGTACAGGCTCGTTGTGCTGATGGCCGCCAGCGTCGTCGAAATGACCACGCCGATCAGCCCGAATTGCAGCGTGAGCAGGATCGAAAGCGTCAGGTTGAGCGCTGCTTCGACCAGCCGGGCAAGCGTCTGCTGTCTGACCTGTAGATTCGCCGTCAGCACGGCGCGGTTGGGCAGGTTCCAGGTATTCGCGATCAGGTTGAGCGCGAACGCCAGGTCGAGCCAGATGCCGCCGTAATTTTCTGCACCTACCCACGCCAGCATGAACGTCCGGTTGACCGCCCAGAGCGTGAGCGCGCCTACCACGCACACCCCCACCGAAATCCTGACCAGCCGTTGATAGGTGCGCAGCGCCTGGTCGAGTTTACCCTGCCCCATCAGTTGACCCAGCCCAGGCCGCGCATTGTTGATCAACGGGTCGAGCATCTGCTGAAGGGTGGAATAGAGCCGATGGGTGAGCGCGTAGATCGTCACGGCTTCCAGCGACACCAGCCGCGCCGCCACCGTCGTATCGACGGATTGAATCACCAGCCCGGCCAGCGACCCCAGGCTCAGCCATAGCCCGGTGCGAGCGATTCCCTTCAGGATTGACCAGCGGTAAAAGAGCGGGCGCAGTTTCAAATCCGGCACGATGCGGTAGACGCGCTGCACCGCCAGCACCCCGGCCAGGATGATGGCGCACAGGTTGCCGAGCGCCAGCGACATCACCCCGAACCCCAGGTTGAGGAAGATCACGGCGGCGATGGTGCGCACGGCGAACATGAGCAGCTTCACCAGGTTATCGACATGGATCTGCTGGTGCGCCCACAAAATGGCGGAGAAGGTGTGCAGCCCCAGGTTGGCCGCCGTCCCCACCACCAGCAGCATGAACGTGAGCGCGGCATCGTCGCGCAGCTCCGGCGAGACTTCAAAGAACGACGGAAACCCGACCGCCAGCAGCGCGCCCAGTGCCAGCACTGCCGCGGCAATACCAAGCTGTGAAAAATAGGTCGTGCTGGCGTAGCGGTTGTAATCGTCCGCATTCAGCTTCCCGGTTTCCCGCGCCATGTGCGTGCGGAACCCGGTGGTGATGCCAATATCGAGCAGTCCCATCCACAGGATCAGCGTCCCGCTTAGGGTGATGATGCCGAAAGCTTCCCGCGATAAAAATTGCAGGCTGTACGGGGTAAGCCACAACCCCAGCAGGCTGCCCACCAGCGTCACGATGTATCCGGTCACCACGCTTAGGGTGTAATTGCGCTTGCGTGAAGCCATGCTGTATCTTCTTTCACATCAGGTTCGTGAGCCGCATGGGCGATGCATAAATCGGTGGGGTTAGAACCATATACGGCAGCCTGCACCGCAATGCTAAATCAAGCTATTGCACGGGCAGTATAAAGCCCGATGGGTATGCCTGCAATGCGAAACTTCCGCCTGCTGCACAACCTTAATCTTTCAAAGGCCGTGCCAGCAGCCGGGGAATGATATAGCGCACGAGCAGCCGCGCCATCCGAATCACGTACAACAGGGGGCCGGCACGGCGCAGCATGGGCGCAATATGCAGTTCGTTGCGGTTGGGGCGTGCTTTGGCCAGCAGGTAATAGTAGCGGTCTTTCCAGCCCTGGCGCAGCGCGTATTGCAGCCGAAAATCGTCCACCGCATCCTGTTCAACCGGGTACACCATCAGTTGGTCGATCACCTGGTCGGTAATCTCGATGATGCGCGGTTCGGCGGCCAGTGCGCTTTCGGCCTGGGGCGGCAGCGGCGCGGCGAACAGGGTATGCGCCAGCAGCAGCCCTTGCAGCAGCATCCGCCGCCCGTTCAGCGCGTCGGCCTGGTGCAGCACCGCCCCCCAATCGGTTTCCGGGTACGTGTGGACGACCTGCGCGATGTCGTAAATCCACGCCATGCGCCGCCAACTGTGTTTGAACCCGTGCATACACAGGTAGACGATCATCACATCGATGCGCGGCGCTTCCAGCACGAACCGATCCACATGCAGCACTTCGCGGTTTTCCCAGAACAGCCCCGGGGCGCGCAGCCGGGAAAATTCCCGCCGCCCCAACGACCAGTGGACTTCGATCACCATGTCGTCATCGTTGACGAGCGTGTAATGATATTCCTGGTCGTGCAGTTCGTCGCCATGCAGCGCTGTGTCTGCTTCGTCGGGTTCCCCATCCAGGTCATGCGTCACGACATAGCCGCGTGCCAGCAGCAGGTCGCGGGTGCGTTCGGCATCGGCCTGATGCACCAGCAGGTCAATATCGCCAATTTCGCGCTGCACCAGGCTGTGATACAACTGCTGCGCCAGCACCACGCCCTTGAAGGACAAACAGTCGATGCCTTCGGCGTGCAGCAGGTCGGTCACGTCGTGCAGTTCGGCGGCCAGGCAGCGGTTGTGATGCAGGTTGACGACCATTTTCTGCTGAAGCCGTTCCAGCACGGCAGCCGGAAACCCAGGGATTTTCAGCGTGTTCACGCCTTCCAGGAAGATGATGCGCAGCGAATGCGTGCGCAAAAAGCCCAGCAGGTAATCCCAATCGAAATCGGGACGGAACGCGGCCAGTGCTGCCGGGCGGTACTGTGGCCGCCTGATGGCGCGAATCACCTGAATGAGGAATTCCACTTCGGCACGCCGAAAACGGGAGAGTGGCTGTAGCTTCACGGACACTTCCGCTGGATTAAGGGTCATGTTGGCTGCGATCATCACGGATTACAATACTCATACTATCATTGTAACACTGATAGCCATATGCGATACGGCCATCAGCAGTTCGATTTTTCAAACCCGTTCACGCGCTGTCGATACGCGCAAACAGCGTTTCCCATCGCGGGATCAGCTTGTGCCAATCGTACCGCTCGGCTTTGGCGCGGGCGTTGGCGGAAAGCCGGGCGGCTAACCCCGGTTCGGTCAGCACGCGGCGGATCGCGGCGGCCAGCGCAGCGGGATCGTTAGGCGGCACCAGAATGGCATCATGGTCGTGCTGCCAGATGTAGGGCAGTTCGCCCACGTTGGTGGTGATGATACACATCCCGCGTGCTGCCGCCTGAATGACCGACACGCCGAAGCTTTCGACCATCGTCGTATTGATGAAGATGTCGTAAGGTTCCAGCGCAGCGGGTACGTCCTGCATGGGGACAGCCCCGACGATGCGCACATGATCAGTCAACCCGTGTGCCGTAATCGCATCCTGTACCCGTGCCATCGCCTCCGGGTCTTTGTTCGGGCCAATCATCGCCAGTTCGACCGCTGGAAATGCGTCCCGCAACAGCGCGGCGGCTTCAACGGCGACGTGCGGCGCATACATCCGCTGGATGGCGCGCAGCCATGCCAGGCGCGGCGCGGCCTGTGGGCGGTGACGGTACGTGAACAAGTCCATGTCCACGCCGTTGGGCATCACCTCCAGGTCTGGGCGCACAGGTTGAAACGCCTGCTGAAGCATGTGCGACGGCGTGATCACCCATGCTGCCGACCGGATCAGCTTCTCCACGCGCCCCGGATGCCTGACCGAAAAGTTCGCCAGGTTGCCGCCGTGCAAGGCCAGCACATACGGTTTGCCCAAACGACGCAGCATCCCGGCCACGCTTTCCGCCCAGGTGAACGCGCCCCCGCTGAACACCGCGACGACGGCCATGTCATAATCCCCCCGCCGTGACCACGCCGTCCACAGCATATCGAGCAGGCGCAGCACCCGGTTGTGATAGCGAGATGCGGCGGTGACCGAATGCCCGCGTGCCGTCAGCCGGGGGACGAGCGCTTCACTGACCCCGAACGTGCCAAGCGTCTTGTGCAGAAAATTATCGATGATCAGGACGCGAAAGCGCCGTTCAGCGGCCATGTGTCGTCACCCATTCCTGTATGCAGCCGACCAGTTCACGGGCGCGGTTTTCGAGCGTGTTTTCCTTCACCACCGCCCGCCCGTTGGCGATCAGGCGGCGGCGCAGCCCCGAATCGTCGATCAGCCGCTTGAGCGCGGCAGCCAGCGCCGCCGGGTCGTTTGGCGTGAACAGGATCACCGTCTCGCCATCCTGTAAATACATCGGAATCGAGCCGACGGGCGTAGCCGCGACGGGCAGGCTGTGCGCCATCGCCTCCCAGACCGTGCGCGGGAATCCCTCGAACGAGCTGCGCGACGCGATGACGTACAGGTCGGCCTGCTTGTAATAGGCGAACAATTCTGCCCCCACTTTTTTCAGCCCGTGATACACCAGCGCAGCGGCTTCACCGCGTTCGGCGGCGGTTTGCGCCAATGCGGGCAGGAAGCTTTCATCTTCCGGCCAGCCCACCAGGTCTAGCACCAGGTCGATTCCAGCGGCGCGCAGCATCAGCACCGCGTCGAGCAGATCCGCGATCCCCTTCGATGCGGTGATGCGCCCGGTATACAGCACCCGGTACGGTGGCGCGGCGCAGGTATCCTCGCGCTCATAGCCATCGTCCATCGTGAGCGTAGTCGTGCGGGTTTCGTGGATTTTGGGCGCGATGCGCTCGAAGTCGTGGTATAACTGGCGGCTGTTGACGACCGTCATATGGCGGCGGATCGTGCGCGCCTGCCGCACCTGATAGCTTTCCACCCAGGCGCGCTGAAGCAGTTTGCGCGGCGCGAGACTGAACCCGGCTGCGCGGGCTTCGGCCAGGTAATCGCCCACCATGAGCAGCACCACCGGCAGATCGCCCGCCGCCGCTGCCATCGCCGGCAGCAACGGTGACGGCCCCCGAATCAACAGCGCGTCGAGTTTTTCGCGCCAGGCCGTCAGGTGTGCGGTGTACGGGCCAGGGTGGAAAGTGCGGCGCAGCGTCGAACTGTGCGCGCCAATATCGACCCAGGTGATGTTGGGCTGTGTCAGCGTGTAGTTCAGGGTTTGCACGCGCTCCGTGCCTTTGCCGTGTGACGGTGCAGAATGAAAAAACAGGATTAGGTGTTCGCATTCTGCGGCGATGCTGTCGATGAATACGCCGATATAGCTGGAGACGACGACCTGACCCGTTTCACGCCGCGCCGCCAGCATGTGGTAATGAAAGCCTAAACGCAGCCCCATCTCAGCGCGGCTTCCCGGTGGACGGATCCGCGCTGCGGTACGGGTTGGGCGGCACGGACGGCATAAACGGCGCGCTGCGTCCGTTCGTGGGCGATGGCGCATATGCAGAGAACGCCGCCTTGTTCGGCTGCGGCGCGGCGGGTGGCGCTTGCGCGGGCAGGTCGCGGGCATAGTAGATCAGCGCGATCATCAACCCGTATACGACCCAGGGCGCGGTTCCCGTCAGCCCGGTCAGCGTGAACAGATGCACGCTCATGCCGATCAGCGATGCATAGGCGAACGCTCCCAGGTACAGGGCATGGCGCACACAGCGAATCGCGGCGCGCAGCCCCAGTACGACCGCTGTGATGAACAGCGCTGCATAGGGCAGTGTCGCCGCCAGCCCGGTTTCGCTGAGCAGCGCGATATACGAATTGTGCGGCGGCTTGCGGTTGAAATACGCTTCATCGGCATAGCGCAGGCGCGGGGGCAGCACCAGCGGGACGGAAGTTTGGGTGAAGCGCCCCAGCCCCACGCCGAACAGCGGGTTTTCGCTGAAAACCTGAAGTCCCTTATCGATCATCAATTGGCGGATCAGGAACGATTTATCGCTGTCCAGGTCTTCAAAGGTTTCGATGCGTTCCTCGAAGATGTTCTGGAACTGCGACGGCAGATACGGCGAGAGAATCGCCAGGAATATCCCACCTGCTATCAGCCCGGCCACGTACAGCGGAATCAGGCGCGGGTACGACAGCACGTACACCAGGCTGAGCGTGAACACCCCCACCGTCACGGCCAGCCACGACGACCGCGACCCGTTGATGATGAGCGCGGAAAAGGTGAGCGCGATGCCGATCAATACCGGCAGGCGGGCGCTTTTGCGCACGGCGATGAACAGATACAGCGTGTACACGGCGAACATGGAAAACAGGATGCCGTAATTGTTCTGCGAGTTGATTCTGGGTGCGAACGTCGCGCTGAAATCCCCTGCCCGTGCCGATTCGAACAGGCGCAGCCCGGCAGTGACCATGATGCCGATGCCGAACAGGATCACGGTCTGTTTGAGCAGGCGCGCTTCGCGCCCGACGTATACCACCACCAGCAGGCTGACGATCCAGAACACCCATTGAATCAAGGGGCGCAGCGCGTCAAGGGTGGGGATTTCATGCTGCGCCGACGCGATTAACTGCACCAGCCCCAACATGATCAGGAACAGTATCCCCCACAAGATGGCGGTCTGCCGCATACGCCCGAATTTGTAGCGGGGACGGAAGAAGATTTCCAGCATCACCAGCCCCAGCAGCGGCGCGGACAGCGAAACCCCCAGGAATGGCACATCGATCACGCTGATGACCAGGGAAAACACCGCCAGCAGGTACAGGCGTGTCCCCGTCCTGGTCAGTACAGCGGGTTCGGGCGGTGCATCCGGTTGGGTGTGCGCGGATGGTACAGCGCGTGCGGCCAGCCGCAAATACGTGTCGCTCAAAAGGTTACACCATTCATTCGCTCGTCAGGCGGAATCGACAGCCCTCATTGTAGCATAGGCTGTCAGTGCTGCCTCAATACGACCTTGTGAATCGTATACATTATTGATTAATCGGCAGCGTGGCCGCCGTGACGGGTTCCTCCACCAACCGTCGCAGCAGCGCCTCCTGTTGGGCAGCCAGCGTTTCGCGGTTGAAGCGTTCATACGCCAGCGCATGGGCGGCGGTGCGGGCGTGCGCCAGCTTTTCGGGCGTGCGCAGAAAGTCGGCCAGGGTTTGCGCAGCCTGGTGCGCGTCGGCATCGTCGATCTGCACCCCGACCCCCGTTTCCGCGATGATCGCCGCCTGCCAGCCGCCGTAATTGATCGCAATCGGCTTGCCCGCCGCCAGCGAATCGAAAAACTTGTTCGCGCTGTTGTCCCACATCGCCTGGACGGGCAAAAACGTCGAGATCGTGATCGTCGCCGCCGCCAGCACGTGCGGCACTTCGGTTTTCGGCACGCTGTCACGGATGAACACCGTCCGGTCAAGCAGGCCATACATACGCGCCAGGTCGGTGATGCGCGCCTTTTCCGCGCCGAAGCCGATCAGCAAAAAGCGGCATTCGGGCAGGATTGCGTCCATGTGCCGGGCGATCTCGATCAGATAGGCCGTGTTGTTCATCAACCCGAACGTCCCGGCATACACCACGAGCGGCTGACCCGCCGCCAGCCCCAGTTCACGGCGCAGCGGTTCGCCGCGTTCGGGCGGAATATCGAACAGATCGGTATCGCTGCTGTTGGGGATCACCGTGACTTTTTCCGGCGCGATGCCCCGTTCAATCACGCCGTCCTTCATCCCCGGCGACAGCGCGACGATATGCCGCGCCCGGTGGTACGCCATCCATTCCAGCGCCTGCGCCAGCCACTTGAACAGCGGGTTTTTCAGCGCGCCAATGGCGATGGGCAGGCGCGGCCACAGGTCGCGCACTTCAAACACCAGCGGCACGCGCTGCCAGGCCGACCCGATCATGCCCGGCACGGCAATCGTGAGCGGCCCGCTGCTGGCGTAAATCAGGTCGGTCTTTTCACGCATGGCGACCCATGTCGCGTACAGCGCAAACCGGATGAACGCGATCATGCGTTGTGAAAAGCGCATCTCGTTGGCATAGGCCACCGGAATCAGAATCACTGGCACGCCTTCAATCTCCAGCCGGGTGATGCGCGTATAGCCCTGGTACTGCTTCGGCATGTACCCCGGCAGGCTGACGACCGTGACCTGATGCCCTTTTTCGATCAGGCGGCGCGCAAATTCATAGCTGCGCGTACTCCAACTGCCGCTGCGTGGAACAAAATACTGAATCAGGTACAGAATTTTCACGGCTGCTGCTCGATCTGCTGGCGGGCTTCGGGGGAAAGTTCGCTGATTACGGCGCGCAGCTTGCCGTTCTGGGTGCGCGGCAGCGCGGCACACGCTTCAAAACTCACCCGCAGTTCGCCCATGCGCATGTGGAGCTGTGCCGCGATGTAGCGTTCATGTTCCGGCGCGAAGCCCGCATCCGGCACATAGCGAATCAGCACATGATCGAGCGCTTTCTGTACGATCTGCGCCTCTTTGATCGGCAGATCGGCTTTGAAAATGGGATCGAGCCGCCCAATCCGCCGCCCATCGCGGGTGACCAGCACATCATCGTTCCGGCCTTCAATGCGCCCCCACAGCGGCAGCAGCCGTCCGCTGGCCGGGTCCGCCGGGCGCAGCGATGCGCGGTCGCCCAGGCGGTAACGGATGAGCGGCATCGCCTCATTCAGCAGCCCGGTCGTGACGATCTCCCCGGTTTCGCCCATCGGCACCGGGTGATCGCCTTCGACGATCTCGATCCAGCCGACTTCCGGCCACTGGTGCAGATACCGTGCGGGCGATTCGCTCCCGAACGCGACCGATTCAGCCTGGCCGTAGGTTTCATACACCGGGCAGCGGAACGCCCGTTCGATGGTATCGCGCTGATGATCGTACACCGGCTCGGCATTCGTGATGATCGCTTTGAGCGGCGGCGGTTCAATGCCCATGTGCAGCAGGTAGCCCGCCAGCGTGTACAGCGATGAGGTATACGCCAAAATGTACTGCGCGCCGTGCGCCCTGATGGCCGCGATGTAGGCGGGCGCGTGGTCACGGTTCAGGTGGTACGACGACATATACAACTGATGCATGACATGGTTGCGCACCCAGAAGGGCGGCGTTCGTTTTTCGACCGGGACGACCAACTGCCCGCCCAGCATGGCGAAGGGCGTATGCCGATCCACCCCGTACCAACGGCGCGCACGGGCTTCATGCAGCGCATAATGTTCGCGCACCATCCCGCGTGACCACCACACATTGACCGGGGTTCCGGTCGTGCCGCTGGTGTGGATGTGGTAGAGGGTGCGCGGGTCGCAGTCCGCCGCGATGAACGCCTGTGGGTTCGCCCGCAGCGGCGCTTTTTCCAGAATCGGCCAGTTCGCCAGCACATCCACCGCGGCCTGATCGCCGCCGCGCCGCCGCGCCGCCCAGTGATCGCGGTAGTAAGGGACGTGTTTGGCCGCCCGTTCCAGGATGTAGGCCAGCCGTGCTTCCTGGTAGGGTTTCCACTGCGCGGGCGACCATGAATCGCGTTCGAGCGCCGCTTCGACCAGCGCATCGGTTTCCGGGCCATAGCGCCAGCGCCGCAGTTGCAGCCCACGCGCACTGGCGAACACATCCTGTACGCCGCTCGGCATTCGGTTGTACAGATGGACGATCCTCTTGTTCATCGGCCTCGGTCGCTCTCCAATGGGGGTAGATGTGGGGGATTGTATCAAAAAAGCGCCGTTTTGATGCGCCCGCCCTGCCCGGTGCGGGCTTTTCATTTCCCGTTACCCTACGCTACAATCAGGCTTGTTCTGTTCATCACAAAGTCAACCCAGACAGGAAGCTCATGCGAAGCGACAAGCACAAGCACTTAGTGATCCCAGGGCCTGTGGAAGTCCGTCCCGAAATTCTGGATGCGCAAACCGAATGGATGATCGGTCACCGTTCGACCGCGTTCGCCGACCTGTTCGCCCGCTTGCAGGGCAAGCTGAAACAGGCATTCGTCACCCAGTCGCGGGTATTCGTACACGGTTCGTCCGGCACCGGGTTATGGGAAGGTGCGTCGCGCAACTGCATCCGCGATGGGCGCAAGGTGCTGCACCTGGTCGGCGGCGCGTTCAGCGAACGCTGGGCGGATGTTAGCCGCTTGAACGGCAAGGATGTCGATGTGATCGCCGTCGAATGGGGGCAGGCGCACACGCCAGAGATGGTGGAAGCGGCGCTGAAAACCCAGGTCTACGACGCGGTGTGCATCGTCCACAACGAAACCAGCACGGGCGTGACCAACCCGGTCAAGGCGATTGCCGATGTCATCCGCCCGTATGAGGACACGCTGATCCTGGTGGACAGCGTGAGCGGCTTTCTGGGCGCGGAACTGCAAACCGATGCGTGGGGACTGGATATGGCGCTGACCAGCAGCCAGAAGGCGTTCGCGCTCCCGCCAGGGCTGGCCTTCGCCGCCATCAGCGACCGCGTGATCGAACGCGCCCGCCAGGTCACCCATCGCGGCTACTACTTCGATTTCATCGAAATTGAGGACAGCCTGAAGAAAAACAACACCCCATCCACCCCGCCAATCTCGCTCATGTTCGCCGCCGATGCCCAGTTGGATGCGGTGCTGGCCGAAGGGCTGGAGGCGCGCTGGCAGCGTCACCTGAACATGCGCGATGCCACGCTCGGTTGGGCTGATGCACGCGGGTTGGGCGCGTTCGCCCAGGACGGGTATCGTTCGCCCACCGTGACCACCGTCGCCAATACCGTCGGCTTCGATGTCGATGCGATGGCGAAATTCATGGGCGGCAGGGGCTTTTCGATGGACAAAGGCTACGGCAAGATCAAGGGCAAAACCTTCCGCATCGCGCACATGGGCGATATGCAGCCGTCCACGCTGGAAGAAGTCCTGAGCGGCCTGGATGAATTTCTCGAATCGACCAAAGCCTGACCTTCACGCTTACGGAGCCTGCCAATGACCTTCCATATCCTGATTCCCGATGCCGTCCACCCCAGCGCCGTCGCCGTGCTTGACCAGGCCATCGCCGGGGGGGCAGACCTGAAGTACACCGCGCCCGGCCAGATGACCCGTGACCAGGTGATGGCCGCGATCCACGATGCCGATGCGCTCATCATCCGCAGCGCGACCAAAGTCGATGCCGCCATGCTCGATGCCGCGGTTAAACTGCGCCTGATCGCACGGGCGGGCGTGGGGGTCGATAATGTCGATGTCCCCGCCGCCACCGCCAAAGGCGTGATCGTGATGAACACGCCCGATGGCAACACGATCAGCACCGCCGAACACACGTTCGGGCTGATGCTGGCGCTCGCCCGGCACATCCCCCAGGCGCACGCCAGCCTTGCCGGGGGCAAATGGGATCGCAAGTCGTACATGGGCGTGGAACTGCGCGGGAAAACGCTCGGCGTGGTCGGGTTTGGCCGCATCGGGCGGGCAGTCGCCAAACGTGCGCTCGCCTTCGATATGACCGTGATCGCCTTCGACCCGTACATCACGGCGGATATTGCGGCGGATATGGGCGTGGAACTGGTCGCGCTGGATGCGCTGTTCGAACGCAGCGATTTCATCACCCTGCACGCGCTGCTGACCGACGACACCCGCGAGATGATCAACAAAACCAGCCTGGCGAAGATGAAAAAAGGCGTGCGGCTGATCGATGCGGCACGCGGGGCGCTGATCCACGAACCCGACCTGGCCGACGCGATCAAAAGCGGGCAGGTGGCGGGCGCGGCGCTCGATGTGTTCGCGGAAGAACCGCCCGCCGCCGATAACCCGCTCATCAACCTGCCGGGGGTGGTGCATACCCCGCACCTGGCCGCCAGCACCGAAGATGCGCAGATTGTGGTCGCGGTCGATGCCGCAAAACTGATCGTCGATGCGCTGATTCACAACAAGACCGCCAACGTGGTCAACCCCGCCGCGCTGAAGTAATCCACCGCCGGGAACCCGATCAAAAAGCGCGCCGTTCATCCAGCGAACGGCGCGCTTTTTATTCAGGGTGTGTCGAAAACCGCTTATTCCGGCAGGTTGATCAATTGAATCTGATCGATGCTCGACACCGCGATGATCGTGTGGTCGAACAAGTTGTCGGGGATGATCATCTGCGCCAGGTCGGTCGAATACGCCATCATGCCGCCCGCCACGCCCACTTCCGGGGTGGTTTCGGCCAGTGCGCCCGATTCGGCAGTCGCTTCCATCGTCGCCCTATCGGTTTGCATCAGGCCGCTTGCCGCCATATCCGCGACAAGCTGCGTGAACCCACCGTTCGCAAACGACGGATACACCACGCCCGTCACGACGAAACGTGTGCCGTCGGTGACGCGAATATCGAATTCTTCACCCGTCATGTTGATCACGAGAACCTGATCGTCATCGAGCGCCGCGCCTTCACCCAGCACAAATGCGCGCACGTTGAGCAGATTGCTGACGACCCCTTCCAGGGTGATCGTTTGCCCCAGGTACGCATCCGGGTCTGCCGTCAGCCCTTCCAGGTCAACGCCGCCTTCCGGCTGCGCCGCCGGGTCAGCCGCCGGATCGACCGTCGCCAGCGCCGGGTCAGGCGTGGCTTCCTGGGCGAACGAGATGCCGACGCTTACAAGCAGCGCCGACAGGATGAACACGAACAGACTGGTGAATACCAACGACCGTTGTTTCATAACTGGGTTCTCCTGTGCCAACCATTCACTTCTGGACTATAGAGCAAGCCGGGCCGCCGCCACACGACCGAAGAACCCATTCGGTCACGGTTCCCCAGGCCATGTTCGACCCACCCCACTGGCTGAACGGGTACCCGCCGCCCTCATGCCCTGCTCACAAACGGCCTGTGTTCCTGAGAATCGCGCCGATTTTGCCCATCTCTGGTTCATTAACGGTTCGGTCTTTACTCATTTCATGCTCAGACGCATTTTCTATCTTTCAAGGCGGTGTACACCACTGCACGATGCACCCTTTACCGTTAGCAATCGCAAGTTTTGCAAAGTACTGGAGACACAACGAATGAAGAAGGCACTGCTGGTTCTCACCGTCGTGCTGGCGCTGTTTGGGGCGTTCAGCGTTTTTGCTCAGGAAGAAGCGGGGACGATTGCGGATATTGTCGTTGCCAGCACCAGCGCTGACCCGGCGGAATTCACCATTCTGCTGGCGGCGGTTCAGGCGGCTGACCCGGCGGTTCTCGAACTTCTGAGCAACGCTGATGCAAGCGTGACCGTGTTCGCGCCGACCGATGCGGCGTTCGCGGCGGCGTTTGAAGCCCTCGGCGTAACGGCTGAAGATGTGCTGGCCGACCCGGTCGCGCTGACTGACATTCTGCTGTATCACGTTGTGCCGGGCGAATTCAACGCCGAAGCCGTGGTCGCGCTCGATGGCGCACTGCTGGGGACGGCGCTGTATGAAACCGCGCTGACCGTCTCGCTGGATGGCGAAACCGTCCGCATCAACAATGCGGCTGTCGTCGCGGCGGATGTCGCGGCCTCGAACGGCATCGTGCATGTGATCGACGGCGTGCTGCTGCCCCCGTCGGACATGGAAATGGCGATGGCGACCGAAGAACCCATGATGATGGAAACCGTCAGCATCGCTGAAACCGTGATCGCTGCGGCGGGCGCGGAAGCTCCCGAATTCACCGTCCTGCTGGCGGCGGTTCAGGCGGCTGACCCCAGCGTCCTGGAAGCCCTGACGAACGGCGGCCCCTTCACCGTGTTTGCCCCCACCGATGCGGCCTTCGCGGCGGCGCTGGAAGCCCTGGGCGTGACGGCTGAAGACCTGCTGGCGAACACCGAACTGCTGACCTCGGTGCTGGCCTACCATGTCCTGCCCGGTCACTTCTCGGCCTCGACGGTCGTGGCGGCGGCGGGTCAGGAAGGCGGCGTGCGCGTCGCTACCCTCAACGCGGGTCTGGCTGTCACCATCGCTGCGACTGACGCGGGTGTGACGGTGGACAGCGCGAACGTGGTCACGACGGACATCCATGCCTCGAACGGCATCGTCCACGTGATCGACGCGGTGATCCTGCCGCCCGCCGACATGTAATTTCCCGGCGTGCTAAAGGGGGGAAGGGGCTGCGAAGTCCTTTCCCCTTTTTGATTCCAGGCACAGGCTTGGCGCGTGAATCCGCTTCAGCGGATGGACTCCGCCGCGATGCGCACCGTTTGGGTATGAATCGTCACGATGGACTCGATTTCGCGGGCATAGCCGCCCGCCATCGCCACCGCGACGGGCAGCCCGGCTTCGCGGCACAGTGTGAAGATGATGCGGTCGCGTTCGGCCAGCCCTGCCATGCTCACCCGCATACGCCCCAACCGATCCCCCTCATACGGGTCTGCGCCCGCCAGGTAAATCGCCAGGTCAGCCGTAGCGGCGGCAATCGCCCGGCGCGCCCCTTCTTCGGTCAGTTCCAGATACACCGCATCGGTCGTGCCGTCGGGCAGCTCAATATCGAGCGCGCTTTGCTGCTTGTGAAACGGAAAGTTTTTCGCGCCGTGTATGCTGAAGGTGAACACGCTGGTATCGCCCGCGAAGATCGCCGCCGTCCCATCGCCCTGATGTACATCGCAGTCCAGGATCACCACGCGGCGGGCGCGGCCTTCGGCCTGCATGGCACGGGCGGCAATGGCCGCATCGTTGAATACGCAGTAGCCCGCGCCAAAATCCGGGAAGGCGTGGTGCGTGCCGCCCGCCAGGTTGATGGCGATCCCGTCGTCGAAGGCGGCGCGGCACGCGCCAATCGTCGCACCGCTGGAACGGCGCGAACGTTCGACCATCGCGGGCGACCAGGGAAAGCCGATGCGCCGGATTTCAGCAGGTGTGAGCAGGCCATGTTGTACCCGGTACAGGTAGTCGGGCGTGTGCGCCCGCGTGATCTGCGCGTCGGCAGCGGCTTCGGGGATGAGCAGGCATTCGGGCGCGATCAGCCCTTCGCGCAGCACGCTTTCGCGCAGCAGGGCGTATTTGGCCATTGGGAACCGATGCCCCGGTGGGAGCGGCAGCACGAACGTATCGGAATAATAGGCGCGCACAGGGGTTAAAGTCGCTCGATGTGAACAAACGAAAGGCGAAGTATACCCGCGCCGGGTGAATGAGCGATGAGCCGCTATAATGGATGCGGAAGCGGGGTGAAGTGTGGTGAAGGAGACGTGTCATGATCACGAGCCAACTGGAAGCGGCAGAAGAAGCGGAATTGGAAGCGATGGCCGCTGCGTGATCCCTATGCCCGACCCA
This sequence comes from bacterium, assembly GCA_033764035.1. GTDB lineage: Bacteria > Chloroflexota > Anaerolineae > Aggregatilineales > Phototrophicaceae > Flexifilum. Next base: position 95,875 of record JANRJJ010000008.1, read on the forward strand.
TTCCTGACCGAACTGCCCAAAATCGTGAGCATTTTCGCGCTCGCGTTCTTCTCGTTCTGGAGCGCGATCCCGGCGGGGCTGGCGCTTGGCCTGCCGCCGCTCATCGTGATCGGCACGACCGCCGCCAGCTATGCCGCCGGGGTGGGCGTGGTCACGCTGGCCGGGGGACGGCTGCGGACGTGGATCATGCGCCGCATCGGAAACCGGGCTGCGCTCGACCCGGAATCACGGTTGGGGCGCATCTGGCGGCGGTGGGGCATGATCGGCCTGGGCATGATCGCCCCGTTCACCGTCGGCGCACAGATCGGCGCGGCCATTGGCCTGGCGCTGGATGCGCCGCCGCGCCGTCTGTTCGCAATCATGGCCGGGTGCGGCCTGGCGTGGAGCATCGCCCTCACCGCAGCAGTCGCATTGGGCGCGGCGGGTGTGCAATCCGCCTTGTAGGCAGGCGAACGGCTCAGCGGCTTTTCGTGCGGGCGCTGCGCTGTGCTGCCCGTTCACGCGCCGCCCGTTCCGCTGCCAGCCGTGCCGCTTTCTGGCGCACGTAATCGCCATACCCGCCGACGTATTCATACAGCGCCCCGTCCTCCAGTTCGACGACCCGATCCACGATGCGATCCAGGAAATAGCGGTCGTGCGAAATCGTCAGGATCGCGCCTTCAAAGGCTTCGAGCGCGCTTTCCAGCACATCCGCCGACGCAATATCCAGGTTGTTGGTCGGCTCGTCCAGCAGCAGCAGGTTGGGTTTCGCCAGCACCAGCGCGAGCAGTTGCAGACGGCTGCGTTCGCCGCCGCTGAACGTGCGGATCGGCTGGCGCGTTTGGGCATAGCTGAACGCGAACTTGAGCAGTTGATGCACCGCTTCGCCTTCGGTGATTGGCTGTAAGGCGCGGATCAGGTCGATGGGCGTTCGGTCGGCATAGGCATTCAGCGTCTCATGCTGCTGGGCGTAATAGCCGATGCGCGTGCTGTTCCCCACCTTGACCACGCCCTCCAGCGGGGCGTAATCGCCCAGGATCAGCTTGAACAGCACCGATTTGCCCGCGCCGTTCTTGCCAATCAGCCCGACGCGCTCGCCGTGCCGCACCAGCAGGTTCGCGCCCACGAACAGCAGGTCATCGCCAAAGCCCATCGCTGCGTCTTTCAGTTCTATGGCCTGGGTGCTGCCGCGCCCGCCCGCGATATGCAGTTCCATCATGCGGCGTTCGCGCACCGGGTCGATCATCTCGCCGCGTTCCTCCATGCGCGCCAGCATCTTACGGCGGCTGGCCGCCTGGCGCGCATGGCGTTCGTTCAGATCGTTATTGGCCTTTTCCGTCCATTCCTTGATCGCCGCTTCAATGCGCTGGATCGTCTTTTGCTGCGCGGCGTACATCTGCTGCTGACGGAGGCGGCGGATGTCTTTTTCGACCGTGTACGCCGAATAATTCCCGGTGTACTGGCTGATCGCGCCGTTTTCCAGTTCGACGATGTGCGTGACGACGGCATCGAGCAGGTAGCGGTCGTGCGAAACCAGCACCACCCCGCCGCGATAATCGCGCAGAAAACTTTCCAGCGCCGCTTTCGCCCCTAAATCGAGATGGTTGTCCGGCTCATCGAGCAGCAGCACATCCGGCGACCACGCGGCCAGCCGTGCCAGCGCCACCAGCTTGGTCTGGCCGCCGCTCAACGCGCTGACGGGCAGCGCTTCATCGCCGGGCGCAAAGCCGAGCTTGGCCAGCAGTTCGCGGGCAAGGCTGCGCTGGCGTTCCGGGTCGAGCCGTTCGTACTGCACCAGGATCGCGGCCTGTTCGTCGAGCGCGGCGGCCAGCGCGTCGCTGTCGTTGTACACGGCGGGGTCACTTAAACGCGCTTCGACCGCCTCCAGCGCGGCGGTCACGGCGGCCAAGTCGGGCGATGGCTGGCACGCGGCTTCAAACAGCGTGATCCCGGCGGGCAGGCGGACATCCTGGGGCAGGTAGCCCACCGATACCCCGCGCATGGTGGTGATCGTGCCTTTGGTCGGCGTGATTTCCCCGGCCACCGCTTTGAGCAGGCTCGATTTGCCCGCCCCGTTCGGCCCGACAAACCCAACTTTGGCGCGGTCGTCGATGGCCCATGTCAGGTCATGAAAAATCTCGCGCCCCGCGTGGTTGATCGTGATGTGGTGCAGTTGAATGATGTGCATGTTCCAAAATCCTCTCATCGGGCGGAGACGGCGCACACCCGCCGGAACACGCGCTCTGCATTTTCCCGTGAATAAGGAAAACAAAAGCGGCTCTGCGTGTGTGCGCAGAACCGCTGTGAACATCAACCTTACAGTGTGTGTTACAAGGCCGGTCGCTAGGCGCACTTCTCCCCAGGATCGGCGGTGATGGATGCCATCATCGCTCGTGAAAGCAGGGAAAAGTACGTCGCGTGAACCATGTTTACCAGTATCGCAAAAAAGGGCGGGCGCTGTCAAGCGTCATGGACGGGCTTGCCCCGGACGATCTGCCGCGTTGACTCGCGCCCGCAGCCTTCTATAATGACCAGTCAAGAGTGAAGCAGGGAGCAGTACCCGTTATGACGACTTCGACCGCCGCGCAGATCGTCCGCCGCCGCCGCCGCAAAGCCGAACGCCGCGCCATCGTGCGCACCCAGCGCATGACCTGGGCGCTGGTGTTCGGCGGGCTGTTCGCCGCCCTGGTCGGCCTGCCCGGTGGGGCAGCGGTCGCCGTTTCCGCCGCAATCTACCTGGATGCGGCGGCAGACCTGCCCCCGTTGGGCGAAAACCCGTATGCCGCCACCGCTGAAACGGCCACCCGCCTGTACGACCGCACCGGAAACACCTTGATTTACACCCTGCAAGACCCGATCACGCGGGGCGGCGGGGCGGGGTGGATTCCGCTCGATACTTTGCCGCCGTATGTCGTCGATGCAGCGCTGGCGGTCGAAAACCTGGACTATCTTGACCGCGCCGGGTTCGACCCGCTCGATACCGTGCTGCGCCTGTGGCAGAACATCCTGATTGCCCCCACCCCGCCGGATAACACGATCACCGGGCGGCTGGCGCGCAACCTGGTCGCCAGCGAAGGCGGATCGCTGGCCGACCAGCGGGCGCGGGAGGTGGCATTGGTGGCCGAACTGGAGCGGCGCTATACCCCCGCCGACCTGCTCGAATGGCACCTGAATACCAGCTATTACGGCACCGAAGCGTATGGCATCGAAGCCGCCGCCCAGATGTACCTGGGCAAACGAGCGGTCGATCTGGCGCTGGATGAGGCGGCGCTGCTCGCGTCGATCCCGACTGCGCCGCAGTACAACCCGTTCGATAACGAAGTGGCGGCACGCGGGCGGCAGGCCGATACGCTGCGGGTGATGCTCAACAACCGCCTGATCAGCCCGGAAAGCTATGAAGCGGCGGCGGCGCGCATCACGCCGATCCAGACGAACAGCGCCTTTCAGCCGCCCATCGCCCCGGAATTCGTCACGATGGCGCGGCGGCAGGCCGAACGCATCCTGAACGACCTGGGCATGGACGGCGCGCAGCGGGTAGCACGCGGCGGGCTGCGCATCGTGACCACGCTCGATCTCGACCTGTACGATCAGGCGGAATGCACGCTGCGGGCGGGGCTGGCCCGCGCCAACGGCGTGACCGCGCCCCCCGCGCCCGCCCGTGATGGATCGGCGTGTCTCAGCGCAGCGCTGATCCCGCCGACGCTCGATTACGCGCTGCGGTCGGACGGCGAAGGCGCGCCCGACGACGGTTCACTGATCGTGATCGATGCGCGCACGGGTGAAATTCGCGCTCTGGTTGGGACGGCGGCGCGGGCAGCCTACCAGCCGGGGATCACGCTCGCGCCGATCATCTACCTGGAGGGATTCAACGGCGGGAACAGCCTGGAAACGCCCGCCACGATGGTGTTCGATATTCCGTCGCAGTTCCCCGGCAGTTCCGACGGCCTGATTTATTCCGTCGCCAATACCGATGGGCGTTTTCGCGGGGTGGTCAATCTGCGCGATGCGATGGGCGCGGGGCTGATCCCGCCCGCCGCCGCCGTCGCCTACCGCCAGGGGATGGGCAATATCCTGCAAACCGCCCGGCAGATCGGCATCAACGGGCTGGAAGATGCACGCGCCGACCTGATGCTGCTCGAACGCGGCGGCGCGGTCAGCCTGGTGGATATGGCGTATGCGTATGCGGTGTTCGCGTCTGGCGGCGATATGCGCGGCGTGCAGGTCGATCCCATCGGGCGCGGTTATCGCGGGCGCGACCCGGTCGCCGTCGCCCGCATTGAGGATGCGGACGGCAACACGCTGTGGGCGTATGATGGCGCGGACGCGGCGCGCTGCGGCACGTTCGCCACCTGCACCAACCTGCTGCAAGAAGAACTGGCGTACATCATCAACGACATCCTGGCGGATCAATCGACTCGCTGGAACGTGATCGGCCAGGGCAGCCCGCTCGACACATCGCGCCCGACGGCGGTCGTGAACGGGGTGACCGCCGACCGCCGCGATAACTGGACGCTGGGCTACACGCCGGATTACGTGGTCGGGGTGCATTTTGGGCGCGCCGATGGTGCGGCCATGACTCTCGATGATTTTGGGCTGCGCGGCGCGGCGGGGACGTGGCGCGCCGTGATCGATTACCTGCACACCCGCGATGGCCTGAATACGCCAGGGTGGGCGCGGCCTACGGGCGTGATCGATGTGCGCGTGTGCGATAAATCCGGCCTGCTGCCGAACGGAGTCTGCCCGCTGGAAAGCGAAGTGTTTCTGGATGGCACACAGCCCCAGGTTCAGGATACCTTCTGGCAGACCGTGCAGATCAACAGCCAGAATGGGTTACGGGCGACGGCCAATACCGATTCGCAGCTTCGGTCGGACGCGGTGTATTTCGTCCCGCCCGAAGAAGCGATGGACTGGTGGCGCGCCAACAATCAGCCGCTCCCGCCGGACGAATATGATACCGTCAGCCGTCCCGACCTGTTCGAATCGATCCGGCTGACGTTCCCGACCCCGTTCGCTTACGTGGGCGGGGAAGTCGCACTGCGCGGCGAAATCGAGACCGTTGACCTGCAATACTATCAACTGAGCTACGGCATCGGACTCGACCCGGCGCAGTGGATCGACATCACCGGGCGCGAAACCGTCTACACGCCGGATGCGCCGCTCGGCATCTGGGATACCGCCGGGCTGGACGGCCTGTACACCGTGCTGCTGGTGGCCGTCTCTGCCGATAACAGCTACGAAAGCGAAGCGATTCAGGTCACGGTCGATAATGTGCCGCCGGCGCTGACGCTCGATACCGCCGAACCGGGCCGCGTCTACCGCTACCCCACGGATCAAACACTCACGCTGATCGCCACGCCGGAGGACAATCTCGCCATCGCCCGCGTCGAGTTCTACCGGGGTGAGGATTATCTCGGCGCGGATGAGGCGTATCCGTTCGGGCTGGAATGGCGCATCGACGGCCCCGGCGCGGAAACCTTCACGGCGGTGACGTATGACCAGGTGGGCAATGCCGCCCAAACCAGCCTCACCCTCACCATCGAGCCGGATGCGGGGGCGTGACCGTACCGTCTAACTGTTCACATCAAGGAGTCAGATTATGTCGATTGCACCGCCGCGTACCGTGTTCGATGTCCTCACCGATTTTCTGGCGGGGAGTCCGTCCCCTGAACACATTCTTGCCTATCGGCTTCCGCCTGAACTGGAAGCGCGGGCGCTGGACTTGATGACGCGCAAGCGCGAAACCGGGCTTGCGCTCGACGAGTCGCTCGAACTGGATGACTTCATCCGCGCCGATGACATGATGACGCTGCTTAAAGCCAAAACGAGGCAGAAATTGGTGGATCAGCAGTGAGTTCATATGTCCCGGCTGAACTACGCCGCCGTGTGGTTGAACGGGCGCGTGGTTGTTGTGAGTACTGCCGCTTTGCAGTGGATGATCGACTGCTTCCAGGTGAGATTGACCACGTTATTTCTGAAAAGCATGGTGGAAAAACAGTTGACGATAACCTATGTCTTGCCTGCTTTCGCTGTAACAGCTTGAAAGGCAGCGATATTGCCGGGGCTGATCCCGTCACAGGATTACCGACATTTCTATATCATCCTCGCTTACATCTTTGGAGCGCACATTTTCGCTTCATGGGTGAAGGTCATCTTGAGCCGCTCAGCCCAGAAGCGCGGCTGACCGTGTTGTTGCTCAAGATGAACGCGCCGGTACTGATTGTACAACGGCGCTTGTTGCACATTGTGGGGCGGTACCCCTGCCTGTAGCAGGGATACCGTCGCGTTTCTTGAGAGTCACGCTGGCTTCATGCGCCTACACCGTCATCGGCTGGCTGGTGGGACGGCCTTCAACGATGGCTTCGCTCATCTCCCACAGGCGCTGCGCGGCGGCAGTATCCAGGCTGGCGGCGCTCGATTCGATCATTTTGCTGTTGCTGAAGTATTTCCCGGTCACGCGCCCGCCTTCATCGCTCGTCGCCAGGTAAAGCGTGGTCTGCGCGCCTTTTTCCGGCGTGACCATTATCCCTGTAAGCCGAACCAGGCTCATGAACGCCAGGATCGTCGCGCCGACGATGCCGCGCTTGTTCCTGAAAAAGCCGCTGTTCACAACGCCAGGGTGCAGCGCGTTCACCGCCACCTGTTCCGCGCCGATTCCCCGCGCTTGCAGGCGGCGCGCAAGTTCATAGGTGAAATACAGGTTCATCAGCTTCGACCGTGAATAGTGGGTGAAGCCGAAGTAGCCCTTTTGCGCCTGAAGATCGGCAAAATCGAGCGTCGCGCCCTTGTGGGCATCGCTGCTCACGTTGATGATGCGGGCGGGCGCGCTGGCGACCAGCTTATCGAGCAGCAGCGATGTGAGCAGGAAGTAATTCATGTGGTTGAGCGCGAACGTCATTTCCAGCCCTTCACGGGTGGTTTCGCGTTCAGGAAAAAACGCGCCCGCGTTGTTGATCAGCAGGTCGATACGCGGCAGGTCGGCGTTCAGGCGTGCGGCCAGCGCCCGCACATCGGCCATCAGCGATAGATCGGCCACTTCGCCGCGCACCCGTTCCGGGCTGGCCGCCTGGCGGATCATCGCCACCGTTTCATCCACCCGCGCCCGGCTGCGCCCAACCACGATCACGGTCGCGCCCTGTTTCGCCAGTTCCAGCGCCGTCACCTGACCAATGCCGTTGGTCGCCCCGGTGATCACGGCGGTCTTGCCATCCAGACGAGTCATGCTGTTCATGTGGTGTACCCATCCCCTGAAAGTGCATCGAATTGACCATGAGCATACGCGCAGCGGATAAACAAAATATGAGTATTTGCTCGTATTTATATAAGATCGCCCTAAACGGGCGGGGGCGGCGCAGTCCGGCTGATCCCCGGCACTTGCAGCGCGATGGCGAAATAGGCATCGCCTTGTTGCAGGAGAAACCGGGGCGGTTGGGTATTTTGCAGCCGCCACACGGTCACGGCCTGGGCGTTGGCCACCCAAGACGGCTCGGCTTGCGCTGCCAGCGCCGCCAGGTCGAGTCCGGTTTCCGCCGGGTTCCAGGTCAGCGCCGGGCTGAGCGGGTCATACGGCGCGTTTTCGACCGTAAGCCAGCCGCCGTTCGGCTCGAACAGCACGGGGGATTGGCTGAGCGAACGACACGCGGCCAGCACGCGGGGGAACCATTCGCTGTCCCACCCGCTGAAACCGTCGGCGCGGTGCTGAACCCCGTTCACGTTGATGGCGATGGTTTCGACGACGGCAGTTTCGTCGATTTCCGGCATGTTGTCCGGGCGCTGGTAGGTATAGATGCGCTCGTTGACCGTCAGATAGGCGATGAATGTGCCGATCACGTTGTCTTCGATGCGGTCGTACAGCACTTCGATGTTGAACGGCCCCAGTTCGTTCACCCACACCACGCGGTTATCGCCGTACACCGTACACAGCGGCACATCGCGCTTGCCCACCAGCGTCGTGTCGCGGTTGCCCGCCGTCACATCCGCCTGAAACAGGATCGCTTCCGGGCTGCGCACCCATTGAATCAGCGTATTGTTCACGGCCACGGCGGCGTTGAGCGGGATCGCAGTGGGCGGCGGCGGCGCGGACTGACACGCCGTGATCAGCAGCAGTATGGCGATCCAGAGGTGTACGATCCGGTGTGTCATGGCCGCTCCTTCGCGGTGCGCCTGGGGTTCAGGCCAATACCCTACGCATGATTGTACCCGTTCCAGTGCGCCCCGGATGTTTGAATCCGTTTGCATTTGTGCGGTGTCCTACCGCATGAATGCGATTCTGCCCCGGAAGGGGCGGACGGTGACAATGTGCTATCCTTAACCGCTGTACGCGCTGCCATAATGCTTACGAGTGATTCTATCGTAGTGTGTCAGTGACAATGTGCTATCCTTAACCGCTGTACGCGCTGCCGCCCTCTGCACGCGGCGGCCACGAGAACAGGTGACGATTGACCCCATTTTCAGAGATGAGCGCCCAGGCCGAAACGAACGCCGGGGTCGCACGGGCGACCGGGGTGCTGGCGCTCGGCAATATCGCCAGCCGCGTATTGGGGCTGGCGCGCGAAATTGTGCTGACCAACCTGTTCGGCGCATCGCGGGCGGTGGATGCCTTCAATTACGCGATTCTCGTCCCCAAAACCCTGTACGACCTGCTGATCGCCGGGCATGTGAACAGCGCGATCATCCCCGTCCTCAGCGACGTGATCACCCGCGAAGGCGAAGGCGCGTTCTGGCGGTTGGTTTCGATCCTGTTCAGCCTGGTCACGGTGGTGATCAGCGTATCGGCGTTGATCCTGGCCGCGTTCGCGCCCCAGGTGATCGGCGTGATCAGCAGCGGGTCGGACGCGCCAACCCAGGCAGTGGCCGCCGAACTGCTGCGCTGGATCGCGCCCGCGCTGGTGTTCCTGTCGCTGTTTGCGGTGCTGTCGGGCGCGCTGTATGCCCGGCGTTCGTTCAGCCTGCCCGCTTTTGCCGGGGCAGTGTTCAATGGAGCTGTCGTGATCGGCACGCTCGTGTTCGCTCCGCCGCCCCAGGTCACGCCCGCGCTGGATGGCGCGTGGGTCAACTGGACGCTCGCCCGCCCGGATATTGGCATTCGGGCGGCGGCCTTCGGCTGGCTAATCGGCGCGCTGGCCCAGTTGATGCTGCAACTGCCCGGTTTGCGCGGCGGACGGCTGCACTTCACCGTGCGCTGGAATACGCCAGCGGTGCGGCGGATCGGCCTGCTGTACACGCCCGTGCTGGCCTCACTGCTGCTCGATACGTTCGTGCGCACCTTCAGCTACAACCTGGCGAGTCAAACGGGGGTGGGCAGCGTGAGCTACATGAACTGGGCGACCACGTTGATCCAGTTCCCACAGGGGTTGGTCGCCACCGCGATCAGCATCGCCATCCTGCCCACGCTGGCGCGCCAGGCGGTGCTGCAAGATGCGGAAGGCGCACAGGCGTTCAAGGATACGCTTGGCCTGGGGCTGCGCCTTGCGATCACGCTCATGATTCCGGCGGCGGTCGGGCTGTTCGTACTGGCGCAGCCGATCATTCGGTTGTTGTTCGAACATGGCGCATTCACGCCGCCCATGTCGGACATCACGGGGCTGGCGCTGCGCCTGTACCTGATCGGGCTGCCGTTCGCGGCGGTCGATTTGCTGCTGGTGTATGCATTCTATGCGCGGCAGGATACGCTGACCCCGGCGCTGATCGGCCTGGTCAGCCTGGTGCTGTATACGCTGGTGGCAGTGGCGCTGCTCCCGCTGATCGGCCTGTTCAGCCTGATGATCGCGGACAGCGTGAAGCACATCGTTCATGCCGCGCTCAGTGGCTTGATTCTGCGGCGGCGCTTAGGCGGCTACGGCGATCAAAAACTGGCGCGCACGGTGATCAAGACCGGGGCGGCGGCGCTGGCAATGGGCGCGGCGGCGCTGATCGCGGAGCCGATGCTGGAAACGGCCATCGGCTCCGCCGGGGTGATCCGCGAAACGGCGCTGGTCGCGCTCAGCGGCGGGTTGAGCGTGGCGGTGTTCGCGGCGGCGGCGGCGCTGCTGCGCATCGACGAATGGTCGTGGATCATCGGGCTGATTCGCAGCCGCATTCGCGGGTAGAGTTCATCCGCTGGCGGGGTGCTGCATATACGCCGTGATCTTGTGCGGATATTCGTCGGCGCATTTCAGTTCGACCACGAACCGCACCCCGGTTTCGCTCTCCATCCGGGCGATCACCTCATGTTTATCGAGCGCGAGCCATTTCTGCACCTTCACGCGCCCCACCACCTGGCGCATCTGTGCGAAGGCCGCCGCTTTCTGAATCGGCGGCTGCTGATCGAGCAAGTCCGGCGCATACGCATCTGCGATGAACTGGATCAGCCGTTCAGGTTCGCCGCGGTTGTAGAACGTGGTCTGCGCGACCAGGCGCATGGCCGCCTGGCTGCCGCCGATTTTCGCATCGTGGGTCATCAGACATTCCATCGAAGGTGCATAGGATCAAAGTACCCGCATGATTGTACACCCTTCCCCCTTTTGTCCCATGCACCGGGCAGCACCTCCCCGGTTATAGTGAGCTTACGTGCATCAACCAACACACTGCCGGACGCTTGTGAGGTTTTTATGAAACACCCACGTTTAATCGCAATGATCCTGCTGGTGGCCTGCTGCATCGGCATCGCCGCCGCGCCTGCCGCCGCGCAGACTGCCGCCATCCCTGGCGTTTTCACCCAGGTATCCCCGGCGCTGAACGCGACCGTGACCACCAGCCGCCCCACGTTCATATGGAACGTGGCCAGCGGCGCGACCAGCTACGATCTGTATGTGCGCCGCAGCACGGGCGTAACCGCCGCCACCGGGCGCGTGAACGCCAGCGCGTGCGTCAACGGGCGCTGCTCGTTGACCGTTGGCACGGCGCTGACCAACGGGGCGTACACCTGGACGGTCGTCGCCATCAACAGCAGCGGGACACGCGGCGCGGGCTGGCGTGCCTTCAGCGTGAATGTGACCAGCACCCCGGTTCCGACCCCAACGCCCACCCCTGTACCGCCCTCCAGCCTGGCGCAGCAGATGCTCACGCTGGTCAATCAGCAGCGGTGCGCGGCGCGGCTCGTCCCGCTGGCGCTCGATACCCGGCTGAACAGCGCTGCCCAGGTTCACAGCAACCGCATGGTGCAGTACAATTTCTTCGCCCATACCGACCCGATCAACGGGACGCAGCCTTGGGATCGGATGCGGACGGCGGGCTACCCCTGGACGACCGCCGGGGAAAATATTGCGGCGGGCAATGCGACCGCCCAGGCGACGTTCACCCAGTGGTGGAACTCGTCCGGGCATCGTGCCAACATCATGAACCCGAATTTCCGCGAAATGGGCCTGGGCTATACGGCGGGCGGTTCGTACCGTCACTACTGGACTCAGGTCTTTGGCAACCGCAGCGGCGCGACGGGCGGCACCTGCCCGTAACGGTACGAGCGACCTTCAGATTTCGGGCGAAAGTGGGAAACCCTGTTCGCCGGGCGCAGGAAAAAAACCTGCGCCTTTCGATTCCCATGCGCGTTGGTGGGGGGCGGTGCTTTACCCACTTTTGGGGATGACTCCCGCCCTGCCGCGCCGCATAATGGAGCGAAACGTCTACAAAAAAGGTTTTCCCATGAATCGTGCAATTGTGAAGGCATTCCCTGTCGTGGTGCTGGCCGTGTTCTGCACAATCGTCGTCCCGGCCTATGCCCAGGACGAATTACCGCCCGCGCTGGAGGCGCACCTGGACGGGCTGGTCACGATCACCGAAGCAGTGCGCCAGCTCGATACGCTCACCCCGGTGGAGCGGGCATTCCCCACCCGTGAAGAAACAGTCGCCTACCTGACCGACCTGTACAGCCAGGCCTACCCCCAGGACGAATTAGACCGCGTGAATGCGTTCTACAGCGCGCTTGGCCTGCTCCCCGAAGGCACAAATCTGCTCGATGTCTACCTGACCCTGCTCGGCAGCCAGGTCGCCGGCTTCTACGATACCGATACCCAGGTGATGAACGTGCTGCCCGCCGGGTTCAGCGGGGAAGAATCGCTCTCGCTGACCGAACAGATCATTTTCGTGCATGAATACGTCCACGCGCTGCAAGACCAGCATTTCGATCTCGATGTGCTGCTGGAAGGGGCGAGCGCCGATGACAATTTCGACCGGGCGCTGGCGCTGACCGCGCTCGTGGAAGGCGATGCATCGATTGCCATGAACTTCTACAGCCAGCAGATCGCCATTCAGAACCCGCTTTCGGCGCTGCTGCTGGTGGCGGAGTCGTTCCAGGCGGGCAACCTGATCCTGCCGGAAGGCATTCCGGCATCGCTGGTGCGTGAACTGATCTTCCCGTATGAAAGCGGGCTGACGTTCGCGCTGGCAGTGTTTGCAGAGGGCGGTTGGGATGCGCTGAACGCCGCCTATACGCCGGAAAATCAGCCGCAGACCACCGAACAAATCCTGCACCCGGAAAAATATTTCGCGGGCGAAGGCGCAGACCCTTCCAACCTGCCCGCCTTCGATATTGCGGGCGCGCTGGAGGGCTACGCCGTGCTGTACGATACCGCCCTGGGCGAGTTCTATCTGCGCGAACATCTGCGGTCTGGGCTGCCGGCGTCTGAGGCCAACCGAGCGGCAGCCGGGTGGGGTGCGGATCGCTTCCAGTTGTTGCAGAACAACGCGGGCGAAAGCGCGTTCATGCTCGCCGTCAGCTTCGATACCCAGGCCGACCAGGACGAATTTCAGGCGGCGTATCAGGCCATGCTCGACGAGACAGCCGCCGTCACGCCCGAAGACGCGGCGTGCTGGAACCGTGAATCGGCGTTCGTGTGCCTGACGGAAGGCGATTGGTATACGGCTGTTTTCACCGCGCCAACGTTGCAAGCCGCGCAAGCACTGCGGGCGGCGGGGGATGTTACCTAGTATCTTGGCGTGAACACCTGGTGGGTGAGCGCATATGACACCGTGTCTAGCCGCGAACCCCCCAAATCACCCGTCGGAAAAGTGTCCAGCACGCCCATCAGCGCACAGCGGTAATGCCATACACTGAGTGCATGTTCAACGATTGAGCGGCGCTCATCACCTTTACCGAACAGCGCTGCGAAATGAGGAGCCAAATCATGCTGAGCTGGGCCATTTTCTTCCTGTTGGTAGCGTTGGTAGCGGCGATCTTCGGCTTCGGCGGGGTCGCAGGGACGGCGGCAGGGATCGCGCAGTTGATCTTCGTCGTGTTCATCGTCCTGTTCCTGCTCTCCCTGCTGTTTGGGCGGCGCATCAACCTGTAACGCTTTCCGCACTTCGGCAAGACTCATTCACGGCGCGCCCCCAACCCGCGCCGTGAATGCTTTAGCGTTGACTGTTACACACAAAGCCTGTCTCCTTAATTTAATAGGTCATCTGGCCTATCCCCAGGCAAGCGCGTCGTCTGATGCACAATGGAAACACGACGGCTACACTAAGAAGCGTCTGGAACGAATGTTCCTGTAAACGTGATTTAGTTTCGGAAATGGATGCGCTGCCCAACGTGGAAACCCGGATCGTTTTTCGCAATACCCTGGTGGTGCTGGCTACGATTGCGGGCGCGTATATCGTCGTGCGCAGCCTGCATATCCTGATTCTGTTTTTGATCGCCGTGCTGATCGCGTCGGCAGTACGGCCTGCCGTGCGCCAGCTTCAGGCGTGGCGCATCCCTGGCAGCGCCGCCGTGTTGATCGTGTATGGCGGTATCCTGCTGCTGCTGGGGCTGCTGGCGGTGCTGGTGTTTCCGCCCGTGTTCACCCAACTGGCCGATTACCTGACCAATGAGGATCGGCTGGAAGCGCGGGTGCTGTACGTCAACCGCTGGGTAGAAATGCGCCTGGGCGAACTGCGCGGGAACCCGGTCGAACTGGTGCAGGACGACGCGCTGCGCGAAGGCGTGCAATCGCTGATCGCGGAGTTCGAGAACGTCACCCCGGCGATCCTCAACAACCTGGGCAGCACGTTGGGCGAAGCGGTGCTGGTGTTCGTGCTGGGGCTGTACTGGCTGACCTCCCGCGACAAGATGGCCGATTTTCTCGAAACCGTGCTGTCGCTGCGCAGCCGCTTCAAGGCCAACCAGATTTTTCAGGACATCGAAAACGCCGTCGGCAGTTATGTGCGCGGCGTAGTGTTCGTGGCGGTGTTCGTCGGGCTGGCCAACCTGATCCTGCTGCTCCTGTTCCGCGTGCCGAACGCCGGGACGTATGCGTTCATCATCGGCATTTCGACCATGCTGCCGGTGGTGGGCGGGTTCATTGGCGGCGGGGGGGCAAGCCTGCTGGCGGCGCTCACGTCCCCGGCGTATGGCCTGTTCGTGTTCATTTCGTTCGTGGTGGTGCAGCAGGCCGAAACCCATTACCTGACCCCGCGTGTGATGGGGCGCAGCATGAAGATCGATCCGCTGCTGGTGATCATCGGCATCCTGGCCGGGTTCGCGCTGTACGGGGTGGTGGGCGGCATCATCGCCGTACCGATTCTGGGGACGATCACGATCCTGCTGCGCTATCTGGTGATCGAGCCGCAGCGCGAACAGGTCGCGCATAAAGTGGAAGGCGGCGCGGTCATCCTGAACACGGGCGATACCGCGCCGGACGATTCGGAAACCCCCACGCCCGGCGGCATCCTGATTGGGCGCTGACTCATCTATCGACTATCGGCTTAGGCTTACTGGACTTGAACCGCATGGGCGCATTTTCGCAGCCGCTTAAACTACATCTTCAACCGCCTCCACGCCCGCTTCCGCTCGTCGTTCGCTATGGGAATGCGTTCATCTTCACGTCGCTGGCGCTGGCGCTCACGTTCGTGCTGCGCGAAAACCTGCGCACCAGCATATTCCTGTTCTTCAATTTCGCGCTCGTCCTCAGCGCGTTTTTCGGCGGCTTCGGTCCTGGAATGCTCTCCGCCGTGCTGGGGCTGGTCATGGTCGAATACTACCTGGTCGAACCGATCTTCGCCTTCGGCAGCATCGATGACCCATCGCGGCTGCTGCAAAGCCTGCTTTTCCTGGCGATTGGCGTGGTCATGAGCTGGTCGCAGGATTTGCGGCTGCGAATCGAAAAACGGCTGGAGAACACCACCCGCGAACTCGAAGCGATTCTGGGGTCGATTGGCGATGCCGTCACCGCCCAGGACGTGAACGGGCGCATCATGTTCGCCAACCAGGCCGCCGCCGACCTGAACGGCTTCACGACCGTGCCGGAACTGCTGCGCAATTCGATCACCGGGCTTCAGCAGCGCGCCGAAATTTACGACGAAAACAACCAGCCGCTTTCCTTTCACAATGTGCCGCGTGTGCATGTCTTTCGCGGCGAAGGCCCGAACGAGACGATCATGCGCATCGTGCGCAAGGAACAAGGGCTTGACCGCTGGTTTTCGGTGCGCGCCGCCCCGGTGACCGATGCCAAAGGCTATGTGCGGCTGGCCGTCACCGTGACGCGCGACATCACCGCGATCCGCGAATCGCAGAAGCAGTTGATGGATTTAGCGCTGCAAGTCGAACGCCAGCGCCAGCGGCTCAATACCGTGATCGCCAACATCCCGGCGATCATCTGGGAAATTGGCGGTTCGGAAGGCGCGGCCAGGGTCGAATTCGTCAACGAATACGCGGAAAAGCTGTTGGGCTACCCGATGCACCGCTGGCAGACCACACCCGACATCTGGAACGAACTCGTCCACCCGGATGACCAGGAACGAAACCGCGCCGACTTCGAGCGCATGATCCAGACGGGCAAACCGGTGATCAGCCAGTTCCGGGCGCTGCACCAGGATGGCAGCATCGTGCATCTGGAAGCGCACAGCCAGATCACCCTGACGGGCGAAAGCGAAGGCCGCCTGTATTCGGTCATGATGGATGTGAGCGAACGCATCAAAGCGCGCCAGGAACTGGAAGCCCGCGCCGAAGCGCTGCGGCTGGCGAACCTGGAATTGCAGCGCCTGAACGATGAACTGATGCGCAATGAGCGCCAACTGCGCCACCTGACCAGCAAGATCGACCAGCAGCGCCGCCGTTTGCACAACGTGGTCGCCAATGTGCCGATGATCATCTGGGAAGGGACGGACGGCAGACCCGGCCAGGGGCAGCAGATCAACTACCTGAACAGCGCCGCCGAAGCGATTTTGGGCTACCCGATGAACGACTGGCAGGCCGGGAAGGTCAACTGGCGCGATGTGGTCGTGCCGGATGATTGGGAGGCACTGATCGAACGGTCGAACGCGATCTACCAGGAGCGCGGTTCGGGCATGGTGCAGTTCCGCGCCCGCCACCACGATGGGCGGGTGGTGCATCTGGAAGCGCATACCAGCGTGATCGGTGACGGGGACGATTCCCCGGCGGCCTACGGCGTGTTCATCGACGTGACCGAACGCATCCGTAACCAGCAGGCGCTGGCGGAACAGGCGGAACATCTGCGCCAGGTCAACCACGAACTATCGCAGTTCGCGTATATCGCATCGCATGACTTGCAAGAACCGCTGCGTATGGTGACGAGCTATCTGCAACTGCTGGAAAACCGCTACGGCGATAAGCTCGACCAGGATGCGCACGATTTCATCGGGTTTGCCGTCGATGGCGCGGCGCGTATGAAAGGGCTGATCACCGACCTGCTGACGTATTCGCGGGTTTCACGCACCCAGGAAGCGTTCGCCCCGGTGAAACTGGATACCGTGTTCGAACGTGTGTGCAGCAACCTGCAAATCGCCATCGAAGAAAGCGGCGCGGCGGTGACCGCCGACCCGCTGCCGACCGTATGGGGTCATGCCAACCAACTGACGCAGCTTCTGCAAAACCTGGTCGGGAATGCGCTCAAGTTCCGGGGGCAGCCCGCGCCGCGCATTCACATTGGCGTTGAAGAAAACGCCCTGGCCTACACCTTCTGCGTGTCCGATAACGGCATCGGCATCGACCCGCAGTTCAAAGACCGCATTTTCACCATGTTTCAGCGGCTGCATTCGCGGGATGAATACCCAGGCACGGGCATCGGCCTGGCGATCTGTAAGAAGGTGATCGAAAATCACGGCGGGAAAATCTGGGTCGAAAGCGCTTTGGGCAGCGGCACAACGTTTTACTTCACTCTCCCCCATCACAGAACAGGAGCTTGAGACGGTAATGGGAGTTTCAATGGTAGAGTCTGTGGACATTTTACTGGTAGAGGATAACCCTGGCGATGTCCGCTTGACGCGGGAAGCGTTGAAGGACATGAAGATGCGTAACAACCTGTTCATCGCGCAGGATGGGGTTGAAGCGCTGGCTTTTCTGCGCCGCGAAGGGCATTTCAGCGATGTCCCACGCCCGGACATCATCCTGCTTGACCTGAACCTGCCGCGCAAGGATGGGCGGCAGGTGCTGGCCGAAATCAAGGACGACGAGATTCTGCGCCGCATCCCGGTGGTGATCCTCACCACGTCCGATGACGAGCGCGACATCCTGGCGAGCTACAACCTGCACGCAAACTGCTACATCACCAAACCCGTCGATATGCGGCAGTTCATGGAGATCGTCAAGAACATCGAAAACTTCTGGTTCAGCATCGTCAAGCTGCCGTCGGAGTGATGTGCATGAGCGACCTGCACGCAGCGAGAGAGGCTGTCCTGGTGAAACCAATGCCCTTGATTGAGGAAACATTATATATCCTGCTGATCGAAGACAACCGGGGCGATGCCCGGCTGATCCGCGAAATGATGATCAGCCACAGCGAATCGCAGATCGAACTGACGCACGCGGTCACGCTGCGCGAAGGGCTGGATGCGCTGGAACAGGAATTGTTCGACGCGATCCTGCTCGATCTGTCGCTGCCCGACAGCAGCGGCATCGAGACGATCCGCCGC
Source organism: bacterium (assembly GCA_033764035.1). Taxonomy (GTDB): domain Bacteria; phylum Chloroflexota; class Anaerolineae; order Aggregatilineales; family Phototrophicaceae; genus Flexifilum. The sequence continues at coordinate 113,674 of JANRJJ010000008.1, forward strand.
GTTCATGCCGAAGCCCCCGACCAGGCGATCCTGGTGCTGACCGGGTTCAGCGACCAAACGCTGGGCGTGCAGGCGATGCAGGAAGGCGCACAGGATTACCTGGTGAAAGGCGAAATCGACGGCAAACTGCTGACGCGGGCGATTCGCTACGCCATCGAACGCACGCGGGTCGATTACGCGATGCGCCAGCAGACCCAGGAACTGGCCGCCATCGAAGAACGGCACCGGCTGGCGCGGGAACTGCACGACAGCGTGAGCCAGACCCTGTTCACCTGCCGTTCGATTGGCGAAGCGGCGCTGATGCAGTGGGACCAGAACCCGGACAAAGCCCGCGCCCTGATGGAAGAAGCCAACCGCCTGACGGCGGCGGCGCTTTCGGAAATGCGCGTGCTGCTGCTGGAACTGCGCCCGGCATCGCTGACCAAAGTGACCATGCGCGAACTGTTCAACCAGTATGCCCAGATTTTCCAGACCCGGCGCGATCTCAAGATCGAGCTGGAGATTGTCGATATGGCTCCGCTGCCGCCAGATGTGCAGATTGCGCTGTACCGCATCATGCAGGAAGCGATCAACAACACGATCAAGCACGCCAGCGCATCCCATATCACGATCACGGTGCAGGATGGCGGCGGGTTCATCGTGATGCGCATCCGCGATGATGGCACGGGCTTTGCACAGGATCAGGTGCAGCCGATGAGCCTGGGACTGGGGATCATGCGCGAACGCGCCGACGCGATTGGCGCGGAACTGGAGATCGAAAGCGAGAGTGGCCAGGGGACGTGCGTCACCGTGCGCTGGATGCAGCCCGAAGAAGTATGAACAACGTGGTGAAGGCCTTCACATATCAAGCGGTAGAGGAGCAACAATAATAATGGACGGTCACATGCTCATCAGGACGAAAACACAGACGGCGCAGGCAGCGCCCCAAGAGGGAACGATGAACGAAAAGATTCGTGTGCTGCTGGTCGATGACCATGACATGGTGCGGCGCGGGCTGATGGTGCTGCTGGACAACTTCAGCGATATCACGATTGTGAACAATGTCAACGATGGCGATGCGGCGATTGCCCAGTGCAAGCGCGGCGGAATCGACGTGGTGCTGATGGACATGATCATGCCGCGCATCGACGGGGTGACAGCGACCGCCGAAATCAACCGCGTCTGCCCGGATGTGAAGGTGATCGCGCTGACCAGCTTTGGCGATGAAGAAACCGTGCAGGCTGCGCTCAAGGCCGGGGCGATTGGCTACCTGCTCAAGAATGTGGGCGGCGAAGAACTCGCCAACGCAATTCGCCGGGCGTATGAAGGGCAGTCCACGCTTGCGCCGGAAGCCGCCCAGGTGTTGATCCGCGCCACCACGCGCCCGCCGACCGTCGGCCATGACCTGACCGAACGCGAACGCGAAGTCCTGGCGCTGATGATCGAAGGGCTGAGCAACCGCGAAATTGCCGAACGGCTGGTGATCAGCAGTTCGACGGTGAAAAACCACGTCAGCAATATCCTGAGCAAGCTCGGCACGATCAGCCGGACGCAGGCGGTCGCGCTGGCGGTCGAAAACCGCATCATTGTGTAGCAAGGGATTGAACGCCAAGACGCAAAGAAGTAAAAGGCGCAAAGAGGACAATCGTCTTTGCGTCTTTGGCGTGGCGGACGCATCGCGTTCGCACTGCGCCGTTGGGTTGCTTCGGGTCGTCCCGCCTGCCTGTGTGCTGTCACGCTTCCATGTCGTGCGATACCAGCGGCAGGCGCGGATCGATGCTCGTCCACAGGTTGCGCACCCAGGCCAACTGGGGATCGTCCACTGCGGTGAGCGCCTGGGCTGACCCGGCCAGGAAATTCAGATAGTAGGTGGTGTAGCCGAAGCCGCTCACCACCGGGTGATAGCCTTCGGGAACCAGCACCATATCGTGCTGGTGCGCCATCATCACCGCATCGATGGCGCGCGAATCGGTATACACGCGCTGGTAAGCGAAGCCATCCGCCGGGGCAATCTTGTAGAAGTAAATTTCTTCCAGGTCGGCCTCGAGCAGCGTGCCGTCGGCGGCTTCGCGGTGGACATCGTGCTTGTGCGGCGGGTAGCTGGACCAGTTGCCCGACGGCGTGTACACCTCCACCGCGACGATGCGATGATTGCCGAACCCCGGCGGGATGATGCTGTTGATCTGCCGGGAGGCATTGCCGCCGCCGCGCAGTTCAATCGCACAGTCTTTCGGGGTGACCAGCCGGGGCGCACCGTCCCGATCCGTCGGCACCCAGCATGAGGCGACTTCAAAGCCATCGGTCACGGCTTCAATCTCGAAGGCCATGCCGCGCGGCAGGTAAACGGCGTAGGGCATCCCGCTGAACACGTTCGGGCGGCGGCCTACGCTGCGGTATTCACTCCCGTCCATGTGCAGATGGCACACCCCGCCCAGGATGACATGCGCCCATTCATGATCGCCCGTGTGGGCGCTCCACGTCTCGCCGCGATTCATGCGCCGGGCGGCCATATTCAGGTATTCCCACCCGGCCTGTGCCGCGCTCACTTCGGCAAAAATGCCCGCTCCGCCCGTATCTTTCGCGGTGATGAGCAGGCTTTCAGCGGAACCGTTCATGCGTCTCCCTTTCGCGGCTTATGGCTGCGGATGTGGGCTGACATTCTGCCGCACGGCCAGCCGTTCCGCCAGCCGCAGCAGTCCCCAGATCGCGCCGCCCGCCGCCGCCGCGTAACCGAACGTGACCACGATGAAAATCAGCAACCGTTCACCAAAGATGATGCTGTGCGGCAGGGTCAGCACCGCCGTGATCCCACCATCGAACGACGAAAACGCCATCGGCAGCACGATCACCGTCCATTCGGACGCGCCCGCCATCGGCACGAGCAGGATCGAGAGGATGAACACCAGCACGACGAGACTGCCTTGCAGGAGGCTGGCAGCGGCGCGGGCGCTGGATGGGGTGCTGCCGAACAGCGACCCCACCAGGCCGATGGCCGCGCCCAGCGCGATGTTGATCACGGGCAGCGCCAGCGCCGCCAGCACCGTCACGAACGGCACCGAGATCAGCGCGGGAACCGATACGCCGCTGTACGGCTCGGATACCGCCGTCGTCAGCCCCAGCCACGCAATCGCGCACAGGCGCGGGAGGAGCAGGCGGCGGTGCTGCCGCCACACCTGGCTGAGCGTGGCCGCCCATTTGCCGATCACCAGCGCACGCGCATCGACCCCGGTCAGCAGCAGGGTTTCCCAGGTGCGGGCAGTCTTTTCGCGCACCACCGCCCCGGTCGAAGCCTGCACTGCGCCCGCCAGCATACTGAAGTAGTGCGCCGCTACGCAGAAGATCAGCACGGAATGGGTGAACGCCATGACCGCATCCCATACCAGCAGGATCACATCGAGCGGAGCGCGGAACCAACCTGGATTCGCCGCGATCACCCCGCGCAGCACGGCCAGCGTGACCGCCCCGGCGCACGTCCCGAACATGGCCGTCCCCAGCCAGCGCCCCCGGCGCGGATGGGCGCTGCGCCGCTGGAACTGGGCTTCGGCGCGGCTGACCGGGCTGCCCAGCCAGCCGATCCCGGCCTGAACCGCAGCGGCCAGGCGGGCTTCCAGCCGCGTCAAGGGACGGGGAAGGGTGCGGCTCACGGGTGTGCGTCCGGCGGATCGACGGGCGCGGGGGCATCCTGCAAAGGCTGTCCCTCCTGTGGCGGGCGGCCCTCCCCAGGAGGGCTTTGAATATCGGCCAGCGTCGTCCCTTCCAGGATGTGCAGCATACAATCGCGAATCTGCGTGAACAGGTGGACGAGCGCGGGTTCTTTTTCGATGGGCGTGGAGCGGTAGAAATATTTGCTGACCGATTCGGTCGGGGCAAGCGGGCCATCGAGCAGCCGGATCACATCCGCCAGGATGATCCGGTCGGGCGGCTGGTTCAGCCGGTAGCCGCCGTGCTGCCCTTTCTGGCTGGCCAGGTAATGCCCACGTTTGAGCGCGAGCAGGATTTGTTCCAGAAATTTAGGCGGGATGCCCTGGGCGCTGGCGATCTCTTCGACGCGCACGAAGCCATCGGCGGGCTGGCGCGCCAGAAACACGAGCGCTAACAGGGCATATTCGCTGCGAGAAGTCAGTTTCATCGTGATTCCGGTTCGGGACTGTCATCGACGGACGGGATAATTTGCACTAGCGTCCATTGTACCATCCCAGGGGATTGGCGCAGGGGCGATAGCGCAGGCCGAACCGTTTTCGATATAATGCCCGCACAACTGACCATTCAGAACCGGGTGATCTGCGGCGCGGAGCGACATGACGGACGAGTTGATCGGCAAGCGGTTTGGCGGCTATGAAATCCTCAGCATGATCGGCAAGGGCGGCATGGCGACCGTCTACCGGGCGCATCAGGTGTCGATGAACCGGGTGGTCGCGCTCAAAATCCTGCCGCGCCAATACCTGAACGACGAAAACTACATGATGCGCTTCAACCGCGAAGTGCGCATCATCGCCCAATTGGAGCATCGCAATATCGTCCCCGTCCACGATTACGGCGAACAGGACGGCCAGCCGTACATCGTGATGCGCTACATGGGCGGCGGTTCGGTCGATGACCGGCTGAACGGCGGGGCGCTGCCGCTCGATGCGATTCGCGGCATCCTGGAGCAGATCGCGCCCGCGCTCGATTATGCGCACAGCCGCAGCGTGCTGCACCGCGACATCAAGCCGAGCAATGTGCTGATGGACGACAACGGCGGCGCATTCCTGACCGATTTCGGCATCGCCCGCATCATGGGCGACCCCACCGTCAGCACCGCCACCCAGGGCGTGATCGGCACGCCCAGCTACATGAGTCCCGAACAGGCACAGGGGCAGCCGCTCGATTCGCGCAGCGATATTTACGCGCTCGGCATCATGCTGTTCGAAATGGCGACGGGCAAACGCCCGTTCGAGAGCGATACCCCGTATGGCGTGGCCGTGCTGCAAGTGACGGCCCCGCCGCCGCCGCCCACCAGCATCAACCCGAACCTGCCGCCCGCCGTCGAAGCGGTGATCCTGCGGGCGATTCGCAAGCGCCGCGAAGACCGCTACGCGGATGCTGCTGCGCTGGCCGCCGCCTTTGCAGTGGCAATCCGCACCGGGGGCGGGGCAGCGCCCGCGCTCAGCATCCCGCTGCCATCGGCGGTCGATGTCGCGCTGCCCGATTACCCGACCGCCCCAACCCCGCTGCCGATCCCGAATCCGCCGCGTCAAACGCCTGCCGCCACGTTCGTGCAGACGGTCGGCACGCCGCCGGGCAGTGCGCCGCCGGGCAGTACCCCGCCGAACGCAGCCCCACTTCCGATGCAGGCTCCCGCCCGCGCCAACCGAACAGGCCGACCCGTCCACGCACGCCCCGACCGCTGGTGGATCGGCGCAGTGGTCGGCCTGCTGATCGGCTGCGCGCTGCTCACGCTGATCATTGGGGTGGGCGCGCTGATCGTGATCCAGACGCAGCGCGAAGAAGCCGACATCCGCCGCGCCACCGAAACCGCCGCGATCCTGGCGACGTTGGGCGCACCGACCCCGGTCGATGGCACGCCGATCAGCCGGGCATCGGCGGAGTCAGCCCAAACGACAGCGGAGCCGCGCCGCACCGCCGCAACAGCCCCGCCAGCGCTCCCGTCCGAAACGGGCGCGTCCGACGTGGAGTCGCCCGTTGGTGTACGCCCGGTGGTTACCGATCTGCGCGGGCGCATTGTATACGCAGGGGAACGCGCATCGAACGGACGGGCGCTGCCAATGGGCGAAGTGGGCGATCACAACCTGTACCTGCTCGACCTTTCCACCCGCGCCGAATCGCGCCTGACCGGGACGGCCTATGCCGAAATCGCGCCCGCCATCTCGCCGGACGGGGAGTCGGTCGCGTTCATCGCCAACCGCGACGACGATTTTGACCTGTACGTGATCAGCCTGAACACGCTGGCCGTGCGCCGCCTGACGCAGAACAATATCCCGGATCGTGCGCCCGCCTGGAGCCGCGATAGAGGGCTGATCGTGTTCTCGTCGGATACCAGGGGCGACGGCGGCTATGACCTGTACCAGATCACGCCGAACGGCACCGGGCTGACGCTGATCTATGAAGCGCCATCCGGCCAGCGCGCCAGCGACCCGGTCTGGACGGCGGACGGGCGCTACCTGCTGTTCACCCAGGGCGCGGCGGGCGATGCCCGCACCTGGGAGATCATGCGGCTGGATTCTGCGACGCGCACCGTGACCGCGCTCACCGACAACGATCACAAGGACTGGCAGCCCGCGCTCGCGCCGGATGGCCGCATCCTGTACCTGACCGAAACGTTCGACGGCGCGACGCTGCGCGGGTATGCGGGCGTGGTCAGCGCGGACGTGGACGGGGGTGACACTGCGCTGCTGTACGATGGCGACGGCTACGAATCATCGGCGCGGTTTTCGGGTGACGGCGCGCTGTTCCTGTATACCAGCGACGTGAGCGGGCGCGATGAGGTCTACGCGATCCCGGCGGGGCTGCTGCCCTCCAGCGCGATTGACGGGGAGCGGGTGAGCGAACACGGCGCGTATGGTGCGGCCTGGTTGGGGGAAGAATAAGCTATTTTCACCAGCCTTTGCCGCGCCATTTTCGGCAGAAGCACCATTTGCAGTTAAGGCGCAAATGAACCAAAATTAAGCGCTTGCTGTAAGTATACGGCAGAAGTGTTTACAAATCTGTCTATAAACCCTAATGGAGAAGCCTCAATGAAATTTTCACGCAACGCTTCACGGATGATGTGGCTTGCCCTGGCGCTGGTCACGACGCTGGTGGCAGTGGGCGGGGTGTTCGCCCAAGACCCGGTCGTGCTGGTCACCGGGCGGCAGATGTCGTCGAGCGATATTCCCACGCTCGATCCGTCGCTGGCGGAAGATGTCCCGTCCGTGCAGGTGATCGCTGAACTGTTCCCCGAACTGATTCGCCTGAACGAAGAACAGGTCATCCCCGAACCGGGCATGGCGACGTACACCGTTTCCGAAGACGGGCTGACGTATACGTTCAGCATCACGCCGGAAGTCCCCTGGGTGCGTTACAATGCCGACAGCGGCGCAGTCGAAGCGCTGACGGCGGAAGATGGCAGCCCGCTGTACGTGACGGCACAGGATTTCGCCTACGGGATGCTGCGCACGATGAACCCGGAGACGGCAGCCCCGTACCAGTACGTGCTGACCCCGTGGGTAGCCGGCGCGGCGGATTATGGTTCGGCTGACCCGGCCACCGCCGACCTGGAAGCGCTGCGCGCCGCCGTCGGCATCACCGTCGTGGACGAGTACACGCTCGAAGTCACCGCGTCGAACGCATCGGCAGTCACCCCGCTGATCTTCGCCCTGTGGATCACCACCGCCCAGCCGCAGATCGTGATCGACGAATTTGCCGATTTCTGGATCGACCCGGAAAACATCGCCACCTATGGGCCGTTCGCGCTCAAAGAATGGGTGCGCGGCGATGGCGGCAGCCTGACGATGATCAAAAACCCGTTCTTCCCCGGCAGCAACGCCATTCCGCAGTCGCAGATCGACGAAGTGCAGTTCCGCTTCCTGGATGAAGAAGCGCAGCTCACCGAATTTGAAGCCGGGACGCTCGATGTGGCCGAAGCGCCCGCCGCGCAGATCGACCGCATCCTCAGCGACCCGGCACTGAGCGCCGCGTACTTCAACGGCCCCGGAAGCTGCACGTACTACTACGGCTTCAATTCGCTGGTCGCGCCGTTCGATGATGCCCGCGCCCGCCGCGCCTTCTCGATGGCCATCGACCGCCAGGCGATCACCGAAAACGTGGTCGGCGCGGGTGAAATTCCAGCGCAGTTCTTCGCGCTGCCCAACCTGGTCGCCGCCCCCACCGCCGAACAGTACCCGGATCAGGGCGTGCAAACCGATGTGGAAATGGCACAGGCCTTGTGGCAGGAATACCTGACCGACACCGGCGCTGACCCGGCCAGCTTCCAGATCACGATCTTCCACAACGAAAGCAGCCTGCACAGCAACGTTGCCCAGGCCGTTCAGCAGCAGTGGAGCCAGACGTTGGGCGTGGACGTGCAGATCGCCACTGCCGACTTCGCCACCTACCTGGATACACGCGGCGATTACCCGGTCTTCCGCGCCGCCTGGTGCTTCGATTACCCGGACGCGCACAACTTCTACTACGATACGCCCTTCCACAGTGACCTGCTGGAAGAAAACGATACGCACTGGAGCAACGCCGCATTCGATGCGCTCGTCGATGAAGCGTTCGTGGCCGACAGCGTGGAAGCACGCCGCGACCTGTACGCCCAGGCCGAACAAATCCTGGTGTACGACGATGCCGCCATCGCGCCGATCTACCACTACGTGACCGACAGCCTGACCGCGCCGGGCATCACCCGCACGTATTCGCTGATCACCCGCGAATACTACGAAAAATGGTCGGTGAACCGCTAACAGGCGTTTCGCTGCCGCAGCAGTGTCGGTGTCATCGTAATGCTTAAAGAGGGCGGGTCTGTGTGGCCCGCCCTTCTCGTCCCCAGTAGAAAAGAGTCGGCTTATGGCGGCCTTCTTCATCCGTCGCTTCTTGTGGATGACGCTCGTCCTGTTCGTGGTATCGGTGATCACCTTCACCCTGCTGCGGCTCGTCCCCGGCGGTCCGTTCAACAATTCGGAACGCGGAGTCCCCGATGCCGTGCGCCGCAATATCGAGATCAAATACGGCCTTGACCGTCCTTTCTGGGAACAATACGTGCGCTACGTGGGCGATATTGTCGTGCCGCGCTTCACCGATGGTACGTTCCGCCGCACCGTGACCGAAGATTACCTGATCAATATTCCCTTACCGTTTTTGGGCGAAGATGCTGCATTCCGCTGGATGAATTTCGGTCCGTCGCTGCGCACGCGCAGCCGCACCGTCTCGAACATCTTCCAGGAAAACTTACCTGTCTCGTTTCAGCTTGGCCTGGCGGCGATGGCCGTCGCAATGGCCATCGGCATCCCGTCGGGCATCATCGCGGCACTGCGGCGCAATACCGCCGCCGATTACGCCAGCATGGGCGTGGCCATCATCGGCGTAAGCATCCCGGTGATCATCATGGGGCCGCTCTTGCAGTATGCGTTCGCCGTCAACTGGAAAATCTTCCTGCCCACCGGGTGGGGGACGCTGCAAACGATGGTGCTGCCCGCGTTCGCGCTCGGCTTCGCACAATCGGCGCTGCTCGCCCGGCTCACCCGTGCCAGCCTGCTGCAAGTGATGACCGAAGATTACATCCGCACCGCCCGCGCCAAAGGGCTGAGCGAACGCATGGTCGTGCTGCTGCACGCACTGAAAAATTCGATGATCCCGGTGGTGACGGTGTTAGGTCCACTGTTCGCCGCCCTGCTCACCGGGACGTTCGTCACCGAAACGATTTTCGGCGTGCCGGGCATGGGGCGCTATTTCGTCACCAGCGTGCTGAACCGCGATTACCCGGTGGTGATGGGGACAATCCTGCTGTATGCGTTCTTCCTGGTGCTGGCGAACACGTTCGTCGATATTGTGTATGCGTGGCTCGACCCGCGCATTCGTTTCCGTTGAGTGCAGGTAGAAAGGGTTTCTGATGGCAGCCGCAGACCAACCGAAGCAGGGCGCAGCGCCCGCCGCGTCGATTCCCAGGTTGAAACAGAATAAGCGCGGCACCGGGCTGTGGGCGGACGCATGGCGGCGGCTGCGCCGGAACAAGCTGGCGCTGCTGGGCGGGACGATCATCCTTGTGTTTGTGCTGATGGCGATCTTCGCGCCGCTGATTGCGCCGTACCCGTTCGACATCGGCATCTTTTCGGAGGACGATACCGCCCCAACCTGGGTCACCCAGTTGTTCCCGAACATGGTTCCGGTCGAACAGGGTGGGTACATCACCGTCAACGAGAACTACTTTTTAGGCACCGATGGCCTGGGGCGCGATCTGTGGTCACGCATCCTGATCGGGTCGCAGGTGTCGCTGATGGTCGCGTTCATCGGCCCGCTGGTTTCGCTGATCGTCGGGACGCTGGTTGGGCTGGTCGCCGGGTATGCGGGCGGGTGGGTCGATAACCTGCTCATGCGCATCGTCGATATCATGTACGCCTTCCCCACGCTGTTGTTCGTGATCCTGCTGCTGGCCTTCTTCCGCTCCAGCGTGGCGCAGCCCGAACCGGGGACGTTTTCCGCCGCGATTGCCGATGTTGACCGCCGCACCGGGGGGATGTTCTTCGTGTTCGTCGGAATTGGCATCACTTCATGGATGGGGCTGGCGCGGCTGGTGCGCGGGCAAATTCTGAGCGTGCGCGAAAAAGAGTACATTGAAGCGGCGCGGGCGATGGGCGTGGGCAGGCGCGGGATCATGTTTCGGCATATGCTCCCCAACATCCTGGGACCGATCATCGTGGCCGAAACGCTCACCATTCCCACGTACATCAGCTATGAGGCGTTCCTCAGCTTCATCGGCCTGGGCGTGCAGCAGCCGCGCCCCAGTTGGGGCAGCATGATCGCGGAAGGCTCATCGGTGATCAGCGCGTACCCGCACCAGGCGATCTTCCCGGCGGTGGCGCTGTTCCTGGTCATGTTCGCTTTCAACTTCCTGGGCGATGGGCTGCGCGACGCGCTTGACCCGCGTATGCGTGGTGTGGATTAGGCGCGCACCAGCGCGGGCGTGCAAACAAACGCGGGCATAGGGATTCCGTCATGTGTGCGTAGACGATCAGTGCGGTGAAGCCGACGCGAGATCGGCTATTGTCTGGAAAACGTGAATAAAGCGTAAAAATCTTGTTCCAGACTGCCGAATCGATAGGCGAAAGGTCAACCGTGATGATCGCCCAACGCAGCCCCACCCCCCGGCGTTTCCAGTGGTTCGCGCTGCTGTTCCTGGCGCTCTCGTCCGCGTTGATCGGCATGTTCGGGGCGCTGCTGGTTGTCCCCCTGCCGTTCCTGCCCGATTCGATCCTGGCGGGCGCGCCGACCCAGCCCACGCCCGCCCAGGCAGACCCGGCCAAAGCGCTGGCCGACCCCGTGCGCGCCGCCCCATGCCAGGTGATCAACAACGGCACGTCCATCAGCATGATCCGGTCTGCGCCCAGCGACGAGTACAGCCTGGTCGGGCTGCTTGCGCCAGGGGCAGCGCTCGACAGCATCGGGCGCACCGCCAACGGCTGGTACGTGGTCAACTATGGCGAACGGCTGGCCTGGATCAGCAGTGCCGCCGCCGCCCCGCGCACCGACACCGCCGCTCTGTGCGCCGCCCTGCCCATCTTCCACAATCCCTTGATCGCGGATGCGCCCGCTGACCTGGCCGTGCAGGTTCTGTCGGTTGACCGTGATGGCGATGGCGCGCTGAACGAACGCATTTCGACCCCCAACGGTGACGGCTACGACCTGGTGTGGATCGAAGTGATCAACCTGCACACTGCACCGCCGCACAACTATCGTGAAATGATCCTGCTGCTGACGTGTGAGGGGGAAGGCGCGGCGTTCGTGCGCTGGGGGTCGTACTACCATCCTACACTGGCGTGCGGCGCTTCCATCACGCTGCCGTTCATGGTCAATGCCAGCCGTCAGCCGTTCGTGGTGCGCTTCGCGGAAGCCGCGCCGCAGAGCTACATCGAATACCGCCTGGAGGTCGTGCAGGCCGTCGGCTAGCGAGCGCCTGTCGGCCAGCGACAGGCGCTCGCCTGCTATAGCGTTTGCAGGTACGCGATCAGGTCACGGATGTCCTGTTCGGTCAGCACGTCGGCGTATTCGGCATACATGATGTTGCGAAAGCCCGCGACGATGTGATCACGCGGGTGCAGGATGCTGGCGCGCAGATACGCTTCCGCCGTCTGCCCGGCGACCCGCGCCCCCGCCCGCCCGCCGATGCCCTGCAAGGTAGGACCGATTGCGAACATCGACGGGGCTGCCGCGTGGCAGTTCGAGCAGGCAGGGGCGGGCGGCAGCGCCTGGGAGAACAGCGCTTCCCCGCGCTCGGCATTTCCGGCGGACTCCGCGCCGCCAGCGGGCATGGTGGAACACCCCACCACGCCCACGAGCAACCCTATCACCAGGATACAGGCGATCTTCTTCATATTCACGCAGTGCCTACGCCCACACGGGTTCTACTGCCCGACCCGTACCACGCCGCCGAGCATCCCCGGCGCGAACGCGACCGTGCCATGCGTGATCGCCAGGCTGCCATCGGCGGTCTGGACGGCGCTGAACGGCGCAATCAGCCCATCGACGACCGGTGACACGCCATCGGCATTCACCCGGACAACACCGCCCGCGCCGGGACCTTGTTCCCCGAAGCGCACCAGTTCGACGGCCAGCACGCCATCATCGGTGAGCAGGATGTCCGTCACCGCGTTCAGCCCTTCATATGTTTCGACGATTTCGCCGTTCGACCAGTGTTCGATCTTGCCCGCGCCAGGTGCCAGCCCCGCGCCCAGGAAGCCGATCCACAGATCGCCATTTGCATCCACTTCGACCGATGTCGGGACGCTGTTTTCCGGCCAGGCCGTGACCAGCGCCAGGCCGTCGTCCGCCGTCCAGGTGAGCAGCGCGTTCGCGCCCGCATCGACGATCAGCATCGTGCCATCGTCCAGCCAGGCAATATCCGCCACATTGCTGTCAATCTCGTTGCCGTCCGGGTTGTTGGCCAGCTCGAAGCCGTTGAGCGTGATCGTGGTGACCGGGCGGGTGGTCGCCAGGTCGTACTGGATGATCATGTTGCTGTTCACCGCGCCCGGCACCAGGCTGTACAGCACCCACAGCGTTTCTTCGACGCGGTACGCCCGGTACGCGCCCAGGGTTTCCTGCGGCGCGGCATAGCTCGGAATCCCGCTCAACAGTTCGGTCACCGTGCCATCCGGCGCAATCGAAACGATGCTGCCGGTCATCCCTGCCGAAAACGGCATGACCGACCCATCCGGCCCAGTCGATTCGATCATCAGGTCGCCGCCCGTCCCGGCGATGGCGACGATCAGGTTGCCATCGGCATCGACCGAAATCCCACGCGGGGAACCGACATCGCTCAGAAGGGCTTCGCCGGGCAGCGGCGGCATTTCGCCTTGACCGAACACGGGGAGCGCGCCGAGCATCAACGCTGTGACGACGAGAACCTTACGGAAAGTACGCATCATGGAGTCATCTCCTTGTTCTATGCGTGCCAATGTTCAAGCAGGCACAGAGCTTAGTGTAGTGGAAAGCCCACAATGGCGAAATCAAAATTCCGGGGGTAAGCGATAACTTTTGCAGCTTTTATGCAACATTTGACGGTTTCGCGCCGTGTGCGGCAAGCTGGTCGATCATCCAGGCGTGCAGGTGGCCGTTGCTGGCCAGCACTTCCGCACCGCTGTAAGCGGTGCGCCCGCGCCCACCGCTGAAATCGGTCACGCGCCCGCCCGCTTCTTCAACGATCAGCGCGCCTGCCAGCACATCCCAGGTGTGGATCGGCCCTTCCCAGAACGCTTCACAGCGTCCCATCGCCACGAAACACAGGTCGAGCGCCGCCGCCCCCTGCACGCGCCCGGCGCGCACCTGCCGCGCCAGCCGCACGAACCGCTCAAGATCGCGCGAATCGCGGGCGGAGGCCGGGAATCCGGTCAGGATCACGGCCTGTTCGCTGTGGCTTACGGCTGAAACCTGGATCGGCGCGCCGTTCAGGGTTGCGCCCTGTCCCCGCGCCGCGCTGAACAGTTCATCCAGCGCCGGGGCATACACCACGCCGACGAGCGGGTTCAGGTCGGCATCGGCCAGCGCGATGCTGAGACAGAAATGCGGCATATTCTTGGAAAAGTTGGTCGTCCCGTCGATGGGGTCGATATGCCACGCCAGCGTATAGGCCGACGGCGCGTCGCCATCCGCCCCTTCTTCGCTGATGATCCCGTGTGCGGGGAATGCTGCCCGCAGCAGCGAGACAATCACCGCTTCGCTGGCCGTATCGCCTTCGGTGACAATATCGGCCATGTTCAGCTTGATGTGTTCATCGTGCGCGCCGCCATAAAAGCCGCGCAGCACATCGCCCGCCCGCCGTGCAATGCCTTCCGCCGTCACGCGCACGGCCTGCAAGTCATTCAATGCGTTTTTCCTTCCCCGTTGAACACGCAAAAAAACAGAGGGTCTATCCCGGTGGACAGCCCTCTGTATAGTTTCTGTGGCAGTTGTCGTGACAACTATCATCGATCAACGAATGAGGCCGTATGCGTTACTGTCGCTCCATTACCGTCACGTCCGAAGCCTGCTTGCCCTTCTGCCCTTCGGTGATGATGAACGTGACCTGGTCGCCTTCTTCAAGCTTGCGATAGCCGCTTGCCTGGATGGCGCTGTAGTGAACGAACACATCCGGTCCATTTTCAGGGGTAATGAACCCGAAGCCTTTTTCCGCGTTGAACCATTTCACGGTGCCGCGTATACGTTGTGACATACTTCCAGAACTCCGTTGCTGCCAGTGCGATGCAATGCTGTCGTTCATGCGGCTGTTACGGGGAAACCAGCCGAACACATGACCGACTATCTGTGAAGTTTAAGAGAAAACGAACGCGAATGTCAAGCATTCGGTCTACGAAAGCGGCGGCGGCACGCTTGGTCACTTTCGACAGCCGCCGCCCACCCCGTTTTTGATGGTTTGACGGCAAACAAATCTTTGCTACGATACAACGGGGTAAATACCGTCGTGTGGATTGATTGTGGGAAAGGAAACCCGGCTATGCCCGTGCGCATCGACGTATGGTCAGATTACGTCTGACCGTACTGTTTCGTCGTCGCCTTCAGTTTGGAGGCGCTCCAGAAGAACTATCAGGTCGAAGTCCATTGGCACGCTTACGAGCTGCGCCCGGAAGGGTCGCCGCCGATGGATCCCAACTATCTGCGCTACATCGAAACCACGTCGCGCCCGCAGTTCAACCGCATGATGCGCGAACAGCACGGAATCGACCCGAATCCGGGGCCGTTCGGGATCATCACCCGGCTGCCGCTGACCGGGGAAAAGGTCGCGCAAGCGCTGTACGGCGAAACCATCGCGCACGCCTATCACGATGCCGTCACCCGCGCCTACTGGACGGATGCGCTCGATATTTCCGACCGTGACGTGTTGAAAACCATCGCCGCCAACGTGGGCATGGACGCTGACCGCTTCGACGCAGCGCTGGACGACCCGCAGTATGAACGCGAAGTCGTGACCGATATTCAGACTGCCTACCAGATGGGGTTACAGGGCGTTCCGGCGCTGATCTTCGAGCGCAAGTATTACATCAGCGGCGCACAGCCGTATCCGCTGCTGGCCGACGTGGTCGAACAGCTTCAGGCCAACGGCGGGACGCTGCCCGGCCAGGGGGCATGAGATCGAACGCATTTGCCGGGGGAAGGCGGGAGATTCCCCCGGCGGTGTGCGGCGAACGGCGGTCAATCCATCGCCGGGTCGCTGACAGTGCGCATGGCGCGCACCACGTCGAGCATTTCATCGACGCGGCTGAACTTGAGCCGGGGACGGTTGATCTCGCGTCCGCGTTCCTGTTCGGCGGCATCCAGGTTAAGCCAATCCTGATACGTGACGTAATCGACCCCGCGCGCCCGCAGCAGGTCGGGCATCGCATCGGCGGCAGCATTCGCGGGCTGTAATGTACGCCCATCACGCATATCGGCCAGCGCCGAATCGACCGTTTCGACCGAATCCGGGCGGTTCGTCCCGATGATCCCGCTGGGACCGCGCTTGATCCACCCGGCGGCGTATTCACCGGGGCGCGGCGCGCCCGTCGCGGGGTCGAACACGCGCCCCTGCTGGTTGGGGATCACCCCGCTTTTAGCATCGAACGGCACGCCCGGCAGCGGCACGCCTTTGTAGCCAATCGAGCGGAACACCAGCCCGACCGGGATCGTTTCGGCCTGGTCGGTGGCGCGCGGACTCAACGACCCGTCGTCTTTTTTGACCAGCACATTTTTCACGAGCTGGATCGCTTCGACCCGCTCATCCCCGACCAGCGCGGTGGGGCTGACGAGAAAGCGAAAGTGAATGCGCTTCGGCCTGCCAGCGGGCGGCTGTGCGCTGTACTTTTGCAGCATTTCGACGTTGCCGCGTGCCACCTTGTCATTGTTGACGGCGATCCATGCGCGGCTCAGTTCGTCGAGCGCGGCCTCTTCCGGCGGGACGATCACATCCGCATCGGTCAGCGCGCCCAGTTCCTTGATCTCCGGGTTGGTGAAGGCGGCCTGGCCGGGACCGCGCCGCCCCAGGATGTAAATCTCGCGCACGCGGCTGTGCTTCAGCGCTTCCAGCGCGTAATCGGCAATATCGGTGCGCGCCAGTTCTTCATAGCTGCTGGCCAGGATGCGCACCACGTCCATCGCCACATTGCCATTGCCAATCACGGCGACCCGTTCCTGCGAAAGGTCGAACGAGAGATCGCGGTAATCCGGGTGGGCGTTGTACCAGCCGACGAATGCGGTCGCCGGGTGGCTGTTGGGCAGTGTTTCGCCGGGGATTCCCAACTGGCGGTCGGTCTGCGCGCCCGTCGCGTATACGACCTGGTGATAATGCGCGGTCAGGTCATCATGCGTGATGTCGCGTCCCAGTTCGACGCTGCCGAAGAAGCGGAAATGCGGGTGCGCGGCGATCTTGTCGTACTGCTTGGTCACCGTCTTGATCTTGGCGTGATCCGGCGCGACTCCGCCGCGCACCAGGCCGTGCGGGGTGGGCAGGCGCTCGAACATATCGACATAGACCGTCAGGTCAGTCTGCTTCAGGTACGCATCAGCGGCATAAAAGCCGGACGGCCCCGAACCGATAATCGCCACACGTAAAGGGTTGGCTGTCGTGCCTGTCAAGGTCATGAGCTGCACTCAGGGAAATTTGCGATGGCGTGCCATCGTGCAATGGCTTTCACAATCCCCAGTATACACCCCGCTGCGGCGTGACAATGTAAAAAGGCCATCAGAGAAAATGCCGCGCCCGGTGCTTTCCGCACGGGCGGGTTTGCGTTAGAGTCTGGGGCTGACGAATGGCGGCACAAATCAGGGGGTAAGCTCGTGGCGGGCGAACTGCAAACGCTGGCGATCAACACGATTCGCACCTTGTCGATTGACGCGGTGCAAAAGGCGAACAGCGGGCATCCGGGGCTGCCGTTGGGCGCGGCTCCGATGGCGTATGCGCTGTGGATGGGGCATCTGCGCCACAACCCGCGCAACCCGCACTGGGCGAACCGCGACCGTTTCATCCTCAGCGCGGGGCATGGGTCGATGCTGTTGTATGCGCTGCTGCACCTGACCGGGTACGATCTCGCGCTCGACCAGATCAAACAGTTCCGCCAGTGGGGCAGCATCACCGCCGGACACCCGGAATACCACCTGACACCGGGGGTCGAAACCACCACCGGGCCCTTAGGCCAGGGGAGCGCCAACGCGGTCGGGTTCGCGCTGGCCGAAGCCTTCCTGGCGCACACCTTCAACCGCCCCGGCCATGAGATCGTCAACCACTACACGTATGCGCTGGTGAGCGATGGCGACCTGATGGAAGGCGTGAGCGCCGAAGCCGCGTCGCTGGCCGGGTTGTGGGGGCTGGGCAAGCTGATCTACCTGTACGACAGCAACAAGATCACGCTCGATGGCGGCACGGATATGACGTTCACCGAAGACGTGCGCGCCCGCTACCGGGCGTATGGCTGGCATACCCTGTACGTGGAGGACGGCAACGACATCGCCGCGATTGACCGGGCGATCCGCGAAGCGCAAAGCGTGACCGACCAGCCGAGCCTGATCGAAATTCGCACGGTCATCGGCTATGGCAGCCCGAACAAGCAAAACAGCAGCGAAGCGCACGGCTCCCCGCTGGGGGCGGATGAAGTCAAACTGGTCAAGCAGGCGTTCGGGTTCCCGCCGGATGAAACGTTCTTCATCCCTGGTGAAGCGCTCGAACATTTTCATGGGGCGATTGAACACGGCGCACGCTGGGAAAACGAATGGAACGCCCAGTTTGAAGCGTACCGCACCGCCTACCCCGACCTGGCCGCCGATTTCGAGCGGGCGCAGCGCGGTGAACTCCCCGCCGGGTGGGATGCCGATCTGCCGATCTTCAGCGCCGAAAAGCCGATGGCGACGCGCAATGCCAGCGGCCAGGTCTTGAACGCCATCGCCAGGCATATCCCCACCATGATCGGCGGCGATGCCGATTTAGCGGGCAGCACCAAAACGCTGATCAAGGGCGCGGAG
The DNA here is from genome assembly GCA_033764035.1 of bacterium. Taxonomy (GTDB): domain Bacteria; phylum Chloroflexota; class Anaerolineae; order Aggregatilineales; family Phototrophicaceae; genus Flexifilum. The sequence goes on from JANRJJ010000008.1 coordinate 131,833, forward strand.
AATACCGGGCAGCGCAAACCCGCCGCCCGCAATGTGCGCTTCGGCGTGCGCGAACACGCGATGGGCAGCATCGTCAACGGGCTGGCGGCACACGGCGGGATCATCAAGCCGTACAGCGCGACATTCCTCACCTTCAGCGATTATATGCGTCACACCATCCGGTTGGGCGCGCTGATGGGCATCCCGTCGATCTACGTGTTCACGCACGACAGCATTGGCCTGGGTGAGGACGGCCCCACCCATCAGCCCGTCGAACACGTCATGTCGCTGCGGACGATTCCGCAGTTGTATACGTTCCGCCCGGCGGATGCCAACGAGACGGCGGGCGCGTGGCGGGCGGCGATGCTGGCCGACTGCCCCAGTACGCTGATCTTCACCCGGCAGGATGTCCCCGTGCTGACGGGCGATGGGATCGGCGGGGTGACCGCGATCCATGAGGGTGTGGGCAGGGGCGGCTATATCCTGGCGCAGCACGGCGATGCGCCAGAGAGTGGCGCGTTACAGGTGATTTTGCTCGCCAGCGGGAGCGAAGTCCACATCGCGCATGAGGCGTACCGGGCGCTGGCTGCTGAGGGCGTGCGCGCTCGCCTGGTCTCGCTGCCCTGCTGGGAGCTGTTCGATCAGCAGCCCGCCGAATATCGGGAAGCGGTGCTGCCGCGCCGTGTCTCTGCCCGCGTGAGCATTGAAGCGGGGGTGACGTTGGGATGGCAGAAATACGTCGGCCTGGACGGGGTCGCCATTGGGGTGGATAAGTTCGGGGCAAGCGCGCCATACCAGCGCATCTACCAGGAATACGGCCTGACCGCCGACGCGGTGATCCACGCCGCCCGGTCGCTGCTGTAAAGGTGATGAGGGACGGCGAGTCGTCACCACAGCGATTCGCCGTTCAGCAGCCGGGTGATCGCATCGGCCAGGCCTGCATCGACCGGCTTGAGCAGCAGGCCGACCAGGCCATACGTGCGGCAGCAGTCGATAATGTCGAGCGTGGCCGCCTGCGAGAGCGCGGCGGTAGGCGTATCGCGGAACGCCTCTACAGCGCGGATGCTGGCGTATTGATCGGCGGCGCGGTCGGTGGAAATATCGAGCAGGATCAGGTCGAGCGGGGCATGATCCTGCATCTGCCGCAGCGTGTCGTAGCCCCATGTATCGAAGATCACCTGTACGGGCAGGCCGGACAGCACCAGCCGGAGATTGACCCGCTCATTGATGTCATCTTCAATCACGTAAATACGCTTCATCTCTACGGCCATCGTCCTGCGACCCATCACCCTACCATATGCCCACCCTTTCGCTCATTGTAGTCACGTTTACGGGATAACCGGACGTTTTCAAACCGAATTTGCAGAAATTTTGTACAAACTTCGCAGATGAGTCACGCGCTCATCTCAACGATCCCGTAAGCCGCCGCCAACACCTGCACCGGGTGAATGCTTTCGGCTCCGGTGGCGTGGGTGATCTGCCAGCGGCAGGTTTCGCTGTCGCAGATCGTCGGCTTATCGGTGCCAGCGGCGCGCACCTGGGCAAACAGCGGTTCGCCTACGTCCATGCCGATTGTATACTTTTCACGCTTCAAGCCGTATGTCCCGGCGATGCCGCAGCACGCCGCATCCGCCAGCCGCACGCGCAAACCGGGGATGAGCGCGAACAGGTCGAGCGCGGGCTGCCCCATGTGGTGGGCTTTCTGCTGGCACGGGGCGTGATAAAGCAGTTCATCGAACGGGAGCGCGTGAAAGTCGGTGCGCAGTTCGCCGCGCTGGTGCAGCATGAGCAGAAACTCGCTCAGGTCATAGGTATTGCGCGCCACACGGTCACGGTCGGGATGGTCGATCTGGAGGATTTCCCGATAATCGCTTTTCAGGCTCAGCGTGCAAGACGTGGACGCGCCCACGACCGGAATGCCCAGGCGCGCATATGGTGCGAGCTTATCGATATTGCTGCGCCCACAGGCTTTGGCCGCTTCAAATTCGCCGTTGGACTGCATCGGCAGGCCGCAGCAGTTCTGTTCCGGCAGCACGACATCGAAGCCGTTGTGCGCCAGCACCATCACCGCTGCCTTGCTGACCGTCGTATCGAAATAGTTGCCCGCACAGGCGTGGAAGTACGCCACCTGCCCGCGATAGGGCGCTGCCGCCTGGGGTTTGTGCCGCCGGAACCATTCGCGGAACGGGGTGAATGACCATTTCGGAAGCGGCGCATCGCGGTGAATGCCGATCACCTTTTCCGCGATCACCCGCGCCGGGCGAATTGACGCGCCGAAGTTGAGCAGCGGCGCGAAGCGGTGGCCGAGCTTGCCCATCAGTTCTGAACGCCCCAGGATGCGGTTGCGCAGTGGAATATCACCGTCATACAGCGCTTCGCGGGCGCGGACGTTCATTTCCATGATCTTGACCCCGTGCGGGCAGACCATCGTGCAGATGCCGCACCCGGAACAGTAATCGACGCTGGCATCGGGCGATTCTGCGCCGCGTTCGCCGTTCATGCGGAAGCGCTGCGCCTGTGGGCCGACCGTTTTCGGGCCGGGGAACAGGTCGGTAACGGGCGCGACCGGACAAGCCGACGTGCAGATGTTGCACTTGATGCATAAATCCGCTGTGAATTCGACATGTTCATAGCCGACGGGAATATCGAATGGGGAAATCACGGTTTCGGACATGCTGCGCCCTGGTGAGCTGTAAGGATAATCGATGCGCGGATTATAGCGCGTTCTGCTGCCAATGCTGAACCCATGACCCGCTGCAAAATCAGCGGGCGCTTGCGGCAGCACGATCAGCCGCAGCACAACATTAAGGCTCAAAAAATATCCGTAAGATTTATCATGCGTACAACAGCATCGCAAGGCACGCTCGATGCTGTCTATACACTTACGCGGCCACCCCTGGGAGATGGAAAAAATGAAAAAGTATGTCGCGTCCATGCCAAATGCAGAAATCATTGGCACTGCTCTGAAGCCTTACGATACCGCGCTTCAGCGCTACCAGTTCGAAGCGGTGCTGGAAACCTATGGGCTGACGCAGATTGACCCGGACGTGTGGTACCCGCAGCAGCTCACGCTCGATATTCAGAAGGCGATCAAAGCGCTCCCCGACGGATCGACGGCGCTGATCTCGGTCGGCATGAAAATTATTGAACACGCCATTTTTCCACCGATGGAGTCCGTCAGCCAGGCGGTACAGGCCTTCGCTGCATCATACCCGATGAATTTTCGCAACCATGCCCCAACGGATGTGGTCAAGGCCGAACTGGTCACCGACCATCATATCCGCGTGATCAATTGTTCGCCGCATTCGGATGAGATGATCTACGGCTATGTGTACGGGATGGCGCGCCGCTTCTGTCCGCCGAACTTTAGTTTCAAGGTGCGTTTTCACGATATGGCGGCGGTCGATCAGGACGGCGATACGGTGATCGACCTGCTGCTGGACGAAAAATAGGAACACCGCGCCGCCATTAGGTGCGCACGGGAATCGTGAACTGAAAGCAGCCGCCCTGCACGGCTTCGCGCCCAACCGCCCAGATCTTCCCCTGGTGCATTTCGACCAGGCTGCGCGTCACGCTGAGGCCCAGGCCAACCCCTTCAATGCGGTTGCGCTTGGCTTCTTCGGTGCGGAAGAACGGCAGGAAAATCTTGTCCGCGTCGGCATTGCTCACGCCGCGCCCTTCATCCTGTACGGTGATCAGCGCGGCGGGCAGCAGGACATCGGCGGGCGCGCCGAACGGGAGCGCATCCCCGCGTTTGAGCAGGGCGGCGCGCACGGTGATCGTGCTGTTCTCTGGCGCGTACTTGCCCGCGTTGGCGATCAGGTTGGTGATCACCTGGATCAGGCGGTCGGTATCGACGCTGGCGTTCGGGATCGTGTCGTCGATGTCCAGGTGCAGGCTTTGGCCGCGCCCCTGCAAGGTCAGTTTCATGCGCCCGGCGACATCGCGCACGATGCGGGTGAGCGATGTCACTTCTTTGCGAAGCTGCAATTCGCCCGCATCCGCCCGCGAAAGTTCGATGATGTCGCTGAAAATGCGCGTGAGGTGTTTGGCGCTGTCGAAGATGATCTGGGTGTACTCGCGGGCGATGGGCGGCAGGTCGTCGCCCGATGCCTCCAGGATGAATTCGGCAAAGCCCTTGATCGACGTGAGCGGGGTGCGCAGTTCGTGCGATACCCGCGAAATGAACGCGGCGCGCAGCCGGGAGGCGGTGCGTTCGGCGGTGACATCGTGAAAGGTGAAGATGCGCCCCAGAATCACGCTGCCCTGGTATACGGGCGCGCTGTACCAGGTGAATTCGTGGGCGCGGCCATCGTCGCCGATCATGCTGAAATCGCCATGCAGGATGTTGGGGTCTTGCATGGGGCTGCTCAGCCACGCCTGGCGCAGGTCGGCGCGCACGCCTTCGGGGATGTGCATGGCATCGAGCAGGCCGACGAGCGACATGCCATCGGCTGCGCCTTCGCTTACGCCGAACGTCCCGGTGAAGCGCTCGTTGACGGTCAGCACACTGCCGCCGCGCCCGCCGGGGACGACCATGACCACGCCATCGGTCACCGCGTCGAGCAGGGCGGCGCGCCCGTGCTGCACGCGGTCGCGCTGCTGGCGCAGCAACTGCGCCCGTAAGCTGATGGCCAGTACGCTGAAGATGGTGCGGTAGTGGTTCAGTTCGGGGTCGCTGAACTGGTACAGATGGTCGGTGCCGATCAGGATCGCGCCCAGTTTGCGCGCGCCCAGGCCAAGCGGAAAATAGGCCAGCGACCGCAGCCGCGCCCCGCGCATCAGCCCGCGTGCCAATGGGTCAAGCCGGTGACGAATTTCGCTGGTATGCGAAAAGACCAGCGTGCCGTTGGCCTCCGCTTCTTCAATCAGGTTTTGATACTTGCGAATCGACAGGCGCATCCCGGTGCCAACGCCGCTGCCATAACGCCGCGACCAGGTGCCGACCATCTCGAAGTACTCGAACGGACGTGCGCCGCCGCTTTCATGCACCGGGCCGTATTGCAGCATCATGATCGCGCCGATGTGCGCGCCGAACACATGATCGCGCAGCAGGTCGATCACGGCCTGGGGGTGCGGGCTGTCTTCGATGCGCTGTGCCACCCGGACGATCTGGTCGATGGCGAGTTCAGCGGTGTAATCCTGAACGGTGAACACAGGCGGTTGATGGGTCATCGCGAGTCATCCAGCCCAGTCGTGTTAGTCGTCGGCTGAATCCGCATCGACAGTGATGCCTTCTGCCGGGCGCACCGTGAACATGTACCCGACTCCGCGTTCGGTGCGGATGTAATGGGGGTGGTGCGAATCGCTTTCCAGCTTGCGGCGCAGACGGTGCATATGCACGCGCAGCGTATCTTCATAAATATCGTCTTTGCCCGCCCACGCCCGCACGATCAGCGTGCGGTTTTCGACCACCTGCCCGGCGCGGCGCAGCAGTACATGCAGCAGAATCGATTCGGTGGGGGTGAGTGTGAAGCTTTTCCCGCCGATCACGACGCGGTTATGGGCAAAATCGATGCTTAGGTGATCGTCGATGTGGATGATCGGCTCGCTGGCGTAATCCAGGCTGGGCATCCGCGCCAGCACCACGCGGATACGCGCTTCCAGTTCGCGCAGCTCGAACGGCTTGACGATGAAGTCTTCGGCATATTTTTTCAGCCCCTGCACGACGGTATCGGTATCGTTGGTGGCGGTGATGAAGATGATCGGCACATCGGCCATCGCTTTGATGCGGCTGGAAATCTCGAAGCCGTGCATGGTCGGCAGCGTCAGGTCGAGCAGGGCAATATGGGGCAGCCCGCGCATGGTGATGTGATCGAGCGCTTCGGGGCCATCGCTGAAGGCGTACACATCGAAGCTGCGGGCGGTCATGTAATCGTGGATCAGTTTGTTGATGTTCGGGTCGTCTTCAACGAGCAGGATTTTGGTCTTACCCATTGCGTTATTGGCTCCAGAATTGGCGGAACTATTTCAGATAGCATTTACATGCGTAAGCACTATACACCCTTTCCAAAAGTATTACCATGAAAAACCCCTGAAATTGCCCGTGACGCGATTCATGAACGACTTCACGAATCGCTGATACGCTGCACCCACCGGGTAATGGCTAACTGCACGCTCGATTCATAAGCGTTTTCCAAAATGAGCGGGAGCAGGTATTCGGCGGTCGCAGCCTGGTTCGCCGGGTCTGGCGATGGGAGCAGGCTGGTACGCAGCCGCAGCCGCGTGAGAAACTCTTTTTTGCTGGTTTTCACCAGGCGACCCGCCGCGCCGTGTGTATCGCGCTCGAACTGTTCCGCCAGCGCGCCTGCCTGTTCGTACAACTGCTGTTCGCTGAACGCCTTGAAGATCGACTCGAACGCTTCATCGAGCTGCTGAAAAAAAGCCGCCGGATGATCGAGCGCGTAAATGCGGCGGTGGCGCACATCGAACGGGGAGGTTTTCGGGTCGTCGTGGCTGACCAGGATCACGGGCTTGTCCCAGGCATCGGCCATGCCCAGTTCGTACAGCACGTTCGGGTTTGCGCCCGTCAGGTCAGCGATGATGATCGCGGCAGACTGAATGGCCAGCCGAATCGCATCGATGATCGATTCGGCTTCGGTGTCGCTGCGCGTATCGACGCGCTGGCATTCCAGGGTCGGGTAGCGCGCTTCCAGGTGCGCCCGCACCTGAAGGTAGAAATATTCCCCATACGGGAGCGTGAACGGCATGAGAAAAAAGCAGACGCGCTTTTCCATCGGTCGTGCTAGGACGCGATGCGGGCGCGCTGCTCACGGTAGCGCACGATCCAGCTTTGCAGAAAGCGCTCGAATTCGTGCAGGTCTTGCGGATCGTATACCAGCACCGGGTAGCCCAACAGGTGCCGCGGGAGCTGCTTCTGTGTGCCGCTCACGATGATCACGACCTGCTTGCCCATGCCGCTGGCCAGCCCAATTTCGTACATCACATCGGCATCGCCGCCCGTCACATCGGCGATCATGAAGTCCACGCGGCGGATGAGGTCGATGCGCGATAAACCGCTGTCGGTTTCCGGCTCGGCCAGCGCCCGCACCGCATTGGCTTCCAGCACCCGCCGAACCGAACCGACGACGGGATCGTGTGCATCCGGGGCGCTGATGAACCCTTGCAGCGTTTTGTGAAGCATCGGTATGTCCTGCCTTGCTCAATTTTCCGGCGGTCACATCACAACCGGGTATGTTCATTGTACGCCCATTTTTGCGAATGTAAGCGGCGTTCGCCCTACGAGATCATGTCCGCCGGCAGGTGATCGACCCGGTTCATACAGCGCACCAGTACGCCGCGTTCGCTGAAATCCAGCCGCGTGAGGGCGGTGTTGTAGTGCAGGAAGAAGCTCGTGCGCGAAGGCAGCATGTTCAGGAAGGCTTTCAGCAGCACATCGATGAACGTGCCATGCGTGACGATGCCGATGCGCTGATGCGCATAGTCCGGGTCTTCGGCGCGGCGGCGCAGTTCCAGCGCCACGCGAATCGCCCGGCCATAGAACGCGCCGCGTTCTTCATGCCCCAGGGCGGCGTTCCACCAGCCCTGTTCGGTGATGGTGGTGGGCAGCACGTAGTTGGGAAATTCGGTCAGAATTTCGGCGCGGGTCTTGCCAGGGTAGCCCGTGATGCCGTCGGCGCGTTCCAGGTAAATGCCGCCGTGTTCGTGAATATCGATCCACACCTCTGGCGCGATGCCAAGCGCGTGGCCGATGGGCGCGGCGGTTTGCAGGGCGCGGTACATGGCGCTGCAATACAAGGCATCGAACGTGAAGGCGGGGAGCGGATCGCGGCGGGTGTAGCCGGTGTCGGGGTCTGTCCAGGGGATGCGCAAATCGCCGCTGCCAAGCCACGCCGCCAGTTTATCCGCCTGTGCCTTGCCTAAATCGGTCAGTTCCGGGTCATAGACGCGATCCACGTTGCTGGGCATGGCGTTGTTGACCGACTGCCCGTGCCGGATGATGTACAGTTCCAAAGGCGCTCCTGTGAAGGGAAAACGGAAGGTTGAGCAGGACTATAGCAAGCGCGACGGCAGGCGGACAAGTGCCTACAGCGGCAAAGCCTTTTGCAGCACCCGCACCTGAAACGAGGGGCGGGTACGGGCATGGCGTTCGACCACATCCACATCACCATCGCGCAGCGCGATCCGCAGCCCGGAAAGATCAGATACGGCTTCATGAAACATCCGCTCAACAAAAAACGCGACCCCGTACCGCCGGGATCGCGCCGTTGCCCCCCCTGGGACTCGAACCCAGAACCAATTGATTAAGAGTTTGTGGTACTCGGCACGGCGATAGATACGCATCGTTCTACCTCTATTCGTGAAAAAGATCGTTCAGATCGATGTGGGAGAGTGGGCTAAACTCGCGGTGCATCTGTGCGAGTTCATCCTCTGTGAAAACAGCATAATATGCTGCCGTCGTGGTGATGTCTGAATGCCCCAGGATTTTCGCCAGTGTCGAGATGTCGCCGCCACTGGAGATGTATGACCGGGCAAAATTGTGGCGGAATGCGTGGGCGTTGACGCGCCCGCGAACATTCGCCTGGGCCTTGAGGCGCTTCAACATCTGATGAACGCCGCTGGCGGTGAGCGGCTTGCCGTCGTGAATGCTGGTGAACAAAGCGTCTGAGTCTGACTCTCTTACGGTGAGCCAGAAATAGATCAACTGCCCTGTAAAGCGCGTGAAGTAAACCTTTCTCTGTTTGTTTCCTTTCTCAGTGATCACCGCCCGGCAGCTTGCAAGATCAAGATTGCTGATGCGCGCCGACAAAAGCCCACCCAGGCGACAACCTGTATCAACCAGAAACGCCAACAGCGCCCGATTGCGCGTGCCTACATCCCCGCCACCTATCGCATTGAACAGCGCTACAAAATCGCTCATAGATGCGGACTTTGGTTGGGGCGTGATCACTTTGGGGCGGCGGATATTGCGCATGGGATTCGCGCATTTGTATTCGCGTTCAGCCCACGCCCAGAACGCATGTAGCGCCCGCACATGTCCCGCTATCGATGCGGATGATAACCCGCCCGCCTGTTTGGGGCGCTGTGACGCTGAAACATAGCGACTGTCCCGATCCCGCATTGAGACGATGTACTGCCGTAGATCGTTGGGCGTGATGGTATCGATAGCGCGCTCAGGATACGCGGCAGCAAGGGGCTTCAGTTCGCTCCTGTACCACTTAATGGTAGTCGTAGCCAGACCGTCGGCTTGTTTCGCAAGGATGAATTCTTCAATGGCATGTTGCAGCGTCACGACAGAGTTCCTTTACTTCGTTACACGGGCGGCTAGTTTGCGCTGGCGGTGGGCATGTACCCGTTCGGTGACGGTACTTGCTCGGTCGGCTGCGTATCGTCGTCGTCGGCCTGATCTGGGGCTGTATTCCCAGAAGTGTCTTTCCGCCCGCGGCGGGCGCTGGTAGGGCGTTCCGAAGCCGCGCCGCCTGGTTCTGGGTGCCATGCAGCAGTCGCCACATCGCCGGGTAAGTGAGTCCAGCTATCGCGCTCGGTTTCGCGCCGCACCGCTGCCGCCTTGAAGGCCGCTGGCGCATCCCGATAGGCTTTGTTCGATGGCAGACTGATCAGTTTTTCCCAGACCGACTGGCGTAGCACCCGCTCGAAGTCCGGGTGACGTTCCGGGTCAGCGCTGGCACTTTCGTAGATGTCCATTGCGCCCAGATACTTTTGATCGATCTGCCGCCGCCGCTCGATGAGATCAACGATCAGCCGTTCCAGGCGTAGGCCAATGCCCACAGTGAAGATGGGCGGCATGATCGACTCCAAAATCCCGATGCCGCTCTGCACGTTTGCCAGGAACACGAACACTGCTGCAACGATGGCCAGTGCAAGCGGCATGGATGCCTGCCGCGCCCAGGCCGCCCGGCCTATCCGGTCAGCGCTGGAAATTCCATGCAGAACCATAAACAGGATCATGCTGGCTTCGGCCAGAAAGATCATACCCACCTGGTGAAACAGGATATACATCTCCGCGCTGAAGATGATGCCGCCGACGTAATCGGCGCGATATGAAGAAGCTGCCAGCTTGCCCATGTGCGTGATGATGTGCGCACTGCTGATCGCGAACGCCGCCGCGAACACGATCATTGCCAGCGTATCCAGCGGAGTCCATATGCTGCCCAGTTCGCGCTTGAATTGATCGCGCATCGGCTTCGCGCCGATGCGTGCCTTGACACGTTCGACTGCTGCTGCCCGCGCCTGCTCGTACTGATCGAAAGTTAGCTGTTTGAGTTCCATGTATAATCTCCCTGGGATTGATCCCAATTGTGCGCCTCGGCCAGCCCGATACTGGTCGGGGCGGTCTCTTACTGATCAACGCCGCTCAAGCCCATAAGCTGTTTCAACTCACGCCATAAATCACGGATCGCCATAATCCGCCCGTCGTACATGCCCGTAATCTCGTTAAGGTCCATTCCATCAACTGAGGGAATGTCACTGGTCATTGCGTCCAATGCCCGAACCAGATCACGGATACGCTGTTCATACTGCTGATTCATTACCCGTCTCTCCTTTTTCTGCATCGATTTTTCTTGCTTCACCACATCACCACTTCATTTCTTCTCGTGTTCTTCTCTCACTCACCTTTCTTCACCAAACTTCACCAAACTTCACCGCTCCCCCTTTTTCTCTCTTTATCTGCCTACCATAGGGGGGGGAGAATCAGCTTTTGAGACGCGCCCCGCGCCAGTAATCCCCATCCTTGCGGTGGACTTTTGTCAATCCCAGGCGTTCCCATTCCTTGATGATCTGGTTACGGTTCTTTGACCTGAAGCCGTTTTCCTCTGCCCACGCTTTGTAATCCTGGTACAACGCGGTGGTCTTGGCCTCATAGCTCAGTCCCATTTCCAGCCGTTCATTAACGTAGGTGAGTTCGGTATCGTTCTCCTCTCGATACTGCTGTTTCATCTCCTCAACCTGATCGACATGATCCCAGTCCCCGGCGCGCCGAAGCCGCTGCAAGCCGACCAACGCCAGGTTGAAAATGCCAGAGCGTTCAGCGTGCAGTTTTGCCTTGAGGTTGTAATCCCGTTGATGCGCCGGGATCGTGTGCCAGAACGGGAAAATCTTCACGCGCCCGAACACGGCATCTGATCTATCGCTGACCCTGGGCATCTCGTTCATGGCCCACCAAACCTTACACTGCGGAATAAACCGAATCGGTTCGCGGTTTTTCACGTCGGCAACGATCTCGTCATCCCCGCCGACCAGCGTCTTGTATACGCCATCCGCCAGGAACGAATTAACATCTGCCTCAGTGCAGGTGACGACGCGCTTGCCCGCAACCTGTGCCAATAGAAAGCGGTTTATCGCAAGCTGGTTCAAGTCCAGCGTGGTATGGAAGCTGCCCATCAGATCGCGCAAGATACCGATCAGCGTGCTTTTCCCGCTGCCGGATGCGCCGACCAGCCAGAAAGACGTTTTGCGCGATGTGTCGGCTGTGAGCGAGTAGCCGAGCGCCTCAAGCAGAAGATGCTGAATCGCGTAATCCGGCGATCCATCGCGCTTTGTGAGCGATGTACGAACGAACTGCTCGAACGCGGGGCAGTCCGCATCCGGGTCGTAGGGATAATCCACCTGGGCGGTCATATATACGTCCCGGCGATGCGGTTCCAGTTCGAGCGTATTCAGGTTGAAAAGCCCGTTCGCCATGTTGATGTACTGGGGCGCTTCATCCACGCACGACTCATCTTCCAGTTCCAGATCAGCCTGCAAAAACCATTCGATGCTTGAAGCCTTGTTTTTCGTTGGCTTCACCCCCCGAAACTTGTTCTTGATCATGTGGTCGCGCAACTCACGGCTGATGTTCTTACGCGCTTTCCAGTAACCACCTGTGTAGAGGTGCCATTGGTTGCGAAAGAACTGGTAATTTCCGTTGAACTGCTGATGCAATTCAACGGCCAATTCATCATCGGTCGGCTTCGGCAGGCGAGTCGGGTCAACCGCTTCAACTGCTTTCTGAAAATCGAGAGGTTCCCGCCGCTGATCAGCGGGTTTTGAACGCTGCACGGCTAGACCCTATTCCCGCTTCAATGCCCGATGCAATGGTGCCGATTGTCTGCGATTCGCCGTCGTCATTGACGTATCCCGATGCCTGGGCAGCGTTGAACAGCGCCCGTTCCACCATGCCGCGCTCGATCCAGCCGTCCGCAATCAGCCCGCCCATCTTGATGGAAGATTCGTTGATCTGGGTGTTACGCCCGCCCACCGCCCGCGCCGCCGCGATCTTGTCGCATTCTTGTCGCAGTGCCGCCCGCGCATACGATTCAGGATTGCGAATCGGCTTGCCGTTCGAGTCATAGCCCAAAGCCCCACCGCCGCCCCCGCTCGGATGAGGCGCAGCGCTGCGCTTCATGTTCTTCGGCTTCGGATCGGTCGCTGCCAGGCGCATCGATTCCAGCCACTCGATCACGTATTCGAGATTGTTCACGCGCTTCGGCGGCAGCGCCCGCCCGACCACGTACAGCTTTTGCGTATCTGGATGGATGGACGGGGCAGCGACTACGTAATGCCCGTTCGCCCGAAGTTCGATATTCTGGGTGCCATCCACCAGCCCGGTGAGGCGGGTCGTCTCTGGCATCAACTGCACATAGAAATAGTAGTGAACGCCCTGGCGCGATCCGGTAACCACAACCAGCGTTTCCCGCAATTCAGGAAATCGATCCGCGAACATCTTGGTGGCCGCGATCCCATCGCAGTCCACCACGACCAGCCCGCCCGAAACATCCCCGCATACGATGCCGACATTGCCGAACTTGCCTGCTGCATCCCACCCTTGAATTTGCGCTCCGCCCGCCCGTCGCGATTGCGCGGTTTTCCATGCGCCCGCCTTCTTGCCTTGCAGCGGGATCACACTCACGCCGGCGTTCGCGTACCCGATGGCAGCGTCTAACACAGTGAGCGACTGAGCAGCTTCCAAGATTCCCATTTTGTTGCACTCCTGTTCTACATCGATGATCAACAATGTAACCGATCTTTCTCAAGTTAGATCGAACGCCTGTTCGGTTTTACTCAATGAAATGCAATCCAAACTCTGCCTAAACCTGGCATACTTCCCAGCGTAGCGGGTCGGTTCGCTGGCGATGGTCAGCTTCTTGATGCGGGGGTAAGCCTGGGCGGGGATCACGAACGGTACAGGTAGCCCGGCCCGTGTGATCGCCATCAGAATCAGCACATCACTATGACTTAGTGTTGTAAAGGCATAGCGTCCGTGCCGTTCCAGACAGAACTGATAGCCCTGTGCGCCTGGGCGCGCCGTTTTTACTTCGATCCGGGTCACCTGCCCGGTGACCGGATCAATCACCACCAGGTCACCCCGATATTCGCGTTCGCGGGCTGTGATGACCTGGTAACCCTGGCGTTCCAGAGCGCGAAAGACGATCTGTTCGCCCATGCGCCCGAACGCTTTCGCGTTCGGGGCGGTGAGCATCTGCACATCGAAAAGAGGTTCGTTCATTCGCTGAACCTCAGATATGCCTGGCCTGCCAGGGTGATCGGGTACTGGACTTCTTCCGGGTTTTCACCCCACACAATTGGTTCGACATACCCCTGTTCGATCAGGGCTTGCAGTTCCCGGCAGACCTGATCTTCCAGTTCGCGTATGGTCATCACCCGGCGAACTGCTTTGATCTGCCGGGCGTATTTGCCGCCGCCCCCGCCGCCGCCGCCCCCAGGCTGTGCTGGCAGGGCGTGCAGCAGGGCGACGGCCAGTTCTGCAACTCTCAGCGCCGCTGAGTTGATCGTTGTGCCGCTGGATGTGAAGCTGCCTGCCGCCTGTTCGTATTCGGTGGCCGCCATCAGCAGGGCCGTGAGGATGTCCTCAGTAGATACGGTACTGATCGGTTCCATGGGCAGGATCGGCGTATCGTATTCGTCCGGTTCGGGGAAATAGATGTCGGTCGTCTGGTAGTCCTGATCGCAGTTTTCGCAGTGCCAGTCATCGACTAGGCCGCCGTCGCCGTCGTCATCGACTCCGAGATATCTGATCATCGTGACAGAGCCGCAGTACGGGCAGGCCACGCTGTAGCTGCCGCCCTCACCACCGCCGCCGAACACGTAGCTGACCATCTCATCATGTGCAGGATGATCAGGATCAGCCGCCGACCCATCGTATTCCGTCCACCAATTCGAGCAGGTACGGCAGGCGAACTTATCCCCGCTGCCGTCGATGAGGTCATCCACCGCGCCGCACCACTCAATCGCCTGGCTACCGCACTCTGGGCAGCCTAACTTATGGACGATCAACTGTTCAAGCGTGGTTTCATGCCCGCATCCGCACTCCCAGTACGTGGCCTGGTAGCCCTGATCGACCACGCCCCCGATCTGCTTCATGAAGCGCCCGCATTGATTACAGTTCACCCGTCGTTTGATCATGATGTTGGCTCCTTAACGATCCGTTGGTGTGTCAATACATTTTGTATTGACCTTAGACAAATAAAAAACCAGCGCGTCCCGAATGACCTGGGTAACGCTCTTGCCTTGTGCTTTAGCCACTTCTACGATTTCTGCCTTAAACTCATCAAACACGGGGATCGACGGCAAGCGCGCCATCATCCTCCTTTTAGAGTAATTCATACTCCCATCCTCATAACTGAGCGTTGTGAAGATACTACACCGTGTATCAACTTATTGTCAACAAGTGGATACACTTGGTATTGCACGGTGAAAATTGAGACGATGAAACATTGGCTGACAGACCTTCGAGAAAAAGCGGATATAAAAACCCAGGGGGAACTTGCAGCACGGCTACAGCTTGCCGGGTTCAATTACACGCCCGCTGCCGTGTCCCATTGGGAAAACAATGTGCGCCAACCACCATTCCGCAAACCGGAATTTACACGAACCCTTGCCCGAATCTTGAATGTATCTGAAACTGAGTTGTTGAAGGCAGCAGGGTATAAAGTGGAACGGGCGCTGCATACCGATGTTGGAGAACGGATTGCTTACCTTGTGGATGGTATGCCGCCCGACAAACAACAGATCGCCCTACGCATCATCGAATCGCTGGCCGAATGACACCAAAATGGTAGGCAAATCCCTTGGATCAGACTCAGCGCCGTGAACGCCGCCGCCGCAGTGCCATCAACCAGCTTTCTGCTTTCATCATCGCTGCCGGGCTGTTCGCGGTGGGTTACCTGGCCGCTCGGCCCGTCATCAACGATGAGATGTATCGACGGGTGATCGCATCGAGCGGAGAACGTACACTTTCCCAGGTGCAGGTTTCTGCACTGGTGGAATGGGCGCTGCCGCTCACCGTTGGGTATCTGCTGGTGGCGCTGGTGCTGTACCTGATCCTGAATGCTGGCACATCCCGCCGCGCCCGGTTCGACTTCGGCAAGCAGATGCCCGCCGCGCCCGGTGGGCGGCCTGATCCGTCCGACTTCAAGCCCGACCTGGGGCAGATCAGCCCGCGTGAATTCGAGCGGTACATCGCCTGGCTGATCCATCAGCGCACGGGGTATCAGACGCGGGTCTGTGGTGGCGCTGGCGATCAAGGGGTTGATGTGGAAGTGTTCGATGGCAAAGATAAGTTGGTCGGGATCGTGCAGTGTAAGCGCTACGATCCCTCCAAAGCCTTATCCCCGCAGTACGTGCGCGAACTGGCGACTGTGCGCCAGATGCGCGGCGTGCAGATCGCCTACCTGGCGACAACGGCCTATTTTACCCGCGACTCGCACGCGCTGGCGAAGCGGCTCGGCGTGCGCCTGATCGATGGCGACGATTTGCGCGGGATGCAGTCCTGACAAAATCATCATTTCTAAGATGAGTGCCAGGTATTCATCTTAGCCGCTGCCGAACCTCTCACCGCCAGCCCCAGACGATCATCAGGTTCGACAGGTGAAAATACGTGCGTGGGTTGCTCAGCACCGCGAACACCAGCGATCCGCCCAGTGCGAACCCCATCAGAAACCCAATCGCCCAGACTTGGATTACCCGCTGTTTGATGTCATTGTCCATCATGTATGCTCCCATGTTTCATCACCAGTCACATCACCGAATCGGCATTCTTCTCTCACGGTGAAGTTTGGTGAAATTAGGTGATGCCATTTCTTCGGGTGATATTGGTGATGGTTTTTTTTGACTCTTTTCAACATTTTGATTCAGCCCGTCCGCCGCCGCTGAATCGCCTGGTAGGTTTGCTCATCCACGAACGCGATCCGGCGCTTCGGGAGCGCCCGCACCGATGCCCGCCCCAGTGCGATTGAGAACGGCACCGATAGACACAGCCAGGGCAGGATCAACCCGGCGCTGCCACTGCTGATCCCGGCGATAACACCGACGAACATGACGATCATCAGGCCCAGGTATACAAAGAAACTGATCATGCGGGTTCTGTCTCCTGTTCGATAGATTTGACTTCATCACCGCCCGGCGCTGGCTCTGCGGCTTCAACCGCGATCAGGTACTTCGCCTTGCGGATCGGTTTCACCCGGTATCCGACTCCCTTATGCATGATGAAGCCCTGCCGCTCGACTTCATCGCTGATGCGGGCGATCACCTTTTTGAAGTGGTATTCGTTCGGCTCCCCGCCAATGCTGGCAGAGATTTTCGCCGCCGATAGCTGGCCGTCCAGCCGATCCAGCACGAACTGAATTGTTTCGGTCACGTCCCACAGCTTGATTGAGACGCTCGGTGCATCTGCGCCCAGTTCCTTCAGCGGTTCAGGAACACCATAGCGGTTTTGCGAAATGCGCACGATCTCGGCAATGTCCTCATTGGCGATGTACGGGGCCTGAAACTGCACCAGTTCCATCCCGGAACCGAACAGCATTCGCCCGCGAATGCGCGGCAGGTCGGCAGCTTCGCCCCTGTCCAGAATGACGCGGGATGCATCGCTGGTCGGCATTGCGCCGCTGATGCGCATCATGTTCGTTTTGATCGTGGTCGGCACTACATCGGCAATGGCATGTTGAGTCGCGGCGATGACGTGTATCCCGGCTGCACGTCCCAGACTGCACAGCAGGGTGAGCAGGTGGTGAAATTCTTCGGTCTTTTCCTTCTGCTTGATGAACCTGTTCAACTCATCGATCACCACCAAAAGCTTTGGCAGCTTCTCATCTTCATTCACCCGTGCGTTGAACTCATCGAGATTCTTCATCTTGAAGCGCGCCAGGTTCTCACTTCGCGCATCCATCACCTTGACCAGATCGCGCAAGATGGGCAGCACCCCGTCAATTGTTTTGCCCACATCGCCATAGCGGTGCGGGATGTCGGCCCAGTGGATGAACTCGATCCCGCCCTTGCCATCGATGAACACGATCCGAAGCCGCTTCGGACTCATCGCCGTCGCTGCACACGCAATGATCGCATTCATCAGGTTCGACTTGCCGGATTTGCTCGAACCGCCGATCAGCAGGTGCGGGTCTTCATCCTCAAAGTTCATCCACTTCAACTTACGGTTGGCGATCACGCCCAGGCAGAACGGGATTTTGTCGGCCTGGGCGGTCGGGAAGTACGGCATCACATCGCGCCATGTCACCTTGATCGGCAGGCCATCCGGCGAATCCAAGCGGTTCACTTTGAACCAGATCGCCCCGGATGGTGCGTACACGACTTCCACCTGCCGCCCGGTCAGCACCGACATTTTTTCAATCACGACATCGCTGCACAGATCAGACGGGTTGACTCCATACGGCAGCAGGCTTCGATAGCCCAGACCGAAGAATCCCTTTGCGCTGGTTGCAAGCCGGAACCAATGACTATCTGCCGTGATCCCGTATGGCCGCCGGAAGTAGGGTGTGACCGCGTATTCATTGCCATTGCGATCCTTAGCCCAGTAGTGGCAGAGCGGCGTTTTTGTGGTGCGGAACGCTTCGATCAGCAGGTCGCGAATCCATTTGTTTTCCTGCCGCATCTCCCGGCGTATCTTGCGATCTTTACGCTCCCGCCCAACTAGCTCGGCATGATGCGCCGCATCATGATCTAGATGGTCTTTGATGCGCAGATAGGCATTGTGCAGGTTGGCGAGTTCGGCAAGCCGTTCGTCGGCACGTCGCCCGCGTCTGGCCAGTTCGCGGCCTCTGCGGATCAGTGCGCCGATCCGCCGCCGCTCCATGAGGCGCTGCTCATCATCTAAGCTTTCCAGTCGCCCCCGCCGCTCGATCACTTCTGACTTGCACTCCTGCCAGGCGGTGAGCAGCTGATCCCGGTGCAGCACCCAGCGATTGTACTGGGCGCGCCGTAACTGGATGTGCAGCGCCCGAAGCTGCCGCCGTTTCTTCAGGCGATCCAGCGGGCCGAGCGGGCGAAAGCGTTCGAGCGAATCGAGCAGATCGAGATTGTCCGGGTGCGTGTACGGCCTGATGAAAAATTCGAGCGGTTCAGGTGGTTCGGCGCTGAACCCGCCCGCATTCACGGCAAGCGTCATCTATCCCCCCCCAATGGCAGGCTCATTCACTGGCTCAAATGAGTAGCGGTATCCGGTGCGCCGCCCGCCCGCTTTCCGAAAATGATCCCCGGACATTCTTTTCATTGCGCGTATCACTGTCCTTTCTGAACATCCCGCCCGGTGAGCTATTTCGCGGTAGGTAATGATCTCGTGCTGCCCGCGCTCCCCCACCAGTTCGCGGAGCGCCGTCAGCACTACCAGATCGCTGAATGCCATGTTGAATCCTAAGATTGTCCGCGTCATCGCCTGCCCCTCATCATCCCCAACAATTATATAAGCCAATGTGACACTTAAGCACTTATGTGACAATGTGTCACGTAGGTATCTCGTTAACCTGGGCTATGCTTTCCTCATGATGCGTTGGTTGGTCATAGCGGCACTGCTCATGCTCACTGGGGTTGGGGGTGTCTCTGCACAGGACACGAGTACACCCACCTCGACGCTTACGCCAACGATCACGCCCACCCCCACGATCACGCCGACTCCTACACCTGTGATCGTGGTTTACAGCACATTGGAGTCAGGCCAGGCGGTGGCGTTCGTGCGCGAAACATCGCCCGCCGACCAGATAGAAATCCCGCTTCTGGTCGGCATCCTGGTATCGATCTGGAGCGCTTTCTTTGTGGCTGTATTTGTATTCCGCCGGAGGGATTGAATGGAGGTCGGATTTATCATCGTTGCTCCCATCGGAATGTTGATGGGAATCTTCCTGGTCACCCAGATCGTGCTTTCCGGGATGGCCGATCTGTTCGACTGGTTTATCTCGTTTGTGACTGGGGTTCGCCGCTGGTGAGCGATGTTGAGATTGGCGCGGTTGTCTACGCGCTGTACGGGTCATCCATCACGATGGTAGTCGGCGGGATCGTCGGAGTGACGCTTTTGCTCCTTCTCGTTTATTGGTTCATCGGCTTCGTTGAAAGCCTTCGCTCAAGGGTGAGTCCCAAATGAAAAAGCTCAAGGCATTTATTGCGACTCTGATCGATGCGGACCGCCGACGCGGTGCGCATGTCGGTGCGTTGGTCGGCGTGCTGATCAGCGTCTTTGCGTTTTCGGTCGGCGGCGTGTTCGCCCAAACGCCCACCCCTGCCCCTGCGCAGTTCAATTTTTCTGGCGTTTTTGACGGCTATGTCGAAGCGGCGAATCGCTGGATCACGTCTCTATCACCCATCTTTGAGGAGACGGGTGGTATCGGAATCGCCATCGCTCTGCTGCTGGTCGTGGGCGGTTTGATCGTCGGGGCTTTTCAGCTTATCCGAACGTCTGGCCGTCGTTAGGTCGGATGTCCCTGCGTGTTGTTCGTCCTCTCCTGATCATTGCGCTGCTGGTGTCCGCCAGCAGCGCCTTTGCTGATCCGCCTGTGTCGCCGCCCCCGCCATCCGGGTATCAATATGGTTCGCTCACAGTCGATTCGACCAGCTTCAACCAAAGCCTGGGTAGCGAAGTTTACGCGAATGCGGGGTTTGATTCCTGGTCGGGGGATAACCCCGTTGGCTGGACGGTGAGCGAAACGGCACAAAATTACGTGACTCAATCCGGCAGCGCTGCGCAGATCGTTTCTTCAGCGAGCCTTTCACCTCAGCTCACCCAAACTGCTGGTGTACCGGGGACTTGGTATGCAGTAGAG
Source organism: bacterium (assembly GCA_033764035.1). Lineage (GTDB taxonomy): Bacteria > Chloroflexota > Anaerolineae > Aggregatilineales > Phototrophicaceae > Flexifilum. The sequence continues at coordinate 151,836 of JANRJJ010000008.1, forward strand.
ATCAATATCTCTTCGTTTTCGTCTGGCCAATTCCGTACGAATTTTTTGGGAGGTGCAAATACCCTTCTGGGCGGCAGTGGGATTTTTCGGTTTCTTCGGCAGGCCACGCCAGGCACTACATCAATTACAACAAACGGCACGAGTACACACAATTTTGTACTCGACTCGTATTCAGCGCGCCCGATCACATTCAGCGCGCCCGTAACGGCCTCTGCCGATGGCACACACACACTTTCGTTCTCCTTGCCCACCCCGGCCCGCTTTGGCGATCAAATCTGGCTCGTTTACCGCTACCAGGATCAATCGAACTTCTGGGCAGCGCGCCTGATTCGTTCAAGCGCGAACTGGGATGTTTCGTTGGTGAGCGTAGTAGGCGCTGTTCCTACTGTGCATTCGACTGTCTTTAACGTTGGGGCGACTGATGCATTGCGGGTGATGGTTGTCGGAAATACCCACACCTTGTATTCAGGGAATGCCGGCACTTTCACACAGCGCGGTTCAGTCATCACATCAGCTTCACTGAACAATCAAGCTGCCGTCACCGTGCTGCACGGCCCCGGCTTCACGCCCGGTCGTTTGGTGTCCTATTCTATCGTTCCAATTCCGACCGTTACCCCAACGCCAGCCGCAACATCCACCCCTACGCTTACGCCGCTGCCAAGTGCTACGCCGACCATCACGCCGACTCCAAGCCCCACCCCTACCCCCGACATATTCGCATACTGGACGCTGGAACCATCCGGACACGCGGTGCGCATGGCGTACCGTTCGCGCCCTGGAGACGCGGTGCGCGTCCCTTTACTGGTCGGCATCCTGGTATCGATCTGGGCAATTCTCTTTCTATTGATCTTCCTGAGGGTGAAGTCCAATGGCTAAAAGCATGTTGATCGTGATCGTTCTGGTGCTGATCGGCGGTGTGCTGATGGTACCTGCCGATGTGCAAGCTCAACAGCAGGATTTTTCGCGTCGGTGCTTTTTGAGCGGACAAGGCTTGGGAACTGCACGCATCGATTTTGTGGATTTTGGCCGCGCCCCTCAATACGATCCTGGCAACGATGATTATTTTATTACCGGGGCAGGATTCTTTGCGACTTCGGTAAATCTTTCCTTTATAGTAGAGGATTTAGACCCGGATTGGCTTGCTGTGGAGATCGATGTATCGCGGGCCGTTTCCCGCGACGCATCTCCAAATAATCCGACAGATCAGGGTATTGCATCTCGTGTTTCCGCTAGCGGAGCGTGGGCGAATAATGGGTTTTGGCCATTTGGCGGAACCCCGGCTAATCCAATCAGAACGCAATATGTGATTCCGGCGATTGTCCCAACCAGTTATTTTGAAGTCAGGATGTCCGCCCCAAACACAAACGTTGATACAGCCCATATCCGCATTCATAGCATTTGTTTTCGGTATACTTATGTTCCGCCGTCTGGTGGGTTGATGCGCCCGCTGGCGGATACCGATGCCAATCCCCAGTTTGGGCCGCACGGGATATGGGATAAAGCCACCCGTCCCGATTTTGCGCCAAATCCTTTCAATGTCTTCAGCCCCGCCCCGCATCTCGTTGTCGCCGTATCGCGTGGATACAACCAACCTGTATATGCGGTCGCGGCGGGAACGGTAGAAGCAATTCAGCCTGTCGGCTCATCATGTTTCGGATTAAATACCTCTATCCCGAACGTGTGTTTGCTACGCTTTGATCCGCGTGCGTTCGATGAGAACGCCATCGCCTCAGATAGATTTTATGGGGTGCCGCGTGATCCTCTGTACGTTGTTCGCGTGGATGATCAAGGAACCCGCTATGAATACATTGTTGAAAACGCCCCGAACTTTATTCGTTTAGGCCAATCCATCCGCCAGGGCTGTATCATCGGCCAGACAACCCGAATGAATGTGCCGAGCATTGATTTGGCTACCCTGATCGGAGTCTCGTATTCCCCGGATACTGATCTGTTCGGTGCATTCGTTTCACGCCTGGGTAGCGATGGCACATCGCGGGTGCCACTCTTGGCTGACTTAACTGCTGCCCCTACGCCAACATCCGCCTGCAACGCTGATCCGGATACGGCAGGCTGTATCAGCGCGCCGCTCGATGATATGTCGATCTGGGCAGCGAGCGGCGGCATAACGCATATCGTCGGTGGCGGCGGCATCATCCTTGAACGCCAGTCCCAGCTACGGGGATCGTTTGATTTTGTGCCTGGGGTGTTCTACAGCGCGGTGTTCACGATTGACCGCGATAGCGATATTGGCACTGCCCGCGTCGCCCTGAGCGTTGCATCGCAATCCTTGCCGAGTGTCAGCCTCACATTGCGGACTGACAATTACACAGTTGGCCCAGTCGAATATCAAGCGGGTGCGCCTGCACTGGTCACCATCACCAACCTGTCATCTCATCAGATCGTTGTAACACGCATATGCGTTACGAGCGGGGCCGACGCACCTACACAACGCCCGGACACCTGCCTGTTTGCCAACCAAACCTTCGATGAAGGTTTATCGAGTTGGCAGCACAGCCCGACTGTTCGTTCTGGCATAGCTGGCGGTGAGATATCGATGCGCAATGGCGACGAAATTTGGCAAAACATCCCGCTTTACCCGAACGGGAATCAGCCCTACGTGTACAACATCTATGTGAAGGCATGGATACCAAATGAGTATTTGCTCGACACGTCAACGGCTGTTGGGTTCAGCTACGAATTCGGGCTGGCAAGCGGCACATTTTTATCCCCCGCTTCCACCAACTCGTATCTGATGTCGCTCTTCGGCGGATTCCCTGGCCGCGAAGTGACCTATAATCTCGCGCTCACTGTCGATCAACTGCTGACCAGCAACTTTTACATCACACTGAACCTCACAGGCGATACTCAGAAGATCGTTTACTTGCGAGAAGTGTGCGTGAACGATGCATTCGACAACTTCGATAATGGCGGCGCTGGTAGCGGCATCGTGTTCGCGCCCACCTGCAACCGCATTTCTCCACCCGCCGGGACTGCCCCTGTACAGGACTGGCTGTATTTTCACTGGCAAAGCCTGGATCGCTTCTTTCAATGCACGCTGATGATCACGCTCAATCGCCTGGTGACCATCGGCACGCGAACCTTACAGTTCATCCAATGGCAGATGATGTACTGGCAATCCTTCGGGCTTGAACTCCCGCGCTTCATCGTCAACGTTTCCGAGTGGGCGAACGGGCATTTCACCAATCTGCTGAACGGGCGAACGACCATCGTGCAAGGCGGTCAGCAGTGCAGCGGCTTCGATCTGGGTTGCTTACTGTCTCAGCTCTTAAATCTGGTCGGTACTCTGGCTGAAACAATCATCAGCCCGCTGGTTGATGTATTGAGTCGGGTTGTCGATACCCTGCTTGCCCTGGTCACCCAGGCTGCCAATCTGCTATTTGCGGTGGTGAACACTTTGCTTTCGCTGTTCATCATGCTGATCACACAACTATTCAACCTGTGGAATCAGGCGCTAAGTTTCCTGTCCAGCTTCGTCACCGCATGGAACAGCGCTGACCCCGAACCGCTGCCGCTACCCCTTTATTGTGCCGATCCGCGTTCATCCGCTACATGCCGCACGCTGTGGGTGCTGGAAAACACGATCTTTTCGCGTCTGGGCGCGCTGATCATTCCTGTAGGGGTTGGGGGCGGCTCAATGCTTCTGCTCATACAAGCCTTCAAAAAAATGCGCGCTGCTATCCTGGAAATGGGGGGCGCATGAAGCGGATTGTATTGGTGGCTGCTGCACTGCTCATGATGGGAGCGCCTATCGCTCTGGCTCAGGAATGCGCATACGGCAGGCCGTGCCAGGGCGTACCCTGGCGTATCGATCTGCCATTCCTACCGTCGCCTACGCCTGCCCCTACCCAGGTAGTAACGACTGTACCATCTCCAACCGCCACCCCTGGTACGGTGAATACCCAGGCCGCGCCCGCTCCTACCGCCACGTTCATCAGTGTGCAAGGCGTGAACGATCAGCTTGCCACCCTTCAATCGGTGATGAACGCTACGCCTGTGGAATTGTCCAGTATAGGGTTTGCAACCCTTTCAGCCGATGGCCTGGGCGTAAACGCGGGCGAGTTTATGCGCTATGTGGCCGGGTTGCGTGACATCGACCTGCGCTTTCTCAATCCGGCCATTATATTTGCCTTCGGAGCTATCGCGCTCACTCTCTCTACCACGCTGATCGTGATATTCCTGCCGATCATCGCCCGTATCTTTGAATGGATTCGCCGCATCATTCAATTGATCCTGCAATTTATCCCTGGCCTGGGCGTTGTGATTGTTTTCCAAAGTCCCACCCCGCCCCCTGCATGGCCTACACTCACCCCGTATCCAACCATTTCGGGGACTGCTGCGCCGATTCAACTGCCATTTACCAGCACACAATTTGAATTGACTGCTGAGCGGGCAGTGCAGACATGGAATCTTGTGCCTGTGCAGGCGCGGGATGCGATTGCAGCATTCGTGCTGTTCGTCGTCCTGGTCGCGCTGCTTATCTTGATCAGCCAGGAACTTGGGGACACGTAAATGCCTAAGGATGTCGTGCATTTCCCTCAGGGTTATGATTTTTCGCTTGATCGCCCCGTGAACGAAGGCGGCGGGTGCTGGTCACTGTTGCTCTTTGCCGTGCTGATGATCGTCATCCTGGGCGCGCTGATCATGTTTGTAGTGCCGTCGCTTTCAGGTGGGGACAGTACCCCCACGCCGACCGACACGGCCACATCAACCGCAACGGGATCGCCCACGCTCACGCCGACCAGCACCGCCAGCATGACCAATACCCCCGATGATTGGTCGCGCACAGGAACGGCGCTGTACCTGTCAACGATCACGCCTACGCAGACCAGCACCGCCACCGTTGATTACTGCTGGTGGCTCACGCCGACCACTGCACCGACGCTCACGCCGAACGCGCCGACCCCTACGCCGGATGATTGGTCACGAGCAGGGACGGCTACCCTGATCGCACAATTGCAGATTACGACCGCAACGCCCACGCTGCCGCCGCCCGTGATGCCGCCCCGCGCCTGGTGTGACATCACCGTCACTGAATCTGCTGAAGTCACAGAAGAGGCTACGCCGCTCGGCGGGTTCCCGACCATGCCCGCGCTCGAACCGCCGCCCACATGGACACCGATCCCGGCAGCAGTTCAGCCGAGCGGCGGCATGTCGAGTAGTGCATCGGTGCGGGATGCAGCGCCGATAGTGGTGACGCAGATCGTGATCCAAGAAATTATTGCGCCCACAGAGCCGCGCATAGACTACAACGCAACTCTGCGTGTGGTAGAGACGCAAATCGCCCAGACATACGCGCCGACCAGCACGCCGACCGCAACGGCAACGCCCACGCATACGCCGACCAGCACGCCGACCGTGACGGCAACGCCCACGCATACGCCGACCAGCACGCCGACCGTGACGGCAACGCCCACGCATACGCCGACCAGCACGCCGAC
>JANRJJ010000009.1:0-65052 GCA_033764035.1 bacterium
ATTGCGTAAACGTGGGTACTTGCCTCAAAATCTTGTCCGTTACAGCTATCGACCGTTCGATGTTCGTTGGCTGTATTGGGAAAGCGAAACAAAGCTGCTCGATGAAAAACGTCCTGAGTATTTCCCTCATGTACAACCGGACAATCTCTGGATAGAAGCCCGTCAACGTCAGCCGATGGATCAGTTTGACCGAGGAATGTTTACTCGTGTTCTTGCTGACAATCTAGGCAATGGACTTTCGAGCTATTTCCCGGCGTACCTCTATACCGCACCTGAGCAAGCGCAGCTCGGACTGTTTGAAACAGAACCTGCGCCCCTCAGCGGGCGCAGACCAAACTTGAGCGATCAAGCGAAGGCGTATCTCGCGGAATTAGGATTCACGCCGCAGGATGGCGCGCCGCTCCTGTTCTATCACACGCTGGCGGTGCTGCACTCTCCTGCCTACCGCGTCGAAAATGCTGGAGCGCTCCGTCAGGACTGGCCCCGTGTGCCGCTGCCAAAAACACGGGAGGCGCTCGAAGCATCGGCGGCGCTCGGTCGGCAGGTCGCCGCGCTGCTCGATGTCGAAACCTTTGTCCCCGGTGTGACTCAAGGTGATCCGCGTCCCGAACTGCACTCGGTTGGGATGCTGACCACGAACGACGGCGCACCTGATTTCACGATCAACGTCAATTGGGGGTATTTCGGCTCAGGAAGCGCGGTTATGCCCGGTCGCGGTCGCGCCGTCGAAGCCGATGGACTGATCGACGTGTACCTGAACGCATCAACCTACTGGAAAGGCATTCCTCCCGCAGTGTGGGAGTACACGCTCGGCGGGTATCAGGTGCTCAAGAAGTGGTTGAGCTACCGCGAAACCGCCGTTCTCGGTCGCCCGCTCAAGGCAGAGGAAGCACGCGAGTTCATGCACATCGCCCGCCGCATCGCCGCGCTGCTGGCGCTCAATGACGCGCTGGATACGAATTACCGAGCGGTCACGGCTGGCTGATCGACCTCTTCCTACGTATTTATTCAACGAGGCTTCGATGAGCAACAAAAGAGCGAAAGCACTTGCAGGGCAAATTATTGGCATGGCGATTGTCGCCGCATGGGCAATCGGCAGTGGATGGTTAGCTAATCAACCTACGGGCGTCTCGATTCTGGCAGTTCTCGTCTGGTTTGGTGTTCTCGCGCTTATGGTAGTCAGAAATATCTTTTAGCATCTGCTGTACCGATGCTCCATCATATGGGGTGTGGAGCATCGGTCAAAGCTGCGACTTAAAGCCTATCAATGGTTAGCCGCTTGCTAACCCGCACCATTAATCAGACACTGCACCGATTGATGGGTAAGCGCCGCCTTGTGCTGCTCGACGGTGAAATTCAAGGCGCAGTGGAAGTAAAACGGCGGCAAGTCCGCTACGCTTAATCGACCTTACCACCCGCGTTGGGCGATCTTCTGCGCGTCGGGCATACTGCTCACATTGATGCCCACCATCGCCTCACCCAACCCCCGGCTGACCTGCGCCAGCACGTCCGGGTTGTTGAAATGCGTGGTCGCTTCCACAATCGCTTTGGCGCGCTTAGCCGGGTCGCCGCTCTTGAAGATGCCCGACCCCACGAACACGCCATCAACCCCCAACTGCATCATCAGCGCCGCATCCGCCGGGGTTGCCACGCCGCCCGCCGCAAAGTTCACCACCGGCAGCCGCCCCAACTGCGCCGTTTCCTTCACCAGGTCATACGGAGCCTGGATGTTCTTGGCATAGGTGAACAGTTCGTTCTCATCCATCGTCGTCAGGCGGCGAATTTCGCTGTTCACGGCGCGGGCATGGCGCACCGCTTCCACCACATCGCCCGTCCCGGCTTCGCCTTTGGTGCGGATCATCGCCGCCCCTTCGCTGATACGGCGCAGCGCTTCGCCCAGGTTGCGGCACCCACACACGAACGGCACTTTGAACTTGTGCTTGTTGATGTGATGTTCTTCATCCGCCGGGGTCAGCACTTCGCTTTCGTCGATGTAATCGATGCCGATGGCTTCGAGAATCTGCGCTTCCACAAAATGGCCGATGCGCGCTTTCGCCATCACCGGGATCGACACCGCTTTCATGATCCCGTCGATCATGTCCGGGTCGCTCATGCGGGCTACGCCGCCGTGCGCACGAATATCCGCCGGGATGCGCTCCAGCGCCATGACCGCCGCTGCGCCTGCATCTTCGGCGATTCTGGCCTGATCCGGCGTGACCACATCCATGATCACCCCACCCTTGAGCATCTGTGCCAGTCCCTTCTTGAGGGCGAATGTCCCGGTTTCCCCGCTGCCGTTCGCCCCGTTGGCGTGTCCACTGCTGCCGTTCATCGCTTCCATGATCGCTTTCCTTCATGTTTTTCAAGCGAACGCTGCCGCCCGCATGAGTCTTGATCGATTGATCGGTAGGGTATTGGAGCGACAGCACGTGGTGTAAGTCCATGTAAGTCCAATTCAGGCAGGGCAGGCACAAAACCAACTGCACAGAACCGTACCCGCGTTCATGCTCTGCTCATATAACCGGGAGAATTGCGCCACAATCCCCGCCTATGCTGGCAGGCAGTGAAGAAGTGAAGTGGATAAAGGTGCATTCATGCTCAACCTGCTGCGTCCTAACCTGATCGTTCAGGCATCGCCGCTGACCGTGCGGCTGTATTGGCTGGCGACCACGCTGTTCATCCTGCTTTTCGTCGCCTCAATTGGGCTGACACTGTTCGATCTGGAAGGATCATACGCCTCCTACGCACGGCTTGGATTTCCCATGTGGGCAATATTTTTCAACGCCATTGCCAAAATACTGGGCGTAATCGCCATCCTGCACAATCGGTCAAGGACGCTGAAGGACTTCGCATTTGCGGGCTTCCTGTACGATCTGCTGCTGGCGTTTTGCGCGCACATCGCCTTAGGGGAATCGGATGTGCTGCTGGCGATTCTGGGCATCATCCTGTGGGTATTTGCCTTTATCATGGATCGAAAAGCATTTCCCGTTCAGGACTCCATTTCGGTTCGGTAGGCTGTGCTTTGCGCCCGTTGGAGGGCAGGAAACATTCCGCAATGGTTACGTACCCATCCTCTGCGCACGCTCGGCCTTTGATTTTGGTGGTGGATGATGAACGCCGCGTGCGGGAAGTCATGCGTAATTACCTGGAGCGCGCCGATTTTCGCGTTGCCGATGCGGAAAGCGGTCGTCAGGCGCTCGCGCTCATTCGGCAAACCCCGCCCGATCTGATCGTTCTGGATGTCATGCTGCCCGAAATCGACGGGTTCGCCATGACACAAATTCTTCGTGACCCACATGATCCGGCGCATCCGCTGGTTGAACGGACGCACATTCCGATCATCCTGCTCACCGCCCGCCGCGACGAAATCGACCGGGTATGGGGGCTGGAACTGGGCGCAGATGATTATGTGGTCAAGCCATTCAGCCCGCGCGAACTGGTCGCGCGGGTCAAGGCGGTGCTGCGCCGCACCGCCAGCGCGTCAGCGACAGCCGCACCGCTTTCGTTTGCCGATTTTCAGATCAACCCGCTCAGCCGGACGCTTACCCAACGCGGGCAGTCGATTGCGCTGACCAAAATCGATTTTGACCTGCTGTTTTTTCTCGTCAGCCACCCGAACCAGGTCTTTACCCATGAACAAATTCTGGCGGCCATCTGGGCGAACGCCAGCGATGTTGACCGCAGCGTCGTCACATCGCATATTTACCGTCTGCGTGAAAAAATTGAGGCAGACCCCGAACATCCGGTTTTTTTACAGACGGTGTGGGGCGTGGGCTACAAATTCGAGATGGATTGAGTCGTGACTGCATCTACCGACACATCATACAACCTGCGCACGCTGGTTCTGGGGCTGGTCAGCGCGGCGGCTGGCGCAGCCTTGATCAGCGCGATCTTAGGCACACCGCCGGATCGCCTGCTGTTCCTGATCGGCCTTATGTTCGGCACGGGCGCGCTGAGCCTTTGGATCGGCTACCGCCTGTACCTGCGCGGCGCGATTCGGCTGCTGCACGGTCTGCATCTGTCGCTGCTCGTCAACATCGTGCTGATTTTCGTGATCCTGTTCGTCAACGTCTCCGCCATCGCGTTCACGATGATCCTGGCCGAAAGCGATACCGTCCTCATCACATCCCTGCTCATTTTTGCGGCGTTCGTCGCCATCCTGCTCGGTATCCTGCATTCGCGGGTGCTGACTGCGGAAGTGCAGCGCATCATACGTGCGCTTGACCACCTGGGGGACGACCCCGATTTTGATACACGGCTGCCATTGTTCGGGAATGACGAATTGGCCGCGCTCGCCCAGTCCTTCAACAAAATGGCCGCGAAACTGCGCGAAGCCGACCTGAAAAAACAGCAGATGGAACAGATTCGCCGCGACCTGGTCGCGTGGGTATCGCACGATTTGCGTACCCCGCTCACCTCACTGCGCATCATGAATGAAGCGCTGATGGACGGTATGATCACTGACCCGCAGCAGGCGGCGCTCTACGCTGCCGATATGAACCGCGAGATCATCGCCCTGGGACAGTTGATCGACGATATGTTTGAACTCGCCTTGTTCGATGCCGGGCAGTTCACCCTGAACGTGCAAAAAGCATCCCTGCGCGACCTGCTGTCATCGATGGTAGGGGGGGTATCCGCCCGCGCCGCCCGGCACAATATCCGCTTCAGCATGGAAATGCACGACCCGGCCATCGACCCGGTGTGGATGGCGACCGACAAAATTCAGCGGGTCTTGAACAACCTGGTCGATAATGCCTTTCAGTACACCGACTCTGGGGGTGAAATTCGCGTCGCCGCCCGCAGCGATGCGGGCGATGTCGTGGTGCATGTCCATAACTCTGGCGCTGTCATTCCACAAACAGAAGTCGCCCACATTTTCGACCTTTTCTATCGCGGCGATAAAGCGCGGCGCGATACGACCGGACACCCCCGTCATGCCGGATTAGGCTTGGCCATTGCCCGCCGCTTCATTGAAGCGCACGGCGGCACCATCTGGGCGCACAGTGAACCCGAACACGGCACGACCATTTACTTTCGGCTGCCCCGCATGGCTGCCCCGTCCAGCACTGGCTAAGACGGCCTCAGCACTGGCTGAGACGGCCTCAGCGATGCTGTTTTCCCGTTGTGCGTTACAATCAGCCCCATGAACAGGCGGACGGCGCGTGCTTCGTCCCTTATTTCGGAAGGCTGTTATGACCCCCATCCTGATCATCCTGGCAGGCGGCGCATCATCGCGCATGTGGCCTGTACGTGAAAAATCGCTGCTGCGCTTCGGCACCGAACCGCTGCTGATCAACCAACTGCGCCGCTACCAGGCGCTCGGCTTCACCGATGCGGTCGTCGTCGGCAGCCCGGACAACGAAACCGATCTGCGGGCGTTGATCGGTGACATGGCCGGGCTGAACGTGCGCATTGCCATCCAGCGCGAGCCAAAAGGCATGGGCGATGCCGTGCTGAGCGCCGCCCATGCCATCCCCAGCCCGGCGGGGCAGCCGATCTACATCACCCAGGTGCATGATGTGACCGACGACGCGCTGCACAGCGACATGCTGGCCGCGCACCGGGCGAACCCGGCGCGTTCGTACATCGCGGGGTATGAACATGATGGCTATTTTCCCGGCGGTTATCTGATCGTCGGGGATGACGGACGCATCAGCGCGATCATCGAAAAACCAGGTGCAGGCCAGCAGCCGAGCAATCTGGTCACGATTGTGGCGCATATTCATGCCGACGCTTCACGGCTGATCGAAGCGGTGCGCGCCGAATACGCCAAAGACACCCCGACGGACGATCACTACGAACGGGCGATGGCTGCGCTGATGCCGGATCACCCGTTTCAGGTGGTGCGCTATCGCGGGGACTGGACGGCGCTCAAATACCCCTGGCATGTGCTGGATGTGATGCACTACTTTCTGACCCGCATCAAAGGCCAGCATGTCGCGGAAAGCGCCTTCATCGCTCACACCGCATCGCTGGTGGGCGATGTGTACATTGGCGAGAACGTCAAGGTATTTCCGGGGGCAGCGGTCGTCGGTCCGGCCTACATCGGTGCGGGGACGATCATCGGCAACAACGCGCTGGTGCGTGCTTCGATGGTTCTCAGCCGCTGCGAAGTGGGATTCACGACCGAAATCGCCCGCAGCTATGTCGCGGATCATGTCTCGATGCACGCCTGCCGTGTCCTGGATTCGGTGCTGATGAGCCGGGTCAATTTTTCAGCGGGCTGCACGACCGCCAACCTGCGCATTGATCGCGGGCCTGTGCCAAGCATGATCAAAGGCCAGAAGGTGAACAGTGGCCGCGATAAATTCGGCGCGGTCATCGGGGAAAATGCCTTTGTAGGTGTGGATGTGATGACCATGCCGGGGGTCAAGATCGGGCGGGATGCTGAGATTGGCCCCGGCACGCATGTGCATCACGACATCCCGGAACAGGTGCGCGTGTACGTCAGGCAGGAAGTGCAGATGATCCAGAAAAAGACCGGCAACGCTGCCCCGTAAGGGACGGGCTGTGCATTCTGTCTGAATTCAAACTAGCGATGATGCAAGGAATCGAAACGATGCCCCTCAAAATGGAAGCTCCACTGGATGCGCCCGTCAACATGCTGGTGATCGTCGCCCACCCGGACGACATCGAGTTCGGCGCGGCGGGCAGCATCGCCCGCTGGACGGCGGCAGGCCACCGCGTCACCTACTGCATCGTGACCGATGGCAGCGCGGGCAGCAACAAACCCGATGAAGACCTGGCGCAGTTGATCGCCACCCGCCGCCGCGAACAAACCGAAGCGGGCGCGCTGGTCGGCGTGACCGATATTCGCTTTTTGGGCTACCAGGATGGCACGCTGCAACCCACGCTTGAACTGCGGCGCGACCTGACCCGGCTGATCCGCGAGATCAAACCGTACCGGGTGATGATCATGGATCCGACGACGGTGCTGGTGCAGGACGACGAACACGGCTTTTACTACATCAACCACCCGGATCACCGCGCCGCTGGCGAAGCTGCGCTGTACGCGGTCTTTCCCAGCGCGGGGACGCGCCCGATCTTCCCCGAACTGCTGGCGGAAGGGTATGAACCCCACGATGTGACCGAACTGTACCTGACCATCGCCGGGACGGGCAGCGTGGCAGTGGACATCAGTGACGTGTTTGAAACCAAGATAGCATCGCTGCTGTGCCACCGTTCGCAGATCGGTGACGACATCCGCCCGATGATCGAACAGTGGGATTCCGCCGCTGGCGCGCAGATCGGCGTGAAGTACGCCGAAACCTTCCGCGTGATGCGTTTCCCCCGCGAAACCGCCGCTGCCATGCCCGCCAATAACGCCGAAAGCACCGTCACCGTGTGACACGTCACCGCGTGACGCTGTGGGTGAGCAGGCAAACAAAAACGCTCCGTGAAAAGCGGAGCGTTCCTTGTTTTGATGCGTTGGGCTGATCGGATAAGATTTTTGAGTAAATTTATTACCCGCCCACCGCATATGTAATTTTGACTATGCTTCCACTCTAACGGATATTGCGGCGGCTGTCAAGAAGATTTAACTCATCCCCGACTCATTTTGGATAAGCTGCACAAATGTATGGCATCGTGTGCCGCCCTATGACGGCACACGTCCTCACAACTGAATGCTGCTGGCGACATCATCGACGGCGGTCGGGGTGGTCGAACCGGGCGTGATGCGCGGCAGATCGCGCCAGGTGCCATCGCGCACGCGCCGCGCCAGGTCGCTTTGGGGCGGGTAGGTGCTGGAAATGATTTCGACCAGCGTGCCTTCTTCCGCCCAGTAGTAGAGTAGTTCGGCGTTGCCGTTTTCGCTCATCACACAGCCATACGTGAACGGACGACCGACGTTGCCGCCGCCCAGGTACGACCCGTTGGGCAGCACGACCGCGCCATGAAAGCCGTTCACCAGTCCCGGCACGACTTCATAAATGCCCATGAACCAGTACATATCCCAGGTGCCGCACGTATCCGCCGTACACAATTCATAGCTGCTGCCCGTCGCCAGATCGACATGGCTCAAAATCTGGTACACGCCCGGCGATGTGGGGGCGTAGGACATGCCCGTGCTGATCAGCCAGGCGAACACGACGTTGTTGCCCTCGAACGCGACCATCGACTGCGTATCAATATCGACCACGATCCGCTTGTTCGCCAGGATCGGCGCGGGCAGAGTCATATCGCGGGAGGGCAGGTTGATCACCTGGCCGGGATACAGTTCGGAAAGATCGTTGCCGAAGTTGGCATCCAGCACCGCGAAGAACGGTACGCCCGTGCGTTCGGCAATGCGGTAGCCCGAATCGCCCGGCTGCACTTCATAGGTGGTCGGCTGGTAGCGCACGCGCAGATTGACCGTGCTTTGCCGGGTGCGAATTGCATCGCGCACCGCCGTGATCGTCTCGGTCGGTTCCAGGTAGCGCAGCGGGCTGTCACGCTGAAGCACTTCGGTCTGCTGGGCGACGAACGGCGCGAACGCTTCTTCGCGCAGCGTGAGCGATTCGGTTCCGGCCTCCAGCCAGTTGATGAACGTGGTGCGGTCGGTCGCCCACGCCCAGGTATCATTCGTGAACGGGTCATAGCCGTTCAGCACGAAGGTATTGGCGACCAGGGCGCGCACATCGTCCATGAACGGTTCGGGATCGACGACTTCGGGCGGGATGGTGGTCATCAGCATGTCCATTGTCCGCGCCGAAACGATGAAGGGCAGGTCTTCTTGGAGCGCGTTCAGCGTGCCAGATACATCGAGAAAGCGCCCGTCCGTGCCTTCCACGCCGACCAGGATATCGCCTTCCCAGCGGTAGCCCGCGTTGTACGGCTGAATCTGCGCCTGTTCGCTTAGGTCAAGCAGCTTGTTCTGCGTGGTCAGCACATCCATTTCGACGGTGGGCAGCACGTTGAAGCCGAACGGAATCCCGGCCATGCCCACTTCGCGCATATCTTCGACGGTGGCGCGGGCGTTCAGCCGCAGCCCGAACTCCGCCGGGGTGACTTCCCACGTCCGTTCCTGGTCGCGCAGCGTGATGCGCAGATCGCGATTCCAGTACGTTTGCAGCGCGGCGATGGCTTCTTCGGTGGTCAGGCTGCCCATGCTCAGCCCCATGGTGGACACGCCAGGGAACAGCCGCGACCCGCCGATATGGAACAGCGTCCACAGCGCAAAGACCAGCACCAGCGCGCCGATAACGCTGAACAGCAGGCGCGGATTGTTGCGCGCATACCATACGCCATCGCGGGCAACCAGGACAGCGCGTTCACTGCCGCGCCGCATCCCGCGCCAATCGACATTTTCGACGGCGCGTGCCGCGTGCAGGGCTGCGCGGGCGGCGTTCTGGGCGGCGGGGCTGGAACGCGGCGGCGGGAGCGTTTCCGCCATTTCCACACGGGGGTTGCGCCGGGTGGCCGGGCTGTTTACGGGCTGCGTTTCAGCGGCGGGCGCGGGGTTCACCATCGAACGGGGCGGGCGTTCCGTGTTCGCGTCAAGCGGGCGCACCATCGGCTGCCGCCGCGCTTTACGCGCTTCATGCCGCGTCCGTGCGCCGCCGCCTCTGTGCCGGTTCGAGTAATCTTCCATAGGCTTATCGTGCTTTTCTACCAAAAGCCATCGAAACTGGGCTGCACTGCCCTGCTTGTTAGATTGTAGCCGAAAATGCGTGAATCGTGCATCGTTCGGGCGTTTTCACCCCTCAGCGCGCTTCGGTGCGGTAATCGTCACGCGGCGGCGAAAACGAATCGATCAGCAGCGTATCGACCAGGGCGCGGGCGCTGTGGATGATGCCGCCGGGGATGGCATAGCTGTCGCCGGGTTGCAGCACCCGTACTGTATCGGCAATCGTCAGCTCCAGGCTGCCATAGACCACATACCCAACCTGATCGTTCATGTGGCTGTGCGTGGGTACGAGCGCATCACGAATCAGGAAAAATTCGCACAGCATCACTTCATCGGTCACGCCCATCGTGCGGCGGTGAACGCCTGGGCGCATCTCTACCTGTGGCGCATCTGCCGGGGTCAAAAAATAGCCGTCCACCATGCAACTTTCTCCCCAAAAAGCTCCCCGAATTTTCACCATTATGACCGCGTAGAGTCGCTTTGTCGAATGAACACGCACAACGAACACCCTACCGCGTCGATGTGCTGGCAAAAAGCCCCTACACACATTAGTATCGTTGTGCAAAGATGATGCACAATTCCCGACACGGCAGGCGGAAGTCCCTTCGCACTGGGAAACGAAGTCCGCGCATAGTCCACTGAAAGATTTTCTGATGCCCTCTTATTCTGGCAAGCAAGTCGTTTACCAAGTCAATACCTGGGTGTGGGTGACCGACCTGACCCGTACCTATGGCCGCCCCATCGACCTGGGGTCGATCCCCGATTCCGCACTCGATCAACTGGCGCGCCCCGGCGTGGATGCCATCTGGCTGATGGGCATCTGGCAGCGCAGCCCGTTCGGGCGGCGCAATGCCCAGCGCTACAAACAGCAGTACCGCGCCGCCCTGCCAGACCTGACCGATGATGACATCATCGGGTCGGCGTATGCCATTTATGATTACCGCGTCGATGATGGCCTGGGCGGGCGTTCGGCGCTGGCCGCGCTGCGGACACGCCTGGCCGCACGCGGCCTGCGTCTGATCCTGGATTATGTCCCGAATCATCTGGCCGCCGATCATGACTGGACGATCACCCATCCCGAATGGCTGATCCAGGGGCGGCCCGGCGACCTGGAGACGCGCAAAAGCGATTTCTTCAAGGCCGCTACGCTCAGCGGCGACCGCATTTTCGCGCATGGCAAAGACCCGAACTTTCCTGGCTGGGAAGATACCGTTCAGGTGAACGCCTTCCACCCCGAATTGCGCGCCGAAGTCGTGCGGACGCTGCTCGATATTGCCGCGCAGTGCGACGGCGTGCGCTGCGATATGGCGATGCTGATGTTCAACGATATTTTTGCCTCTACATGGTACGGGTACCTTACTCACAAACCCGGAACCGAGTTCTGGCGTGAGGTGATACCCAACGTCAAGGCGCAGCACCCCGATTTTCTGTTCATCGCGGAAGTGTACTGGGATAAAGAGTACGAGACGATCCAGCAGGGGTTCGATTACGCCTACGACAAGACGTTCTATGACCGGATCGTGCGCGGGGAAGTCGCCCAGATCCGCCAGCATTTACTGGCGGCGATGGACTACCAGCGCCACATGATCCGCTTCATCGAAAACCACGACGAACCCCGCGCTTACAGCACGTTGGGACCGAAGCGCAGTTTTCCGGCGGCCACGCTCATCACCACGCTGCCCGGCGCGACCCTGCTCCATGAAGGCCAGTTGAGCGGGCGCACTGTCAAGCTGCCCGTGCAGATCAAGCGCTGGCCGGATGAACCACTGCACCCCGGCCTGGAGCTGTACTATCAGCGGCTGCTGCGCGAAGTGCGCCACCCGCTGTACCATGAAGGGAACTTTTTTCTGTTCCATGTCAACTCGTCCGGCGGGGGCGATCCATCGCACCATAATCTGCTGGCGTATGGCTGGTACATTCATGGCCAGGGCTTTCGGCTGATCGTCGTCAACCTGACCGGGCAGCGTTCGTTCGGGCGCATTCGGTTGGATGCGTGGCGCTGGCTGGACGGCATGACCTGGCGCTTGTACGATGTGACCGACGGAGCCGAATATACCCGGCATGGCGGCGAACTGACCCAGGACGGCCTGTTCATCGACCTGGAACCGTATGAATCGCATGTGTTTCGCTTCGCCCGTTCCGGCGAACCCATCACGACGGCGGAGCTTTCGGCAGCCCACCCAGCAGCCAGCACGCCGCGCTGATTCCGCACAGCGCCCCTGCCGATCCCCAGGCGGGGGCGCGCATCAGCATGGCGATCATCACGCCCGCCGGGTAATCCGGGAAAAGATGGCTGTGCAGCCCGGTCTTAAGCAGCATCAGTGCCGCCGCGCCCACTGCCCCGCCAACCCCGATGCCCGCCCCAGTGACGGCCAGGCCGATCCCGAAGGCTGCCGCCGGGAGGGTTTTCCCGCCGAACTGCCGTAAAAAGCCGCGCACGCCCACCAAGCCCGCCCCGCCCAGGCCAATCAGCGCGACGCTGAACACGGCATTATCTTCCAGGCTCAGCCAGATGAACACCAGCGCGCCATACGCGAAGGCTATCCAGCGAGCGCTGTGAGGCAGGTGTGGCACGGTCAGCGATGCGTTCATGCCAGCCCGTAGAGCAGCGCCGGGTTATCGCGGGCTTCGACTTCGGCCAGGTTGCTCACTTCGAGCATTCCATGTTCGTACAGGTATTCGACGTGCGCGCCCACTTCTTCCAGTGCCAGCAGCACATCGTAGCCGCCGCGTTCGGGGTACATCGCTTTGGAAATATCGCTGATCGAGCAGGGTTTCGCGGCGGTGCGGATCGTCTCGATCACCCGATCCAGCTTGCGCATGTGGCTGTCGCGGATTGCGCCGATGCGCCCGTACACATCGTGGATCGGCGCTTCATGCCCGCCCAACGCCAGCCGCAGCCCGCCCACCCGCGACACCACCTTGAGCGAATCGAGATAATGCCCCAACCCAGTGTAGTGGGTGATGCTCTCCGGCGATTGATGCGGCGTGGTCTGCGCCAGGATGTGATCCGCGCTGATCAGCACATCCCCGATGATGATGCACACCTGCCCCGGACAATGCCCCGGCGTGTGCAGGAACGTCATGGTATCCAGCACCATGCCATCATCGAGCGCGACATCGACCGGCACCGACCGGAATTCCTTCTTGGCGAACCCGTACATCAGCATCAGGTTTTCGCGCAGATGCGCTTTCACGCCCGCCCGTTCCAGGTACACGCGCAGGTCTTTGGTGGCGACGATCACCCGTTCTTCATAGTTGGTCAGCACCCGCCGATCCAGTTGATGCACGGCGACCTGTGCGCCCGTGCGTTCGTGCAGATGCGCCAGCCCGCCGAAATGATCGATATGCCCATGTGTGATGATGATGCGCTTCAGGTCGGCCAGCGCCACCGATTCGCTGAAGTCGTCGCGCAGCGCTTCGATGCCTTTGATCAACTGAGCCGTGCTGCTGCCAATGCCCGATCCGGTATCGATCAGCGTCGGGATGCCCGCGTTCAGCAGGACGTAGCAGTACGCAATGAACCCGGGAAAGGCTTCGACCGGGATGCGGTAAATGACCGCGCCCGTGTTCGCGGTGAAACGTTCGATAGGGGGAAGTGAAGTCATGAAGGACAGCCTTTTGTATACAGCCGCCCATTAGACCACACCGCGCCCTTGATGACCACCGGATCGCGCCCGCGCTACTCGAAACTGATCTCGATTTGCAGGTTTTCCATCACCAGGCGGATGCGCCCTTCTTCCCCGCGTGTGTACTGCTCCATCAGCACATGCAGCGGGAACTGCGCGATCCAGTTGCCCGGCTCAATCATGCCCGATGCGGTGATCTCCAGCCGAATCGTGCGGTCGGCGTAGCCGCTGTCATCATCGCCAGCGCTGACGGGGGAACGACTTTCGCTGCGGGTGAGCAGGCTTTGCGCGAACGACTCAAGCGGCGATGGCGCGTCGTCATCGGGCGTATTTTCCGGGTCAGTCGTCCCCGCCGCACTACTGGCGACGCTCGCCGCGCTACTGGCGACGCTCGCCGCACTACTGGCGACGCTCAGAATATCGGCAGGCGGCTGTTCGACCGGGGCTTCGGCGGTGGTCTGCGCTTCGGTGGGGAAGCTGCCCACTTCCCCGGTCAGGCGGTTCAGATGCGTCAGGACGATTTCCGGGGTGGTTCCCAGGGCTGACAGCAGGTCGAACAGGTTCTTATCCTGCACATCCAGCAGCCCGCGCAGCAGATGATCGGCTTCGATGGGCGCATTTTTCGGGCGTGCCGCGTCGCGCACCGCGCTTTCCACCACCGCTTTCACCCGTTCGGAAAGCTGCGGCTGCCCGTCCAACGGGATGATCACCGGAAGTTTTGCGATCAGATCATAGGCTGCGTCGAACGTCAGGCTGCTGGCGGCCAGCGCCCGCGCTGTCACGGTATCGCTGGCCTGTTCCAGCAGCGCCAGCAGGACATGATGCAGCCGAATCGTGCCATCGTTCAGCGTTTGGGCGTGTTCCTGCGCGGTCGCCAAGACCTGCCGCGCCGCGGTTGAAAAGCGTGCCATCTGGTTCATGAAGGGTTCCCATCCTGATTACGTTTCACATCATACTGCCAGTTGTAAGCCCTGATGCACTTCGCCGCCACCCCCAAAAGACTGGGAGGGTTTAGCCCCTAAGCTTTAGGGGGCAGCAAACCACCGAACCGACTTATGGTTTGGATCGGTTTAAGGGTTATCAAAGGGGAACGCATCATCATGACCCTATCCCGCCGCACTGCAAGCGATATCATCACGACGGAAAAGCTGACGAAAGTTTACAGCGGGAGCAAAAAAGCGCTCGATTCGCTCGATCTGAACGTCGAGCAGGGGGAAGTGTTCGGCTATCTTGGGCCGAACGGCGCGGGCAAGACCACGACGATCCGCCTGCTGCTCGATTTGATTCGCCCCACCAGTGGGCGGGCTGCCCTGTTCGGGCTGGATGCGACCGCCGACAGTGAAGCGGTGCGGGCGCGGATCGGTTACCTGCCCGCAGAACTCAACCTCTGGAACCATCTCACCGCGCTGGACGTGGTGCGCTACATGGCACGGCTGCGCGGCCTGGGCGATATTGGCTTTGCGCGCCAGTTGGGCGAACGGCTGGCGTTCGATTTCAACAAGCGCGTCAAAAGTTTTTCGACCGGGAACAAGCGCAAGCTCGGTTTGATTCTGGCCTTCATGCACAAGCCGGAACTGCTCATCCTGGACGAACCCTCCAGCGGCCTTGACCCGCTCATGCAGCAGACGTTCAACCAACTGGTGATGGAAGCGAAAGCCAACGGGCAGACGGTGTTCCTCTCGTCACATGTGCTGGGCGAAGTGCAGGCGATCTGCGACCGGGTGGCGATTCTGCGGCACGGCCAACTGCAAGAAGTCGCCCGCGTGGACAGCCTGACTCATGCGCATGTGCGTTATGTCTCGCTGCGGCTGCGCGAACCGATCCCGGCGGAGCTGTTCGCGGGGCTGCCTGGCGCATCGGACGTGCGCATCGACGGCAGTGCCGCCCAGTTCCAGTACCGGGGCGACATCGACCCGCTGCTGCGGGCATTCGCGCCGTACTATGTCGAAGACCTGCGGCTGCACGAACCCACGCTGGAAGAAATCTTCCTCACGTTCTATGGCGATGCGCCCGCCGCCGAAGGCCGGGAGAACGGCCAGGCACCGCACAACAGCGCCCTCAGCGGCGCTCACAAGGAGGCGGTACGATGAATGGGGTGATCTTTACGGAAACGCTGCGCCGGGGCTGGCGCGGGATGCTGTGGTGGGGAATCGGCCTGGGGTTTCTGGCCTGGCTGAACGTGATCGCCGTGCCGAACGTCGAATCGATCCAGCAGATCGCCGGGCTGCTCGAAACCATGCCGCCTCTGATGATGCAGATGTTCGGCGTGACCGACATCCAGTTCATGGCCACACCGGAAGGTTACCTGGCGCTGCAACTGTTCGCGTTCTTCCCGCTGGTGCTGGCGATCTACGGCGGCAGTGTCGGCATGAACATCGTCGCCAATGAAGAAGATCGCGGCATCCTGGATATGCTGCTGAGCGCGCCCGTCCCGCGCTGGCGCGTGCTGCTGGAAAAAGCGCTGGCCTATGCCGTGCTGATCGTCGGCGTGGTCGCGCTGTTGTTCGCGTGGGTGTGGGCCGGTCTGCTCATGGTGCCGGAAATCGCCGCGCAGATCGACATGGGTGAACTGGCGGTCGCTACCTTCGGCATGGTGCCGCAGACGTGGATCGTGATGGGCGCGGCGGCGCTGTTCACCGGGCTGCTGCGCAGTCGCGGGCTGGCGCTTGGCCTGGTGGCGGCATTCGTGGTCGGCAGCTATTTCCTGAACACGCTCGGCGGGGCGGTCACCGATTCGATCCTGGCGACGCTGCGCCCGCTCTCGTACTTCAGCCACCTGGACAGCGCCGCCATTTTCAACGGGAATGTCCAGTGGGGAGCGCTGCTGCTGCCGGCGCTTGCCACCGCCGTTGGCGTGGGTATTGGCATGATCGGGTTTCAGCGCCGCGACGTTGGCGCGTGAAGCCGATTCCTGATTGCATGTGCAGCGTACCGGGCTGAAGCATTCCGGTATGCTGTACAGCTTCTCATCTTTTGAGGGCGAAATACGGCATAATAGAAGGCACTTCCGAGCCATTCCGAGAGCCTTCGATGAGCCGTATCCGCCTGTTTTCACTGTTTTGTCTGCTGTTCGTGCTGGCCGCCGCGCCGCTTGCGGCACAGGATGCCGCCGACTCCCCGCTGATCGCCTGGGTTCCCGCCGATTTCGACGGCTTCATCCGCATCAGCGCGCCAGACCCATTTGAGGCGCTGCAAGGGATCAACATTCTCCGCGTGATGGCGAGCTATTTCCAGCCGTCGCGCATTCCGCCGCCGCAGGATAACAGTTTTGAGGGCTATTTCGCCTTCGAAACGTTCGGAATCGGCGGCGGCACGTTCACCGATAATGTGCTGTCGTGGGCGGATGGCGAGATCGTGATCGCGTATCGTCGTCTGTCGCCATCGCTCACGGCGATTCCCGGCGACGTGGTGCTGATCGTGTCCGCGTCCGATTCGTTCGCCGCTGTCGCCGCGCTGCGCAGCATGATCGGCGCGGACACGCCGCCGCGCACCGTTGGCGGGGTATCGCTGTACGAAAACGAGCGCGCCGCGATTGCGTTCGTCCCCGGCGCGGTGCTGATCGGTACGGGCGACGGCGTTCAAGCGGTCTTGAATGCCCATGCCAATGGCGAGACGACCGCCGCCGATCTCGCATACCAAGCGGTGACGGTCGCGCTCCCCGCTGATCACACGGTGTATGCCTATGTGCGCGGCGCGGCGGCACGGGCGGCGATTCCCGTGATCACCAGCACCGATCCGCAGATCGGCGGGCTGATTCTGAATACGTACAGCGCAGCCATCCGGGCGGTGCGTGCGGATGGCGCGCTCGACTCCGCGCTGATCGGCAGGGAAGTCGATGCCATTGGCGCGGCGCTCACGTATGCGTTCACCGGGGCGAACCTGTCCACGCTGACAGGCACAGCGGCGCTGTATCTGAGCGAACCCGTCCCTGCCGAACCCCCGGCCTTCGACCCTGCCGTCCTGAACGCGATCCCACGCGGTGCAATGCTGGCTGCCGCGGGCGCGGATGGGCGCGCCGCCGTTCAAAATGTCCTGATCGGCCTGCCGCTGTACCAGTTCGCCGGGCTGGCGCTCGATGGCTTTCCGATCACCGCTTCTCAGGCGGCACAGATGGGGGCCATTACGCCGCCCACCAGCGCCGATGTGCAGGGTGCGCTCTCGTCGTTCCTGGCGGTGATGCGCGACCGCGCCGGGATCGACCTCCAGCGCGAGCTGATCGACCCGCTGAACGGCAGTTATGCGCTGGCGCTGCTCGCCCGCCCGAACAATCCCACCCCGGTGATCAATGCATCGTTCGATGTGCTGGTGGCCGCGCAGACTGAAACGCCGGAAGGGATGCGCGATTCACTGCGCCGCGCCGCCGAAGCCTTCCTGGGTGAAGCGGCCTTCACCGAAAGCGAACGCGACGGGGTGACGGTGTACACGCTGGAAACGCCGAATGGCGAAAGCGTGTTCAGCGCCGCCGCTGCCGATAGACTGGTCATCCTGGGGACAGGAACCGCCGTCGAACAGGCGCTCGACGCGCTGAACGGCGGGGAACGGCTGGTCGAACAGGCAGGGTGGGCGGCGGTCAGCACGACGTTTTCGCCCGCGCTGTACATCGATATGGATGCGTACTACAACACGCAGGTGCGGGAGGCGCTTGGCGGGCTGGCCGGGGGAGTCCCGGTGCAGTACGTCAGCGCAACCGGGGCGCTGGTCGAAGGCCAGGTGTACCGGATCGATGTGTTCGCCCACCTGGTGATCGACTGAACCAGGGCGCGGCAAAATGCAACGGTCAAACCTGCTCAGGTTCAAGATTAAGGTTTTGGCGGAAAGCCTGTACGCATGGGAACGTGATGCGGTAAAATCCTTAACCAGCGTTTAATCAACGCTTTGTTCGCCGCAAAGCTGTCCATGTACGGAGAGTCCAATATGCTGCAACGTCGTTTCGTTTTGGTGATTTGCGCACTCGCGCTGCTCGTCGTCCCTTTCATGAGCGTTTCGGCGCAAGACCCGCTGATCGAATCCGTCTGCCTGGTCACCGACCTGGGGCGCGTGAATGACGGCACGTTCAATCAGTATGCGTTTGAAGGCATGGTGCGCGCCGCCGACGAACTGGGTCTGGAATCGCGCTACATTGAAACCCAGGCGCAGACCGATTACGCCGCCAACATTCAGACGTGTCTTGATGAAGAATATGACGCAGTGGTCACCGTCGGCTTCCTGATCGCGGATGCCACCTTCGCGGCAGCCGAAGCCAACCCCGATGTGTATTTCATCGGCGTTGACCAGTTCGTGGCGACCCCGCTCCCCAACTACGTCGGCATCCAGTTCCGTGAAGATCAGGCGGGTTTCCTGGTCGGCGCAATGGCCGCGCTGATGACCGAAAGCGGCACGATTGGCGGCGTGTATGGCATCGCTATCCCCCCGGTGGTCAAGTTCCGCAACGGCTATGAACAGGGCGCACGCTACATCAACCCCGATATTGACGTGCGCGGCATCTACATCGACGACTTCCTCGCGCCGGATCGTGGTGCGGCAGCGGCGGAACAGTTGATCGGTGAAGGCGCGGACGTGATCTTCGGCGCGGGCGGCCCCACCGGTTCGGGCGGGATCAGCTATGCGGCGACGGCGGGCGCACTCGTGATCGGCGTTGACCAGGATGAATATTTCACCACGTTTGGCGAAGGCGAAACCGAAGGCGCGGAAAACCTGATCACCAGCGCCCTGAAGCGCGTCGATAACGGCGTGTACCAGATGATCGAGCTGCTCGTCACGGGCGAAGGCTTCACCTTCGAGACGGGCATGTACGTCCTGGAAGTGGCGAACGAAGGGATCGGCTTCGCGCCCGCGCATGATGCCGATGTCCCCGAAGACGTGACCGCTCAGGTTGAAGAAATCCTGGCCGGGCTGATCGACGGCAGCATCGAAACCGGCGTTGACCCGGTGAGCGGCGAACTGCTGGCCGACATGGAAGCCACGCCCGAAGCGACCGTCTCCCCGTAAATTTACGTGCCATCGTAAAGTAAGTGCAACAAAAAACCGGGTCCGCGCGGACCCGGTTTTTGATTCATCGCGCACCCGTTGGCTAACGGGCGTATTCCACAGCCCGCGTTTCGCGGATCACCTGGACTTTGATCTGCCCAGGGAACTGCATGGTTTCTTCGATCTTCTTCGCCACATCCCGCGAGAGCCGGATCGCGCTCAGGTCGTCCACCGTATCCGGGCGGACGATGATGCGCACTTCGCGCCCGGCCTGCAAAGCATAGCTCTGTTCCACACCATCGAAACTGTTGGCGATTTCTTCGAGCGTGCGCACGCGCCGCACATACGCATCCAGGCTTTCGCGCCGCGCCCCTGGCCGCGCCCCGCTGATCGCGTCCGCCGCTTCGACGATGTACGATTCGACGAATTCCTGTTCCACTTCATGGTGGTGGCTGGCGACGGCATTCACGACACGCGGGTTCACCCCATAGCGCTTGATGAACTCCGCGCCGATCATGGCGTGCGTGCCTTCGATTTCGTGATCCATCGCCTTGCCGATGTCGTGCAGCAGCCCGCCCATCTTGGCGATGTTCACATCCGCGCCCAGTTCCGCCGCAATCATCCCGGCGATGTGCGCGGTTTCGATGGCGTGCGCGTGCATGTTCTGGCCGTAGCTGGTGCGGAACTTCAGCCGCCCCAGCATCTTGATGATCTCCGGGTGCAGCCCCACCAGCCCGGTTTCATACGCGGCGCGCTCCCCTTCCTGGCGGATCGATTGTTCGACTTCGGTGCGCGCATCTTCGACCAGCTTTTCAATGCGCGCCGGGTGAATGCGGCCATCGACGACCAGTTTCGCCATCGCCCGCTTCGCCACTTCGCGGCGCACGGGGTCGAAACTGCTGATCGTGATCGCTTCCGGCGTGTCATCGACGACCACATCCACGCCCGCCGCCAGTTCAAAGGCGCGAATGTTGCGGCCATTGCGCCCGATGATGCGCCCCTTCATTTCGTCACTGGGCAGTTCGACCACGCTCACGCTGATTTCGCTGACGTGTTCGCTGGCCAAACGCTGCACCGCCAGCGAGATCACCTCACGGGCGCGGGTATCGGCAATGTCGTTGGCTTCGGCTTCTACCTGGCGGATGATGCGCGCCATGTCGCTGCGCGCTTCCTGTTCGGCGCTGACGAGCAGTTCGGCTTTCGCTTCATCCATCGTCATCCCGGCGATGCGCTGAAGTTCGGCCTTGTATTCATCATCGACCTTTTGCAAATCGGCCTGCTGCTTATCCAGACGGCTTTGACGCTTGTTCAGCATCTGTTCGCGCTGTTCCAGGCGTTCATAGCGTTTGTCCAGGTCTTCCCGGCGGCGCTGCAAACGCTCGTCCTCTTTATCCAGTTCGCGGCGGCGGCGCAGGGAGGTTTCGTTCACTTCGTCGAGCGCAAGTTTGGATTTTTCATCCGCGCTGCGGCTCACATCGGCTGCTTTTTCGTTCGCCTGCTGGATGATCCGGGCTGCTTCCGCTTCGGCCAGGTCGCGGCGGTTCTTGCCCTGCCGCTGCTGGACATTGAGCAGCCCATAGACCCCCACGCCCGCGCCCACAACCGCCGCGATGACCGCGATGATGATGGTAACCACGATGTCCATAGGTGGTGCGGCGTTTTCTCTCCGTAACCTGCTGGAGAATCTCCCGCCTTCTCCTTTCTGTGTGTTGGGTAGTGCCTGCTGCTAAACAATCGGTCTTACATGGGTCTGGGCTGTGCGTTCATTCATCCGCCGCATCTTCGCCCGAATCGGGCGCGAAGAAGCGCGGATCTTCCGCTTCCAGGTTTTCGATCACCTGGCGCAGGGCTGCTTTGATCACGCTGTACTGAAACCCACGCCGGAGCAAAAAGCCGCTGAGGTTCTCTCGAAACTCGCGGCGGGTCGAACCCCGCAGCCGCGCTGCACGGCTGTGCGCTGCACGGACTGCCGATTCATCAGGATCGACTGCTTCCAGCAGTTCCTGAATGATCGCATCTGCAATCCCCTTCTGGCGCAGTTCATAGCGCAGCGCCTGCGGGCTGAGCGGCTTGTGCAGGCTGCGTTCCTGCACCCAGAAACGGGCGAAGGCCAGATCGTCGATGTAGCCAAGCTGCGTTAGCCTGACCACTGCTGCGTCGATGACCACCGGGGGGGTTTCTTTTTCCGTCAGCTTCTGGCGGATTTCGTGTTCGCTGCGTGGGCGCGTGGTCAGCAGCCGTGCCGCTGAATCGACCGCCCGCTGTACCGCCGCATCGCCGCGCAGCGCTTCAATTTCCGCCGGGGAAAGGGTTTGCCCTTTGCGCAGCCGTGCCGCATCATCAAGCGAGACGCTGAAACTGAATTCGTCGTCGATGAACACGTTCACGCGCTTCTTGTTGCGCTTTTGCAGTTCAAGGGCTGTGATGATGCCCATACTCCCCCGCTGGCCGTCCCTGTTGGTGGACATGCAAAAAGCCGCGACTCGTCGGAACGAACATCGCGGCGCATGTTCAACCCTGCGGTTTGTGGGAAGATCCGTTAGGAATGGGCGCGTCAGTGGGTTGACAGCGGCGCATCGCCAGGATGCACGGCTGCAAACAGAACACTCAGATTAGGTGACGGTGGTCGCATCGTTGAAGGACGCGCCGCAAGAACCCCAATAAATTGTCATCATCCACATCGCCCGTACAGAGCGTGAATTTGTGAGCCGCGTTTGTGCCGCGTCAGCCGCTTCGGTCGAATCACCGGGGCGGCTGCAACTTCGTTCCGGGTATTTTCGACCCTTTGCGTATCCATCTGTATTATGCACAAATTGAGCGTTTTGCACAACCAGGAAAATGAGCGGGGCAGGTCGGCGCTTTCACGATGCGCGTAACAGGCGTACAATCTCGCCATGTTTCCGCTTATCGCACGTTTTCATCAGGCATCCATCCCTATGGCTTTCGCTTCGGGTAACGCTTCGGCTTTCACGTCTGCTTCGCCATCCGGCACCACGCCGATCCCCAACCCGCGCCGCGTGCTGGTCACGGGCGGCGGCACATTTCTGGGCGATAACATCGCGGCGGCGCTGCTGGCCGAAGGCGCAGAGGTCACGCTGTTGGTGCGCCCCGGCGCAGAGGACAGGCTGGGCGCATTGGGGCAGCGCGCCCGCTGGTTCGTCGCGGATGTGTGGAACGCCGCCAGCCTGAAAGGGCGTGGGCGCGGGCATGGCGTGGTGATTCACACCGTCGGCGGGATGCACGCCAACCCCCGCGAAGGGCTGACGTATGAATGGCTGAACGTGATTTCCGCCCGCAACGTGGCGAATATGTGCGTGAGCAGCGGCGTGCCACATATGGTGCTGATCAGCGCGGCGCGTGCGCCCTGGATCAGCGCGGAGTACCTGAAGGCCAAGCGCGAAGCCGAACTGTACATGGAGCGCGTCGGGCTGCGGGCGACGATCATCCGTGCGCCGCTGGTCTTTCAGCGCGGCGTGCCGCGTCCGCTGTTCAACCGCCTGCTCACCCTGCTGGGGGGGGTTCCGCCGATCTCGTGGTTCGGCCTCAGCCGCGCCGCGCCCATGCCCATCGACGTGCTGGCGCGGGGGACGGCGCGCATCGCGCTTGACCCGCCGCCGGGGGCGACTACCGCTGTGCTGTATGCGGGCGACCTGCGCCGCCGCAATTCGGCACGCGAACGGCGGCGCGGCATCAGCGAATCGCCCATCGATGAACGGCTGCTCACCGGGTCACCCATTGCGCCGATCAACGTGCTGCCGGAAGATGTGCCGTTTGGCTGGACACCCGGCCCGCCGGAATGAAAGCCGCTGGTACAGCGTCGCGCCGTGTCGGCGGGCTATTCCGCCCGAATCAGCACGTTGGCCGCATACGCCACCAGCGCCGAATCGCCGTCGTCGGGGTCAGCCGTCACCGGGACATCGAAATACAGGCCGCCCGGCTCATCGTCGTTGACTCCGGGCTGAATCACCGCCACGCGCACGCGCAGCTTGGTGTAACGCCCGCCGACGATCTCGAAGGGCTGGCGGACATGACGGTTGTGCAGCCGCAGCGATTTTTCCGTTTCGACGGCGTTTTCGACCGTGCCATCGAGCGCCGTCACCTGGATCAGCAGATCGACCGGGTGTTCCAGGATTTCTTCATCGTCGGCTTCATCGAAACCGAGCAGGACATGCGCAGGCTGCCCGCTGATCAGGGTGCGGGGGGCGGCGGCGAACAGGCGGCGCAGCACGAACCGCGCTTCGGTGACCTTGTGCTGCGGCGCGATGCGATCCCATTCCTGTAAATCCGCGACGGCGCGGCGGCCTGGTTCGGTCAGGCGGTATACGCCATCGCCGCTCATGGTGAGCATCTTTTTGTTGATCAGCCCGCGCAGCCCCTTACGGAACCCGCGTTCGCTCAGCCCGGAACCGTCGATGATCGTACCGGTGTCATAGCTGGCGGCGGTATCCTGGGTGCCGAAGAAGCGCAGAATATCGCGGGATTCTTCCAGAAGGATACGCAGGTGGAAGGGCATTTCGATCATGCTGGTCATCGCGCCATGTCTCCCCACGAAGTTGAACAGGCTAAGGCGCGCCAACACCAGCGCGCCCCATGGTACAGGATGTCCCCATTGTACCCGGAACATGCCCGTGCGCCCATTTAGACTCCTGCGTGATTGATTACAGCGTGACCACCCGCGCTTTGCCGTATTTGCCCGCTGTCGCGTGGCGCGTATCCACGATCAGGCCGCTGTGATCGACGATGAACTGATAGTCGAAGCCGCTGTGATCGGTCACCAGCACGACGCAATCCGCGCTTTCGAGCAGGTCGGCGGTGAGCGGGACGCTGTGCAGCACTTCGCCGCCTTCACCCCGGAACGACGGCACGAACGGATCGTGATAGGTGACATGCGCGCCGCGATGCTGAAGCAGGCCGATCACGTCGAGCGCCGGGCTTTCGCGCACATCGTCGATGTCTTTTTTGTACGCCACGCCCAGCACTACGATCCTGGCGCTGCGCACGGCTTTTACATCGTCGTTGAGCGCATCGACGACTTTATCGATCACGTACAGCGGCATCGACGTATTGATCTCGCTGGCCAGTTCGATGAAGCGTGCGGTGTAGTTGAGGGTTTTCAGTTTCCAGCTCAGGTAATGTGGGTCGATGGGGATGCAGTGACCGCCAATGCCGGGGCCGGGGTAGAACGTCATGAACCCGAACGGCTTGGTCTTGGCGGCGTTGATCACTTCCCACACATCGATTCCCAGGCGGTCGCACATCAGCGCCATTTCGTTGACCAGCCCAATGTTGACGGCGCGGAAAGTGTTTTCCAGCAGCTTGACCATTTCGGCGCTCGTTGGGGTGCTGACGGGAACCACTGTATCGACCGCAGTGCCGTAATACGCCGCTGCAATCTCGGTGCAGGCCGGGGTGACCCCGCCGACCACTTTGGGCGTGTTCTTCACAAAATATTTTTTGTTGCCGGGGTCGATTCGTTCGGGCGAAAAGGCCACGAATACCTCTTCGCCCACCTTCAGGCCGCGTTCTTCCAGCTTCGGCGCGACCAGTTCGAGCGTCGTACCGGGGTAGGTGGTGCTTTCCAGCACGACCAGCATCCCGGCATGGGCGATGTTCGTCACTTCGCCTACGCTGTCGATCACATACGACATATCCGGGTCTTTGGTCTTGCGCAGCGGGGTAGGCACACAAATGCTGATCGCATCCGCCTTCGCCAGCGCGGCGTAATCGGTCGAAGCGCACAGTTTGCCCGCTTTGACCAGCGGCGCGAGCCGTTCGGTCGGAATATCCGGGATGTAGCTTTCAGCGTTGTTGATCGCGTCCACCTTCGCGGCGGAGACATCCACGCCAATCACCGTGAACCCGACTTCGGCAAATTCGACTGCCAGCGGCAGGCCGACATACCCCAACCCGACGATGCCGACCACCGCTTCGCGGGTTTTCAGGCGGTGCAGCAGGGTTTCTCGAATGCTCATGAAATGACTGATTCCTGATTGTGTGAAAAATTTGATCCGATTATATGCCTGAGACACTAAAAACGTAGAGGCAGATCCACAAGGGTTCTGCCTCTACGTTCAGAAGGGGGGAAGGGAGGATATTTGCGAAAGGAGTAGGAAGGTTACAGGTTGGCTGCACCTTCGGGCAGCGCTGCGGGCGGCATCGGTTCACCGCCCTGGCCGAACGGGAACTCACCCTGCATGAAGGGGAGCATTCCCGCGATATCCTGCGGTTCGGGCAGCATGATCGTGATCTCCTGGGGTTCCCCATCGCGCACGACGGTCAGCGTCACGCTGTCGCCCGCTTCATATGCGCCGATGCGGTCGCGCAGGGTGATTTCTTCATTCACGGTTTCGCCGTTCACCGCTGTGATCACGTCACCGACCACGATACCCCCGGCGGCGGCGGGCAGCCCGTCGATCACTTCGGTCACGGTTGCGCCGTCGGCAGTGCTTTCAAAGCCCACGCCCAGACGCACCCCGGCCAGACGACCGCCGAAGCCGAAGCCGGAGCCGCCGTCGCGGTCACCGAATGGCCGCATCCCGTCGAAGAGACCACGATTACCGCGCCCGTCGAAGCGGAACAGGCCGAGTTCGCTCACCGGTACGGTGATGTCAAGGGTTTCACCATCGCGGTTCAGCGTGATCGTCACGTCGGCATCGTCGGCCAGGCCGCGCAGATACGGCACGAGCGCGCCCACTTCTGGCGACTGACCATCGATAGCGGTGATCACATCACCTTCGCGCAGCCCGGCGGTGTACAGGGCGCTTTCCTCATCAACCGCGCCAACCGTCCATTCGCCCGTTTCCGGGTTATAGCTCAGGTCAAGGCCGCCGCCGCGCTGGAAGAAGCGCATTCCCGGCACCTGCCCATCCCCGAACTGATCGGCGGCGGTTTCGACGGTAATTTCCAGCGTGAGCGGTTCGTTATCGCGTTCGATTTCGACCGCCGCCACATCGCCAGCGGCCAACGCTTGAACGGCGCGGCGCGCATCGGCAGGCGTATCGATGGTTTCGCCGTTGATCGCGGTGATGATGTCGCCCGCTTCAATGCCTGCATCGGCAGCAGGCGATTCCGGCAGCACTTCGACGACTTCGACACCCGTTTCCACATCGTTCAGCGTCACACCCAGGTATACCCGGCTGCCCCGGTCACGGCCTGGGCCATCGCCGCCCTGCTGTGCGGCGGCGATGCCGACCGCGCCAATGCTCAGGATCGCGGCAGCGCCGAAGGCCAACCAGCGTTTAGGATTCATCTTCATGGGTACATTACTCCGCTTTTGTCGTATGCATCTGTGTTCCCCGCGCTCAGTTCAGCGTGCGGGTCTACTCACGACCATATGCGGCGTTTGTAACGCCTGTGTGGACGACTCGTAAATTGTGTGTAAACTGTGCCTGAACGGTCAGTTTTTGCCGTTTTCTTTGTCCCCGCGCAGCCGCTTGCCAAGCGCACCGCCCAGAAACAGGTTCGTGGCAATCGATCCCGTATCGATTTTGGGCGCGTCGTTCGGTTCCCAGCGGTCATCGCGGCGGTTGACCACCCACAGCACCGCGTCATCCGTCGTCTTGCCCAACAGCGCTTCCAGCCCATCCCGATCCGGCTTCGCCAGCAGGTCGCGCAGCGCGCCAAGCGCTTCCTGCATCTGGTCGATCTGGCGGATAAGCGCAGCGCGGTTGTTCAGCAGCAGATCGCGCAGATCGTCCGGGTGGGTATCGTACAGGTGGTGGATCAGCCGCCCGAAATTCGGGTTGCCCTGGCGCTGCACATCGCGCCACGTCCCCGCCCGTGTCAGGCTGTAGAACGCGGCCACACCCAGGGCAAGCGGCAGTCCTTCAGTGGCCGCCGCCCATCCGTCGTATTCGATGGGGTCGGCAAAGCGCGGGGTGGTGCCAATCAGCGCCGCCAGGTCGCTGACCAGTTCGACGGCGGCGGGTTCGGCCTGCACCGTCGGCATGATGAGCAGCGCACCTTTGTCGAACAAGTCCGCCGCTGCATGGTCGGTATCGTCCAGGCCGTCGAACAGATACGCCGGGTTGAGGATCGCCGCCGCGCCGACCATGAACACATCCGGTTTCAGGTGTTTGACCGCCCATTCCGACGACGGCAGCTTGTACGGCGACAGATCGAGAATCACGCTGCCGGGGCGGACTGCGCCGCCAAGCTCGCGGTACACGGCCTGGGTTTCAGCATACGGCATCGCCAGGATGATCAGGTCTTTATCCCGCGCCGCATCGGCCAGGTGCCGCGCCTGGGCATCGAACGCGCCTTTGCGCTTCGCGCTGGCTGTCCGGCTTTCGCTGGTATCGAACGCCGTGACCTGGAACTGCTGCGCCGCGCCTTTGCCCGCGTTGTACCGTTTGAGCGCCATCCCGAACGATGCGCCGACGCGCCCCAGACCGAGTATGCCCACCTGAATTGTGTTCGCCATGCTGCCCTAACCCCGCTGCTGTTCCGAAAGTGGCAACGATTATAAACCCGCCGCGCTCAAACGCTCGTGGTGGGCGGCGCGGGCAGTTCGGGGATGCGAATTGGCTCGACGAACAGGCCGTAAAATTCGTAAGCCAGCAGCGAGAGCAGCGCGATCAGGATGATGGCGGCCAGCAGGCGGCGCGACGGCATGTAGACGGGGGTGCCGTCGTCATATTCCATCGCCGGGTCATCGTCCGGCGTGCGGCGTTCAAGCGCTTCCAGGTCGGCACGTTTCGGCAGCAGATGCCGCCATGCCGCCGATCCTTCGGGCAAATCCGGCACGGATTCGATCCACTCGTCATCCGGGGGCGGCGCAAACCGCCGCCATTCGGCGCGCATATCGAGATACACGGCTTCGCCGGGGCGCAGCGGGTACGGCAGTGCTGCGCTGGAAAGGGGTGGGGTCGGTGTGGGTTCGCTCATCTCAATGGGTGGGGGGAAGTCGAACCGGGTTCAACTTCCCTGGGTTCACATGGGCTGACGACTGGCTACTGTTCCATATCTTCCCGGATCGTGTCCGGCGTTTTCTCTTTGGGCGGCGTGACGGGCGCGTCGGTATCGGCAGGCGGCGGGTAAGGGACGGCGATACGCTGGTCGGCATCGCTGCCGATCACGGTGCCTTCATGCTCCTCCGCGCCGAGATCGTGCTGGATCGTCTCCGGCAAATCGTCTTTCGCATCCCGCGAACGCGGTGTCTTTGGGTCGAACATCTGGGCTATACCTTTCCCACTGAACCGGGCGTGTAGGCTCAGTGTAGGGGTACAGCGATGCACAAGCGACGGCCACATGGGGGAACGGCGACGGGGCAACCTGCCCGTTCTGCCGTTCCCCGCTCGTCAGCCCTGCATATCTTTGCGAATGGTATCCGGCAGCATTTCTTTGGCCGGCTTGGAAATGGCGGCGTGTCCGCTCTCATCGGTGGGAACGGCATCCGCCGTCGCAATCGGGTTCAGCACGCGCACAGGCGGCGTGGCGCTCTCGCCAATATCGGCGGCAATCGTATCGGGAATCTCGTCTTTGCGCGTACCGCTAAAGAACTGTTTCAGGCTGAACCGCGCTTTCTTGTTCTGGGACACAGCGGCGCTCCTTGAACCTACCACGATGCGTAAGGTCACACGATACAGTGCAGTATGCCCGATCATGCTAAGACGTGGATGAGGAAGGCATACGTCTCCGCTTCTTCGCGCAGCACATCATAGCGCCCGCTTGCCCCGGCGTGGCCGCTGCCCATGTTGGTGAGCAGGTAGACGGGGTGATCGTCGGTTTTGGTGGCGCGCAGCCGTGCCGCAAACTTGGCCGGATCCCAGTACGGGACTTGCAGGTCATGCAGCCCCGCCCGGATGAAGAACTGCGGGTAGGCTTTGGCTTCGATGTTGTCGTATGGCGAATACGAGCGCATGTACGCGAACGCTTCCGGCGTGTTCGGGTTGCCCCACTGCTCGTATTCCGGGATGGTAAGCGGTAGTTCCGGCTGAAGCATGGCGCTGACCACGTTGGTGAACGGAACGAGCGCGACCACCGCCCGGAACAAGTCCGGTCGCAGGTTGGCCGCCGCGGTGACCAGCAGCCCCCCCGCGCTCCCGCCCATGATCGCCAGGCGACCCGGCGCGGTAAAGCCTTGCGCGATCAGTGTTTCGGCGCACGCGATGAAGTCGAGAAAGGTATTTTTCTTGTGCATCAGGCGGCCTTGTTCGTACCAGGCGCGTCCCATTTCGCTGCCGCCGCGAATATGACCGATGGCGAACACGAATCCGCGATCCAGCAGGCTGAAACGGCGCGTATTGAACCCGGCATCCATGCTGTAGCCATACGATCCGTAACCGTAGAGCAGCGCGGGGTTCGTCCCGTCATGGGCGATGCCCTTTTTGTACACCACCGACATGGGAACCCACGCTCCATCGTGCGATGTGGCGAAAAGGCGCACGCATTCGTACTGCGACGCATCGTACCCGCTGGGGATTTCCTGGCGCTTTTTCACATCCCATGCGCCGCTTGCCAAATCGACTTCGACGGTGGACTGCGGCGTGATTGGGGAGGCATACATCAGGCGCAGCGCGGGCTGATCGTACAGCGGGTTGGCATCCAGCCGGAACATGTACACGGATTCTGGGAAGGCGATGTAGCGCACGTTCGTGACCGCATCGGGCGCGGACAGGCGAATTTGCTGCAAGCCGTCGCGCCGTTCAACCAGCACCAGCGTATCGCGGAACGCCTGGCAGCTTTCGATCAGCGTATCGGCGCGGTGGGGAATGACCTCACGCCAGTTGGCTTTGGCGGGGTCGGCGGCGGGCGCGGCCATCAGCTTGAAATTTTCCGCGTTCTCGTTGGTGGAAATCCAGAACGTATCGCCCTGATGTTCGGCGTAGTACTCCACCCAGGGCGTGCGCGGTTCAATCACGCGCCATGTGCCGCGTGCATCGTCGGCGGGCAGGCAGCGCATTTCCGACGTGCTGAAATTGGCGCTGGCCAGGAACAGATACCCGCCGCTGCGCGCCCGCCGCACGTTGAGGAAAAAAGCGTCGTCCGTTTCGTGGTAGATCAGCGTCGGGGCGGCATCGGTGCCGATGGTGAAGCGCATCAGTTGAAACGGACGGTGCGCGGCATCGTACAGCGTGAAGAACAGCGTTTTACTGTCGTTCGCCCACGCCAGCGGCGCGTCGGCCTGGTCGAAGCCGCCCGCGACGGTCTGGCGGGTGGCCGCGTCAATGATGGTGACGGTGTACACCCATGCGCCCGTCGTATCGACCGAGTACGCGATCAGCGATTCGTCCGGGCTGGGTTCAAAGCTTGCCACGCGGCAGTAGGTATGGCCTTCGGCAAGCTGGTTTTCATCCAGCAGGATTTCTTCCGCGCCGCCGGGTGCGCCGTTCGCATCGCGCCTGCGGCAGAAGATGCGGTACTGCTGCCCCGCTTCGGTGCGGGTGTAGTACCAGTATGCGCCGCGCCGTTCCGGGACGGTATCGTCATCTTCCTTGATGCGCCCGACCATTTCCTGATACAGCGTTTCTTGCAGCGGGGCGGTGTGCGCCAGCGCGGCGGCTGCGTAAGCATTTTCCGCTTCCAGGTAGGCGATCACCTCCGCATCCTGTTTGTTTTCCAGCCACTTGTACGGGTCTGGAAAGGGTTCGCCCAGGTGTTGATAAGCGAACTCGACGGTTCTGGCACGCGGGGAGTCGTGTACGGTCATGGGGGGAAATCCTTTTAGATCAGCACGGTTTGACTACGAACACATTTTACCCTGAATCAAAAACGCGCATGGGAGAGTATTACCGCTCTCATGCGCGCTTTTTTATAACAATCGTTCCGGCAAAACTCAGCCGGGGACGTTATCGCCGTGTTCCGGCGGGTTGAGGATGATCCCGTCGCGGGTGTTGCGCTGAATCGCCAGCTTGACTTCGCCAATCGCCCGCGTCACGCTGATCCCGCGCGGGCAGGCGGGAGTGCAGTTGTAGATCGTGCGGCAGCGCCACACGCCGTTCGGTTCGGCCAGCACGTCGAGCCGTTCCTCAAGCGCCTGGTCGCGGCTGTCGAACACGAAACGGTGCGCCTGCACGATGGCCGCCGGACCGACGTAATCGCCGTTCGCCCAGAACGACGGGCAGGACGTGGTACACGCCGCGCACAGGATGCACTTGGTGGTATCGTCGAACTTTTCCCGGTCTTCCTGGCTTTGCAGCCGTTCGCGGCCATCGGCGGGGAGCGGGGTATCGTTGACGAAATACGGCATCACCTGGCGGTAGTGGGCGAAGAATGGTTCCATATCGACCACCAGGTCTTTCAGCACGGGCAGCCCCAAAATCGGTTCGACCTGGATTTTATTGCCCACGTCCCGCGCCAGCACCTTGCACGCCAGCGCATTCTTGCCGTTGATGCGCATGGCATCGCTGCCGCAGATGCCGTGCGCGCACGCCCGCCGCAGCGTCAGCGTGCCGTCCTGCTCCCATTTGATGCGGTGGAGCAGTTCCAGCACGCGGTCGGTTTCGTCCACATCGGTGACGGTGAACGTCTGCCAGTAGGGTTTATTCTTGCCCTGGACTTCCGGGTTGAACCGCCGGATGCGGAATGTGACTTCCATCGAGATTCCTTATACTGATACCGTCGTAAACAAATGCCAGGTTTAGTACGCCCGCACCTTCGGCGCAAAACGTTCGTCCACCGCTGCCAGCGACATATCGACGCGCTTATCGGTGTTCAGCGCCGGGTCGCCCAGCGTGACTTCGCCAATGCCGCCTTCGGGACGGTAGCACAGGGTATGCACCAGCCAGTTTTCATCGTCGCGCTGCTGGTAATCCTCACGGGCGTGCGCACCCCGGCTTTCGGTGCGGTTGAGCGCGCTCACCGCCGTCGATTCGGCCAGTTCGAGCAGCGCGCCCAGTTCCCACGCTTCCATCAGGTCGGTATTGAACTTGTGACCGCGGTCATCGATCAGCAGGTCATTATGGAAACGTTCGCGCAGGTCACGCACGCAGTCGAGCGCGTAACGGATGCCCTTTTCTTCGCGGAACACGCCCACACCATCCATCATGACCTTCTGCATGGTCTGGCGCAGTTCGCCGGGGCGCGTCTTGCCCGCGCTGTGGCGGATGCGTTCCAGTTCGGCTTCGACTTCGCGTTCCGGGTTGGCGGGCAGCGGCACATAATCGGCATTCTTCACGTATTCGGCCATCGCCATCCCGCCGCGCCGCCCGAACACCACCAGGTCAACCAGCGAGTTCGTCCCCAGGCGGTTCGCGCCGTGTACGCTCACGCACGCGACTTCGCCCGCCGCGTACATGCCCGGCAGCACCGTCCCCGCCGCATCGAGCGTGACTTCCGCATCGATGTTGGTGGGAATCCCGCCCATCGCATAATGCGCCGTCGGCTGAATGGGCATCGGTTCCTTCACCGGGTCAACGCCCAGGTACACGCGGCAGAAATCGAGAATATCCGGCAGCTTCTTTTCCACGTCTTCGGCGGTGATGCGGCGGGTTTCGCCCGCTTCCGCCAGGTAGCGGTTGACGGTGTTCGGCGTGACATCGAGATAGACGTAATCCTTGCCTTTCACCCCGTTGCCATCGCGGATTTCCAGGTAGATCGCCCGGCTGACCACATCACGGCTGGCCAGGTCTTTGATGCGCGGCGCGTATTTTTCCATGAAGCGTTCGCCGCGCCCGTTGATCAGCACGCCGCCTTCGCCGCGCACGCCTTCGGTGATCAGGATGCCGAGCTTGTAAATCCCGGTCGGGTGGAACTGGTAGAACTCCATGTCCTGCATTGGCACACCGCGACGATACGCGACCGCCGCGCCATCCCCGGTCAGGCTGTGGGCGTTGCTGGTCACATTCCAGATGCGACCCCAACCGCCCGTCGCAAACAGCACCGCTTTCGAGTGAAAGACGTGAATTTCGCCCGTCCCCAAAGCCACCGCGATCACGCCGACGCACGCGCCCTGATTCATGATCACGTCCACGACGTGGTATTCATCGAAGAACGTGACGTTGTTCTTGATGCACTGCTGGTACAGCGTTTGCAGGATCATATGGCCGGTGCGGTCGGCGGCATGGCAGGCGCGGCGCACGGGCTTTTCCCCGAAGTTGCTGGTATGCCCGCCAAAACGCCGCTGGCTGATGCGGCCATCCGGCGTGCGGTCGAACGGCAGCCCCATGTGTTCCAGTTCGATCACGGCATCGACGGCATTTTCCGCCAGCACCTTCGCCGCATTCTGATCCGCGAGATAGTCGCCGCCCTTCACGGTATCGAAGGCGTGCCACAGCGGGTTATCTTCTTCCAGGTTGCCCAACGCCGCGCCAATGCCGCCCTGTGCGGTGCCGGTGTGGCTGCGGGTGGGGTACAGCTTGCTTACAACGGCGACCTTTGCCCCGCCTTTGCTGGCATACAGCGCCGCCATCAACCCTGCGCCGCCCGCGCCGACGACAATCGCTTCATACTGATGCGTTTTCATGCGTTTCGTCCTCTAACCACAACTCGCATTTCTGAATGAGGGTGTGAATGATGCCCAGTGTTTCATACGGATGCTGTGGCGAAATTTCGCCGTAGGCGCGACCGCACTTAAGGTGCGACTGCGCCTTCCACGCCTTCGCCTTCGGTTTCGCCCCCGTACAGGCGTTCATAGGCTTCTTCCGCCAGCGCAATTGAATCCTGGGGGATCGTGCCAATCAGCGCGCCGCCGCCCACTGCCAGCAGCACCGCCGCGCCAATCGTACACAGGTAAGCCGCCGCCCGCCGCAGCACCGGGGATTGGGTGGTGTAATCGGTCAGCACATAGCGCAGCCCGTTGAAGCCGTGTACGGTGACCAGAATCAGCAGCGCCATATCGTAAATGCGCCACACCGCCACGCCTGCAAACAGGAAGTTCCAGCGGTTGGCGACAAATTCGACCGCCGTGCCGCTGGCGTTGACCATGTTCGTCCCGACGACGGGGTAATTTTGGGCGGTAATATCGAACACGCCCTGTACCAGGTGCATCATGGCCAGGTGGCCGAACACCAGCGGCAGGATCGCCAGGCCGCTGACGCGCATGAACGACCACCAGAATTTTTCCAGGCGGCTGGCACGCGGACGGCCTTTGGTTTTGTCGTTATTCCCCAAAAATGGCTGAGTCAGGATCGCCAGGATCACGGCGGCGACGATGGCCGCGCCGATGCCGACCCCGAATTTCAACTGCGAACTGATCACTTCGACCAGCCCCAACACCTGCGGCGATTCGTTGTAGTACGCCAGCACATGCCCGAACATGATCAGAAAGACCGGAATCAGGATCAGCACCGTCGCCAGGATCACCAACTGCGCCGCCCGCGCCTGGTACTTCCACAATTCGGGACGGAAATCGAAAATGGCGATGCGCATCCCATTCAGCGCGTGGTAGACCACACACGCCACCAGCCCGAATTCGCCCAGGGTGAACAGCGGGGTTTGATAGACGGCAATCGCTTCCACGTACAATTCGGGGTAAAAGAGCGCCCACGACGTATCGATGACATGGAGTGTGAGGAAGAAGACCACGCCCAATCCGGTCACGCGGTGCAGCACCCAACTCCACTGTCCAATCGCGCCGCGATACCGCAGCGTCTCGGTGATGGTGGTGACGAGCGATGTCAAATCGATTACTCCTGAAAAAAAGTTCACGAACACGCACGCGCTCTGTAAGAGCAAATTTACTACTGCGGCTGATTATAACACGCGCCTTTCACCGCTCAAATGAGTGTTCTCTGCGGCGGCACTTCGCGCCTGGGCGCGTTTGCGCTAGAATCGGATTCCGTTCGACCGATCACAGAGGGACGGCGCATGACGGAACCGATCCGCGTGCTGCACTTCGCCGATTCGCACATCGGCATGGAAAATTACGGCAGGCTCGACCCCGAAACCGGGCTGAACACCCGCGTGCGCGATTTTTTGCGCCGCATGGACGAGATGATCGATTACGCCCGTGCGCATGAGGTCGATCTGACCGTGTTCGCGGGCGATGCCTTCAAGACGCGCACCCCCAACCCCACCTACCAGCGCGAATTTGCCCACCGCGTGCGCGATTTGACCGAACTCGCCCCGCTGGTGATGCTGGTCGGCAATCATGACCTGCCGCCGACCGCGCTCAAGGCCAGCAGCATCGAAATTTACCGGGCGCTCAACGTCCCAAACGTGTGGGTGGCCGACGATTTCGAGGTGCAGCGCGTGACCACCCGGCGTGGGGAGGTGATCGTTGGCGCAGCCCCGTACCCAATCCGGTCGCGGGTGCTGGAAACCATCGAGACGGGCGGCAAGACTATCGCGGAAACCGACCAGATTTTGCAGTATCACCTTTCGCGGCGTATTGAAGAACTGGCCGAAGAAGCCGACGAGTACGGCGATACGCCGCGCCTGCTGACCGGGCATTTCACCGTGAGCGGGGCGGTGTGGGGCAGTGAGCGCGGGGTGATGCTGGGGCGCGACCTGGAGATTCTGCTCTCGTCGCTGGCCGACGAACGGTGGGATTACGTCGCGCTCGGTCACATTCACAAGCACCAGAATTTGACGAAAAACCGCGCTGGTGCGCCGCCCGTCGTGTACAGCGGCAGCCTGGAACGCATCGACTTTGGCGAAGAAGCCGACCCGAAAGGTTTCTGCTGGGTGGAACTGGCACGCGGCCATGCCGAATGGCGGTTCGTGCCGAACAAAGCCCGTCCGTTCGTCACGCTGCGGGTCGATGCCCGCGAA
Source organism: bacterium (assembly GCA_033764035.1). Taxonomy (GTDB): domain Bacteria; phylum Chloroflexota; class Anaerolineae; order Aggregatilineales; family Phototrophicaceae; genus Flexifilum. The sequence continues at coordinate 35,857 of JANRJJ010000009.1, forward strand.
AGCCCCACCCCAACCCAGGACGTGATCGACGCGATCAAGGGGTACGCGCTGCATGAAGCCATCGTCCGCGTGATCGTCGAACTGACGCTGGAGAGCGAAGCGAAGTTCAATGAGGGCATCGTGCGCGATGAACTGCGGCGCATGGGGGTGAGCTTCATCGCCGCCATTCGTAAAGAGGTGGAACAGCCCGCCCGCGCCCGGTTGGGCGGCAACCCGGAAGGCATGACCGACGAGGAACTGCTCGAACGCTACCTGCTCAGCCGCCAGATCAGCCAGGCGCGGCGCGAACGGCTGGCCGAAGCCGCCCGCCCGATCTTCGAGACGGGCGACAAGGATCGGCGCGACCTGGAAAAATAGACGCTTGAGGGAGCAATGATGGTCGATCTGGAACGTACACGCTTGACGATCCCCGCATTTATGGAACTCCCGCCCCAGGACGGGATCGTTGAACTCATCGACGGAGCGGTGATCGCGCATAGCCCGAAGTATCCGCATCAGCGTGCCGCGCTGCGCTTTGCCATCGTGATGACGACTGCCGTGACGACGGGCGAATTTCTGATCGCCCCGATGTCGGTGGCATTCGACGATCACAACTTTCCACAGCCGGATATTTTCTGGGTGAGCGGCGCGGACAGTGCGTGCAAACTGGGTGAGGATGGTTACTGGCACGGCGCGCCCGATTTCATCCTGGAAATTCTTTCGCCCGGCACGGAAGTCACGGATCGCGGCGCGAAGTACGAACTGTATCAGCGCTATGGGGTGCGCGAATACTGGCTGGCGCAGCCGTCGTCGGAACAGCCGTTCATCGAAGTGTACACGCGGCAGGATGCGGGTTTTGCGCGGGTGGGGGTGTTTCAGCGCGGCGAGTCGTTCACATCGCCGCTGTTCGGTGCATCGTTCGCGGTGGCCGATTTCTTTCAGGACTAAGGGCCGCTGCCCAAGTTATGTTTTAGGCAGCGGCCTTCTGCTCAACCACCGGGTCAGGCAGGGGTGAACTTGATCTTCAGCGACTTCGGCGCACGGGTGAAAATCCCGACTTCCGCCGGCGCATCCTCCGCCAATTGAATATCCTGGGTGACATCGAACAGGTAGTTCATGGCCACTTCAATTTCCGACTTCGCCAGCATCGCGCCGACGCAGAAATGCCGCCCCAGCGCGAACGCGGTATGGTTCGCCGCGCCGCTGAACGCCTGCTTGATGTTCAGGTCTTCGCGGGTGATGTCGAACACATCCGGGTTGGCGTAAACCCGGTCATCACGGTTGGCCGCCCCGATCAGGCAGGTCACGGTCTTGCCCGCTTCCAGCGTGCCGCCTTCCAGCGCCACATCTTCGCTCGGCGTGCGCATGATCATATGGACGGGCGGGCTGAAGCGGAGCATTTCCGCGATCCCGCGTTCAATGTAGCTGCGATCCTGACGCATCAACTGCATCTGTTCCGGGTTCAGCAGCAGGTTGCGCAGCAGGTTCGCCAGCGCTTTATCGGTGGTTTCGCCGCCCGCCGCCAAAAGCAGGCTGACGAACGCCTTGATCTCCAGGTCGGTCATGCGGTGGCCGTCGATTTCGGCAGTGCAGAGCGTGGAGAGCAGGTCGTCGCCGGGGTTGGCGCGGCGGTCTTCGATCACGGGCAGCATATACGCCTGTAATTCTTCTTTGGTTTGCAGCCCCGCCGCCGTCACATCCGGGTCTTGCGTCAGGTTGGAAAGGAACGCGATGATCGACGTATACCAGCGGTTGAACTTTTCCAGGTCTTCATGGGGCAGCGCCAGCATTTCGACGATCACGCTGATGGGGAACAGGCGGGCGAACTGGGCGACAAAATCGGCTTCGCCATCGTGCCGGAACTGGTCGATCAGGCTTTTGGCGCTGCGTTCGATGGCGGGCATGAACTTTTCCTGAAGGTCGCGCCCGCGAAAGGCCGGGCTGACGATGTTGCGGTGCGTAGCGTGTTCGCGCCCTTCCATTTGCAGGATGGTGCGGCCATGCACTGGCTCCAACTGCCAGTCGTAATTTTTGCTCGTGAACACCGGGTCTTTGAATGCGCGTTCCACATCGGCATAGCGGCTGATCACGTAGCTCTGCGTCGGTTGATGAAAGGTGACGGGGTATTCATCGCGCAGAATGCGGTAATGGGTGTACGGGTCCGCCGCAAATTCGGGGGATAGAATATCTGGAGCAGCCATAGCGTTCGTTTTCCTCAGTGAACTACGAGACGGTCATGCACGGCAGTAACAAGGGGCAAAAATGGAAACCCCTCTACCCTCCTGAGTGTACACGCATTCACAAAATTCACACCGCAAGTCTGGCGGTGTGAAGAATTTGTGACATGGCCGTGCGCTGTCTGTAGGGGGCTAGGTCATGACCGGGCTGCGCCGTTCGGTGCGCTGATATTCCTGATACTGGTAGTAGAATCCCACCGCTGCGATCACCAGCACCAGTACGATCCCGGCCAGATCATACGTGTACAGGCGGTCGGTCGTGCCAATCAGCGCAGGGATGCCAAGCATCGTCCCGATGCCCGATACGAACGCCCCCGCGCCGCTGAACGCCGTCGAAAGCATGATCATGACCCGGCTGAGCGCCAACCCCACCAGCCCACCGACCAGCGCCCCGCCGATCACGAAACCGAGCGTGACGGCCTGTTCCGCGTTCAGCACCCCGGCGGTTACGCTGCCGAGCGCAGCGCCGAGCGCCGCCCCCGCGACCACCACGCCCACCGGGTACAGCACATAGCCCAGGCCCGCGCCGACCAGCCCGCCGACCACGAACGCCAGAATCACGATCACCGGGTTAGGGTCAGCCGCTTCAAGCGGGGAACCCGCCGTCGCCAGGGCTGCGCCAACCGACGCGCCGATGAAGAACCCAGCGACCACCAGCAGCACGCGAAAGATGCGATACCCGAAAAAGCACGTCACCAGCCCGAACAGGATCGACAGGATCAGCGCCAGCGTGCTAAGCCCGACATTGTTCATATTTGCTCGTCCTTTCTGCGTTTCAAAGCCTGCGCTGCACAACCCGAACTGCTCACAGAATAGCGCCGAACGACTCCGCGAACGTCCCCCAGGTGGCTGGAACCCCGCCCCTACCAGCGGGCGGGTCATGCTATAATCTCCGGCCAGAGATAACCCTGAATCAGGCTGAATTTTCTGTAAAGGCGGTTGAACGTGGCAGCAGTGATCACTATCGCGCAGATTGCGCAGTATGTCGGCCAGGAAGTCACCTTGCGCGGGTGGGTGTACGACCGCACCGAAACCAAAAAAGTCCATTTCGTCATGGTGCGCGATGGCAGCGGGCTGGTGCAGGGGGTGGGCTTCAAGCCCGACCTCAACGACGACCTGAATGCCACCATCGCCGGGCTGACCCAGGAATCGGCCATCGTCGTGACCGGGACGGTGCAGGCCAACCCGAAAGCCGAAAAATCGATCCCGCAGGGGTACGAACTGGCGATCACCGGGCTGGAGGTAGTGCAGATGGCGGTCGATTACCCGATCACGCCGAAGGATCACGGGATCGAGTTTCTGCTCGATAACCGTCACCTATGGCTGCGGTCGCGGCGGCAGTGGGCGGTGATTCGCATCCGGGCGACCATCGTCCACGCGCTGCGCAACTGGCTCGACGAGCGCGGCTTTTTACTGGTCGATACGCCGATCATCACGCCGACGGCGGGCGAAAACACGACCAACCTGTTCGAGATCGATTATTTTGGGGAACCCGCGTACCTGGCGCAGACCGGGCAGCTTTACAACGAAGCCAATATGATGGCGTTCGGCAAGGTGTACTGCTTTGGGCCGACGTTCCGCGCCGAAAAATCCAAGACGCGCCGCCATCTGATGGAATTCTGGATGCTGGAACCGGAGATCGCGTACTGTTCGCTGGAAGACCTGATGAGCATCGAAGAATCGATGATCGCACACGTCGTCGAGCAGGTGATCGCCAAACATCCGGCGGAACTGGCGATTTTGGAACGCGACATCGCCAGGCTGGAGGCGATCAAAGCGCCCTTTGCCCGCATCAGCTATGACGACGCGGTGCAGCGCGTGCAGGCAGCCTATGAAGCCGAAACCGACCCGGAACGTAAGGCGTTTCTCAAGATCGAATGGGGGGAGGACTTCGGCAGCGCGCACGAAACCGCCATCGCGGAAATGTTCGACCGCCCGGTGTTCGTGTATCACTACCCAACGGCGGTCAAAGCGTTCTACATGCAGCCCGTCGAAGGCCGCCCGGAGGTGTGCCGCAGCGTTGACCTGCTCGCCCCGGAAGGCTACGGCGAGATCACCGGCGGGAGCGAACGCATTTATGACCTGGCGCTGATGGACGAGCGGGTGAAGAATTTCGGCATCGACCCGAACGCCTACGCCTGGTATCTCGATCTGCGCAAGTATGGGAGTGTGCCGCACGCGGGGTTTGGGCTGGGGCTGGAACGTGCCGTCGCCTGGATCTGCGGGCTGGATCACCTGCGCGAAGGTGTGCCGTATGCCCGGCTGCTCAACCGGAAATATCCATAGGATCAAGCGGCCTCATCACGCTTATATGGTGATGAGGCCGCGCCCCTTCAAGGGGAGTGGATTAGCTGCCGTCGGCGGCGGACTGGATCAGCAGGGCGGCGAGTGCTTCGGGCTGCGTCACATACGGCGCGTGTCCGGTGTTCAGCGCGTACACGCTTTCCACGGGGGTCGCGGCGAGCATTTGCGCCTGCAACTGCGGGCTGACGACCACGTCCTGCGCGGTCAGGATGTAGGCTTTGCGCACAGCGCCGAAGTTGTCAGCCGTTACGCTGGCAGGCTCGTTGAGCGGGCCAAGCGGTTCGCGTAAGCCGATTACGCCTGCCGCCTGTTCCGCGTCGCAGTCCGGGCAGAACGCGCTGGCGAAAATCTCAGGATTGACATAGGCGTAAGAGAAATCTTCCGCCAGCAGGAAATTGCCTTCCTGACCCAGCAGGCTGAAGCGATCCTGTGCTGCCAGTGAGGCCAGGCTGTCGCCCGTCGCGGGCAGGTACGCGGCCACGTACACCAGTGCGGCAATCTGGTCGGGAATGGCTTCGGCGGTGGCGGTGATCACCATGCCGCCGAAGCTGTGCGCGACCAGGACGACGGGGGACTGCTGCGCTTCGACGACTTCGATCACGGCATCGCGGTAAGCTTGCAGGGTGATGCCGCTCAGGTCGCCTTCGGCATCCCGGCCTGGTAGTTGAACGGTCAGCGCTGTGTGGCCTCTCGCTTCCAGTTCCGCGATCACGGGGTTCCACCCGGCGGCATCCTGAAACGCGCCGTGTACCAGGACGAAAGTCGTCCCGCTTTCCTGAGCCTGACTCCCTGTCGCGCCGACCAGCACGACGAGCAGCACCAGGATACGCATGAATGTACGCACCATCACTTGAACTCCTTAGTAGATTGGTGAAATTCGCATGAGCGCAGCCCGCAAAACGGCCTGCATTCACGTTGACGATACGCTGTTTGCAGCACGGCATGAATGGCTGCAACGCCGCCGTCCATATCCAGAACGCCAGCGTTCGCAGTGGCTATAGGGCGGCAGCGATCCGTTCCCTACAATCGAAGGCGATAGTCTATCGAAGGCGATAGTCTGTAGAGTCAGGCCATGACGACCCCCATCGATATTTTTACGAAAGTGCTGCTGGCGCTGCGGTTGACCGCGGCTCCGCTTGAACGGCTGACGTTTTCCGAACGGATGGTCATTCGTCCGCCGCATGTGAACAGTGCAGGGTTTTACGTGGTGGAACGCGGCCAGGTATTTCTGGGCAGCCCAACGGATGGGCCGCTGCTGAAGCCTGGCGATGTGGTGATCGTATCCGGGCGCGGCGAAATTCATCTGCTGCCGGACGAATCAGCCTCCCCGATGCTGCTGGCCGCGGCCATCCACGCGCCGCACGATGTCAGCGTCGCGTTGTTCAACCTGCTCCCCGCGCTCATGGTGATTGAAGGGGAAGAAGGCCGCCTGATCGATGCGCTGGAACCGACGGTACGGTTCCTGTTCAGCGAAAGTGGCCGCAGCTATGCGGGCAAAGAAGCCGTCCTCAGCCGTTTGATCGAGGTGCTGTTCATCATGGTGGTGCGCTACTGGATGTATACCCATGCGCCATCGCCCAACTGGTTTCAGGCCATGCTGCACCCGCAGATTGGGGAAGTGCTGCGCCTGATTCACGATCAGCCCGACCAGCCCTGGACGGTGACGACGCTGGGCGCGGCGGTCAACCTGTCGCGATCCGCGCTGGCCGCGCACTTCAGCGCAGCCGTCGGGGATTCCCCAATGCGGTATCTGACGCGCTGGCGCATTCAGGTCGCCGCCAGTTTGCTCATCGAACAGCCGATGCTGTCGCTGGACGCGATTGCGCGGCGGGTGGGCTACGAGAGTGGCTATGGGCTGAGCAAATCCTTCAAGCGGTGGGTGGGTAAAGCGCCCGGCCAGTACCGGGACGAGTACTGGCACACAGCGCAGCCTGCCGCCGACGAGCCGCCGTAATTCTCTAAACCCCCCTCTCTTAGCTGTGCGTAAGCGACCGGGCGACGGCGGCTTTCCAGCCCGCGTACAGCGACTCACGCTGGTCTGCTGGCATGGTCGGCTCGAAGCGCCGTTCAACGCCCCACTGCGCGGCGATCTCGTCCTGCGATTTCCAGAAGCCGACCGCCAGCCCAGCCAGGTACGCCGCGCCCAACGCGGTGGTTTCGGTCACGGCGGGGCGTTCGACCGGGACACCGAGAATATCCGCCTGGAACTGCATCAGAAAATCGTTCAGCACCATCCCGCCATCGACGCGCAGCGTTTGCAGGCGAATGTTGGAATCGGCCTGCATCGCTTCGACCACATCACGGGTCTGGTAGGCGACGCTTTCCAGCGCCGCCCGCACAATCTGCGTCCGCCCGGAGCCGCGTGTCAGCCCGGTGATCGTCCCGCGTGCGAAACCGTCCCAGTATGGCGCGCCCAATCCCACGAACGCCGGGACGACGTACACCCCGCCCGTATCGGGGATCGACCCGGCCAGCGCTTCGCTTTCGGCGGCGCTGTCGATCATGCGCATTTCATCGCGCAGCCACTGCACCGCCGCCCCGGCGATGAACACGCTGCCTTCCAGCGCGTAGCGCGTCGAATCGCCGCCAACGCGCCAGCCTATCGTGGTGAGCAGGCGGTTGGTCGAATCGACCGCTTCGGTACCGGTGTTCATGAGCAGGAAACAGCCCGTGCCATATGTATTCTTCGCCATGCCAGGACGCAGACACGCCTGTCCGAACGTCGCGGCCTGTTGGTCGCCCGCATTGCCGCTGATGGGCAGCGCACGTCCGAAGATCGGCGGGTGGGTTTCGGCGTACACTTCGCTGCTTGGCAGCACCTGGGGCAGCACCGAACGGGGGATATTCAGGCGCGTCAGAATTTCGTCCGCCCAATCGCCCAGGCGGATGTCGTAGAGCATCGTCCGGCTGGCGTTGCTGGGGTCGGTGATGTGCGTCCGCCCGCCCGTCAGGTGCCAGATCAGGAACGTATCGACCGTGCCGAACGCCAGTTCACCCCGTTCGGCTTTGGCGCGTGCGCCGGGGACATTTTCGAGAATCCACGCGACCTTTGTCCCGCTGAAATACGCATCCGTCACCAGCCCGGTACGCGCCGCGATCACCCGGTCGAAGCCTTCGGCCTTCAGTTGTTCGCACAGCGGCACGGTGCGGCGGCACTGCCACACAATCGCGTTGTAGACGGGTTCGCCCGTCGCCCGATCCCATAGGATCGTGGTTTCGCGCTGGTTGGTGATGCCCACAGCGGTGATGTTCTCCACGCCCACCGTGTGGATGACCTGGCGGGCGACGGCGAGCTGACTGTCCCAGATCGCACGCGGATCGTGTTCCACCCAACCCGGCTGCGGATACACCTGTGGGAATTCCTGTTTGGCCGCCGTGATCACCTTCCCCGCGTGATCGAACACGATAGCGCGTGAGGATGTGGTGCCTTGATCCAGTGAAAGCATGTATTGAGGCATAAACAACCTTTGTCTTTTCTTTATAGCTTCGCAGCGAGATTGTACAGCGATTTTACCGTCCTGGTTCAAAAAACTGCATAGAATGCAACTAAGGAACGTCAACACGACTGCTGCACATCGAAGGGGATTGGGATGCTGAAGAAACTTGCCGGCTTGCTGTGTCTCGTGCTTGCCGTCGCCGCAGGGATCGGGCTGTATGTGGGATGGGACGCGCTCGACGATTTCTACATGGCGATCTATTTCATCGACCTGCCTTGGTTCACCGGGCGGGTGCTGGTGGGGGTGATTGGGGTCGGGCTGGCGTTGGAGGGGGCGCGCCTGCTGCTGGAGCGCAAGCCCGCCGCAGTTTCGCAGTGATGCTGGGGGCGCAGACCTCACAAGGGCATGTGCATTGTATCGTTCACGTACAGGATAGACAGCGGGGTTCCGGGTTCGGGTGCAGGCCGACCATCACCAGGGCGCAGTCGATTGCTGCTCATACCGCCCACACCAAGCATCCCTTTGATCGTCTTGCCTGTCGTGGGTGACATGAACGAATAGGTCATCGTCAACTGCGGCCTGCCACTTTTCATGGTGATGACGGCCACTTCGACCATGCCGGGTACGGTGGGTCGCCGCTCGTCAACCGCGTTCTGAAAGTTACGGCGTGTGCGTTTGGCGAAAATCGGCATTAGGCCAAGGCTTAAAAACATCATGGAAAAGCAGCTTAGCACCACAATGAGCAACAACCCTTCCCCGCCCGACCACCCTGAACCCATAACGACATCAGCAATTGTTACCAACGTACTGAGTGTGACGAACACGCCGACTGCCCCAGCAAGATACATGATGCTGACTTCAACACATCCCGACGTACCCGGTGTGGCCTGGGCCGAGTACGGCAGTTCATCCGGGCGGCGCTGCGGATCGACCAGGTAGACCGACGACGGAGCGGGCATGTGTCCCTCTGTGAACGATACGTCGATAGTATCAGTATAGGCAATCCTCAGCGCATGGCGGCTTAACGCATGTGGTTCATCGCGTTAAACCTGCACGCAAGAGGGATCGATTACACTGGAGTTGGCAGATCGAAATGGAGAGCCGACGATGAACCATAATGATCACGCGCAGGATTCGCCGCTCTATCAGTACGACGTGTTCCTGGGAGATGTGTTCACCTTCACTCGTGAAGATTTAGCCGCGAATGCACAGGGTCAGATCACAGAACATCAGCGCCAGCGCTTGGCCGGAAGTGCAGGGCTGTTTTTTAAACAGCGTAAGCCAGCGCTCGATTTGCGTTCGGTCGAAGGCTCTGCCCGTCTGACGGTGCATGAGGAAACGGAGCGCCTGGGGGATGGTGCGGGCAGCGCAGCGGTGGTCTACTACGCGCTGTATGTAGACGATGTGCATTTTCGCATTGACAAAATGCAGTATCACGCGCTGAAAAACGAGCGGCGCTACCGCGTGTACTTTGTCGAGATGACACACCGCCTGAAAATTCTGAGTATCGCATTGGCTGCGGGGGTATCGGACGCACCTGTCAAGACGGACACGGTGATGCGCATGACCGATACGGATCGGCTGCGGCGTGCCTTCCGTTTCAGCGATTCCGATATCGAGGCCAACCGTGCGGGTACCGTTTCGGATGCCCAGAAAAACAGACGGTCGGCGACTGGCAGACAGAATCAGAGCGTTCTGGTGGTCATCGCCATCTTCATGCCCATCATCGGGATTGGCGCGGTGGTCACTCTGTTTGGGGCTGCTCCAACGGGCAGCAGCGTGCAAACCGTGTTGTGTGGTGGGCCTGGACTTTTTATGGGTCTGTTTTTTGGGTTTTGGCTGCTGCTGTTAGTCGCCGACCTTGTGCGGCGGTTCGTCCTGCCACCCCTGAAGGTGCGGGCGGATCTATCCGCTGGGGTCGTGAAGGCTGTGGAAGGCCGTGCCGCGCTCGATACGGTGCGCACCGACGGCGGGTACAACGTAGGGTATCGACTGAAAATCGGCGGTGCGACCTTCCGCCTTACGCTGGAACAGTATAAGGCATTCGATCACCGTGAATTGTACCATGTGTACTACCTGCCGCGCAGTCGCACCATCGTTTCGGCAGAAATCGCAGCGCCCCCCGTCAAAGAGCAGCAGTAACGCCAGGGCGCAAGCATCACGACGCTTGCGCCCGGCATGGAAATAGCTTACGGCAGGGTCAGCACGGCGCGGGCAAGCGACACGGTGCCATCGCCAAAACTGCTGCTGATGCTGCTCTGCCCGAACAGGCCGATCAGCAGGCGCGCCGCCTGTACATCGCTTTCACGGGCGTTGTCCAGGAAGTATTGCAGGCCGCTTTCCAGCCGCTCCCCGAAGATGTAGGCGGCCAGCGCCGCATCCGGCACCAGGTATGCGTTCGCCGCCTGGTAGGATGCATCGGAGTCCAGGCCGCCATCGGGCGCGAGCGCGAACTGCACGAAATGGCGCGTGCCAACGACGAACACGTTTTCATCCGCGCCCAGCAGGATTTCGATAGGCGCTTGCATATCCGGCGCTTCAACGGCGAATACCCACACGTCCACGCCGCCGATGGTTTCCGAACTGACGCTGATCTCGTCCTCGCCCTGGGTCAGCACACGGATCGCGTCACCGATTTCCTGGGCGGCGGTCTGCGCGGCGGCGGGGTCGGTCGAAGCGTCGATGATCACGGCAAAATCGACTGGGAACGCGGCGGTGGTATCGTCAAATGTGCGCGCTTCCCGCAGCGTCTCGCTGAAATCCGCGACGATGGCATAATCGCCATCCATCCAGCGGATCACGTCCTCCACCGGGTCAAGCCCGGTCGCGCCTTCAAACAGCGTCCCCAACTGCGCCAGTTGAGCGCCGATCTGTTCCGGGTCGAAGCCGGGCGCGGCCTGGTCGAGCAGGTCGCCTTGCAGTTCAAGCGTCGTTTCCAGGTTGGCGGCGTTGATTTCGAGCGTTGACCGCAAATCGGCGGCCTGAAGGACGACGGGAGTCCCCGCCGGGATGAAGCGGGCGAAGGCGGGGTCGAACGGCGGCAGGGTGAAATCGCCCGCCAGCCCGAAATCTTCGAGCGGGGACAGGTCGCCCAACGGCTGCGCGATGTCCATCACGAGCGAATCGCCATCCAGGATGGTGAAGCCCCACGTTTGCGCGCTGATGAGCGAGCCGAGCAGATCGAAATAATCCTGGCTCAGGCCGCCGCTCATGTTCATCTGCGAGAAGATGCCGCCTTCCTGAGCCAATGCGCCGAAGAACAGCGCGGTATTCACAAACAGCACGCCGTTGTACTGCGGGGCGGGCAGTTCTGCGATGGTGTCGTTGAACAGCGCGAGATCGCTCAGCCGCCCGCCCGTCTGGTTTGGCGGCAGGGCATTTTCGACCGATGCCAGGAACAGGGCTTCATCGGTGATCAGCACAACCGGCTGACTGCCGATAAATTCCGACGGCGGCGGGGTGAACAGCGTGCCGTTGTCGGTGCGTTCCACATCGTAATTCATGCTGGCGAGCGCCAGTTCCCAGAATTCCAGTGCTGCGGCGGAATCGTCCACGTCGAGCGCGACCAGCCAGGGGGTGGTTGCGTCATTTTCCGGCTTGTCGTCGTACAGTTCGGCTACGCTCAGTGCGCCCAGGGCGATTGTATCGCCAAGCCAACTACCGAAGACTTCTTCATACGTCCCGCCGATGCCAGGAATAGCGCCCGAAATGCGGTCGAGTTCTTCCAGCAGGGTGGCGTTCAGACCCAGGTCATAGGTCTGGTTCAGGCCGTCGAGCAGGTCGCTGAGGGTCGTCAGGTAGGCATCATCGACGCGCCAGCCGATGAAAACGGGCGCGGTTTCCGGGAAATGGACGGCCAGTGCGGTAACATCTTCGGTCGTGGGGGTCGGTTCCTGGGCGGCGGTAGGTGCGACCAGGACAGCCAGAAACAAGGCCAGCAGGATCAGCCGTTTCAACATGCGGACTCCTTGTTAAACCATGTCGTTGAGGTGATGCAGCGGGTGATGGGGACGAATACGCCCGCGCACCCCCGCTTCACTATAGCACAGTACGCACCGTGGGCATCTGGCGTTGCAATCGCTCACAGGCGGCGCGGGCGAAACACGCTGAACCAGACCGCCGCACCCAGCATTAGGATGGCGATCAACGCCCACACGCCCGCCCACAGCCCCGCCGGGATGATCCCGCCCATTTCGATGGCGAAGGCCGCCGCATCGTTGCGCACCGCGCCCAGGGATGCGCCGCTGTTGTTGAACACGTACACCAGGTCAAGCACCGCGTTCAGCCCGGTCAGTATCGACAGCACGTTGAGCAGGATCAGCGTGATATCGGGCGATGCTTTCGCGCTCACCACCAGCAGGCCAATGCCCATCAACACGCCGACCAGGAACGCCGTCGTGAAAAAGTCGGTGAACAGCAGCGAAAACGCGATCAGGTACACGCCCAGTACGCCCGCGATCACGCGGCTGTACGGGATGGTGTTCGCCAGGTAGAACACGACCGCGCCGAACAGCGCCGCGCCCAGATACCCGGCGGGCAGGATGAGCAGGCGCGACCCGCCCGCCGTGAGCGCCACACCCGCCCCATTCGAGAACACCTCGAAGCGTTCGAAGTGGCCGCCGGTGATCAGCGCCGCCAGCCCATGCCCGCTTTCATGCACGAACGTGACGAACAGGCGCATGGGGTACAGCAGAAAATCGAGCTGGCGCACGTTCCACAGCACCAGTACGATCACGAACGCGAGTCCCGCCGCCAGGAGCGCACGGCGGCGGTGGGTGATGGGGCGGACGAGAGTCTGCATCGGCGGCGCGCTTAGGCGGTGCGGCGGCTGTTGACCAGGTTGGCGATGAAGATCACGATGGCCGCGCCGAGCGTGCCGAAGATCAACTGACCGATCAGGCCAGCGGGGTTGAACAGGATTCCCGCGACGATGCCGCCGAGCAGCCCCAGCAGCACATTTTCGAGAAAGCCGCCGTTCGTGCGGTTGAGCAGCCGCCCGGCCAGCCAGCCCGTGAACGCCCACAGCAGCACCGGGACGATCAGCCAGAGCGCGAATTGCAGCAGCGACGACAGCACAATGATGCCGACGATCACCATGAGGATCAGGACGAGCAGCCCCATAATGGTTCAAAATCCTTTCCGACAGTTTGGTTTCCAGCTAAGTATACGCACAGCGCGGCCATACGTTGTATGATCGGCGCTGCGATGCCGTTTTTCAGGATGGAACCCGCTGTTGCGCACCCGCCGATTCGCCTTTTCGCCCCATCATGCCGCGCTGATCGTCGTGCTGATCGGTTTTGCGGCGCTGGCGTGGGCATACAGCCAAACGCCAATTTTTGAAGCGCCGGACGAAATCGAACACTACCGCTATGCCCGCACGCTGCGCGATACAGGCGCGCTGCCCGACCCCACCGGGCAGGTGCGCGGGCAGTATCATCAGGCTCCACTTTATTATCTGCTGCTTGCGCCTGTACTGGCGCTGCTCCCGCCCGATTCGGATTTCGAGCAGATCGACGGGCGGCTGAACCCGTTCTATGGCCGCTGGTTCACCGTGCCGGGCAATGATAACAAGCATTTGTACCTGCACACCCGCGCCGAAGCCTGGCCGTATGGTTCCGCGACGGCGCTGGCGGTGCATACGCTGCGCGGGGTATCGATCCTGCTTGGCCTGGTGACGGTGTGCGCCGTGTACCGCATCGGGCGGCGCTTGTGGCCGGAAACGCCAGGGCGGGCGCTGCTGGCGGCGGGGATCACGGCTTTTTACCCCCTGTTTCTGTACATCAACGGGGTGCTGAACAACGATTCCCTGCTCACCTGTCTGGCAGCGCTGCTGCTGTGGGCGCTGATCGTCCAGCACCAGGATGGGATCAGCGCGGCGCGCAGCATCGGGATCGGCGTGCTGTGCGGCGCGGTACTGCTCACCAAAGTGAGCGGAGTCGCGCTGATGGGCGTGGTTGGGCTGGCATTTCTGATCCACCCGGCGGCCACGCAGCGCAGACTGCATTACGGCGTGCTGGCCGGGGTCGTGGCCGCTGGCCTGGCGGGTGGGTGGTACGTCCGCAACCTGCTGCTGACGGGTGACCTGACCGGGGTGGCAGCCATGCTCGTCACCTGGCCGGATGAGCGCATCGGCGGGGTCGCGCTCGATGTCGGCATTCCCCGGCTGGCGTGGACGTATCAAACGGCCTGGGCGCGTTTTGGGCATGGCGCGGTTCCGGTGGCGGCGGCGCTGTACCGCCTGTTCGATGCGCTGATCGCCCTGGCGGGAATTGGCCTGGCCATCGCGCTGGTGCGGGCGCTGCGGCAGCGTGCAGTCCACTGGCATGAAGTGACGCTGATCGGCGCGTTCGGCGCGGTGTGGGTCGTCAATACGGTGTATCTCGCCAGCGTCGCCTGGTCGGGCAATCAGGGGCGCTATCTGCTGCCGGGAATCGCGGCGCTGGCGCTGGCCGGGGCGCTGGCGTTCGATGCGCTGTGTCCACGCCGCGCCCGCCCGGTGATGCGGTTTATCGGGGTGGCGGCGTGGGCGGCGCTGGCCGCGCTGATCCTGGGGCGCTATCTGCTGCCCGCGTACCAGCCGTATCCGCTGCCTGGCGTGATCGAAAAGCCGATGGACATTCGCTATCAGGGTGATATCGCGCTGATCGGCACATCAACGGATGTGCTGCGCGCTGCGCCCGGCGAGACGGTCGAAGTGTGGCTGTACTGGCGGGCATCCGCGCCGGGGACGGACGAATTGCGCAATTTCGTGCATTCGCTCGAAAACGCGGCGGTGCGCATCGACAGCTACCCCGCCGGGGGGAACCGGCTGGCGGGCGACTGGCAGCCGGGCGAAACCTGGGCAGAGCGCTGGCGGATTGCGGTTCCACCGGACGCGCCGCCGGGGACGCTTACGCTGATCGCCGGGTGGTATGACGCAGCGACCGGGCAGACGTTGGGCGTGGTCGATGCGACGGGCGCGCCGTCCGACGCGCTGCCGATCATCGCCCGGCTGGAGGTGGTGGGCTAGACAGGCGGCGCGGGCAGCATCACCGTGAAGGTGCTGCCAACCCCGACTTCGCTTTCCACCGTGATGCGCCCGTTGTGCTGTTCCAGAATCGTGCTGACCATGCTCAGCCCCAGTCCCGTCCCCTCCGGCAGGTCAGGCGTATCGCGCTGCACGCGGTAGAAACGCTCGAAGATGTGCGGCACATCGTCCGCCGGGATGCCATACCCGGTATCGCGCACGCGGATCGCGCTGTACAGGGGGGAGCCATCGGGCGGTTCCGGTTCCGTACTGGCGCTCACGCGGATGTGCGCCCCGGCATGGCAGAACTTGACCGCGTTGGCGATCAGGTTCTCGAACAGGCGTGAAATGCGTTCGCGGTCGGCGTAGATCTGCATCCCCGGCGGGATCGCCGTCGTGAAATCGATGTGTTTGTCGTGGATGGCCGCATCATGCACCGTGCGCGCTTCATCGATGATCGCGCCCAGGTCATGCAGTTCCAGCGCCAGGGCGCGGCGGCTTTCCAGCTTGACCAGATCGAGGACATCGGTCAGCATTCGCTGGATGCGCCCGACCTGCATATCGATGTTGTCGAACCAGCGGTCGGTATGTTCGCCCTGGGGGTTGCGCCGCAGCAGGTACGCCGACATGCTGATCGACGTGAGCGGATTTTTCAGGTCATGGCGAATCGACGCAAGCAGGTCGTCGCGCACCTGGTTGATGCGCTCATAGGCGGCCTGTTCCGCGGCGCGCTGCGCTTCACTCTGAGCGGCCTGCACGCGGTAAGAATCGGCCTCTTTATGGGCGGCTTCGGTGTTCATGCGCAGTTCAAGCGCTTTCAGCCGCTTGTCGCTTTCTTCGTTGAAGATGCGCGTTTTCAACGTGTGAAACTGGTGGTAGGCGGCCAATGCCTGTTCAAACTGCCCAGTGCTGCGCAGTAAATCCGACAACTGTTCATACGAATCGGCAAACAGATGTTCCATGTGGTGCTGTTCGACGACCGCCAGCCCTTCCTGGTAGTAGCGAATGGCGCGCTCGTGCTGCTGGCGCACGGTTTCCACCGTCCCCATGCCAATCAGCGCCTCCCCGAACCGCATCGGGATCAGCGGGTTCTGGCTCAATCGCAGCGCTTCCTGCAAGCGCATTTCGGCCTGTTCCGGCTGGTTGAGCGCGTTATGCACCCGTGCCAGCGCGATCAGCGCCAGCGCCGCATTGCCAGGCTGCGTTTCAACCCCTGCCCGTACATAGATCAGCCAGGACTGCTGCGCCGCGTCAAGCGCGCTTTCATAGGCTTTCATCTGAAAATGCAGCTTCGAAATATTGCTTAGGATGCCCGCCTGCCCAATCTGGTCATCCAGTTCGCGGTAAATGCCTAAACCGCGTTCGGCATAGGCCAGCGCGATCTGGCTTTCGCCCAGCGACATGTACATCAGCGCAATTCCGTTGAGCGATGAGGCGATGAATTTCGGGTCGCCCAGGGTTTCGGCAATCTGAAGCTGGCGCAGCACGTACAACAGCGCGTTGGAAAGATCGCCCAACTGCCAGTAGACCATCGCCGTCAGTTGCAGCGCACGCATTTCCATTCTGGGGGATAAATCCGGGATGTTGAGCAGGCGCACGGCGGCATCGTTGGCCGTTTCATAACTGCCCATGTAAAAACGCACCAGACCGTGCAGCCATAACGCTTCATGCGCGGCTTCAGTGTCGCCAGCGGCGTTCGCCATCTGTTCGATTGATGCCGCCAGTGCCAATGCTTCGTCATACTGGGCGGCACGCTGCAAACGCTGCGCTTCTTCTAGCAGCGCCCGCAGCGAAAGCGTATCCGGTGCTTCTGGGGTCATCGCTTGGTCGATGCATGAATAGGCAGTGCATGATTGACTATATCATGTACTGCCGCCGAATCACGGTATGGATTTCGTTAGCCGTGCCGGATGCTGGACAAGGATGCCGTGTTTCGCCTGCTGCGGTGCAATGAAAAGCGCTTCATCCATCATCAGAATGAAGCGCCAAATGAAAACCGTAATGAAAACAGCAGCACTGCGTTACTTGGCGAAGGACAGCCCTAACGACCGTACCATATCTTCGACGGCGACCGGTTTGGGCAGCACCAGGTCTGCGCCCGCCGCATACGCCTGGTTCTTGTAGAACCCGCCGTTGGTCGGGCTGAGGACGATGACCGGGACGGGGGTGACGGCGGTTTTCTTCACGTAGCGCACCAGGTCGAGCGCGTTCATATCCGCCAGCATGACGTTGAGGATGATGGCATCGGGCATCTGCGCGAAGCACAGCCCCAACCCCTGCATCACGGTATGCACCAGCGACGTTTTGAACCCGGCAATCGTGAGCGCCCGCCGGAACACTTCGCCCACGCTGTCATCGTCTTCGATCACCAGGACGTGCTGACCTTTCCCTACGTTGGGGATGGTCGCGTCATAGGTGAGCGGGGCGGTGGCCGGTTTGGTATCCAGTTCCGCTGGCACGACCGAATACTGTACCTGCAACGCCAGCCCCCCCAGCATCAGTTCGTCGCCGTGCCGCAGCCGCACTTCGGCCAGCGGCGAAAGCAGACGGCCATTGTGATAGGTGCCGTTGGTGCTGCCCAGGTCTTGGAGCATGAGCGCGGATTCTTGCAGCGTGATCATGGCATGGCGGCGGCTGACCCCCAACACGCCCGCGTTGTATGGGGTCAGGTCAATTTCCGGGAAGATGTTCCGGTCAATGTCGGCTCGACCCATGAGCATCGTCCCACGTACCTGCACTTGCAGCGTATCCGATGTGCCGACGACGCGAAATTCCAGCACCCAGGGCAGCCCTTGCTCGAACGGCTGTGTAGGGCGGGTGGTTTCTGTTTCAGTCACCTGGGGGGGTGGTACAGCCAGGTATCGCGTCTGCGCAGTTTCTGCGGGTGACTTCTTCAGATTGTCATTCATGCTCATCCGTTATAAACCCTCAAGGTCTTGACACCACTACCATACTCTGTCGTTCATGAAAACAGGCGTAAATCTTTTGTTATTTTGGTCAACGCAAGGATAGGGCAATAGTCCTACTACGCGGTATAATACGGAGTATCAGTCCAACAAGTCTCTTTTTGGAGCTTTCAACAATGGTGGATACTTTACTGTCGTCGGGCGTGGCCTTTGAACTGACCGACGAACAAAAAATGCTGCAAAAGATGGCACGTGAATTTGCCGAACGCGAGATCATCCCGGTGGCGGAACATTTCGACCGTTCCGCCGAATTTCCCATCGAGATCATCCGCAAAGGCCGCGAACTGGGGCTGGTCAACCTGAACATTCCGCTGGAATACGGCGGTCCCGGCGCGAGCGTGTTTGAAGAATGCCTGGTCGAAGAAGAACTGGCGTATGGCTGTTCCGGCATTAGCACGGCGATGAGCGTGAACAATCTGTCGTCGCTGCCGATCCTGATTGGCGGGACGGAAGCCCAGAAAAATCACTGGCTGGGCGAACGGATGATGGATCAGGGGCAGCTTGCCGCGTACTGCGTGACCGAACCGGGCGCGGGGTCGAACGTGGCCGGGATGCAGACCCGCGCCGAACGGGTGAACGGCAAGTACATCCTGAACGGCGGCAAGATTTTCATCAGCAACGTGAACTACGCCAATTTTTATACCGTGTTTGCCGTGACCGACCCCAGCGCCAAGCACAAAGGCATGTCGTGCTTCATCGTTGAACGCGATACCCCCGGCATCACCGTGAGCAAGCATTTCGACAAGCTTGGCCAGCGCGCCGCCGATACCGCCGAAATCGTGTTCGAAAATGTCGAAGTCCCGGCGGAAAACCGCATCGGCCATGAAGGACAGGGTTTCATGCTGGCGATGCATGTGTTCGATCACAGCCGCCCAGGGGTCGCGGCGGGCGCGGTCGGTGTGGCGCGGCGGGCGCTGGAAGAATGCGTGAAGTACGCCAAGACCCGCGAAACCTTCGGCCAGCCGATCTGGCAGCACCAGGCTATCGGCCACAAAATTGCGGATATGGCGATTCACATCGAAGCGGCGCGGCTGCTGGTGTGGCAGGCGGCGTGGATGGTCGATCAGGGCATTTCCAACCCGAAGATCGTCGCGGCGGCCAAAGCCTTTGCGGCAGATATGGCGATGCGCACGACGGTCGATGCGGTACAGGTGTTCGGCGGGTACGGCTATATGAAGGAATACCCGGTCGAAAAGCTGATGCGCGATGTCAAGGTGTATCAGATTTACGAAGGCACGAGCGAAGTGCAGCGCAACATCATCGTGCGCGAACTGTTCCGTTAGGGTTACTGCCGCGCCGCCCAGCCGAATCAAGGGGAGTGTGTCGTCATGTCAGCACGGATGTGTATCGCCTCTACACGCGGGGGCAGCGGAGTCACCCAGGTGCGGGTACGGTCTGGCCCCGGCGTTGACCATGCGGTTGTGACACAGCTCCCGGTGGGGCTGGCGGGGCTGCGCGTGATCGCGGTGCAGGAAGATGGGCGCGCCACGCCGAACCCGGAACAGGCGCGCCCGTTTCAGTGGGTGCAGGTGCGGCTTTCAACCGGGCAGTCCGGTTGGATCCGCGAAGACCTGATCGAACTGTGGGGCGATTGCGCGCCATTCGGCTACGGCCAGCTCAGCGAAGTGGCACGCGCCGACCTGCTTCCACGCGCCGCGACGGATGGGCCGGACGCGAAGCTCGATCCGCTTAAGCCCGTTGAAGATGGTGCGAAGCAGCCCGGCCAAACGCCCGATCCCGTCCCCGTGCCGCCGCCCGCTGAGGCCGCGCTCGACCGGGTGCGGAAGGCGGCGTTCAACATCACCGCCGGGTTCGAGGGCGGCGGCTACGCCAGCTATCAAACGGTCGATTCGGGCATCGTGAGCTATGGGCGCTTCCAGGCGACGCTGGCATCCGGGTCGCTGGAAACTATGCTCAATCTGTATCTGCGCGCTGCGGTTGGGGCGGGCGCGGAACAACTGCGCGATGGCTACATGACGCGCATTCGCGCGAAGGACCCGGCGCTGCGGCACGATGCCGGGCTGCGAGCGCTGCTCGTCAGCCTTTCGACTGACCCGGTGATGCGCGCCGCCCAGGATGAATTCGCTGCCGTCCTGTTCTGGCAACCCGCCGTGCAGTTAAGCGCCGACCCACGCGGGATCACCAGCGCGTTGGGGCTGGCGCTCGTGTTCGATATGGCGATCAATCACGGGCGGATGCACGATCTGTTGGGCAAGGCAGAAGAAAGCCTGGGTGTGCCGCTCCGTTCGCGCACCGGGCAGAACGGGATCAGCGAACAGCAGTTGATCCGGCGCACCGCGGAAGTGCGGCGCGACCGCCTGTACGCCATCGCCGCCAAGCACAACCTGGGTGGGCTGCGCGTGCGCGGCGATTACTGGGTGCGGCTGGCCGAAGCGGGCGACTGGGACTTGCAGGGCGATGCGAACGGCGAAAGCGAAGTCAAGCCGGGGCGTAAAGTGCAGGTGCGCACGCCGTGAATGCATAAACAATCAACGCAAGGGCGCAGAGGAAAACCAAAGACGCAACGAGTCGATTTTCTTTGCGTCCTTGCGTACTGAAGGGCGTTCATCAGCAAGCGCGTGCAAGTCCCCTCTCCCAAAGCGCAGCGAGTGGGAGAGGGGACGGCGAACGGAGTTCGCAGGGGTGAGGGAAGAATCGTTTAGGATGGCTGGAAGAACTGATTCCAGAACGACAGAATCAACGTGCCATCATAGGTGGGGTATTCGGCTTGCAGCGCGTCGATGATGTCCTGCGCGGTCGCCGCGTTCGCCACCGTTTCATTTGCAAACGTCAGGTAGGCAATCGCGTCGTCGAGCGCGCCTGGGGTCGTCGGCAGGCCGTGACCGGGCAGCAGCGTATCGAACCCTTCCAGGTTTCCGCGCAGGTTTTCCAGTTCGGCAATCCAGTTGGCGCGGTCAACGCCAGGGAAGAAGTGATTGTCGCTGAACAGCAGGTCTTGCAGCACGACTGCGCCCACTTCGGGAATGCGAATCACCAGCGTTTCGGTCGCTTCGGCATTCGACACCTGCTCGACGTTGAACGTCACCCCGTCGATTACGGTATCGCCCAGTTCCAGGCTGCCTTCAGCCGGACGGACTTCCGGCGGGACTTCCGCTTCACCCACCAGCGCCGCCGCACCCTGCACCGAATCAGCAGCGATGTACGCATCCAGTTCAGCGGCAATGGTCGCGGTCGTGACCAGCGGCGCATCCGCGAACTGGTTCGCGCCCAGGAAATGATCCGGATGCGCATGGCTGAGGATCACCCGGTCGATGGGCTTGCCCACGCTGTCGGCCAGCGCTTTGACTTCAGCGGCGAACGTCTGCAAAAACTGGGTGTCGATCACGACCAGGCTGTTGGGCGTTTCGACGATGTGCGATGTCACCGAAGCCGAGCCATCCGGCGCGATGTACGTATGCAGCCTGACCGCGCCTTTATCGAGCGTATACACCCGCCCGATACGTCCGGCGGTCTGCGCACGGGCGACCAGCAGCGGCGATGCCGGGAGCGCAACAGCGGCGGCGGCAGCGCCGAGCGCGCTCGCCTTCAAAAAAGAACGGCGTGAAACATGAGTCATGGTGGACTTTTCTCCTGATTGCTTCGACCCTCTTGCAGTCTATGGAGGTTGTGTGTAAAAGTATAGTACGCACTTTCTGGTAACATACACACCTTTCAGTAACAATGGAGTAATGACGATGGTTCAGCTTTGGGAATCGCCCCCCGGTTACGATGTGCTGGAACCGAACTGCCCATCGCGGCGCGTGCTGACGCTGCTGGCGGATAAATGGGTGCTGCTGGTGATCGTGGCGCTGGCGAAAAAAGGTCCGCTGCGTAACGGCGAACTGAAACGGGTGCTGGGCGATATTTCACAAAAGATGCTGGTGCAAACGCTGCGCAATCTGGAGGAATTCGGGGTGGTGCAGCGCACCGCTTATAACGTCGTCCCGCCGCATGTCGAATATCAACTGACCGACCTGGGCGAAAGCCTGCTCGTCCCCATCGGCGCGCTGCGCGATTGGGCGCAGGCGCATACCGAAGCGCTGCCGGATGCCCGGTAAGCACACCCCTGCATCCCGTCCGGGTGAATGGGGCGGTTGTCTCACCACAATTCCATCGCCTAACCCATCCCGCCGCCGCGCTGCTGTGTTCCAATGAGAGTGGTCACTGGCAGTCATGAGGAATACAGGCATGGGAAAACCCCTGAATGAGCAGGTCGTCGTCGTCACGGGCGCATCGTCGGGCATTGGGCGGGCTGCCGCGCTGGAGTTCGCCAGACGCGGCGCAAAAGTGGTGCTGGCGGCGCGCAACGAGCAGGCGCTCACCAGCGTCGCTCAGGAAATCCGGCAGCAGGGCGGCACCGCCCTCATCGTCCCGACCGATGTGAGCGACGATGATGAAGTGCGGCGGCTGGCTTCGACGGCGGCCAACACGTATGGGCGAATCGATACCTGGGTGAACGTGGCCGGGGTCAGCGTGTATGCCACCGTCGAACAGACCACCGAAGCCGAAGCCCGGCGCATCATGGAAGTGAATTTCATGGGCGTGGTCAACGGGACGCGGGCGGCCATTCCCTACATGCGCACGCAGAAAAGCGGGACGATCATCAACGTGGGGTCGGTCGAATCGCAGCGGGCGCTGCCGTACCAGTCGATCTACGCCGCATCCAAACATGCGGTGAAAGCCTTCACCGAAGCGCTGCGCATGGAACAACTGCATGATAAGACGGGCATTCACGTCACGCTGATCCTGCCGAGCGGGATCAATACGCCCTTTTTCGACCATGCCCGCTCGAAACTTGGGACGAAACCGCAGCCAATGCCGCCCGCCTATGCGCCTGAACTGGCCGCTGCTGCCATCGTCAGCGCGGCGGAACACCCCCAGCGCGATATTTACGTGGGTGGTGCGGGCTGGATGTTCTGGCTGCTTCAGCGCATCAGCCCGGCGCTGGTGGATCGGATGATGCTGGCGGGTGGGGTGGGCTTCAAAGCGCAGAAATCCGGCCAAGCTGTCAGCGACCAGGACAATCTGTTCGCGCCGATGAGCGGGGTAGGCCGCGTGCAGGGCGATTTCGCTCATCTCAGCAAGCCGAGCGTGTACACCCCGGTCGCGGAACTGGCTCCGGTGTGGGTGCGGCGCGCGCTGCTGGTGGCTGCGCCGCTGGTGCTGATCTATTCGCTGTTCGGCCACCGCGACGAGTAAACAGCGTCCGCGAACGGGCGCACCTGGGCGTTTGCCCACCGACCCGTTCGCCTTCCCTTGCATCGACTCTTTTCCCCTGTAGAATGGCGGATGTGGTGTGCGCCTGTGCGCTGTGATGCCGCACGGCCCGCCGCCCATCCGACATTCTTCGAGGGACTGTTATGCGTATTCCCGGTTGGTTATTCCTAATCGGCGTGGTAGGGCTGTTCGCGGCGACGCTGGTCTGTTCGGTCGCATCGTTCACGGCGGCACGGCAGATTGCCGGTGACCTGGGGCGCAGCGGCGTGCAGGTCGTCTCGTTTGCCGATTTCGCCCGTGCGCAGCCGACGATCACCCCGTCGCCGCTTCCGCCAACGCCGACCACCACCGCCACCGTTGACCCGAACATCACACCGACGGCTACCCCCCTCACCCCGACCCCGACCGTCACCCCTACGCTCGACCCGCTGGCTGCCTACACCTGGGATGACCCCCGCCGCGTCAACGTGCTGCTGCTCGGCATCGACCAGCGCGAAGGCATTGCGGACGAACGCTACTACCTGACCGATACGATCATCATCGCCAGCATCGACCCGGCGCGCAGAACCGTCGGGATGCTCTCCATCCCGCGTGACCTGTGGGTATCGATCCCCGGCTTTCAGTATGGGCGCATCAACACTGCCAACCAATTGGGCGACCAGAGCGCCTACCCCGGCGGCGGACCGGCGCTGCTGGCGCGCACGATTCAGGAAAACCTGGGCATCAGCATCGATAACTACGTGCTGATCAATTTCAACGTGTTCACCGTGCTGGTCGATCTGGTCGCGCCCAACGGCGTGGAGGTCTGTCCGCCGGAAGCCATCAACGATCCCGATTACCCCGACGCGGGGTTCGGCACGATTCCCGTATCCTTCGATGCGGGCTGCCAGCGGCTCAACGCCGAACGGTTGCTTCAGTATGCGCGCACCCGTGCCACCGAAGGCAGCGACTTCGACCGGGCGCGGCGGCAGCAGGAAGTGATTTTGGCCGTGCGCGAAGAAGTGGTGTCGGCGGGCGGGCTGATCAACTTCCTGACGCAGATTCCGCAGTTGTGGACGCAGCTTTCGGCCAACTACAAGACCGATTTTTCGCTGGAACAGGTGATCGCGCTGGCGAACCTGGCACAGGAAGTCGATACGGCGGACATCCACACCGGGCAGATCGACAACCTGTACGTCAACCTCTCCACCACCGCGACGGGCGACCAGGTGTTGATCCCGCGCTACAACGCGATTCGCACGCTGATTCAGCAGGTGTTCGAGCCGCAGCAGGCGCTTACGCTGGTCGAACTGCGCGAACGCGCCGAAGCCGAAAATGCGTCGATTGTCGTGTTCAACAACACGCCCGTGACCGGGCTGGCCGGGCAAACCCGCGATTGGCTGGCCAGCCAGCAGGTGAGCGTCACCAGCGTGGGCAACACGGCAGAGCCGGACAACGCGCCGACCACGATCCGTATGTATACTGATAAAATCTGGACGGCACGGTATATCGCGGCGCTCATGGGGCTGCCGCCGGAACGGGTGCAGCCGGGAGCCGACGGCCTGACGACCGAAGATGTGGCCGTCGTGGTGGGGACGGACATTCAACCGCTGCTGGCCGGGCTGCCCACCGCTGCACCTGGAACCTGAAAAGCACAAACGCCAAAGGAGTCGCATATGGCGATCCCACAACCGCAGATAAGACAAACCTTGACTCGATCAGCGTTTGAAGACTTTGTTCGGCGGCCTGAAAACCAAGAACGCGGCTGGGAACTGATTGATGGAGAAGCGGTCGAAAAAATGCCGTCGAACCCCTACTCGTCGTGGATTGCCCTGAAGATTTTAAACGCGCTGATGAACTACATGCGTGAGCATCAGATCGGTGGGTATCTGACGGGTGAATCGGCAGGGTACTCTGTTGGAGAGCAGGTTTTGTCGCCCGACGGTGCTTACACAACGGAGGCGCTGGTATCGGAAGGTTTTCAGCCTAATCCACCCAAACTCGCGCTTGAAGTGGTGTCGCCGACGGACAAAAGCGCAGACATCCGGCGGAAACTGGTCAAGTACATGGATGCAGGTGTGCTTGTCTGGGTGATCTATCCGCGTGAGAAAGTCGTCGATGTGTGGTCGCCTAACGCCTTGCCCCAGACAAAAGGGGTTGACGACGTGCTGACTCTACCCGATCTTCTGCCGGGGTTCTCGATTCCTGTCCGCGAGATTGTTGAGGCGTAAGCGTCAGAAGCGCAAGCCGAACGTTGTTCCGAGCCGAACGTTGTTCGGCCTGCGCCTTTGAAATGCAGTTGAATTACCCCGTCACCGGGACGTTGACCGGATCGCCATCCAGGATGGTGACGAACCCGGAAGCCAGCCAGCCGATGGTATCGCCCCGGAACACGACCTGATACCAGCCGTTCCCGTTCGTGCGGCCAATCACCGGGAGGATTTCGCCCCACGTGACGCGCCCAATCTGCGCGGACGTGACATCCGGCGCGGCGCGCAGCGCCATCACCGCGTTGGTCTGAATCGTCATGCGCGATGAAGCCGCCGGGTCGCCCGATGTGGCGAAGTCCGTGCGCACCGGGGCGTTGAACTCGTTGCCGCTCACGAACAGGTAGTAGCCCCACGCCCATCCCTGGGTACTGCTCAGTTGCAGCAGGAACCAGCGCGCATCCGGGTCCCGTCCGATCACCTGGTAAGTCTGGCCGCGCAAAATCCGCCCAACCTGCGGCGCACCCAGGTACGGCGCGGAGCGCACGCGCAGCACGGTGGCGCGGATCACGGTTCCCGTCTGCGCGCCGGGGGGGATGGGCGGCAGCGCGGTCGGCGTGATCGTCGGGACAACGGTCGGCGTAAGGCTCACCCCGCCGCCGCCGAAACCGGGCGTACCCGTCCCGACCAGCCCACCGCTCACCTGGAACCACTGAAACTGAAGTGCCGCCTGATCCAGGCTGTCGAAGTATTCGATGCGCAGCGTGTGCGTGCCAGCCGTGAGCGTTTGCTGAAAGCGGTCGGTCGTCAGCACGCGGCCTACGAACCGATCCAGCACCAGCACGTTATCGATGAACACGCGCACGCCGTCATCCGACGCGACGACGAATTCATACGTGCCTTCGTTGAACAACTGTACCGATTCAAAGCGTGCCGACCAGCCATCGACGTTGACCACGCCCGGCGCGGGGCTGCTCGTCCCCCAGTTCACGTTGATCCCGGTGGGGAACGCCTGGGTATACACCACCGCGCCCGTCAGGTCTGGTGTGTTGAAAAACTGGCCGTTCCAGCCCGTGCCGAACTGTGCCTGTGCCTGCACGTCGATCACCGACAAGCCGACCAGCGCGAACAGGACCAGTGTGCAGAACACTATCGCCAACCCGGCTGCCGGGCGGATGCGCCGTGATGCCATTGCAGGTTTCCTCCTGTGCGGAGCTTGCACCCATGAACTCACATGCGCTAGACCGTACCACAAAAGGGAATCCATGACAACCCGACCGATGTACCCACGAACGCCGCGTCACATGCCGCCCCGCGCCGCCCACATCGCCGCCCCAATCAGGCATACGTCGTCGCCGTACTGCGCCAGGCGAATCAGGTCTGGCGGGATGAAGCGCGCATCCAGCGCGTGATCGTCGATGAATTCGCGCACGGGGTCGAACAGCAGGTTGCCCAGGCGCGTCACGCTCCCGCCGATCACGATGGCCTGTGGGCTGAACAGATGCACCAGCGTGACCATGCCCACGCTCAAAGCGTGCGCCGCCGTGTGGATCACCGACAGCGCCAGCATATCCCCGCCCAATGCCGCCTGGCCGACCGCCGCGCTGTCGATGTGCGGCATATGCCGCAGCGCCGACGGCTGATCGGTCGTGGCGAGCAGGCGGCGCGTGCGGGCGGCGATGCCCGTCCCGCTGGCGATGGCCTCCAGCCGCACCGGGTCGCCTTCCGGGGCGGTGACGACCATATGCCCCGGCTCGATGGCCAGGCCGCTCCACCCGGTATACAGCCGCCCGTCGATCATCAGGCCGCCGCCGATCCCCGTGCTGATGGTCAGGTACAGCATTGGCGTACAGCCGCGCCCCGCCCCGCCTGTATACTCCGCGACCGCGCCCAGGTTGCCATCGTTTTCCATGTATACGGGCGCGCCGAACGCACGGTGCAGGATGCCGCCCAACGGGATGTCGTGCCAGCCGGGCAGCGCATACGAATGATAGATGCGCCCGGTTTTCGCATCGTGCGGCCCTGGCGCGGAAATGCCGACGGCATCCGGGCGCGCCCCCGGCGGGATCACCCCCTGGGCGAGCGCGATCAGGCGGTCAATGACGACCTGGGACGATTCGTGCGCGTGCGTCGGCATCTCATCGCGGTGGATCAGCACCGGTTCCCCGCCCGGTTCGGCCTGGCACCACGCGGCGCGGGTGCGCGTCCCGCCAAAATCGATGGCCAGCAGGTTCATTGCCCCTCCTTCAGTTCGTCCAGTCCATTGACGCGGGCATAACGCGCTGCGTCCGGCTGCGGGATGATGCGCCCCGGCAGCCCTTCACGCACCCCCGCGCCGTCCGCATCCCAGATCGTGATCGCGGTCTGCGCCGCGCCTTCCAATGCGTTCAATGCACCATCTGCCCACGCCCGCGCCAGCAGCCGATCCATATGCACGGGCGTGCCGCCGCGCTGGGCGTGACCCAGCCGCGTATCGCGCAGCCGCGTCCCCACCGCCGCCGCGATCTGCTCGATCAGTTCGTTTTTGCCGCGCACATACTCGTTGTACACCAGCAGCGCATGGCCTTTGCGGTCGATGGCCGCCCGCAGCCGCATGACCAGATGATCGCGGTCGAAATTCGGGTATTCGGGCAGGATCACCCCGTCCGCGCCCGCCCCATACGCGGCTTCGAGCGCCAGCACGCCCGAATCGCCCCCCAGCGTCTCCAGGGTGAACAGGCGGCCTTCCAACGCATTAGCCGTCGCCCGAATCCCGTCGATAGCGTGGTAAGCGAAATCGACCGCACTGTGAAAGCCGAGCGTGAGTGCCGTCCCCGGCACATCGTTGTCAATCGTGGTGGGAATGCCTACCATGCGAATCGACAGCGCGGCCAGCAGCGGCGGGATATGCGTCAGTGTGCCGCCGCCGCCGAACAGGATCACGCCGTCGATGGCGTATCGTTCGCATACGGCGCGCAGCGCGGCGCGGTTATCTTCGGCTTTCAGCACCGGCTCGCGGCTGGTTTTCAGCCATGAACCGCCCAACCCGGCCAGCGGCGCTAATGCGCTCGGTTCCAGCGGTACGAAGGCTTCGCGCAGAATGCCCGGCAGCCCGCCGACCGCGCCGATCAGCACATGGCCGCCGTGCCGGGCGGCCTCTGCCAGGTGAAACAAAGCGGCATTGATGCCGGGAGCATCGCCGCCGCTGACGACCGCCAGCAGTTTCATAAATGGACTCTTTCGCAAAACGCGCTGAACCGCGCTATAGTGAAACGAATTGAAAATACACGCAAAGGAGTACAATCGCTACCCATCATATTGACCCGCTGCTGGCCGGGGTATGGTACCGATACCAGCACTGAAAATTATGCATCACTATATGCCTCTTTTCGCAACTATTCAGGAGTTGGCTGCATGAATCGCAAGTTCGCGTTTTTGATCCTCTCCGTCGTGATCCTGGCTATCGTCCCGTTTGCGGCAGCCCAGGATGATATGAACTACACGATTGCTTTCGTTCCCGGCGTGAACCCCGACCCGTTCTACATCACCATGAGCGCGGGCGTGAACCAGGCCGCCAGCGATATGGGCGTGACGGTGATTCAGCAGGACCCGGAACGCTTCGACGTGACGGTTTCCGCGCCGATCATCGAAGCGCTGATCGCACGCGGCGATATTGATGCGCTCGTCACCGCGCCGAACGACCGCGCTCAGTCGATTCCCGTGCTGCAAGAAGCACATGACGCGGGCATCCCGGTGATTACGGTCGATACGTTCATCGGGGACGGCAACTATGCCGACGGCGAAGTCACGTTCCCGCTCAGCTACATTGGGTCGGACAACACGCAGGGCGGGTATATCGCCTGTTCCGCGCTGGCCGATGCGTTG
>JANRJJ010000010.1:0-94679 GCA_033764035.1 bacterium
TGATCGGATTGAGGTTCGCTTACTGCGGGAAGGGAAATCATCAGGGAAAGTATCACAATGAAGAGATAAATCCGTTTTATTGCGCCATTCATACTAGAAAACCTCATTCTAAAATATTAGACGATGCGTTAAACATTTGAAAATGCTCAGTTGCGAAGATTGGGCGAGTAAGTAAAATTGTAGGGCATGAGAGAAAAACGCGAAAGTAAATACGTCCGGTTCGCCCGTCTTGCCTACGCCATCGCGCAGAAAAGTTTGCCGCGCTATGCGCATCCGAAGAGTCCGCAGCGCTTCACGCTGCCGCAGCTGGCGGTGTGCGTGCTGCTGACGCACTATCTCGACCTGAGCTACCGAGATACCGAGGAATGGCTGCTGGCCAGTGCCGAGGTGCGGGCGGTACTGGAATTGGACGAGGTGCCCGACCACACGACCATCATGCGGATGGCAAAACGGCTGACCCTGACGCGCATCGAGGCGATGCAGGCACAGCTGCTCAACCAGGTTGAGGGAAAGGAGGACGTGGTCGCAGTCGATGCGACCGGGTTTCGCCTCACCAACGCCAGCGCCTACTACACGACCCGTGCCGGACGAAAACACCGGGACTGGGTGAAGGGGGTGTATGCGGTCGGGACCCGGTCGCAGCTCATCCTCGGTTGGGCGAGTGCGCACCACGCCGTGCATGATACCCGCTTTCTGGCGCTTCTCAAAAGGCAGGTCGCGCCTTACACAAGACGGAAACGCGGCAGGCGGGACTGGATCCTGCTGGCGGATGCCGGGTTCGACGCCAAAACCCTGACCGACCGTGACCTGGTTCCACCCGTGCGACGCGGCGGCAAGCTGGTTGACCCCGACCGTAAGGCGCGGGCTGACCTGGTTTCCCAGGCACGACTGGATGGTTTGTTCGGGCAGCGCTGGAAGTGCGAGACAGTTCACTCGGTCATAAAGCGGTTGTTTGGCGATGTCATCCGCGCCCGCTCCTGGCGTTTGCAGCGGCGTGAACCTATGCTCAAAGCCCTCGCCTACAACCTGCACCGTTAGGTGCGCCTTTTATCTTCGCAACTGAGCAAACCAATGTATTTGGTCTGGTGCGCATGTGCCAGCTTGTCCTGCCGGAAATGCGCCGTAAGGGTTGGGGTCGCATTATCAACGTCAGTTCAATGGGCGGTGAAATGACTATCCCTTTTGCCAGCTTCTACCATGCCACCAAATATGCTGTCGAGTCGTTGTCTGACGGTTTACGCATCGAAGTTCAGCCTTTTGGCATCGATGTGGTTGTCATACAACCCGGAGGCATCAATACACCGCTGGGGCATCAAACCGTTGCCGCCATTCCAACTGAAATGGGCAGTGCCTATGCGGAAGCACTGCGAGGCTTCCGCCACGTGTCCAATTTAGCCATACAGGCAGCTCAAATGATGGTGACCCCAGACCAAGTGGCTCAGGTCATTCTGGAGGCAATACAGGCGGATCATCCGTTGACACGCTATAAGGTGAACACCAACGATACACGCACGGTCAATCAAGAACGCGACGTGACAGATCGCCAGCGCGATGCCGCCTTTCGCCAGCAGTTCGGATTGACCAATCCACAGTCCTAAACAACCGATTGCGAGGGTATGAATTTCGGTTTAAAGAAGTTCATACCCAGATCGATTAAGAAAATGCAGCACGAACAACAAAATCTGTCCGAAACGCGCTTACCCATTACATTGCTGTGCTTCAACCAGGCATTGACAAGAATAGGGTTTAGCTGGGACATGATGCGTCTGGAGCTGCGCGCACCGGTCGCCTACCTGCAAGACATCACCGAATGGGTACGGGAAAACGCGCAGGCGACCTCTGACGGGGGAAAGAAAGCAAAAACCGGTCCTCAGGCGACCGGTTCAAGCGTAGAGCAGGGTTCGGATAGCTTCCTGTTGAACTGAGGGACCTGGATTCGAACCAGGATTGACGGATCCAGAGACCGCGGTTCTACCGTTGAACTATCCCTCATCACATGCGTTAAATTGTATCATGCGCGCCTGTAGACAATCAAGGGCAGGTCGCAATAAATGAAAGCCTAATTCATCTGTGCATCGCTGCTCATGTAAGCACGCGCCTGTGCAATACGCGCCCGCACGCGCTCTGTGCCTAATGTGTGCATGATCTCGTGCAGATCGGGCGTATTCGTTCTGGCGGTCAGCCCCACGCGCACCACCATCATCATATCGCCAAAATGTCCATGAAACTGATCCGGCGCTTGCTTGTATGTTTTGGCATCGCGGGCGAAACCGTGAGCCTCAGCAAAGGTGCGCATTTCTGCCAGCCAGATTTCTTTGGGTTGTGCGGGGTCGAAGCCGGCGACATGATCGAGGATGGCGGTGATCACCTGACGGGGATATTCCGGCATTGGGTAGCCGTCCCGCGCCACTGCATCGGCGAACAATGGATCGAAGAAAAAGCCGACGGCACGTTCCACATCCGACCAGTTCACGATGTCCTTACGCGGGGAAGCGGTCATGCGTTCGACGTTGAAGACGGCTTCGCTGTAGGCTGGGTCAGCGGCAAGGACAGCGGCTATGCGCGGATCATGCTTGTTCGCCCAGGTCTGCACCAAGCCATATACCTCGGCAGCGGAGAAGGTCGCGATCACATTTTTGCTGATGTCATTCAGCTTGACCAAATCGAACAGCGGCGGCGCAACGCCCATTTTGTGAATGGAAAAACCAAATGCGTGATTTGGCGTGCGCGGGTTATCTCGCCGCCAATCCTGAAAACTGGAATTCGCCAGGTTCAGCAGATATTCGGTCACTGCCTGTTCCGGGTAACCTGCCTGGTAGTAGTACGTCATGTCGGCTTCGGGGTCTTTGCGCTTGCTCAGCTTGCGGCGTGCCGTCCCATCCATTTTGGCAATCGGCGCGATATGCGCAAATTTGGGCGCGGGCTGACCAATGTAGCTGAACAATTGCAGATGCAGCGGGACCGACGGCAGCCACTCATCCCCCCGGGTGACCAGATTGACGCGCATCAGCGTATCATCGACCACATGCGCAAAATGATATGTCGGCAGGCGATTCGATGACTTGAGCAGCACTGCGTCGGTGTCGTTGGCAGGCATGTCGATGAACCCGCGAATTTCATCCTCAAGCTGGATATGCGCCGCGTTGGGATAAGGCGCACGCACGCGAATCGCAGGTCGTTCACCAGCTTCGAGTTTAGCTCGCACCTGTTCAAGGCTGGCACTGCGCCAGCGCGCCCACTCGCCGTAATACCCCGGTTTCGCATTCTGTGCCTCTTGTGCGCGGCGCATTGCGTCCAGTTCGGCATCGGTATCGAAGGCAGGGTAGGCCAACCCACGCGCTACCAGGTCTTTGGCAAACGTTTCATAGATTTCGACCCGTTCGCTCTGCGTATACGGCGCATAGGCACCCAGTTCGATTTCCGGGTTGACCTGGACGATGCCTTCGTCCGGTTGCAGCCCAAAATTGATCATGTTGGCGACGATCTTTTCGATGCTGCCATCCTGCTCACGTTTCTTGTCGGTATCTTCAATGCGCAGGAAGAACACGCCACCTGTTTGGTGAGCGGCACGCCGCGCCACAAGCGATGCATAAATGCTGCCGATGTGGACGAACCCGGTGGGGCTGGGCGCATAACGGGTGACGAACGCGCCCGGTGGCAGCGGACGCGGCGGGTAATGCGCCAGCCAGTCGGCGGGCGTTTTATCGATGTGCGGAAACAGCAGAGCCGCTAGCTGCGCGTGATCGGTCGTCGATGCGTCGGAAGTCACCCAAAATCCTTTATGCATAGGTTCGAACTCATGCGCGAGTTTCGCACGAACAGACGATGTCGGGCGAATCGGTTATGATAAACGGCGGCTGCGCATGATCACACTTTGCGCCAGTCCAATACCCATCAGCGTGGAAAGCAGCGACGTGCCGCCCGAACTGATGAACGGTAAGGTCAGCCCAGTCACAGGCATCAGCCGCAGGTTCATACCAATGGATACGACAGTTTGAAAGAAGATAAACCCGGCCACGCCATAACAGATCAGGCTGCCAAGCGGGTCAAGCGCCATGCGCGCACCGCGTAAAATGCGAAAAACCACCAGCCCAAGCACCGACATGGTGAGCATCCCACCGACAAAGCCGAATTCTTCCGCGATCACACTGAAGATGAAGTCGGTATGGCGCACGCGCAGAAAACGCCCGACGTTCTGCGGACCGTTAGCATACCCTTTGCCCAGCAGCCCGCCCGATCCAATGCTGATGGTGGCCTGGCGGATGTTGTAGAAGGCATCCGGGTCGCTTTCCGGGCTGATGAACGAGGTGATCCGCTGGCGCTGGTACACTTCCATACGATCCCATACCGCTGGCACGGTGAACGGCAGGCTGATGGACAGGATCAGGACGAAAGTGGCGATATGCCGCAGCCGCAGCCCCGCCGCCCACACCATGATGAACCACATGAACAACAGCACGATGGTCATGCCCAGGTCGGGCTGGATGAAGATCAGCACGGTCGGTGGTGCAATGTGAATCAGTGAACGCACCAGCGTTGTAATGCTATCCAGCTTTTGAAAATTCCGCGCCAGAAACACGCCCAGGGTAACGATGATCAGCAGTTTGGCAATTTCGGAAGGTTGAATTGGAATGCCCACGTTCAGCCAGCTTTGCGCGCCGCCGTCGCCTTCCACACCGAAAAACAGCACCAGGATCAGCAGGATCATCATGATCCCATACAGCCAGTTTTGCAGGCTGCCCAAAATACGATAATCGATAGCCGCAAGCGCGAACAGTACGCCAAAGCCGATGATGGCATAACGAATTTGATTCGGGACGCGGTTGATCAGATCGGGGTCGATGGCATCAAGCGTGGCGCTGCGGATCATCAGCACGCCAAAAGCGGTCAGAACGATGGACGCGCCAAGCAGCACCCAATCGAACCGCCGCCACATACTACCAGTCGTGGTCATAATCCCACACCGAACAGCGAACGAACGGCAGGCATTATAGCAGATCGCGGTTCAGCGAACAGGTGACCATTTGGTTTCACGCCGCCTTACTGTGGCGAACGCCGTTCATTGTGAACGGTCAGGCATCGTCCTGGTCGTCAGGTGCAGGCGCTGCAACGGGTTTGATAAACGGCACTTCCGCGATCAGCATACTGTTGTGATCGCGTTTTTGCAGCGCAATTTCGACGTTATCGCCTTCCACGTCAATATACTTGCGCAGCACAGCGAGAATTTCCTGTTTCATCGCGTCCATGCGTTCCGGTGGCAGGCGAACGCGGTCATGAATCAGAATGAATTGCAGCCGTTCTTTGGCGACCGAACTGCTGCCCCTGGGTTCTGGCTCTGGTGTACGCCCGAACAGGCGCGCCCAAAATCCCTGCATGGTCTACCTCCGCTGCTTCACCCGCCAAACAGACGGGTGATCCGCTTAAAAAAACCGCCGGATGAGTCTTCAAGCGGCATGAAGGGGACTTTTTCACCCATGAGCCGTCGTGCAATGTTGCGAAAGGCCTGCCCCGCTTTGGAATGCTCCATCAGTGTGACGGGAACCCCGGTATTCGACGATGGGACGACGTTCTCATCTTCCGGGACGATGCCGATGATCTTGATGCCCAGGGTATCGGTGATGTCCTCCGGCGAGAGCATTTCCTTTCGGCGTACCGCATCCGGCTTCAGACGGTTGATCACAAGCTGACCAGGACCCTTATGGTTCGCTTCCAGCAGGCCGATGATCCGGTCGGCATCGCGCACCGCGCTGACTTCCGGGTTGGTCACGATTAGCACATCGTCGGCAGGGGCGACGGCGTTGCGGAACCCGCGTTCAATGCCCGCTGGCGAATCGATCAGGATGAAGTCGAATTCGCTCCGCAGTTGATCCGTCAACTGGATCATGTCCGCCGGGCTGACAGCGGTCTTGTCGCGGGTTTGTGCAGCGGGGATCAGGTACAAATCGGGAAACTGGCGGTGTTTGATCATCGCCTGGCGCAGCTTGCAGCGGCCTTCCACCACATCGACCAGATCGTACACGATGAACTTTTCCAGCCCCATCACCAGGTCGAGATTGCGCAGCCCAATATCGGCATCGATCAGCACGACCTTTTGATTATCCTTTGCCAGCGCCACCCCAAGATTGGCCGTCGTCGTGGTCTTGCCGACCCCGCCTTTACCGCTGGTAATGGTGACTACTTTTGCGCCCATCGTTTCGCCCTTGCTGGTGTACAGGTCGCCGCCGCCTGTTTATTCCCAATTTTCTACGATAATCCGGTTATTGCGAATCAACGCCATTTCCGGGCGCGCTTTGTGCCGCTTATCCGTCGGGGCAATGGCGATCTGGGCGGCAATGCGCAGTTGGGTTGGGGTCATATCCAGCGCACAGACGACCGCGGTATCATCGCCGTTCGCGCCCGCGTGGACGTTTCCGCGCAGCCTGCCCCAGATGATCACATCCCCCCCGGCGATTACCTCTGCGCCCGCGTTGACATCCCCCAGCACCACCACATGCCCCTGATGCTTGATCGAGCGGCCACTGCGGAGCGTGCGCTTGATCAGGATGCCGTCCGTTCCATCTTCCTGCGAAGTCGGAGCCGACATATCGTCGGTCTGCATGGGGGCGGCATTTTTCGTGAAGCTGGTGCGTAAATCGAGCGCCAGCGCGCTGTCGATGGTGGTGCGGCTTTCGGTGGAGACCGACCACAGGCTTAAACCGCGTCGTTCCAGCAGCGCCTTGACCGACCCCAGTTCATCTTTGCGTACCGGGCGCGCCCCAACATCGAGCGTCACCCTGGCTCCGGCGTAAAAGCTCGCCTGCTGATCGATACGCGCTGCCAGGTCAGCGGTGACGCTGTTCCATTCTTCGGTGGGGCTGACCTGAACCAGCAGGCCATCCTTGTTCCCCTTAATCGTCACCAGTTGATCGCGCACCTGAACTGACCTTTTCTGCTTAAACCGCTGTCTCTCACTATAGCGTATTTCGCACGCCGCGCCACTCACCCCGCACGCCCGTCATTTTGACCAGCCAGTCGCGCAGTGCCGCCAGCGCATAGGTGATCCACAGGACTTGGATCATCAGCAGCGGGATGAGCAGCACCGCCGAATCGCCGCCGAAGTACAGCAGCCCGAACAACGCATACATCCCAAAAATTGTCAGGGTGACAATTCCCAGCGGCGGATACCAGCGTGACAGGCGTGCCAGGCCGATCACGCCCAGCACTACGCCAACCGGCGGGAACTGATCGCCCAGGAAGCGGAACAGGCCGAACCAGGCCCACGCTTCGCGCCACGCATCTCCAATCAGCACCGGGGCTTGAAGCCCTTCGCGGACTGCCCGTTCAGCGGAAAATGCCCAGTAATTCGCGTCGATGTATACGTCGATAAGCCGCCCCGCGCCGAACAGGATCGCCACACCGAAGGCGATCCATACCAGCGGCGAAAGCTTCACCCTGGCCAGCAACAGCCCCAGGATGATGGCTGGACTGAACAAAGCAATCGTGGGGTCGTTGACCACGCCGAAGGTGAAAGCACCAAGCAGGTACAACGGCCTTTCCGGGCGGGGTTGTTCGGGCGTAAGGCCGCTGTCCGGGCGTGGATTGCTCACCCGCAGCATATCGGCCAGCAGGTACACGATCAACGCGGCGGCAATCGTCGTCAGGCGCAGACTGCGCGCCCCGCCCACCACGATCACCTGACCCACCAGCGCAGCACTCATCAATGCCGCCCCTACAAGACCGATTGTCCATGCTGGGCTGCGCGTCACCCAGTAAACGACCGCGCCCAGCAGCGCAACCCCGACGAGCGCGGCAGCATACAACGCCAGCGGATACACCCCTTCGCCGCCCGTCTGCGCCCAAAAGGCGGGGCAGATCGCCAGTATCAGGCCGCCGAACACCGCCGGGATAGTGCCGACTGGACGCAGTGTGAACGTGATAATCCCGATCACCAGTGCTAACGCCACAGCGCGGAACACCGGGGTTCCACCCGCAAACACATATAAGCCCCAGGCGGCTCCAGCGACCAGCACTGCGGGCGCGAACAGCGTGATGTGCCGAAGCAGCGGCGAACGACCCGCAGCATTCTCCATCAGGTTCATCCTATCGCCGCCGGGTCTGCATCACTGGCGGACGGCAGCGGCGCGCTGATCGTGGGCGGGGCAGGTGCAGCGCCTGTGTCTTCTCGCTCATTACGGAGCCGATAGTACGCCTCCATCGTTTCGACGACGATGGGCAGTGCCACAGCCGACCCTTCACCGCCATTGTAAACGAACGCCTGCACGAGAATTTCCGGCGTGCCATCATACGGCGCATAGGCCGTGAACCAGGCATGTGCAGGCCAGTTCCCAGGGCGGCACAAACCCAATGGCCCGGCGATCTCGTCGCAGTATTCCGCCGTTCCGGTCTTGCCCGCCACCTGCACATACGGCAGATTGGCAGCCTGGGCGGTGCCTACCGTGACGGTAGCGCGCATACCCTGCTGCACCAGGGTCATGTTTTCCTGTGCAAGAAACGCGGGCTGATACTGTGAGTCGAACCGGATTTCGCTGCAAAAACCGTCGTTGAATCCGTAGTTGATCGGCGTATGCACGCGGTACTCACGCATCGTCGCCAGATACGGATCGGGGTTGATGTCCACATCACCGCGATACGTCGGCGGGTTGCAGCGGGTAGGATTGTAAAACTCGCTGTCCGGCTCACAGGTACACAGCAGGCTGACCGGCCCGCGCATGATCATGTCTTCCAGCGGCATCAGCACGAGTGGTTCCGTACCTGGAACCGCTTCGGGGTTGAGCGTGCGCATCACCTGGGGCTGAAAGGCGCGCACCAACTGGCCGTCGCTGTCGGTGAATTCACGGATCAGCGTTGGCTGATAATACGTCCCGCCGTTGATCAGCGCCGCCGTCGATGCGATGAGCTGCAAAGACGTGACGTTGACGTATCCCTGCCCGAATGCGGCATTATAGGTATCGCCCGTTGACCAGTTCTCCCCAAACCCGCGTCGTTTCCAGTCGGGATCGGGCATTCGGCTGGCATTTTCAAATGGCAGTTCGACCCCGGTTTTCGAGCCAATGCCGAGCGCCGTCGCATACCGAAACAGGTCGATGATGCCCAGGCCTCCCGGTCGCAGCACCTGCGGCGAGACTTCCGGGTTACCGCCGCCCACCTGGTAAAAATATACGTCACAGCTTTGCGCAATGCCGCCGATCATGTTCAGCGGTCCATGCCCGCTGCGCAGCCAGCATACGAACCGCTGCGATGCCGCCGGGTCATTGGGCGCGTAGCGGTTGGGCAGCAGCAGATCGCCCGAATCGGTCAGGGTGGTATTCGGGTCAATCACGTCCTCTTGCAGTACGGCAGCGGCAGTGATCAGCTTCCACACCGAACCCGGCGGGTAGACCGTCTGCGTCGCGTGGTTCAGCAGCGGGCGCAGCGGGTCTTGCGCCACATCCAGATAGTACGGCACGTCGATATTGCGGGCGAAACGGCTGTTGTCGTAGCTGGGGTAGCTGACCATCGCCAGAATTTCACCCGTCATCGGGTTCATGGCGACCACGCTCCCCGTTTGGCTGACGATGCGTCCCTGTTCGGCGTTCAGCACATTGATTCGGTTGATCAGCGCTTCTTCGGCGGCGCGCTGAAGGTCGGCATCGATGGTCAGGCGGACGTTCAGCCCAGGCTGCGGCGGAACCGAGACGATCTCGTTGAGCGGGCGGCCCGCTACGTCCACTTCCACCACCTGACGGCCTCGTTCCCCGCGCAGAAAGTTTTCCAGGTACGCTTCAATGCCAGCATAGCCCACCCGGTCATAGGCCGGGTTATAGCCCTGCTGAATCAGTTCCAATTCCTGTTCAGCCGGGATGCGCCCCATGTAACCGATGATCTGCGATGTCAACTGGCCTGTGGGGTAATTGCGCACCGACGCGGGCGCGACATCGACCCCCGGCAGTTCGACGGCTTCTTCCAGAATTTGCAGCATGACGCGATGTTCCACGTCTTCGGCAATCGTGACCGGGCGGTACGGCGCGATGCCCTCCCCAACCCGTACCAGTTCTTCGATGCTGCTCAGTTCGCTGCTGCTGGCCGCTGCAATCGCTGCGGTCGGCGGTACGCCCGTCAGCGCAGAAAGGCGGTTGTAAATGCGCAGCACCTCGTCTTCATTGAGCGGCAGCGCCGCCGGAATGATGGTGATGTTGTATGCGGGCGAATTCACCGCCAACTGCACGCCGTTGCGGTCAACGATGGTGCCACGCGGCGCGGCGACGGGCAGTTCGCTCAGGCGGTTTTCATTGGCTCCGGCCTGGTAAATCTCGGATTCCAGCAGTTGAAGCTGGTACATACGAATCGAAAAGACCAGAAATACCGCGAACACTATGCCCTGAAACAGCGTCAGCCGCCAGCCCTGAAAAGGGAGCAGTCGTCTCACAACCGCGTCTCCTGTACTCGTTTACGGATCGATTACCAGACGGCGCGCTGTGCGTCGTCCGGGCGTGAATGCGCGTTTGATGCGCCGTATGAACCAGTAAGCGGGCGCGATGAAGGCCAGATTATAGGCCAGCGACGGCACAATCACATAGAAGAACTGTTCCAGCGGGCGGATGGTAAACCCGGCCAGCGCGATAATGATCATCTGCGTGAACATCTGAATCAGCACCGCAATCAGCGTCAGGCCGAACAGCACGAACAGATTGATGCTGACGATCTGACCTTTCAACCGTTCGACCAGGAATACCACGAAGATCAGCCCGACAATCGACGTTCCAACGGGCGCGGCGGAGAGCAGATCGCTCAGGATGCCGCCGACGAACGCCCAGGTGATCCCTTCTTCAAGGCGGCTGAGTACCGTCCAGCACACCACGAACAATACGACAAAATCGGGCTGACCGCCGAAGATACGAATCTGCGGGATGAACGTCGATTGCAGAATTGCCGCGAAGGCCAGGATGGGCAGGCTGACCCAGTGTCCCATTGGCGTTAGTTTCCTGTGTCGGCCTGGCCGAAGATCGACAGGTCGATAGGCTGGAAGTTGGTCATCACCAGCACGATTTCGAGCGTATCGAAGTTGATCAGGCTGCGCACCTGGGCTTCCTGGTACAGTTCGGCGGTGCGGACGCTCGTCACCTGGCCGACCACCAGGTCAGGCGGGAAATTTCCGCCCAGGCCGGAAGTCAGCACGATGTCGCCCTCGGTCGCACTTTCGCCCAGTGGGATGAATGTCATGAGCAGGTTACCCGATACCTGCCCGTTGATCGTGCCTTCGCTGCGGCTGGTCTGCAAACGGGCGCTGACGAAGCTCGACAAGTCGGTGATCAGCAGCACGCGGGCGGCATTCGCGCCGACTTCGGTCACGCGGCCAACTAACCCCTGTGGTGTGACGACGGGCATTCCTGGCGCGATACCGTCACGAGTGCCGCGATTCACCGTGATCGACCGCAGCGAACTGCGCTGATCGACCGCGATCACATCGGCGGTGATGAATTCCTGAGCCTGGGCTTGGGTGGTATAATCGAGCAGTTCGGCCAACCGGGCGTAATCGTTGCTGATTTCACGCAGATCGACGACTTCGGATTGCAGCCGTG
Source organism: bacterium (assembly GCA_033764035.1). Taxonomy (GTDB): domain Bacteria; phylum Chloroflexota; class Anaerolineae; order Aggregatilineales; family Phototrophicaceae; genus Flexifilum. Next base: position 11,559 of record JANRJJ010000010.1, read on the forward strand.
CCAGCGCTTCTTCCAATTCGACGTTGCGCTGCTGAAGCGTCTGAAATTCGGCCAGGTCGCCCAATCCCAGGCTGAAGCGTACTGAAAGCTGCTGAAAAAAGCCGCTCACGGCGTTGAGGGGCGTAGCGAACACATTTTCGAGCGGGCGCAGCACCCCGGTACGGCTGGCGATGACCAACCCGACGGCCACGAAAAGGCTGACGAAAAAGAAAAGGGTGCGGTTGGCGCGCCATCCACGCCTGAAGCTAGTCCCAGCGTTCATATCTTTCGCGTTCCGGTTTCCGGCGCGCCATTATATCAGATTGCGCAGCACAGGGCGGAGACGCACAGCTTTCCTTCTGTTCCTAATGACGGGTGCTGCCGCGTTCCAACCCCACAAGCAGGCGGCGCAGGTTGTTGTAATCTTCCAGCACACGGCCCGCCCCACGCGCCACACACGTCAGCGAGTCTTCAGCAACCCAGGTGCGGATGCCGACTTCTTCGGTCAGGCGTTCGGCCAGGCCGCGAAGCTGACCGCCGCCGCCCGCCAGGCAGATCCCGCTTTCCATCAGGTCGCCCACCAGTTCCGGCGGGGTATCGTCCAGCGCGTCTTTGACCGTATCGATGATGATGTTGACGGAGCCGGCAATCGCTTCGCGCATTTCGACCGTACTCACTTCGACGGAGGCGGGCAGCCCGGTCACCAGGTTGCGGCCTGGCATTGGGAACAAGCGTTCCTGTGCCAGCGGATAGGCCGACCCATAATGCTCTTTCGACCACTGTGCTTTGGCTTCGCCCACCAGCATGTTATGCTTGGTGCGCATGTACTGTACGATGTCTTCATCCATTTCATCGCCCGCCACGCGGATCGAACGGCTGATCACAATGCCGCCCAGGGAGAAAATCGCCACTTCGGTCGTGCCGCCGCCAATATCGATGATCATGCTGCCGCGTGTTTCCTGCACGGGCAGGCCCGCGCCAATTGCCGCCGCAACGGGTTCTTCAATCAGAAAAACTTCGCGTGCGCCCGCGCTCAATGCGGCATCGTACACGGCGCGTTTTTCGACTTCCGTCACGCCGCTGGGGATTCCGACCACGACACGGGGTCGCGGAATTGGAACCCAGCTCTGCTCATGCGCTTTGGCAATCAGGTGGGTCAGCATCGCTTCGGTAATTTCAAATTCGCTGATCACGCCATCCCGTACCGGGCGGACGATCAGAATTTCCTTCGGGTTTTTGCCCCACATTTCTTTGGCGCGTGCGCCCACTTCGATAGGGCGGCGCGTCTTTTTCTCGATGGCGACGAAAGACGGCTCATTGATCACAATACCCTTGCCACGTACACTGACAAGCGTATTTGCCGTTCCCAGGTCTATGCCAATATCGAGAGAGAACAACCCGAAAAAGTAATCGAGAGGACTTAGCACATTGCGCTCCTCAGAGAGATCAGCAGGCGATTATACCATGCCGAAAGGACATTCAACATGCCAACGCCACCGATGGCGAAACGCCGAAGGGCATCAGACCTGACCGAACGAACCGGGCGGCTGATGCGAGAACGACTGCCGTTTCTGCGCGAACGGACGGTGATCGTCGGCGTATCCGGCGGTGCGGATTCGCTCGCGCTGCTGCACATCCTGAACGCACTGCGGCCTGATCTTGGCTTCAGCATTCACGCGGCCACGCTCGATCATGGGCTGCGCGGCCAGGCCAGTGCCGACGATGCCGCGTTCGTTGAAGCGGCGGCGGCGGCCTGGGGAATCGCCTGCACACGCGGCTATACGGATACGGCTGCACGCGCCGCCGCCGAAAAGATGAGCATCGAAACGACGGCGCGGCGTGCGCGCTATGCCTTTTTTGCTCAGGTCGCGGCTGAAACAGGTGCGGCAGCCGTGGCAGTGGCGCACCATGCCGATGACCAGGCCGAAACCATCCTGATGCACCTGATTCGCGGCGCGGGGCTGCGGGGGCTGGCGGGAATGACTCTGGATGCGCCGCTGCCCTATGCGCCGGACAGCCCATGCCGTTTGATTCGGCCCTTGCTTGACATCACACGCGGTGAAATCGACCAGTATGTACACGCGCATGGGCTTACGCCGCGCCGCGATGCCACCAATGACGATCTCGATTACGAACGGAACCGCATTCGCCATCACCTGATCCCCACGCTGCGCACCTACAACCCACAGATCGGCACCGCGCTGGCACAGCTTGCGCGCATCGCCGGGGAAGAAGATCGCTTTCTGGATGAACTGCTGCACGCGCAGACCGCCCTGCATCTCGAACAGCCTGAGGGACAGGTACGCATCGACCGCGTTGTTTTTCTACGCCTGCCGCCCGTACTCCAGCGCCGCCTGGTACGGCGAATGGTATCTATGCTGAAGGGCGATGATGCGCCCGATTTGTCATGGGCGCAGGTCGAACGGGCGCGGGCGATTGTGGAAACAGGCCGCACCGGGACGACTGCTCTGCTTTCCGGCAGAATACGGCTGCAACTGGCTTATGATCACCTGATCGCACAAGTAGACGACACAGACCCGTTCTCCGCGCTCCCCTTAATGCAACCGGGAACGGTGATCGCCGTCCGGCGAGAAGGGATCACGGCATTTGGAGAGGGATGGGAACTGCACGCTGTACCTACAAGCGATGATGCGATGTGTACGCTCTCCATCCCGGCAGGCGCGGCGCTCACGCTGCGTACACGCCGCACCGGGGAGGTCTTTCAGCCGTTAGGTATGGGTGGCCATCACAAAAAGCTTTCCGCGTGGATGATCGACCAGCGTATTCCATCCGGCGTGCGCGACCGCGTGCCGCTGCTGTGTGTGAATGATCAGGCCGCCGCTGTGGTGTGGGGCCATCAATGGAGGATCGATGGATCATTTGCGCGCCCATCCATAGAACCTACGTCTACCCAACGATCCGCTGTCGTTCATTTCAGGGTGCATCAACGAAAAATTCATGAAAAATTAGGGATGTAAGCCTTCAGATTAGAGTTGCAAAAACAATGGTGCGCGTTATGCTTAAGAAAGCATAAATACTCACAATCGTGAGCTTATATCATCTGTCATCCAGACGGAGCAACGTCGTGTCTGAGGAATTTTCCGAGAATTACTATGTCCTTGTCGTTGATGACGAAGCGGCGATTCGCTATTCGGTTGGCAAAACCCTTCAGCGGGTGGGATACAACGTCCGCGAAGCGGCCAGCGGTGAAGACGCGCTCGACGTGCTGAAAACGCAGCCATTCGATGTGGTGCTGACCGATATTCGGATGCCGCCTGGCCTGGACGGGATCGAGCTGATCCGCCGGATCAAAGATGATGAACCCGATACCATCGTGATCCTGATGACGGCCTACCCGCACCTCACCACTGCCGTCGAAGCGCTGCGCCTGGGCGCGCATGATTACCTGATCAAGCCCAGTTCAAGCCAGGATATTCGGGCGAGCGTGGCGCGCGGGCTGGAACGGGCGCGCAACCTGAAACGCCGTCGTGCGCTGCTCGATGCCATCCGCAGCAACGTCGCAGAACTGGCGCGCAGCGGCGATGACAGCCTGGTGCGCGTGATCGACGATGACGAATACGACATGGCGGACGTGATGCCGCGTAACCCCACCCCCGATATGACGGAACCGACCGTCGGTTCGGTCATGCACCTGGGACCGCTCACGATTTACCCCGGTCGCTATCAGATTTCGGTGCAGGATCGGCCTATCGATCTGACTCCGACCGAATTTGACCTGCTGCTCTACCTGGCGGCACATCGCGGGCGCGTCGTATCGTGCCATGAACTGGTGCGCGAAGTGCGTGGGTACGGGGTCGATGAAAGCGAAGCGCGGGAGGTGATCCGCCCGCACGTCAGCAATCTGCGCCGCAAGCTGAAAGCGGCGGGTGACGATGCCGATCTGATTGTCAACGTGCGCGGGATTGGGTATCGTTTGAGCGAAACTGCCGAATGATACAGGATCGTCGTTTGAAACAACCGACATGTGTCCCCTTCAAGAGCATGATCGCCTTCATCATGCTCTTTTGTTCGGCAATCTGCCTGGCCGCCGCGCCCGTGCGCGCCCAGGAGGGGCGGGTCGATGCGCTCCTGGCTTCGATGACACTGGAACAGCGCGTCGCGCAGATGTTCATGGTCACCTTGCATGGTGCGGTGCTGACCGAACAAGGCCGTGATTTTCTGACTGCGTATCAGCCGGGCGCGGTGGTCTTGTTCACCAGCAACGTAGGCACACCGAGCGCCGTCACCACGCTGACGAACGCCTATCAATCCACCATTACCGCGGTGGGCGGCGCACCGCTGATCATCGCCATCGACCAGGAAGGTGGGGTAGTTTCACGGCTGCCCCAGGAACAGGGGTACACATTCTACCCCACACCGCTGTTATTCACGGCGGCAGGCCCGCAGTTCAGCCAGCAGGCGGGTGTGCTGATCGCCGGGGAACTGGCAGCGGTGGGGATCAACATGAATCTTGCGCCCGTCGCTGACCTGGAAACCAACCGCCAGAATCCGATCATCACCCGGCGGGCCTTCGGGAACGATCCAGTCATCACAGGGGAGGCCGTCGCCGCATTCGTGCGCGGCACGCAGTCGGTCAATGTACTGGCAACGGCCAAGCACTTCCCAGGACACGGCGATACGAACGACGATTCGCACGCTACCCTGCCGATCCTCAACCTGAGCCGCGAACGGTTGCACAGCGTCGAACTGGAGCCGTTTCGGGCGGCGATCCGTTCCGGCGCAGCGGCGGTGATGGTTTCGCACATCTGGTTTCCCCAGTTGGACCCCACGCCGAACATGCCTGCATCGCTCTCGCCTGTGCTGATCACCGACCTGCTGCGCGGCGAACTGGGCTTCGATGGCATTATCATGACCGACGCACTCGATATGAATGCAGTCGATCTCACCTATAACTTTTACGATGCGGTGCTGATGGCCGTGAACGCTGGAGTCGATTTGCTGGCGATGGGACCGGGAGTCGGCACCGATGTATCCGCCGCCGCCATTCAGACGGTGATCGACGCGGTGCGACGCGGGGAGATCAGCGAAGCGCGCATCGACGCTTCGGCGCGGCGCATTCTGGAGACAAAAGCCCGTTTCGAGCTGCTCGACTGGGAACCGCTCGATCCCTCTGCCGCCGATCAGCGTGTGAATGCCGAAGCCAACACCGCATGGCTGGAAACGCTGTTCGAGAACGCGACCACCCTCGCGTATGACCGCAACGACCTGATCCCGATCCGCCCGGAAGCGCGCACGACGATCATTTTTCTGGGGACGCGCTACCAGATACAAGCCGAATGTGCGCAGTACAGCGAACGCATCACCTGGGTGGGCGTGAGCGATGCGCCGAGCGCCGACGAGATCGGTTGGGCGGTGGCCGCCGCACGCGATGCCGATACGGTGGTGGTGTGGACGCAGAACGCGATCACCACTCCGGCGCAGGCGGCGCTCGTCGGCGCACTGCCCGCCGAAAAAACGATTGCGGTAGCGATCTGGTCGCCTTATGACTGGCAGACGTACCCGAACGTGGCCGCTTACGTAGCGACATACAGCCCGGCGCGTCCGGCAATCCCCGCCGCGTGCGCGATCCTGTTTGGGGCGGCTCCGGCACGCGGTCAACTGCCGCTCACGCTGCGCCTTGACCTGCCAGCCGGAAGCCGTGCCGACTGAACATCTGCGAATCGCAACCCATCTCCGGTTGTGGTATCGTTAAGGCTGTCTCACAAACTGCTGCTAGGATTGAACACCCTATGGGTACACTCAACCCCGATCTGCTCTCGAAAGACATGGACGCGGTCTTGAATGATGCCGTCGCGCTGAAAGATCAGTATAAAAAACCAGTCCTGATCTCGGAATTGATCCTGCTGGCGCTGCTGCGCCGTAAAGAAACGGCAGCGGAGCGTCTGCTCCAGGAGTTCAAGAGCAATCGCGGGATTGACCTGGAACGGCTGGATCGCCAGGTGGTGCTGGCCGTCGAAACGCGCCGCGACCCGGACGGTAACCTCAATTTCGTCGCGGCGGGCAACCGTCAGGTGCCGCTCTCGCGCCAGGCGATTATCCTGGTCGATGACGCGCTCAGCCTTGCCAATTCACAGGATCAGGTGCGGATCGATACCGATCATGCGCTGGCAGTGCTGGCCGAAACCGCGCAAAGCACATCTGGCCTGCTGCGTCAGCATGGGATCACACCGAAGGCGATCACCGACCTGCAAAGTGAAAATTCGCAGCTCGTGCGCATGAACAGCACCACGTCTGATTATGTCGCCCGCGCCAAGATCGGCAAGCTGCGGGCGGTCTACTTCCGCGATGCCCTGCTGCGCGATATGAACAATATCCTGTCACAAGCCGTCAAACGCCACCTGATCCTGATCGGTCCGGATGGGGTGGGCAAACGCACGCTGGCTTACAGCCTGGCGCTGCGTATGGCCGCCGGGCAAGGTCCGAAAGGGCTGAAAAGCCTGGTCGTGGTCGATGAAACCGCCCTGCTCGACAGCGATCAGAAAGCGATACGTGCGGGCTTGAACCAGGCACGCGGCGGGATCATGTTCGTGCCGCACATTCACCGCTTCTTCGGCGGGCCCATCAAGGCTGAATTCAGCAAAGCGACCCCCCTGCTGCAAAAAGCCTTCCTCAGCGATGACCCGGTGATCATCGCCACCACGACCGAAATCGAATGGTCACAGCGCGTCGCGCCCGTCAGTTCGATTTCGGAAAACTGTCAGGTATTGCGTGTGCCGGAAGCGACGGTCGATGAAGCCGTCGAGATTCTCAAGGTGATGCGTCCGCACCTGGAGGCCGATTACGGCCTGAAAGTGGATGAAGAAGCGTTAGGGCTGGCCGCACGGCTGGCACGCCGCTACATGAGCGCGACCCCGCTTCCGCGCAGCGCCGAACAGTTGATCCACCGGGCGGCGGCGATGGTGACGATGAGCAATGCTACTGCGAAGCAGTCGCCCGATGATGCGTCGGCCAATACGGTCGATGGCGAAGATGTCACGCTGGCCGCCAGCCAGATCAGCGGCGTACCCGTGAGCAAGCTTGGTGAAGATGAACGCGCACGCTACGCGAGCATGGTCGAACACCTGGAAGAACGGGTGATCGGGCAGGATCAGGCGGTGCTGGCCGTTAGCCGGGCAATCAAGACGGCACGGGTCGGCTTCAAAGACCCGAAGCGCCCGATTGGCGCGTTCCTGTTTCTGGGACCGACGGGTGTCGGCAAGACCGAGTTGTGTAAAGCGCTGGCGGAGTTCATGTTCGGCAGCGAAGAAGCGATGCTTCCGCTGGATATGAGCGAGTTCAAAGACGAAAGCAGCCTCAACCGCCTGATCGGGTCGCCCAGCGGGTATGTGGACAGCGAAGCGGGCGGGCAGTTGACCGAACGGGTGCGCCAGCAGCCGTACATCATCGTGCTGTTCGATGAAGTCGAGAAAGCCCATCCGCGCATTCTCGATATTCTGCTTCAGGTGATCGAAGAAGGCCGCCTGACCGATGGGCGCGGCACGCCGACCAATTTCAGCGAAACCGTGATCATCCTGACCAGTAACCTGGGCAGCGACGATCTCGCTGTTCCGGTGATCACTGATGAAGTGCGCGAAGCGGCAATGGAAGATGTACGCGAATGGTTCCGCCCGGAATTTCTCAACCGCTTGGACGAAGTGATCATGTTCAACGCGCTTTCGACTGAAAACCTGGCTGCAATCCTCAAGTTGCAGCTCAAAAAAGAGATCAAGATGGCGGCGGAACGCGGCCTGACGCTCGAATTTTCACCCGCCGCCGAAACCTGGATGCTGGCGCAGAACAACGAACCCGAATATGGAGCGCGTCCACTGCGGCGCATCATCCGCCGTTCGGTGCGCGAACCGCTGGCCGATTTTCTGCTGCGCGCCAACCCGCCCGCCGGAACTGCGATTCGCATTGACGCACAAAACGATTCCGCCGATGCGCTCGAATTTGCGGCGCGGGTCGATGGCAAAGAGATCAAAGTGGGCTGACCTTCAGCCCCGTACATGCGATGAGAGACGGGGCGAATCTGCAAACGATTCGCCCTTTGCTTGTGAACTGACTGCACCTTCATCCTTACGGAGTACCTGCACATGACCGAAGTGATCCGTTCTGTTTTTCGCAAGTACGATATTCGGGGTACGGCAGCGGGCGAAAACCCGCAGATCACGCCCGAACTGGCGCGGTTGGTCGGGAAAGCGCTGGGGACATACATGCCGCGCACCTTCGGCACCGACCGCATGTTTGTGGGGCGCGATAACCGTGTGACATCGCCGCCGCTGCACGCCGCATTGATCGACGGTCTGGTTTCGACCGGAATGCGTGTGACGGATATAGGCGAAGTGGTCACGCCGACAACGTATTTTGCCGCTTCCAGCTATGGCAGCACGGGCGGCAGCGTCATGATCACCGGCAGCCATCTGACCACCCTTTACAACGGCATCAAAATGGCATATGGCGCGCTGGCGCTGGCGGATCAACAAATTCAAGACCTGCTCCACATCATCCTTGAAGATGCATTTACCACCGGCCAGGGCAGCGTCGATACCGATTTCGGGATGGGCGATAAGCACATGGATACCATCAAAACGATGGTCACGTTCAAACGCCCGCTCACGGTGGTGCTGGACGCGGGCAACGGCATGTCGGGGACGTATGTCCCGCGCATTTTACAGGAATTGGGCGTGAACCTGCACTGCCTGTACTGCGAAAGCGACGGCACGTTCCCCAACCACCTGCCCAACCCGGAAGACCCGGAAACGACCGCCGACCTGGAAGCGAAGGTGCTTGAAGTCAACGCCGACCTGGGGCTGGCGTTCGACGGCGATGCCGACCGCTGCGGGTTCATCGACGATCACGGCCATCACATCTCGGCGGATCGCCTGCTGGCACTGCTTGCCCGCGATGTGCTGAGTCGCAACCCCGGCGCGAACATCGTCTTTGACGTGAAGGTTTCCCAGGCACTGCCCGATTTCATCCGGCAGCACGGCGGCAACCCGGTCATGTGGAAGACCGGACACAGCCTGATCAAGCTGAAAATGCACGAACTGAACGCGCCGTTGGGCGGTGAGATCAGCGGGCATATGTTCTGGGGCGAAAACTATTACGGATTCGATGATGCGCCGCTGGTGGCGCTGAAAACGCTGGAACTGATCGCCAATTCGGGTAAATCGATCTCGCAGCTTTTTGAAGACATTCCGAAGCTGGTCGCCACGCCGGAGATCACGCTGTCTACACCCGATGCGGTCAAATTCGAGATCATCCACGAACTGACTGAAGCCATGCGCGCCCAGACCGATGTGATCACCATCGACGGGGTGCGGGCGCTGTTCGAGGGCGGTTGGGGTCTGGTACGCGCCAGCAACACACAGCCCGCGATCACCATGCGCTTTGAGGCGTACACCGTCGCGCAGTTGGTCGAATACATCGAACGTTTCAAGGTGCTGCTGGATACGCACCCGGAAATCGACCAGACCAAATTGATCGAACACTACGAGAGCTTCAAAGCACAGCTATAGCCCATCCCTGTGAAGCACAGCCTTTTCACACCGAAAGGCTGTGCTTCCTGTCCCCTTGCCACAGGACGATCCTCATGCCGACATTTGAAGAAATTTACGCCCAGCACGCGGCGGAATACGATGCGCTGGTCAGCCGTGAGGATCACCGGGGATACCTGCTGCCGGCCATCCGCCAGGTGATCGCCCTGGACGGGATCGATGTGGTGGAACTGGGCGCAGGCACGGGGCGGCTGACGCGGTTGTTAGCGCCGCACGTCCGTACCATCCGCGCTTTTGATCGCTCTGCGCACATGCTGGCAACGGCGCGGGAACGCTTACAGGCCAACGGCGGGGAATGGTCGCTGCACGTGGCCGACAACCACGCGATTCCGGTTGCGGATGCGTGTGCCGACCTGGTGATCGCCGGGTGGAGCTTCGGCCATGCGACTGAATGGCATGGCGACCGCTGGCGCGACGAAATCGACACAGCGCTGCGTGAAATGACGCGCATCGCCCGTCCCGGCGGCGCGCTGATCATCCTGGAGACGCTCGGCACGGGCGCGCTGCACCCCGCGCCGCCCACCCCGGTGCTGGCGGATTATTACGCGCACCTTGAAAGCATACATGGGTTCGCACGGGCGGCTATAGCGACCGACTACCGTTTTGAATCGCTCGAAGAAGCGGATCGGCTGGTGCGCTTTTTCTTCGGAGATGCGCTGGCCGATCAGGTGCAGCGTGAAGGGTGGATCGTGCTGCCGGAATGGACGGGACTGTGGTCGAAGCGGGTTCACGCGCACATGGCATGATACAGCCCGCGTAACTGCGCCGCCGTCGCCTGAATCGTCAGATGTGTATGAGCGGTCTCATACGCCGTCTGCCGCAGCGCTTGCAGACGGTCGCCGTCCGTCAACAGGCCGTCAATCGCCGCCGCCAATGCATCTGGGTCACGGCTTGGCACGTTCACCCCAACCGATGGGTAATCTGGGAGCATCCCCACCGCCGTTGTAACCGACGGTGTGCCGCACGCGGCGGCTTCGGCCACGCACACCGCAAATGTTTCATGGTGCGAAGTCAATACATGGAGCGCAGCGCGGCGGTACTCGTCCGCAAGCTGCGCGTGTGGAAGGCTGCCGCGAAACCGCACGCGCTCCCTAATGCCCAACGCCCTGGCCAGCGACTCCAGCGCCGAGCGCAGCGGCCCATCGCCGATCAGGTCAAGCGTGACGTGCGGCAGCCGTGCGACCGTGTGCAGCAGCAGGGCGTGATCTTTCACCGGGATCAGCGATGCGACGCAGACCAGGTGATCCGCTGCGTGTGGGGTATTGGCGGGATGAAACAGCATCGTGTCCACGCCAAGCGGAACCGTGACCCATTGGTCCTGATCCAGGTGATAGGACGACGCACGCAGCTTTTCGCGCACATAGCCGCTTACGACGTGAATACGCGCCGCACGGCTGAGCGCCTGCCCGGTCACCCAGCGCCCATAACGGCTCAACTGCCCGCCGTAGCCTATCGACGGGATGTGAGCCAGTTCCCCGCCCAGAATCGACACCACCACCGGGATACGATGGCGCTGGCCAAACCACCCGGCGATCAGCCCGGCTTCGTCCGCCCACATGGCATGAAGCACATTGAAAGGCTTTGCACGGTGAAGCTGTTCCAGCGCGGCCAGCGCATCGCGCCACAGTACCAACCGCCGGATGCCGTGCGTCCAAGCCCCATAGCCGAGCGAATACACTTGTGCGCCATACACGCTGTACTGATCGCGGCGGTGCGGGTAGCGCAGCGCGATCACCTGGTAATCGAGATGCTGCGCCTGCTCACGCGCCAGGTTCAACTGTACCGGAATAGCCGGATCATGCGCATCGCTGCTGAAACCGGGGATCACGACTCCAATATGCATTGATCCCGTCCTCAGGGACGCACCCAGTACAGCGTATAGTTACCGTGCTGCCCCGCCCGGATGATCCCGCGCCGGGTGCGCAGCCAGTAAAAGGCATCGCTTGGCGCGAATCCCTGCCATTGGTTCTCGATCTGCCAGCGGTTGACGAGCAGGTATGCAGTGCGATCCTGTTCCGCTTCGGTTCGGAGCGTATGGAAAGTTTCGTAGTACAGATCGCGGACTTCCCCGTCATGCAGCCGTCGCAGCGGCAGAGTCAGCCCCAGGGTGTACACCAGCGCGTGATCGGGCAGCATCTCGGCGGCCCACGCGACGGCGGCCTGATCGTGCAGTTGGGCGGCGATGAACGATTCCACTCGTGATCGCGTTTCGCTCATTGTGATCAGCCCGGAACATACACCGATCAACACGATTACGCGGATCATCTGCCGCAAACGCATGTGTGCCGCCCAGACCGTGACGACGTGCGCCAGCCCGGTCAACGCCAGCAGGATCGATGCGGGCAGCATGATCAGCGGAAAGCGGAGGTTCTGGTACGGAATGCCGATCAGGAACAGATAAGGGAGTGTCAGCCAGCCGACCAGCCCGCACCATAATGGCAGTTGGCGGCGGATTACCCAAAGACCAACGGGTATGAACAGCGCGAACACCGGAGCCAGGTAGTACGGATCGGTGAGCGGCGCGGCATAAAACAGCGCGTTGACCTGGGCATAAGCGAACGTCCCATCCACATTGACGAATGCGCGTTCCCCTGCGTGTGCCAACGACCAGCCCTGCACCCAGGCATGATCGATCACGGGGACAGGATGCACGATGCTGAACGCGATCTGTGGGAGCAGCACCAAAGCCGAAACCGCGCCCGCGCCCGCGAAAAAACGCACCCGTTCCCTTTGCAGCCCGAACAGCGCCCACGCGCACCATGCCGGGATCAGCGCCAGGTACAGCCAGCGGGTGATCACCGCCAGCATCAGGCAGGCCACAGAAACCAGTCCCCAGGCGGGGCGAGCGGGCTGTCCCAGGAACATGCACAGGCAGATCGCGCTCAGTACTGCCCAAAACAGCGCCGGAATATCCGCCATGACGACCAGGCTGGACTGTGCCGCCTGCCCGCTGAACGCGATCAGCAGCCCGGCCAGGGCGCTGTAACCCGTTAGCAGACCAGTTCCCCGCGCCAGGCTGTACAGCATCGGCGCGAGTGCCGCGCCCATCACCATGTTGAACGTCTGCGCCACCGCTGGCGATATGCCGAAGATCGCAAAACCACCCGCCAGCACCAGCGGATAGCCAATGCCCCAGTAAAACGGCATGATCGGCTCCCCGCGCACGATCTGAGTCGCAACGTCGAAATAGGCGTAGGCATCCTGACCATACAAGCCGTCGAATAATGCGCCGCGCAGCGCCAGCCGAAAGCCAAGCGCCAGCGCGAACAGCCCCACGCCAATGCCGATGTGCGCCCGGTATGCCTGGTTCATGCGGGTACCCGCCGCGCACCAGGTCGAGCCGCCATCAGCGCGATGAACGCCGCGCCTTCAACGATCACCTGCACCCAGGCCGCGCCTACTGCGCCAAACGCGGGAACCCACCACAGGCTGAGCAGGATTTGCAGCAGGATCGCGGCGGCATTGATCGCATTCACCCGCTTTTCGCGCCCCAGGGCGTACCAGTACAGGGTTCGTCCGCCGCGCACCAACCCCGCGACCAGCGACCACGCCAGGATTTGCAGCACTATCGCTGCGGGTTGAAAGCCATCGCCGAATGCGTACTCGATCAGCAGCGGAGCGGTGAGCGTGAGCGCCGCCGCGCCGGCCACGCCAAAACCGCCCAGACCCAACTGAATACGGCGAAAAGCAGACCGGAACCGCACCGGATGGCTGGCCAACCCTGCCAGCGCCGGGAACAGCGCGCCGAAAAACGCATTCGGGATCAACCGCCCCGCTTCAATGAAGCGGCTGGCGGCGAAATACATCCCTACGTCGCTGGTGGTGGTCAGTCGTTCCAGCAGCAGGGTGCTAAGCCGAATTTGCAGCACGGCAAACAGCGCCGCCAGCGCGAACGGCCATGACTGCCGCAAAAGCGCGCCAAGCGCGGCGGTTCCGGGGGATTCGGGTGTGAAATACCAGCGGCGGTATACCGCATAGGCGGCGGCAGCCTGCACCGCCGATGACACCACGTTCGCCAGCACGATGCCGAGCAGCCCGCCGCCGTTCATCAGTGCCACCAGCGTGAGCGCGATTTGCACGACCACCATACCGATATTCAACAGCGGGATCGGCAGCATCGATTCACGCGCACGGAACACCGCCGTGAACAGGCTGAACATGGGTGTGAGCATGACCAGCGGGGCGGATAGTTGCAGGCCAACCACCACGCGGACATCATCGCTCACCAGCGGGGCGCACAACACGATCACCACCATACCCGCGCTCCCGAAGATCAGCCGGGCATGAGCCGCCTGGCGCAGCAAACGGCTGGTTTGCGCTGGGTCACGCGCCAGTTCGCGGGTGATCAGCGTGCCTAAGCCGAATTCGACCAGCAGCCCCACCGGGGCAGTCCACGCAACGATGAGCGCATAAATGCCCAATCCTTCTGCACCGAATGCCCGCCCGATCAGCGCGGTGAGCAGGAACAACAAAGCCGCGCTGCCGATGTTGGAGATTACCAGCAGTACGGTGTTGGTGCTGATACGGCTCATGCGCGCCGCTCGAATTCGATCCAGTAGTGATCTGCGAACAGGGCAAGCGACGGGATCGTCAGCGCATCATCGATCTTGGTGAGCATCCGCAGCAGACGCGGACGGCGTTCGATCACTCGGTAACCTGCCGTCGGCGGCAGGAACAGGCCGAGTGGTTCGACATGCACGCGGCGGAAATATGGGGCGAATGCGCGTGTGATCTGGCCGATGGTAGGGTAATACACCCGCATTGGGGCGGAGCCGTCGATCTGAAAGGCACTGAATCCACGCTGACGGCGGAACGCGATCCCGAATTCCCCATGCAGCCCGTGCCAGCCGATCTCCCACAGGCACAGCGGCGACATCACGCCGAACGCCGCTGTGCCGCCCGGCGGCAGGTGCGCGGCCAGCCATGCCGCCAGCGCCCGCCGATCCTGCACACAGTTGATCGCGCCGAAATTCGAGAAGGCGTGATCGGCGGTGAACCGCACATCCTGCACAAGCGGCAGATCGTTCAGGTCGAGCAGCGCACAGGTGATGAGCGGCTGATCGGCATTTTTCAGCCGCGCCTGTTCGATCATCCCCGCGCTGGTGTCGGTGGCGATCACCCGGAAGCCGTGCGCCGCGAGAAACCGTGCATCTTCGCCTGTGCCGCAGCCCAATTCCAGCACGGCAGCGCCCGGCTTGAAATGCCGGAGCAAGCGCCGCCCCACGCGGGCGCGCAGATGCGCTGCGATGGGCGATTGCGTGAAGTCCGCGTCATAAGACGGGGCAAGCGCGTCAAAAGCGGTCATGAATGGGCGGGTGCGCGCTGTACTGCATCCTGAAGCGGCTGAAGCGTCTGTGTGGGGCGTTCGCGTTCGCGTTGGGTCAGCAGCATTCCAATGCGCCCCATTTTTGCACTCACCGCCAGCCTGATTTTGCGCTTGAGCGAAACGCCGCCTTTGGTTTGCGCACGGTGCAGCGCGACTTCGCTCACCATCCAGCGCGTGGCGAACCGATAAAAGCGCTTCGAGTATCGTCCGGCGACAGTCAGATCGCGGTCGGTACGGCGGTCCCACGCTTTATCGGTCAGGATGCGGCTTTCGACTTCCGTGTAATATGGGGTTCCCTTGATCGGGTATGCGACGGTGGTCAGGAAAATATCCGGGTTACTGCGTTTGAGGTGGGCGACGGTTTCGTCCAGGTCTTGCAGGCTTTCGCCATCGTACCCCAGCATGATGAACATCCCGGTTTCGATGCCGTGCTGCTGAAGCAGATGCGTTTTGGCCTGCACATCTTCGGCGGCGACCTTGCGCTGCATCGCATCGAGAATGCGCTGCGAACCGCTTTCAGAACCGTTCCACAGGCGGAAACAGCCCATGTCCGCCAGGGTTTCAACCACCTGTGGGGTGAGCCGATCCGCCCGCGAGATGCACTCGAACGGGATTCGCACCCCGCGTTTTTTCAGTGCGTCGGCATACTGAAAAAACCAGCGGTGGTTGATGGCGAACACATCGTCGGCGTACCAAATCAAATCCGGGTTGTAGCGTTCCTTGATCCAGAGCAGTTCGTCGGCGGCATCTTCGGGGGTACGGCGGCGGTGCGTATTGCCATACACCGAATGGCTGCACCAGGTGCAGGTATATGGGCAGCCCCGCGCCTGAATCACACTGATCGAACTCATGCCATGATGGGTTTTCCAGGCGTGCATATACGCCGGGATGTCGATGGCTTCACGGTCAGGCCAGGGGTTGGCGCTCAGGTCGGGGATCAGCGGGCGCGGCGCGGTTTCGATCACGCGGCCATCATCGTCCAGAAAAGCGATCCCGGCAATTTGATCCAGCCCGCGCAGTCCATGCCGTGTCAGGTGCGGAATCAGCGCTTCCAGCGTCAGTTCGCCTTCGCCGCGCACGATGATGTCTGCGCCGTGCGTCAGGTAATCGAGCGCGTAGTATGGCGGTTCCGGGCCGCCAAGGATCACCTTTGCGCCCGCCTGTTTGCAGACGGTGATCATCCGCAGGATGTTGAACTTGGTCATCAGGTTGGTGTACAGCCCCACAATGCCCGGACGTTCACGGGTAATCGTGGTGGTGAAAGCTTCCAGGTTTTGAAACGTCGAATCGAATACGCCGACGGAAAAGCCTTTCGCTTTCAGGTACGCCGAAAGGAACAGAATTCCCAACGGCGGATACGGCTTCATGACCGCCTGTTCATGCGCATCATCCGCCAGAAAGTAACCGTGCGCCAGCAGAATATCCATCGTGCCGCCCTCAAAAAAACCCCAGCGAACGGCTGTCAGCCCTTATTCCAGGGCGAAACCTGTCGCCGTGCGAATGTGTTCCAGAATTTTATGAAACGCTTCTTTGTCCGTCAGCCACATGATTGTATGCACTGCGCCCGCTGCATGAATTTCGATGAAGGTCGAATCGCCCTCTTCGACGTGTCGAAAGCGCGTCGCCTGGTCGATGTCGAAAATTTCCGTGATGTTGTCCGCATTCTTGTACTTCATCCACTTCGCCATACGCAAACTCGCCTTCGTGTGCTGGTGTCGGTAAACGCCGCGAAGCATAGCACGAAACCGCCGCATTCGCTTAGCCGTGCAGCACGACATTCGGCGGGCGCGGTGGGTCGTGCGGAAGTGCCGCCAGCGCATCCAGCCGGGCGACGGCTCCCGGCAGCGTCACGCGGTGATAGATCATCGCGGCGGCCCGCTTCAGGTGCGTCCCGCGCAGCGCCGCCGGGTTTTTCAACAGCGCCCGCAGATCATGCCATGTCTTGCGCGAACGATAGTCTTTATGCACGACTGTGTGAAGCTGGCGGTAAAATTCGGTGCGGTACGGGCCGCGATACAGCATGGCTAAATCCTGGCTGTCGAGCCAGTTGGCTTTTTCGCCTAATTCGTGCTTCACCCGGTCATAAAAGCGTGTGCCGGGCAGTGGATAGCTCACGCTGATCCCGATGTCGTCGGGCATCAGGTCGCGTACCATCTTCAACGTCAGTTCGATGTCCTCGCGGGTTTCGCCGGGATAGCCGAACTGGAGGAAAAACGCGACTTTCACACCGTGCGCGTGAAGTTCGCGGGTGGCCTGGTAGATCTGTTCGACCGTCGTGCCTTTTTCCATCGCATCCAGGATTTTCTGGGAACCGCTCTCCGCCCCCACCCAGACGATCTGTGCGCCCGCCTTCGCCAGTGCCGAAATCGCCCGCCCGCGCAGCAGCAGATCGACCCGGTTCAGGCTCTTGAACGGGATGTGCAGGCCGCGCGCTTCCAGTTCCGCGGCAAATGATTCGATCCACCGATCCTGAATGCCCATGATATCATCCATGAACCAGATGTGATCGGGCTGAAAATGGGCTTTCAGCCAAGCCATTTCTTCCGCCACGTTCGCCGCCGACCGCACATTGTAGCGCTGCCCCCAGATCGGTTTGGCGCACCAGTTACAGTGGAATGGACAGCCCCGCGTCGTGACCAGGTTCATTGAGTAGTAGCCATGATGCGCGATCCAGATCGCCCGGTAGCGGTCGCGGTCAACCAAGTCCCATGCCGGAAATGGGAGCGAATCGAGCTGGCTGATCACTGGGCGCGGCGGGGTTTTGGCGATCTGGCCGTCCGCGTTCGTATAGGCCAGGCTGCGGATTGCGGCCAACGGGGTCGAATGCCGCCCCTCCAGGTGATCGATCAGTTCGGCCAGCGTGTGGTCGCCTTCGCCCGTCAGCACATAATCCGCGCCGTGCTGAAGGTACAGTTCAGCATGATCGGTTTCATCCGCGCCGCCGCAGATCACGATACATCCCTGCGCTTTAGCAGCCGCGATCATGGTGAAAGCGGCATCGCGCATTCGCAGAAGCGACATTTTGCTCAGATAGTTGAAGTTATCCTCGAACAGTACAGCATATTTCGGCTGGTGCTGCCGCAGCGCTGCCGCCCATTCATGGGTATCGTCGGCCAGCATGGCATCGAACAGGGCGACAGCATACCCTTTTTCGCGCATCAGGCTGGCGGCGTACAGCGTCCCCAGCGGCGGGTAGGGCTGCATTGCGTCATACAGTTTGGGGTCGAACCGGAGGTAGTAGGACTGTCCGAACAGAATATCGGTCATGAAGGGCAGGCTCAGCTTGACGAATTGAGTCCAGAGTGTACGGGTTTATGCCAGATGTGCAAATGAGAAGCGTGTGCGCGGGCGCGCCCCAACAATGTGCAGCCCGTTTTCCTGAAGCGCACTGCGCACGATACGCCGCGCAAGGTCGGCATGGATCAGCTTCGGTACGCCATCCAGCGTCGCTTCAACGCTGGAAATATGCGGGAATCGGCGCATCAGGTCGGGATCGCCGATTTGTGGCACGCCGCCGCGCACCACCAGCGCGAGCGCGGCGCGGCTGCTGCGACACAACGCCAGTACCGGGGATGCATCATCGCGCAGCACGATGAAATCTCCCTGTGCGCCCGGCCTCAGATGGCCAGCATCCGGCAGGCGCAGTGCCTCCGCGCCACCCACCGTCACCATGTCCAGGATGTCGGGCGCAGCACGATCCCCGTGAAGGCGCAGCGCAGCCCGCATCTCGTCGAGCAGATCGCCGTCCGCCGTCAGGCGTGAATCGCTGCCCAACGCGGGCGTTTGCATACAGGTGATGGTGTAATGGCTGATCTCGATGGTTTGGCCGAGCAGGTACAGATTGCTTGACGGACACCACACCAGGCCAATATTCTGCGGGCGGTGCAGATGCGCGACCACCGCCTGATCGAAGTTGGCGACCCCATGCACGATCACGGTGTTCGCGCCCATGCAGCCCAACGCCTCCAGCCGCGCATATTCGGCGGCGGCGGTTTCATCCGTGCCTTCGCCCAGGTGGATGAACCAGGGAAGATGACGCGGGGTGCGGCGGTACGACTGCACAATTTCAGCCGAATCAGCAAAGTGCAGCGAATGCGTCCAGCCGTAATGCTTCAGCACGCGCACCGGATACCCTGGCTGAAACAGCGCTTTGTGCGGCGGGTTGTGATGTGCCACCGTGAGCGCGCCGCACAGCAGGTTTTTCAACCCGCCTATCAGCAGGCGATCCGCCAGCGGGTAGGCGCGTAGTTCACGGAACGGCGGATCGTTCAGGCGGGCATTCACATCCTCACCCCATTGGTGCGCATTGTCGTAGCGGTCGCGGTACCGGGTGCGCGGATAATGATTCAGTTCAAGGTGATCGTGCGCATTCACCAGGCCGGGAAATATCCTGTAGCCCTCCAGGTCAAGGGTCACAGCGCGGGGATGCGCCTCTGCCAGCACGCGGGCGGCTGTATGCAGGTCGCGCCGCTCGAAGCCGTCACCGTGACGGCTCCCCTGCCAGATATGCCCCCCGACCATGCGCAGCGGTTTAACCATCGTTCAGTTTCACCCTATCCCTGCTGCCGCGCTGCACGCCGATCATTGGCTTGTTTTGCACTGAACGTTATTCCAGGCGGATTCTGGGATTGAGCAGGCTGTACAGGATGTCCGCGACCAGGTTGGCGAGCGCGAAAAAGAAGATCGTCACCATGACCACCGCCTGCATGAGCGGAATATCCTTGCGTTCGACTGCGTTGGTCATCAGCCGCCCCAGGCCGGGATAGCTGAATACGTTTTCGATCACGATCAACCCGCCGATCAGCCAACCGAACGAAAGCGCGACCACCGTGATGGTGGGCAGCAGCGCATTGCGCAGCACATGTTTGACGATCACCTGACGGCGCGGCAGTCCCTTCAGCGTCGCTGTGCGCACGTAGGGCTTTTTCAATTCGTCGATCACCCCGGCGCGGGTCATGCGCGTGATGTAGGCCAGCAGCACGAACGATGCCGTGACCGCTGGCAGGATCAACTGTCGCAGCCAATCGCCAAAGCTGGCGCTGGCGGGCGCAGTCGCGCTGGCGGGAAACCAGCCCAGACCCAACGCCAGCACATTGATCAGGATCAACCCGGTGACGAACTCTGGCAGCCCGACGACCGAGAGCGTGAAAATGCTGATCAGGTTATCGACCAGGCGGTTTTCGTTCAGCCCGGCGATTACGCCCAGAAACACCGAGATCGGCACGCTGATCAACAGGGTGAGCGCCGCCAGCCGCAGCGAATTGCCCAGGCGTTCCATGACGAGCGGGCGGATCGGCGCGCTGCCGCTCACAAACGACGTTCCCCAATCGCCCGTCACGAATCCGCCCAGCCATTCGATGTACTGCTGTGGGACTGGATTGTTCAGACCCAGATCGTCGCGCAGCGCGGCGATGGCTTCCGGGCGGGCTTCGCGCCCCAGGATCAACCGGGCGACATCGCCGGGCAAAAGCTGGGTGAGGATGAACACCACCGCCGACGTGATCAGCAGCGTGACGATCAACAGCGCAATACGGCGGATCAGCAGGCGGGTCATGCGCGCTCCTTCGCCAGCGGGTTATTGGAATCGCGCTGGAGTTCCGCCAGTTCTTCCACCGGAATATGGCAGCGGATGAAATGGCCGTCGCCCGCATCGCGGTACGGCGGCGCTTCAATTTCGCAGATCGCGCCGATCTTGCGTGGACAGCGGGTGTGAAAGCGGCATCCGGTCGGGATGCGGCGTGCGCTGGGCGGATCGCCTTCCAGGCGAATCTGTTTGCCTTTTTCGCCGGGGTCGGGCTGTGGAATGGCCGACACCAGCGCTTCTGTATACGGATGCGACGGTGCGTTCGTGACCTGTTCCGCCGTGCCTTCTTCCACGACCTGCCCCAGATACATGACGGCGATCCACTCTGCCAGGTACGCGACCGCTTTCAGGTCGTGCGAGATGAACAGGTATGAAACGCCTTCACGGGCGCGCAGGTCTTTGAGCAGGTTCAGTATCACCGACTGCACCGAAACATCGAGCGCCGATGTCGGCTCATCGGCCAGGATCAGCGTTGGGTTGACGGCGAAGGCGCGGGCGATGGCGACGCGCTGCTTTTCGCCGCCGCTCAGTTCCGACGGGTAGCGTTTGGCATACGGCTGCGGCAGGCGCACCGCGTCGAGCAGTTCCGCGATGCGCGCTTGAATCTGCGCATCCGTCCACCGCTCCGCGCTCAGCCGCCGGATCGTGCGTTCGAGCGTTTGCTCAACGCTCATATACGGGTTCATTGCATCGTTCGGGTTCTGAAAGATCATTTGAATCTGCTGGCGGGCGGCCTGGGGACGGTAGCTGACATCCGGGTGCAGCGCGATTGCCATCAGCTCCAGTTCGCCGCCATCTGCGGGTTCCAGACCGATGATCATGCGGGCGAGCGTGGTCTTCCCGCTCCCGCTTTCCCCCACCAACCCCAGCGTGGAACGGCGGTTGACGTGAATCGAGACATGATCGACCGCATGGACACCGTTTTTCTGCGTCCCGGTCAGGCGGTTCCACAGCCGTTCCCAGGCGGCAGGGTTTCCAAACACTTTATCCATCTGGCGCGCATCCAGCACCACGCCGCCTTCTGGCAGCGATGGCACGGGTGCTTCCGTGATCGATGTATCGATCACCAGCGACCCATCGACAATCTCGCGCCAGCGGTGACATTTCACCTGGCGTTCGGTGTTCACAAATTCGAGCGGCGGTTTTTCTGCATGGCACAGCGGCAGCGCAGCATGACAGCGCGGCGCGAACACACAGCCCACGGGCCGTTCAGCCAGTGATGGCGCGACTCCTTCAATGGTGTGCAGGCGGGTTTCGCTGCCGCTGGTTGGGCGCGGCAGGCTGGCTAACAGGCTGATCGTGTAGGGATGGATCGGGCGCTTGAACAGGTCATACACGGGCGCGTTGGCCATCACTTCGCCGCCATACAGCACCGTCACGCGGTCGCACAACTGTGCAATCAAGCCCAGGTCGTGCGAGACATAAAGCGCGGCAGCATTGGTATCGCGGATCAGGTCACGGAACAGATCGACGATCACGGCCTGGGTGGTCACATCGAGCGCGGTCGTCGGCTCATCCAGGATGAGCAGGCGCGGCTGCGTGATCAGCGCCATTGCAATCGTGACGCGCTGCTGCATTCCGCCGCTGATCTGGTGCGGGTAGCGTTTGGCGGTCGCGCCGGGGTCAGCGATCTTGACGCGCCGCAGCATTTCGACCGCCCGGTCATACGCCGCCACAGGCGCATCGTGCAGATGCAGGCGGGCAATTTCCGCGATCTGTTCGCCAACCGTATATGACGGGTTGAGCGATGCCAGCGCATCCTGCGGCACAAGCGCGATTTGCCCGCCCCATAAAGCGCGCATCTCGGTGGGCGTTTGGGTGGTAATGTCTACCCCATCGAAGCGGATCGCACCGCTGCTCACGCGGGCATTGCGCGCCATGTAGCGCATCAGCGCCAGCGCCAGCGTCGATTTACCGCTGCCGCTTTCGCCCACCAACCCATGAATCTCATTGGGCAGAAGTATCAGGCTGACATCCAGCAGCGCGTTCAGCCAGCGGTTCCCTAATTTGTATTCAATCGAAAGATTTTCCGCTTCAATGATCGGCGTGGTCATCCAATCCCCCCTTCATAGCGGAAAATGCGGCGCAGTCCATCGCTCAGCAGGTTCACGCCGATGATGAGCAGCGCAATTGCGCCCGAAGGGGCCCACAGCGCCCAGGGCGTTTGAGCATAAGCGCTGCGCGCTTCATTGACCATCCGCCCCCAATCCGGCGAGGGCGGCTGCACGCCCAACCCCAGAAAGCCGAGCGAAGCGGTGAGGAAGATGGCATAAGAAAACCGCAGTGCGGCTTCTACTACCAGCGCGGGCAGCACGCCCGGCAGAATTTCGCGGAACAGGATGAATGCGGTCGATTCGCCCCGCAGCCGTGCCGCTTCAATGTAGCCCGCTGAACGCAGATTCAGGGTGGCACTGCGCACCACGCGGGCGACGATGGGCGTATACAGCACCACGACCACGATGACGATGCCCAGTGATGATGCGCCAATCGTCCCCAGGATCACCAGCGCGAGGATCAGCGCGGGGATTGCAAGCAGGCTGTCGAGGATACGCGACACGATGTCATCCAGTACGCCGCCGAAATAGCCGATCAGCAGGCCAATTCCCGTGCCAAACGTGACCGAGAGGATCGTCGTCACGGTGGGGAGCAAAATGATCTCGCGTGCGCCCCATAACACACGGCTGAACACATCCCGCCCCAGGGTATCCGTCCCAAACGGGTGCGCTGCCGATGGCGCTAAACGCGCTGCTCCGCGAATGATCTCGTCGAAGCGGTACGGCGCGAACAGCGGGCCGAAGGCGGCCATCAATACAAACAGGACGACCAATGCCATGCCGATCAGCGACTGTGGAGTACGCACAAGCTGCCGAAACAGACTGACGAACTGCTGTAAGAACATTGGGCGGGCGCGAAAGGCAGCGGATGGGGGTTGTGGGCTTGTCAACGACATGCGCGCTTCAGAAATCCTCTTGTGAAAAAAGGGGACGGGCGCATACCACGCCGTCCCCTGTGCGATTCTGGAAGGCGACTTCAGCCGCCGATGCTCACCGTGCGGAAATCGGTCGAGCCGGGGAAGGGGTTCATGACGAGTCCCTGTACCGTATCGCGCAGGCCGCCGAACAGCGGCGCGAAGTAGGGGACGATGATCGGTCCGCGTTCCAGGAAAATCTCGCTGATGCGGGCATAAATGGCGCGGCGCGCTTCATTGTCGGTCGTCACCCGCGCTTCTTCAACCAATGTTTCCACTTCCGGGTCGCTGAAACGGCTCTCATTGAACCCAGTCTCGATGCCGGATGCGATATATGCCTGCTGAAGCAGAATTTGCGGGCTGGGGCGGTCACCCCACCCGGTAATGCCCAGTTCGACTTCAAAATAGTTGTTCGGGTTGCTGAAGTCGTAGTACAGTCCTTCTTCAGTCACCTGAATATCGACGTTGATGCACGCCGCCGCCCACTGCTGCTGAAGCACCGCCGCAAGGTCGGCGTATTCAAAAGCGTTGGGTGCGTACAGCGTCCCTTCATACGTGCCAATTCCGGCTTCTTCCAGCAGCTCACAGGCGCGCTGCGGGTCGTAGGTCTGGTTTTCGACCGTATCATCGTAGAAGAAGGTGAACACGGGCGCAATGGGGTCATTGTTGCCCACCGTGCCACGCCCTTGCAGCAGAATGTCGTTCAGCGCGTCACGGTCGGTGGCGTATTTGAACGCCTGAAGCACGCGCGCGTCCGCCCCGGCGAACCCTTCATCCGTGCGCAGCCGGATTACCGGGTGCTGGCTGGTGGCGACATTGACCACGCTCACGCCGTCCGCCGCTTCAATGCGGTCGGTCTGCGCAATCGGCACTTTGAAGATGAAATCGAGTTCACCGCTCAGCAGTGCATCGACCTGGGCGACGGCATCATCGATGAAGATGAATTCCAGCCCGCTGAGCGCAGGCGCACCGCGCCAGTAATTCGGGTTGGCTTCAAAGACGGCCCGCGCGCCGGGGTCGAACTGGGTGAGGATGAACGGCCCAGTGCCGTTGAAGTTCTCGAACGCCGCATCGCCTTCACCCAACACGTTCGGCTGATCTTCACCATCCTGCACGATCAACGCCTGCCGCGCTGCCACGCCGTACAGAAAATCGGCATTCGGGGATGCGAGCGTGAACACGACGGTGCTGGCATCCGGCGCGGAGACTTCAAATTCACCGAGCAGGCTGATGGCGGGCGAACTCACTTCTTGCAGGCGGTTGAAGGTGTACACCACATCGGCGCTGGTGAGCGCATCGCCGTTGTGGAAGGTCACGCCTTCGACCAGGTTGAACGTGTAGGTCAGGCCGTCATCGCTGATCGTCCAATCGCTGGCGATGTTCCCGCCGATGGTCGAATCGGGCAGCACTTCGACCAGGTAATCATAAATGGCGCGGTTGAGCGCGGTTTCGGGGTCATTGCTGTGCTGTGCCGGGTCAAGGACGACGGGCGCGGTCATGCCGACGCGCAGCACGCCGCCATCCTGCGCCAGCGCACCAAAGGCTCCCATCATGACCGAGACGAGCAGGGTGAACGTCAGGACATTTTTGAACCACTTCATTTGGGTAGTGCCTCCTGTTCATGGAAGATGAAAGAGGTTTTTGCGTTTGCGCCAGCGGTTGGCGCTGCGCAACAGGCACAGCCGGGCTGCTATGAAGGTGCGTCGATGGGCTGAAGATCGAGCAGTGGAACGCCGTCTTGCACATACTGCCCAGTGCTGAAATACAGGTGGGTCACCACCCCCGCATGAGGCGCTTTGATACGGTGTTCCATCTTCATCGCCTCGATGATGAGGAGTATATCGCCTTTGGCGACCGTCTGCCCAACTGTGACCGGAACCGCGATGATCGTCCCCGGCATGGGCGAGCGCAGCGATCCTTCACTTTCAACACGGCCTGTACGGGTGGGCAGCGGATTCACCCACTGGAACCGGAACGTGCCGCCGCCGCTGTGAACCCACCACACATCGTTTTGACCTTCACACACGGTGACTGTCTGGCGATGCCCGTCGATCACCAGCGTGTAGGCTCCATCGTCAACACCTGCCACACGCACTGCTGCCTGTGTTTCGCCTATGTTGACGCGCAGCACTTGCGAATTTCTTACGTCCGGGTTAAGAAACACTTCATATTGCGTCGTCGCTTCACCCTGCGCCCCATGTGCAAAGACCTGCCGCAGCGGGCGGTGTGGATTGTTACGCCAATACCCGCCAATAGCCCCCGATTTTGCCAGCGCCGCGCCGATCAAGGCTGCACGCGGGATACGTTCAGGCGGCAGGAATGCATCCGTGTAACGTGATAAAAACCCGGTATCGATCTCCCCGGCTACAAACGCCGGATGCGCGATCACCTGGCGCAAAAAATCGATATTCGTCCGCACGCCCAACAGGATGGTCTCACGCAGCGCCCGATCCATCAGGCGAATGCTCGTGCTGCGATCCGGCCCGCTCGTGACCAGTTTCGCCAGCATAGGATCGTAGTGTGTTTGCACCTGATCACCGTCCTGGATCCCGGCTTCGACGCGCACCGCCGGGCCAGATGGCGGGCGAAAGCGCAGGATCGTCCCGGTGGTGGGCAAAAACTCGTGCTGCGGGTCTTCGGCATACAGGCGCACTTCCAGGCTGTGGCGGTTCGCTTCAGGAACCGTCGAAGGCTCGAACCCGTCGAGCGTTTCGCCTTCCGCGATGCGAATTTGCCATGCGACCAGATCGATCCCATGCGTCATTTCGGTGACGGGGTGTTCAACCTGAAGCCGCGTGTTCATTTCCATGAAATAGAACTGACCATGTGCATCCAGCAACAATTCGACCGTGCCGACGCTGCGATACGCCAACTGCCGCCCAATGGAAACCGCCGCGTCGTTCATGCGCGCCCGCAGCTTTGCATCCAGCGCGGCAGACGGCGTTTCTTCGATGATCTTCTGGTGCCGCCGCTGGATGCTGCATTCGCGCTCATCCAGTGACAGCACCGTGTGGCCATCGCCGATGATCTGAATTTCGATGTGGCGCGGACGTTCGATCAGGCGTTCAAGGATCAATGTCGAATCGCTGAACGCCTGTGATGCTTCGCGCCGCGCCGCCGCCAGCGCATCCGGCAGGTCGGCGGCAGCCGAGACAGCGCGCATCCCTTTGCCGCCGCCGCCCGCCGCTGCCTTGACCATGATCGGAAAGCCGATCTCCTGTGCCGCCGCGATCAGCGCTTCATCGGTCTGGTCATCGCCGTTGTACCCAGGGATGAGCGGGATATGCTGAAGCAGAAGCTTCGCCCGTCGCTTATCGCCCATCGCTTCGATGGTTTCCGGCGCGGGTCCCACCCAGGTGATTCCCGCTTCAATCACGGCCTGCGCGAACGCCGCATTTTCGGAAAGAAAGCCGTATCCAGGGTGGATCGCCTGTGCGCCCGTCCGCTTGGCCGCCATGATCAGGCGTTCACCATTCAGGTAGCTGTCATGCGCAGCGTTCGCACCAATATGCACGGCTTCATCGGCATCCCGCACATGGCGCGCATCGGCATCCGCATCGGCATACACGGCCACCGTCGCAATACCCATCGTCTGGCAGGTGCGCATGATGCGGCAGGCGATCTCCCCACGATTGGCGATCAACAGTTTGCGGATCATACAGCCGTCCATTTCGGGGCGCGCTTCGCCAGAAATGCCGCCATCCCTTCCTGCCCTTCCGCGCTGTAACGCAGATCGTTGATCAGCGATGCGCGATAGGCCAGGGTTTCAGCGGCGGGATGTGCCATCACAGTGTGCAGCAGCGCTTTCACGGCACGAATCGCGCCGGGGGCGCACTGCCGCAGCTCGTCGAGTATCGCCTGAATGCGTGAATCGAGTGCGTCGGACTTCACGGCTTCATGCACGATCCCGTATGCAAGCGCCTGCTGCCCGTTGAAGCGTTCGCCCGTGAGCATCAGCCGCCGCGCCTGGGTCAAGCCCATGCGCTGCACGATATACGGCGCGATCAGCGATGGCGCAAGGCCAATACGCACTTCGGGCAGGGCAAATGCAGCATCGTCAGCGGCGATGGCGATATCGCTGATGCACGCCAGCCCAAAACCGCCGCCCATCACCGCGCCTTCCAGCCTGGCAACCACCACCTGGGGCGCATCGTTCGCCGCCAGCAGAGCCGCTTCCAGGCGGCTGATCTGCCGATCTTCCTGTTCACGGGTCATGCCCTGGGCGGCTTGCGCCAGATCGGCCAGGTCGCCGCCCGCACAGAAATTTCCTTCCGCGCCCTGAAGCACAACAGCTCGAATATCGTCACGGGGGTGCAGCGCCGCGAACACCGCTGCGATCTCGTCCATCATGGCGAAGTTCATCGCATTTCGCTTATGCGGGCGGTTCAGGGTGATGTGTGCGAACGGCGGCGCAAGCGTGACGATCAGCGTTTCATACAGGGGTGAAGTCATAACGAGTCGGCCTTTGCGTGCGAAGGTTCATTCCCATTCCATGTACAACAGCAGCCCCGCCAGCGATTTTCCCAACGGGTCGATGCGTAACGAGCGTGCCGCGCCGCCGTCGAGCGCGCCGTGCAGCACAAAATTGAGCGCCTCAATGTTGTCCAGTTCGTAGCGGATCACCTGCCCCTTGACTAGCTCGCCGTAAAAGGCTTTCACGCGGTCGGCGGTCAGCCGCGCTTTGATCGCCTGGTACGCTTCCGGGGAACGGGCGATCACGCTCACATTGGCGATGTCGCCTTTGTCTCCACTGCGGCCATAGGCCAGATCGTACAGGCGGCGGGTCATGACGGCACGACCTCGAACATCGTGACCGCAGGCTGCACATGTTCACGCGGAATCAACGCTGACCACAAGCCCAGGATCGGGCGGGGTTCCGCGCCAACCGTAGTGCCGCTCACGCTCATGCCGGCAGGGCAGCTCAGGCCGTTCGCCATCACGCGCCGCACTGCCGTTTTCAGCGTCTCTGCATCCCCAGCGGTGAACATCACCCGCACCACCAGTTCAAGTGGGTCATCCGGCAGCATACTGGTGCGCCCGCTCAGGCTGTCGATGCCCAAAAGCTGGTACTCCACCTGTTGAATCGGCAGGTCGCGCCAGCTTTCCGCGATCATGCCCTTCAACTGTGCCAATTTGCGGCGCGTATCCGGGTAAGCGAGCGTGAAGATCAGTTCACGCATGTAACCTTCCATGCGTCCCATGCTCACTTTAAGAGTTTCCGGGCGGGGGCTGCCCGTCACCCCGCTGACGTGGACGCGGTTCTCGCCATCGGCGCTGAGCCGCAGCGTGGTGAAATTGGCCGTCACATCCGGCGTGAGGTAGCGCGACGGGTCATGGACTTCATACAACAACTGTTCCTTCACCGTTTCCAGCGTCACGCAGCCGGGCGTATCCGGCGTTTTGGTGATCACGAACGTACCGTCCGGCTCGATATGCGCAATCGGGTATCCCAGATGCGCCAGGTCGCCCGCGTCGATGCGGTCGATCATGGCCAGGCTGTTTCCGCCCACCACCTGCCCGGTACATTCGAGCAGATGCCCGGCGACGATGCCTGCCGCCAGACGCTCCCAGTCGCTCCAGTCCCACCCGAACCGCCAGATCAGCGGGGCGAGATACAGACATGGGTCGGCCACGCGCCCGGTGATGATCAGGTGCGCACCCTGGTGCAGCGCTTCGACAATCGGCGCAGCACCCAGGTAAACATTGGCGTTGACGAAGGCCTGATTCGCACTGTCGGCCAGGTGTTCGCCCGTCTCGATGTTGGCGAACGGTTCCCCCGCAGCTTGCAGTGCAGGCAGCCGCGCCAGCAGATCATCCCCGGTGACAGCGGCGATCTTCAGCCCATACAGGCCAAGCGATGCTGCCGTTTCGCGCACCATCGCCGCCGCGCCCAGGGGATTTAGACCGCCGCCGTTGGTGATCAGCGGGATGCCGCTGGCGAACGCTTTGGGCAAAATCTGCCGGGCAATGATACCCAGGTCGAATGTATAACCTTTGGCCGGGTTCGCCATCCTATCGCGCCGCAAAATCGCCAGCGTGAGTTCGCTTAACGCTTCAAAGCACACGACATCGACATGCCCGCCTTCGATCATCGGCAGGGCGCGGGTGACATCATCGCCATAAAACCCCTGTGCGGAACCGACGCGCAGCATCACCAGCCCCTAACGCGGGTTGAAATTTTCAAGCTTGGCGATGATGCCGAGCATGACTTCATCCGCGCCGCCGCCGATGCTCGTCAGCCGCGAATCGCGGAAATAGCGTGAGATCGGCGTTTCTTCCATATAACCCATACCGCCGTAGAACTGCAAGCAGGTATCGGCCACGTCGCGCATCAGCCGCCCCACCTTGAGCTTGCACATCGACGCGAGTTTGGTCACTTCCGGTGATGTTTCGTCCAGCGCCAGCAGCGCCGCTGTGTGATAGCCGAGGTGGCGCAGCGCTTCGATTTCAGTGAGCAGTTCGGCTAATTTGAACTGAATCCATTGGTTGGCGATCAGCGGCTTCCCGAACGTACTCCGTTCCTGGCAGTAGCGGATCGTCTGGCGCACGGCCATTTCCATCCCGCTTACACCCAGAATCGCGGCGACCAGCCGTTCGCGCTGGAACTGCTCCATCTGCATGTAAAAGCCCATACCTTCCACGCCGAGCAGATTTCCCTGTGGCACGCGGCAGTTTTCAAACGTCAGCACGGCGGTATCGCTGCTGTGGTTGCCGAGCTTCTTCAGTTTTTTGCTCACGATGAACCCCGGCGTATCGGTCGGCACGATGATCAGCGACATCCCCTTGTAACCCGTGCCGGGTTCGGTGCGCGCCAGCAGGCACACCCAGTCGGCCTGTGCGCCGTTGGTGATGTACATCTTGCTGCCGTTGATCACGTAATCATCGCCGTCTTTTTCGGCACGGGTGATGATGCTGGCCACATCCGACCCCGCGCCCGGTTCGGTCACGGCAATCGCGCCTACCATTTCCCCGCGCACCGCCGGGGCAAGGTAGCGTTCGCGCAGCGCATCCGACCCATACTTGGCCAGCGCGGGCGTACACATATCGGTATGCACGGAAATCCCCATCGGCACCCCGCCGCACGGGATGCGCCCCAGTTCTTCCATCAGCACGACGGTGAACCAGATGTCGGCTTCCGCGCCGCCGAACTGCGCCGGGTAACTCAACCCCAGAAAGCCGAGGTCGCCCATCTTTTTCAGTACGCCGTGCGCGTCCCACAGTTCGGCGGCTTCCCAGGCTTCGACATGCGGAACGATCTCTTTTTCGATGAACGCGCGCACGGATTTGCGGAACAGTTCATGGGCTTCGGTGAAAGGCTGGCTGTAAACGGATTGCTGCGTCTGTACGTCTAGCACCATCGTTCAAAACCTCTTTTGCTAAAAGTCGTCACATTCTGAAGCTGCCGTAGCGCGGCGCACCGCCGCTGATCCAATCGGCATTGCAGCTCATCGAAAGGCCGATGCTCAAGGCCATGCGCGTATCACGTGGGTCGATCAAGCCATCATCCCACAGCCGCGCCGTCGCATAGTACGGGTCGCTTTCTTCCTCGAATTTCTGGATCGTCATCGCTTTGAGCAGGTTGATCTGATCCAGGTCCGGTTCTTGGCCGCGTTTACGCGCCGCTTCTTCGGTGATCAGCGCCAGCACCCCGGCGGCCTGTTCTGCGCCCATCACGGCGATTCGGCTGGTCGGCCAGGCGAACAGCAGACGTGGATCATAGGCCCGCCCGCACATCGCGTAATGCCCCGCGCCATATGACCCGCCGATCAGCACGGTGAACTGCGGGACGGTGCTGTTGGCCACCGCATTGATCATCTTCGCGCCGTGTTTGATGATCCCGCCTTCTTCATAGACGCGCCCCACCATGAACCCAGTGATATTCTGCAAATACAGAATGGGCGTGCGTTCCTGGTTGCATAACTGAATGAACTGTGAGGCTTTGTTCGCGCTTTCGCTGAACAGCACCCCGTTATTGGCGATGATGCCGACGGGGTAACCGTCCAGGTGGGCATGGCCGCAAACCAGCGTTGCGCCAAAATCGGCCTTGAACTCCATCAGGCGCGAACCATCGACGATGCGCGCCAGAATTTCACGCATATCGAGCGGCTGCCGAATCGTATCAACTGGCACGATACCGAGTAGTTCATCCGGGTCATAGCAAGGAAGTTCAGGGGTGCGGCGCGGTGGGAATGCGCGTTTTTGCCAGTTCAGCCGCCCGACGATCTCGCGCCCGATGCGAATTGCGTCGGCATCGTCATCCGCCAGGTAATCCGCCAGGCCAGAAAGCCGGGCGTGCATGAGCGCGCCGCCGAGCGATTCCTCATCGACTTCTTCCCCCGTCGCCATTCTGACCAGCGGCGGCCCGCCCAGAAATGCCAGCGCTTTCCCGCGCACAAAGACGGTGTAATCGCTTAGGCCGGGGATGTATGCGCCGCCCGCTGTGCTGCTGCCGAAAACGAGCGAAATCTGCGGGATGCCCTGGGCGCTCATGCGTGCCTGGTTCGCAAACCCGCGCCCGCCTTCAACGAACAGTTCGGCTTGGTGCGGCAGATTCGCCCCACCGGATTCGACCAGGTAAAGACACGGCAGGCGGTTGATCTGGGCGATCTCTTGCAGGCGCAGATTCTTCTGCACTGTGACCGGGTAGGATGTGCCGCCTTTCACTGTCGCTTCATTGGCGAAAATAGCACATTCGACCCCATTCACCATGCCGATCCCGTTGATCGTCCCTGCACCGGGGGTGTCGTCGTTGTACATCCCCCAGGCGGCAAGCGTACTCAGTTCGATGAAAGGGTGATCGGGGTCGAGCAGCAGTTCTACTCGTTCACGCGGCAGCAGCTTGCCCGCTTCCAAGTGTTTTCTGACTGCACGTTCGCTGCCGCCCGCTCGTACTTTGGCCTGGCGTTCGGTCAGCAGTGCCGTCAGCCGGGCGTTATGTTCGTAGTTGGCGCGGTATTCGGCGGCCTGAGGATTGATTTGTGAGGTCAAACGTGAAGTCACAGGTTGGTTTCCAAAAAAGCATTAGAATAATTGAACTGAAGTTTGATTTATCACGTCTGAGCATACCTTACGCCCTGCCGAGCGTCAACTTTTGGGACACGCCCCGAATTTCTAGGGCATTTACATGCAAGCGTAAAGGTGAAGCTTTTATTTTCTGGCTTCACCCATATAATTGCAGTATCGGTTCATGTTTAACATGTGTTCAATCATGTGGATATGTGGGCGGAACAAGCCGTCCAACAGCGAGTTGAATTTGTGTCATCCGCGTGCAGCGCACGTCTGGAACTTTTCCCATCCATCCTGCTCCCTCTTATACCTCAAATTCAATATCCATCCGCCACCCTGAACCTGACAAGCTCAACAGTCTGACCATTTCCGCATGAGTGCTTTCCAGCAGCACGCTATGTATTGGCGTGCGCATTGAAGTTCTTTTGTGCTGACCATGCGTTCCAATAAGGGGGAACTACTCTTGGCCGTCAATGTAAAGCAACTGTTATTCGGTAAACGTCTCGATACACGCGATTTACCTCATCAAGCGATCAGCAAACCGGTTGGATTAGCGGTTTTCGCATCTGATGCCCTATCCTCGACAGCATACGCGACTGAAGAAATTCTGCTCATCCTCTCGATGGCCGTTGCAGGCGGCGGGTTGATCTGGGTTTCCGGTGGGACTATTCTCGGACTCAGCCTTCCGATTGCGATGGCTATTGCGGTGCTGCTGGTCATTGTGACCATCAGCTATCGCCAGACGATTTATGCCTATCCCAACGGCGGGGGCGCTTACATCGTTGCGCGTGACAACCTGGGGGAAGTCCCCGCGCAGGTTGCCGGTGCTGCCCTGCTGACCGATTATATTCTCACCGTTGCCGTATCGATTTCGTCCGGTGTGGCGCAGATCATTTCTGCCTTCCCCGAACTTCTACCCTATCGGGTCAGCATCGCCGTATTCGTGATCATCTTCATGACGGTCGTCAATCTGCGCGGGGTACGCGAAAGTGGCCGCGTCTTCGCCGTGCCGACCTACTTCTTCCTGGGAATGATGTTCCTGACGCTGCTGGTTGGTTTTGCCCGCACTGCGACCGGAACGCTGCCTCAGATTACGGGTGTCGAGCCAATTCACCATACAGCGGCGGAATCGTTGGGTCTGTTTTTGGTTTTGCGTGCTTTCTCATCTGGGTGTACTGCACTGACAGGGATTGAAGCGATCTCCAACGGGATCACCGCCTTCAAGCAGCCGCGCAGCCGCAATGCTGCCATCACGCTGGTATGGATGAGCAGCATCCTGATCGTCCTGTTCCTGGGCATTACCTTCATCGCCAATCAGATTCATGCTGTCCCTACCCATGATGAAACGGTGATCTCACAAATGGGCCGCGCCGTGTATGGCGATGGCAGCCCGTTTTACTACCTGCTGCTGGCCGGAACCGCGCTGATCCTGCTGATGGCGGCCAATACCAGCTATGCCGACTTTCCACGCCTGGCTGCACTCCATGCAGGTGATGGCTTCCTGCCGCGCCAACTGACGTATCGCGGGGGTCGTCTGGTGTTTTCCTGGGGGATTGTGGTCTTGGCGTTCTTCGCGTCGCTGCTGGTGGTCGTGTTCAATGCCAGTGTCACCAACCTGATCCCGCTGTATGCAATTGGCGTATTCCTCAGCTTCACCATCTCGCAAACGGGCATGGTGGTCCATACCTGGCACGTTGGCAAACTGAAGCCAGGCGAGAGCAAAGAGGGTCTTGAAACGACCATCCATTACGACAAAAACTGGCGCTTCAAAATGGTGATCAGCGCTGTGGGTGCGGTTTGTACGTTCATCGTCATGTGCGTATTTGCCGTCACCAAATTCCAGGACGGCGCTTGGTTCATCGTGGTGCTGGTTCCAACGCTGGTGCTGATCTTCTTCCGCATCCACCGCCATTATCGTGAAGTCGCGCATCGGCTGAGCCTGCAAAGTGTCACCCCATTGGATGATGAACCGCGCAACGTGATCACGCTGGTGCTGATCGACGATGTTCATGCCGAAACGGTGCGCATGGTCAACTTTGCAAAATCGCTGCGGCATCAATGGCGTGCAATTCACATTGGCATGACCCCGGAAAAGACGGAGCGCGTGCGCCAGAAGTGGATGAAGCGGTTCGGGAATGAAGGCGAATTTGTCGTCGTGCCGTCGCCCTTCCGCTTACTAGCGGAACCGCTGGAGGAGTACATTCAGTCGCTGAGGGACGAAACCCCAGGCTGCTTCATTCACATCGTCATTGGCCACCTGGTCATGGACACCTACTGGGAACAGGCACTGCACCAGAACAGCGCATTTCTGTTCAACATCTCGCTCAGCCGCATTGAAGGCGTGGTAGTGACGACGGTTCCGTATCAGATTCATCACCTGAAGGATGGGCTGCCCCATGACGATGACGCTGAGCATACACCATCGCCCGCAGCCATGACGACTCCCGAAGGTGCGCCCCTGCCAGGCATCATGGCGAGTGTCAAAGCAGACCCATCGACATCACCGGACGACGCTTCATAAACACGGCCATCACACTGCAAAAAGCGCGGACGCTTACAAGTCCGCGCTTTTTGTTTGCCCTTCCGTCGGGGTCAGGTCGATGACGGGCGCAGCAGCCGATTCAGCGCTCGCAATCGGCAGTGTTACCGTGAAGGTAGACCCCTGCCCAATTCGGCTTTCCAGCCCGATTTGTCCCTTGTGGGCTTCGACCAGGCGCTTGACGATGGCCAGCCCCAGCCCCGTCCCTTCAATGCTTTCGTTTTCGGCATTGCGCACGCGGTAGAACACCTCGAAGATGCGGGCTTGATCCGGCGGGCTGATGCCAACGCCGTTATCCTGTACGCCAATGCGCAGCATGTTGTCATGCTGTTCCGCCCATACCCGCACTTTGCCTTCCGGCGGCGTATACTTGATCGCGTTCATGATCAGGTTGTTGAAAATCTGTA
Organism: bacterium; assembly: GCA_033764035.1. Classification (GTDB taxonomy): domain Bacteria; phylum Chloroflexota; class Anaerolineae; order Aggregatilineales; family Phototrophicaceae; genus Flexifilum. The sequence goes on from JANRJJ010000010.1 coordinate 46,925, forward strand.
CCAGACGGTTCGCATCGCCCGCAATTTTTGGCATATCGTCGGCAATTTCGTGGGTCAGCGTCATCTGCTTCACATCAGCAGCGGGACGGGCGTTTTCCATACATTCTTCGATCATTTTGGCCGCGCTGACTGGCTCGATATTGAGCTGCATTCCGCGTTCGATCTTCGCCAGGTCAAGCAGGTCTTCAATCAGGCGGCGCATGGTATGGATCGAACGGGTGAGCATCTTCAGGTAGCGTTCGCCGCGTTCATCGACCGAACTGTTCAATGCCAGCAGATCGACATACCCGGTCATGACCATCAACGGCTGGCGCAGATCGTGCGAGACGGTGGCGACCAGCTCGCTTTTCATTTGATCCATCTGCTTGAATTCGTTGATGTCGTGCATCACGATGATCCAGCCGATTTGGGGATGCGGGGTGAAATTGGCGTGGTAGACATGCCCATCCGCCAGTCGAATTTCTTCGATGGCCGGCTGCCCCATCGCTTTGATGCGCTTGAAGGCTTCATGCAGCGGTGACTCTTCAAGGACAGTGCCGAACGGCTCACCAACGTATTCACGATCCGCATACAGCCGCAGTGCCGACATCGCCGCCGGGTTGATCTGGATCACCCGCTCATCCGGGCCAATGGCCAGCACAAGATCGGAGATCGCCCCCAAAATCAGCGAGTACTTCTCGCGTTCACGCACTGCATCCGCGTACAGGCGGGTGTTGTCGATGGCCACGCCCGCACGGGTAGCCAGCTTTTCGATCATATCGACATGATCATCTGAAAATGCATTCAGCCTGCGGCTTTCCACGCTGATCACGGCGATCACCACATCATCGCGCATGACCGGGACGGACATGTGCGATTTGATGGCGCTGTTCAGTTCGATGTAATCCTGATCGACCGAAACATCGGGGATCACTTCGGTATGACCGGAACGTGCGACCCGATGCGCGATTCCGCTTCCCACTTCATGCCGCAGCATGTCGATCTTGGCCGGATCGACATCGTAGCCCAGGTCGAGCGCGTAGCGCAGCGCATCGTTGTTCTGGTCGTACAGGGCTAACGTTGCCCCGTGTGCGAGCGAAACGCGCATCGCCCAATCGACGGTGAGTTCAAAAATGCGATCCTGCTTCATTTTGTCGTTCAGTTCGCGGTCGATTCGCCGTTGCAAATCGAGTTCGCGAGTTTTGGCGGAAAGCTGTTCGACCACCCGCGCATGATGAATCGCATTGCGCAGCGCGACGGCTGCGACTTCAATCACCCCGTTCAGCGGCTTGACCTGGCTAACGTTATCGAGCGCCAGCAGGATCGCGCCGATCAACGGAATGGAACCGGTGAGCGTGAGCGGCACCGCGACTGCCGATGGGACACCCATCGCACGGATCAGCGCGCTGAACGAACGTGGAGTCACGGTTTCAGCGTGCAGCAGGCGCGCTGTGCCGTCGAACCAATCTGCGATATTCGGGAAATCGTCCAATAGGATCGGTTCGTCGGAGAAACCGGTCAGTTCTCGATCCGGCACGGGCAACAGGCGGTCATTTTCCGTATCCAGGCGCAGCACCACCGCAGGACAATCACACGCTTTCGCCGCCAGGCGTGCCAGTTCGCGTGCGACAATCACCGGGTCGGTGCTGGCATTAAGCCGTGTACTGGCTTCATGCGCCAGCCGTAAGCGTTGAATTTCCGGGTTGCTGGCAATGGTGGGACTCTGGGTCACGTCGGGCATATTGTATGGGCGCTATCTTTCCTGAACGATAAAGACCAGTATAGCCGCAACATGAAAATTCGCCACATGACAGTTTACGAATTTTCGTTCCGCCTGCCATAGGGCGGGTATGTACTGCCCCGGATTGTGAGAACGGGCAAAATTGTTTATCATGTGCAAAATCGCGGACTTCATCCCGTATGGGCTAGCAAGTGCGACACAAGCGGAGGCATAGTTGAGCGATGGATGACCTGAAAGCACTTGGGGCGCGCTTCAAGAAAAGCACCGAAAGCACCAGAGCCGCAGAAGCGCCGGAATTGACGGTCGATCCGGGCGAATCGCTGCGGATACGCGGCAAGATGATCGGTGTGCTGCTGCGCGATGCGCGCATGGCGGCAGGGCGTGCGCTGGATGACTGCGCCCGGTTGCTGTATACCACGCCCGAACAGATCGAAGCGTTCGAGTTCGGGGATGATGTCCCTTCGCTGCCTCAGCTTGAAATCCTCGCCTACTACCTCGAAGTCCCCGTCAGCCACTTCTGGGGACAAAGCACGCTTCAGGCCAGCCGCGAAGATTACACCCGTGCGCAGCAGGAATATATGGCGCTGCGCGACCGCATGATCGGCGCGCTGCTGCGCAAAGCGCGAGAAGATGCGGGGTTATCGCTCGAACACGTCAGCCAGGAAACCGGCATCGATATGGCTGCGGTGGAACGGTATGAACTGGGTGAAGCAACCATGCCCATGCACGCGCTTTCGGTGCTGGCCAATGCCGTGCGCAAGAACATGAACTATTTCATGGAAAGCAGCAGCCACCTGGGGGAACTGCTTTCGCTGCGCGAACGCTGGAAGGTATTTTCCGAACTGCCGGAAGATATTCGCACGTTTGCCGCCAACCCGTTGAACGTCGGGTTCATCGAAATTGCCATCATGCTTTCACAAATGCCCGTGAACCGGCTGCGTAGCGTGGGCGAAAGCATTCTTAATATTACCCTGTAAGTTTCGCGGCTATGCTTAGGGTATACAAGCCAGGACAGTACGCGAAGGGGAGAACGCACGCATGAGCAGCACGAGCGCACAGGCACTACAGGAACAGGGAGTCAAGCTGTTCAAAGACAAGGAATATGAAGCCGCTGCACGCACGTTTCGCCAGGCGCAGGAACAGTATGAAGCGGCGGGCGCGGCGGATATGGCAGCGGAAATGCTGGTTAACATCGGCCTGGTACATCGCGCATTGGGCGAAAGCCAGCAGGCACTCGATCTGATGCAGGAAGCGCTCAGCATCTTTCAGGATAAAAACGATCAACTGCGCGTGGCGAAAGTCCTGGGCAACATGGGCGGTGTCTATGCAGCACTGGGCGATAAGGAACAGGCGTACAGCGCTTACCGCAGCGCCGCCGATATTTTTCAGGCGTTGGGTGAAAAACAGTTGTATGGTGAAACCCTGGTCGCTATGGGCGATTTACAGGTGCGCGATGGCAAGCTGGGTGCGGGCGCAGCCACTTACGAAGTGGGCCTGGAAAACCTGGGCGAACTGAGCGGGACACAGAAAATCCTGAAGGGCCTGATCGGGATTCGCAACCGATTCACGGGCGGCAAATCGTAGGACGCATGTCGAAATTACAGCAAGCCGTCGGACAGGGTGGGCGATTGGCCGCCCTGTTCGTTTTTCTGCTCAGCATTTACATGGTGACCTACAGTGCGCGTATCGAAACGGGCGATACGCGCCTTTTTTTCGATGGCCTGACCAGCCTGGTCGATTATGGCGATGTACGGCTTGACCTGGCGGCCTGGTTTCGCTTTCCCACCACCATCGACCCTGCCGAACCGCTTCCACTCCGCTATGCCGATGTCGAACCGCTCATCCTGTTCGCCGCCGCGCCGCTGTATCTGCTGGCAACGCTGATCCCCGGTGTGGGGCTGGTACACGTCGTCTGGCTGTTCAACCCCATCACGGCGGCGCTCACGGGCTGCCTGTTCTACCGCTATGCGCGGCTGCTGGGGTGGAGAACGCGAACGGCGCTCTTAGGGGCTATCCTGCTGGGCGTTGGCACGGCGATCTTTCCCTATACACGCACGTTCTTTCGTGAAGTGCTGGCGCTGTTTCTGCTGCTGGCCGCGTGTTTCAGCATCGAAAAGCTGCGCCAGGGTGGGTATCGTCAACCGCTGTGGTGGGGGCTGGCGCTGATCGCGGTCATCGGCACGATTCTGACCAAAGTCTCGATGTTCTTCGCGTTCCCGGCGTTGATCGTGCTGGGACTACCCTCCATTCAGCAGATCAGCCGCCGCACGATTGTAATCGGATGTCTGGTCGCAGCAGGCGTGATCGGCGTGGCGCTGCTGCTCGGTCAACTGCCATTTTTCGGCGGGCGTTACGATGCGCTGGGGACGCTCTTGGGTGGCAACCGTCGTGCGCTGCAACCCGGATTGAATGCGTACCTGTTCAGTCCAGGCGGCAGCTTCTGGGGGACATCGCCCATCCTGCTGATGGGCATACCGGGGTGTTTTCTGCTGATCCGCCGGGGCAAATCGCGCTATCCCCTGGCGGTCGCTGCGCTGGTGATTGGTTTCGCCTTTGGGTACGCCTTCCTGAACGGTGAACAGTGGTTCGGCGGGTTGTCGTGGCCGCCGCGCTTTCTGATCCCGATCATTCCGGTATGTATGATCGTCACACTGCCTGCACTCGATGCTTTGATCGACCGCCGTCCGTTCACGGTGTGGCATGGGGCGGCGCTGGTGCTGATCGCCTATACCCTCTGGGTGCAGTTGAGCGGGGTTACGCTCGACCTGGGCGCGTATCCCGAAAACTTACCACCTGAATCCGGCGGCTACATCGAATGGTTGGGCGGGCTGTACGATCCACGCTGGTTCCGGTGGGCGGTGATCCCGTCCTTGTGGGGAACGTACCCGTTCGATTTTTTGTGGGTCGCGCTCGATCTGCCGCTGTGGGGCATGGGCTTTGCGGGTGCCGCCATCGCCGCCGGGCTTTGGATCGCCCGTCCGGTAGTTTCTACCCACGTCGGTGCAGTGCTGGTGACACTCGTTTTTATCATGATTGCGGTGGGGCTGTTGACGGCGGCTCCACGTGATGAGCGCTTCGGCGCGGGCGATAGGGCAGCGTTTGACGCGATCCGCGTGCTGGAAGCCGAAACCACCCGCACCGATGTCGTGCTGCTCAGCAATCCGCGTTATGAACTGTTCTTTCACAACTATGGACGATGGCAGGATGCAGCCCGCATGATCTCGCTGCCACCGCAGCCGGGCGACCAGCCAAGCCCGGAACAGCCCGCCGAAGTCGCGTCTGCGCATCCGGCTTCCCTGCTCACCCGGTACACGATTCCGTTCTTGCACAGCATCGCTGCGCACCATGACCGCATGTGGCTGCTGGTCGATGGTACGCCTGAACTCGCCTGGAGCATCCGCCCTGTCGAGCGGTATCTTTCCAGCCGCTACTACCCGCTGCGCTATTTTCAGGTTGGGGATTTTGTGCGGCTCGTCGAATACAGCACCGTCCCCGCGCCCGATCCGTTTGCGTTTGCGAATGCCGATACCCCTACCGATCTGGTCTTTGGCGGGACGATACGCCTGATAGGTGTTCAGCTTCCCGTTGGGAACACCTTCCAACCGGGTGACGCGCTGCCTGTCTCGCTGCAATGGGTGACGGACGCGCCGCTCGAAGCCCGCTACACGGTGGCGCTGTATCTGCGCGATGCGAACGGCGCGCCGATTGCGCAGCACGATTATCCTCCAGCGGGCGGCTTCGCGCCGACGGATGGTTGGCAGCCTGGGGGTTCAGTCTGGGATCACCGGGCGCTGCGTTTGCCGCTCGGTTTGCCCGCTGGCACGTACCAACTTTGGGTCAAACTGTACTCGTTCGCGCCGGATGGCACGGTGCAGGATTCCCCTGTGAGCGGAAACGCCGTGCTGGATGGCGTGATCGGCATTCTACCCGTCGTGATCACGGTGGCGGCGTGACGCGCCCGACCATGATCAGTTTATCGGGGTGGCTCATCAGTGGGGCGCGCAGAAATTCATCCTTGTATTCGGCGCTGTAGTAGGCACGGCTTACCGTGAGGACACACGCTGCGATCAGCAGTCCCGGCAGGATAACACGGCGCATTGGCTGGCCGATACGTTCCCACGCCAGTGCGCCGATACTCCCGCTGAATCCGGTCAGCAGGGGCAGGATGAGCAGCAGGAATCGGGGATCGTAGCTGACGAACCACCACCAGGCCGCGAAGTAGATCAGCGCGAAGGCCAGCACGATCCCGAATGGCATCGCATTACGGTGCTGGCGTACCACAAACGGCAGCGCGGCCAGCGCCAGCAGAATCATAATGCCCACCACGCCAAAATTTTCGAACTGCGTGACGAACGCGAACAGGTTGTACACGGTGCGTTCTGCCTGTTCCGTCCACGCAGTGGCGGGGAGGATGAAGCCCGCGCCCGCCAGGTTACGGAGGTAAAACGGCGCGCCGATCCCGGCGCACGCCGCCAGCGAGATCGGCGCCGCTTGCCAGGGGACACGCCGGAGGATCACGGCGGCGAACAGCAGGCATATAAACAGCGGGACGGCCAGCAGCGCGGCATTTTTGGCGTTGGCCGCCAGCCCCAGCACAATCCCCGCGCACAGCGCATCGAAGGCCGAACGTTGTTCCCAGGCGCGCAGCACGAACCAGACGCACAGCGCGTACAGAAATGCCATTGGCAGATCGACATACCCCGCCGATGCCCACGCCCCGAACAGCGGAGTCAGCGCGGTGAGCAGCGCCGCCGTCCAAGCCGCCGCCGTGTGCCTGTTCAACTGCCAGGCGATCAAGGCGCTGGCAGGAATGCACCCCAGACTGAGCAGGGTCGGCAGCAGTTTGGCGAGATACTCGTTTTCCCACCCCGAAGCCATGAAGCTGAGGGCGTACAGCGACGGGATCAGCACCGGGTAAGTGCGGTACAGGCTGTCCGCCCCGATCAGCGGGTCGAGGATGCCCTGTTGAAACATCGGCAGCGCTGCCGGCAGATAAATCCCGGTGGTATCCGCACGGTACAGCGGGATGTACAGTCCAGTGTACAGGATCGAGACGACGATCAGCATCAGCAGCCCGGCGGTGATCACGGTCGAGCGGTCAACATGAAGCTGCGGCAGGCGCACATGCCCAGCGTGACGGGCGGCATAGCCCCATCCGGGCGCGACCAGCACCAGGTACGGCAGGACGATTCCCCAGAAGGTGAGGGGAATGCCGATCACCCCCTGAATCAGCATGACCTGACTGAGGCCGCCCGCGCTGATCGTCAGGGTCAGGCAGGCAACCAGCGGCGGCTGAATGACATCTGCTGCCTGAAGGCGGTTTGCCCACCACAGCGCAGCGGGAACGGCGGCGGCGATCAGCCCCAAAAACGACAGCCACGCCAGAATCGTTTGCAGCATTCAGGACACCCGCACCGGGTTGGGGAGAGGTTCCCCGCGCACCCCGGCGATCAGATTGTCGGCGGCCATCAACGCCATACGGGTGCGGGTGTGGTGGGTCGCGCTGCCCACATGCGGCACGATCAGCACATTGGGCAAGGACAGCAGCGGATCATCCGGGCGCATCGGTTCGGGGTCGGTCACATCGAGCGCCGCCCCGCCGATCCTGCCGTTTTGCAGCGCTTCGGTCAGCGCTTCCTGATCGACCACTGCGCCGCGTGCGGTATTGATCAGGATCGCGTCAGGCTTCATGTGCGCAAGCGCAGCGGCATCGATCAAATGGCGGGTGTCCGCATTGAGCGGCGTATGCAGCGAGACAAAATCCGAACGGCGCAGCAGGTCGGTCAGGTCGGCGCGTTCGGCTCCGTGCTGCCGCGCATCCTCTGCCGTGAGCGATGGACTATAGGCCAGGATGTGCAGTCCGAAGCCATGCGCCCGCCTGGCGACCGCCTGACCGATGCGCCCGAAGCCGATGATGCCCAGTGTGGCTCCGTGCAGGTCGCGGCCAAGCTGTTCCATCGGTCGCCACGTCGTCCAGCGGCCAGCGCGGATGGTGGCCGATCCTTCGGGAAGCCGCCGCGCCGCCGCCAGCAGCAGCGCCAGCGCAAGATCTGCCGTTGCTTCGGTCAGCACGCCGGGCGTATTGCCGACAACGATCCCGCGTGCGGCGGCGGCATGAATATCGATGTTGTCATAGCCAACGGCCATCTGGCTGATCACTTTCAGGCTCCCGCCTGCTGCGTCCATCAGCGCCGCGTCGATACGGTCGCTGATTGTGCAGAGGATGCCTGCCTTGCCCCGCACTCTATCCATCAACACGGCTTGTTCCGGCGGATCGTCGCTGTCCCATAGATCGAGCGTGAGCGCGGCGCTGATTTTTTCAAGTGCGGGGGCGGGCAGTCGGCGTGTGACCAGGACAATCATGAGCGACCATCGCAGAGTAGTGTGTTAGCGAATGCGGCTATAATGGCACTGCTTTAGAGGTAAGACAAGGCACAGTCCAGTATGAAATCGTCGTCGTGGCCGTTTTTTGGTGGAGTCATTGCCCTATGGATCGTGATCGCTGTGCTGATCCTGGCGATCCCAGACCTGTATATGCACAGCGATGAAGAACTGAGCTACCGCGCCACGAACGGCAGCGTGATCGAGACTCTGCGCTGGCAGACGGCGCTGCAAGACAATCAAGCGCCGCTCTGGTTCGTGATGTTCAACCTGTGGCGGGGTGCAGTAGGCGATCATGAATTCACAGCGCGTATGCTGGGCATTCTGCTGGCGGCGCTGGCACTGGCCGTCACCTACCGCGTGGTGGCAGCGATGACGAGCAGCGCGCGCGCGGCCTTGTTCAGCCTGGCCGCGCTCACGGGGAACCATTACCTGTACACCTTCGCGCTCGATATTCGCCCATACCCGCTCGCCATGCTGGCCGCCGCCTGTTCAACCTGGGCGTTTGCGCGCTGGCTGCGCCGCAGCCGCCCGCGTGACGCAGTGCTGTATGGGGTATCCCTGGCGTTCATGCTGTACACGCATTACCTGCTGATCTTCCTGGCGGCAGCGCATGGGTTTTACCTGATCGTCGCACAGCGTCGCCTCACAGCACAGCGCATCCGCCAGGGACTTCAGGCCGGGATTGTAGCGCTGGCGCTGTGGGGCATCTGGCTGCCGACGTTTTTCGCCCATGTGATTCATCTCCGCAACCTGGAGGCTGAAAGCGGCACAGGGCGCGGCATCGCGGGAATCGGCGTGAGTACCCAGGCGACCACCCCCGATACCATCACCAGGTTGATTGATGCGGCCACCAATGGCCTGCCGTTCGTGTATGCCCTTATCCTCTTCTATGGGGTAACCCAGATTGTGCGCCCTGGCAAGCAGCGGCGAAACGAACGGCAGACGTTCGCACTGCTGCTCACCTGGGGGCTGCTCACGCCGTGCCTGTATTTAACCGCCAACCTGATCGCGGCAGTCTATGCCCCGCGCTACGTCAGCCATGCCGTGATCGGTTTAGGCGCGGCGGTGGGGTTGGCCCTGTGGCGGCTGCCAAAGGTGCGCGGGGTGCCGCTGGCGTGGCTGGGATTGTGCGCGCTGATCACGCTGCACCTGTTCACCTTTCCGGGACGTGCTGAAATTCCACGCCGCGAACCTTACCGTATGGTATACGATGCAATGAATGCCGCCGCACAGCCCGGTGATGTCGTGTATTTTCACCAGGCCGGGGAAGATGATCCGCTGGTGGCGTTCAACGTCCGGCAGCACCTTGAGCCACAGCTAGCCAGCGCGATCACGACCGACATGCAGACTGCACAGGCGGCGCGGCGTGTGTGGTTCGTCACCCGTGCATGGTTCGCCCCTGGGGTTCAGGACGCATTCGAGCGGCTGGAACGGACCCACCCGCTGCAAACGGTGATCGGGCGCTGCGACCTGGAATGGTGCATCCTGGCGCAGTTGATGCAGGCTGCGCCGCTGGACGCACCTTATCTGTTTGGAGAGGTGCTGCCGTTTTACGGCGCGGATGTCGATCAGGTTGGGCGGGCGCACATCGATGTTCGCCTGTGGTGGCGAGTGGATCAGCCGATCCCGCTCGATTACTCGATGGGGCTGCAAGTCCTGGATTCAAGCGGTACGCTGGTCGCTCAACACGACGGGCCAATTCACGATTATGGTGTGATCGTGCAGACTTCCGGCATGAACAGCGGGCAGATCTACATTGATCGACGGCGGATCGCACTCAATCCGCCGCTGGAGGCGGGCGATTACCGCCTGGTGCTGGTGGTGTACCAACCCTGGGACGGCCAACGGCTGCTTTTGCCCAACAGGAGCGATCACCTGCTGCTTGAAAATTTTAGACTTTCTTAATGCAGAACTGCCCCATGTGGCGATAGTTGGTCTGCTCTCAATCTATTACAATGACGCTTGCTCACCGTCCAGTAGGGAAACCGCATGGCATCGGAATTTACCGCACGCCCACCATTCAAGACGGATCGCTCCAGCGCGCTCCGTTTTATCCTCTCACATATTCGCCGTCATCCCCAATTCGCCCTCTCGATGATCTTCGGGGCGTTCACCAATGCAGCGCTGGCCGCCGCCGTCCCTTATTTCGTCGGGCGTGCCTACACCACCATTCAGAACGGTGAACCGCTGGAAGCCATTTTTCCGTTCGCAGTGGCGATTGTCACCTCACAAGGGCTGCGGGCAGGGCTTCAGTTGATGCGCAACACCAGTGCTGAAGTGTTCGCGCAGCGCATTGAACGCGATGTGCGCGACGAGCTGTACGCCAGCCTGCTTGGAAAAAGCATGAGCTTTCATGACAGCGTCCCTGTGGGCGAAATCATGGCGCGTGTGACCAACGATGTGCGCGAGATCAACCTGATGATGAACCCCGGCATGAACCTGCTGATCGGTTCAGGGATGTTTCTCGTCACCCCGCTGATCGCCGCTCTTTTGGAATACCCGCCGCTGGCGATTACACCTGCGCTTTTTCTGCTGCTGTATGGCATCGCGCAGTACCGTTTCGTGCGGGCGATGGCTCCCGTCGCCCAGGATGTGCGTATCAGTTTTGGCGATATGAATGCCGAAGTCGCAGAGTCGCTCGACGGCATTCAGGTCGTCAAAGGCTCTGCGACCGAACCACGTGAGCGTGAACAGTTCGACACACTGGCGAACCGCGTGCGCGATAACTTCATCCGGCAGGGCAGCATCGAAGCCCGCTACGTGCCTCAGCTTTTACTGGGGCTGGTGGTGGCAGCCGGGTTCACGCACGGCGCGATTTTGTACAACCAGGGCATCATCTCCAGCGGGATGGTGGTCGCGTTCATGGGGCAGCTCGTCCTGTTCGGCTTCCCGGTGTTCAGTTCGCTAAGCGCGTTTTCCCAGGCATCGCTGGGCTACGCCAGCACCAAACGCATCCTGGCGGTCATCAACCAGGAAACCAAGCTCGACCAGAACACGGGCGGTTTCGAGTGCGACCCACACGGCACGATCACGTTTGAAGGCGTATCGTTCCGCTACGCGGCGGATTCTGCGACGGTGCTGCACGATGCCTCCTTCCGCATCCTGCCAGGACAGACGGTCGCCATCGTCGGGCAGACGGGTTCGGGCAAGACCACGCTCACCAAGCTGCTCAACCGCACCTATGACGTGACGGAAGGTCGTGTGCTGATCGACGATGTGGATGTACGCGAATGGAACCTGGCGAGTCTGCGCTCGTCGATCAGCATCATTGAACAGGACATCTTCCTTTTCAGCCGCTCGATTGCCGACAACATCCGCTTCGGCAAGCCCGATGCTACCCAGGAAGAAGTCGAAGCCGCTGCCAGGAAAGCCCAGGCGCACGATTTCATCCTCACCTTCCCCGAAGGCTACGATACGATTGTCGGCCAGCGCGGGGTCACACTGAGCGGCGGCCAGCGGCAGCGCATCGCCATCGCCCGTGCGTTCGTGACCGACCCGCCTATCCTGATCCTGGACGACAGCACGAGCGCCATCGACAGTGCCACCGAAGATCACATCCAGAAAGCGATTTGGACGGCGGCCAAAGGCCGTACCACGCTGCTGATCACCCATCGCCTGAGCCAGATTCGCTGGGCGGATCACATCATCGTGCTGCGCAAAGGGCGCATCGTCGCCCAGGGCAAACATGACGACCTGATGGCGACTTCCGAAGCGTACCGCCGTATCTTCGCCCGTTATGAAGGCGGTCACGCCGAACTACCCGCTCAGTCGCTCGACGATTCGGCTGCACACCAACCCATTCCAGCGCAAAAAGGATAGGACAATGGGCATTTTTGGAGGCATTGGCGCGGACAAATATGACCGCCAGTACGCCGATACATTCCTGTTTCGACGCTTCGGCGTGTATCTGCGGCCACACCGCCGCAGTGTGATCGCCATCATCGGGCTGGTCATGCTGTTCGCCCTGATCGGCGCGCTCATCCCGGTCACGATTTCGGCGGCGCTGGAAGCGATGGAGGGCGGCGGGAGTGACCTGTTCCTGTTCATCGGCGCGCTGTTCGCTATCGCGATCTTGGATTATGGAATCTTCTGGGTGCGCCGCCGCCTGACCGCCCGCGTGATCGGTGATGTGATCGGCAGGCTGCGCAAGGATGCGTATCATGCGGCGCTTCAGCGCGATATGGTCTTTTACGACGAGACAAAATCGGGCAAGGTGGTCAGCCGCATCACCAGCGATACCCAGGAATTGAGCCAGGTCTTGCTCATCGGCAGCGATATTCTGTCCCAGTTGGGCGAATTCATCTTCCTGTTTCTGCTGCTCATCAACTACGAATGGCGGCTCACGCTGATCCTGCTGTGCCTGACCCCCATCGTCGTCGGGACGATGCTGGTCTTTCGGCGGCTGGCGCGGACGGCCACCCGCCAGGGATCGCGGGCGATGGCGCTGGTGAACGACAATATTCAGGAAAGCGTGACCGGCATCAGCGTGGCGAAGAATTTCCGCCGCGAAGCCATGATCTACCGCGAATTTGCCGACGTGAACCAGCAGAGCTACCGGATCAACTTCCGGCGTGGGTTCGTGCTGGCGACGGTGTTCCCCACCCAGAACTTTCTGGCCGGGTTCGCAATCGCTACGTTGGTGTATGTGGGCGCATCGTTCGTGATCGGCGGGTCGATCACGGCGGCATCGTGGTTTCTGTTCATCCAGGCTCAGGATCGCTTCTGGTTCCCGTTCATCAACCTATCGGCATTCTGGAGCCAGCTCCAGGGCGGCCTGAGCGCGATGGAACGCATTTTCGCGCTGATCGACGCGGAAAATACCGTGATCCAAACCGACCACCGCCCCGCGCCGGAACTGCACGGCAAGATCGAGTTCGATCAGGTCGTGTTCCGCTACAGCACGGGCGACCCGGTGCTGAACGACTTCAACCTGACCATCCAGCCCGGCGAAAGCATTGCGTTCGTGGGGCATACCGGGGCGGGCAAAAGCACGATTGCCCGGCTGATCGCTCGGTTCTATGAATTTCAGGAAGGGCAAATCCGCGTCGATGGCCAGGACATCCGCACCTTCGACCTGGCATCGTACCGCAGCCGGCTCGGCATCGTGCCACAGCAGCCGTTTCTGTTCAACACCACCGTGATGGAAAACATCCGCTATGCCCGCCCCGAAGCGACCGACGCAGAAATTGAGGCCATCGCCCACAGTATTGGCGGCGGAGAATGGCTGGAGACGCTGCCCGACGGCCTGCAAAGCGAAGTGGGCGAACGCGGCTCCCGCCTGAGCATGGGTCAGCGCCAGCTCGTCAGCCTGCTGCGCGTGCTGGTACAAAAGCCGTCGATCTTCATCCTGGATGAAGCGACCGCCAGCATTGACCCGTTCACCGAAATGCAGATTCAGGAAGCGCTCGACCTGATCCTGAAACGCTCCACGTCGATCCTGATCGCGCATCGACTGAGTACGGTACGCACCGCCGACCGGATCATCGTGCTGAAGCAGGGACGTATCATCGAACAGGGCAGTCACGGACACCTGATGCAGATGGGCGGCCATTACGCAGAACTGTACAACACCTATTTCCGCCATCAATCGCTCGATTACGTGGAACATGCGAAGCAGGCGCTTGAGGCCGAACCAGGGAGCGATTAGCGGGTGCGCGCTTCAATCCAGGCGGCGATCTGAGCGGTATCGTGTGCGCCCTGGGCTACTTCCAGCACGAACAGTGCGTCTTTGGCCGGGTCATAGGCGAACGTGAGATCGTTCCGTTCCAGAAACAGGCGCACGGCTTCGATGGCGGTGCGCTTGTTGCCATCCACGAACAGATGATGATACGCCAGCGATTCCAGGTACGCCGCCGCTTTATCGATCACGGTGGGAAACTGTTCCTCCCCGAACAGAATGAGGAACGGGCGGCGCAGCGCGGAATTGAGCAGATGCACATCGCGGATCATCACATCGCCCGTGATCTGCTCGTTGATGCGCGTCAGGTCTTGTGCGGTCAGAAAACCGAGTGGGTTATCGTTTGTTGAGTTCATCCAACAGCCATTTCTGCGCCGTGAGGATCGATTCGATCAGGGCGCGATCCTGGGCATCGTCCGGTTCCGGCATCGGGGCGCACGGCTCTACTGGAAACCATGCTGCCAGTTGTTCGATGCTCAGGCGGTTCTCTGCAATCCCGACAATCCGCTCAAGCGCGGCGGCCTGATCCCACACCACACATTCGCCATTCACCCGAAACATCAGGATCACGGCGACGGCGGCAGTCCGTTTATTGCCATCCGTAAACGGATGATTGCGCGCCAGGGAGTGCAAAAGCGCGGCGGCTTTGTCGCGCAGTGTGATGTAGGCATCCTGACCGAAAGCGCTGGCGGACGGGCGCAGCGCGGCGGCCTCCAGCAGCGGCAGATCGCGCACTTTCTGTTTGCCAGTGGCGATCTGGTCGTTGTCCAGCACCCGCCCGTTGATGTAGATCAGTTCGGAGAGCGTCAGGTAGCGCGTCATCACCAGCGACCGAGCCGTATCATTCCAGTTCGACGGCCAGCGCGACGGCTTCGCCCCCACCCAGGCACAGCGCGGCGAGTCCGCGTTTCAGCCCGCGATCCTGAAGCGCGTGGATCAGCGTGACCAGCACCCGCGCCCCGCTTGCGCCCAGTGGGTGACCGAGCGCAATCGCGCCGCCGTTCACATTTACCTTGTCCATCGGCAGTTCATACCCGTCTTTTGCCAGCCCTTTGGCATCGGCCAGCACCTGGGCGGCGAAGGCCTCATTGATCTCGAACAGATCGACCTGATCCATCGTCCAGCCCGCCCGTGCCAGTGCCGCCGGGATCGCCTTCACAGGCGCGTAGAAAATCCAGGCGGGTTCGACCGCCGCCTGCCCATACCCGACGATGCGCGCCAGCGGCGCATGGCCGTGCTGTTCGGCATACGCTCGGCTGCTCACGATCAGCGCCGCAGCCCCGTCGTTCATCCCCGGCGCATTGCCCGCGGTGACCGCGCCGTCTTTATCGAATGCGGGGGCAAGTTTTGCCAGCGCTTCAAGCGTCGTATCCGGGCGAATCGATTCATCCTTGTCGATCACGACCGTCGTCTTGCCCTGCTGCACCGTGATTGGCACGATTTCGGCGGCAAAACGTCCGGCCTCTGTGGCGGCGTGCGCGTGCTGATGGCTGCGCAGCGCAAAAATATCCATTTCAGCGCGGGTGATCGCCAACTGCCGCCCGATGAATTCGGCGGCGCTGCCCATCCCCCAATCGCACAGCGCGCACCACAGGCCATCGGTTTGCAGCGAATCCCGAAGCTGCACATGGCCGTATTTGTTTCCCTTGCGGTGCGTGTCGTCCAGGTATGGCGCACGGCTCATGCTTTCCACGCCGCCCGCCACGTACAAATCGCCGTCTTCGGCGCGGATGGCGCTGGCCGCCAGCATAACGGCTTTCAACCCGCTGCCGCACACTTTGTTCACGGTGATCCCGCCCACCGTTTCAGGGATGCCCGCGCCCATGCTGATTTGGCGTGGGAGCGCCTGCCCTACGCCCGCACTGACCACGTTCCCCAAAATGACCTCATTGACGTGTGACGCATCCGCGCCGCTGCGCTCAAGCGCGGCCTTCACCGCTGCCTTGCCCAGGTCGGCAGCGCTCACGTTGGAAAGATTGCCCAGGAATTTCCCGATAGGGGTGCGCGCCGCGGCCAGGATCACCGCATCACGAACATGTTTTGGTGTTTGCGTCACTCTGCATTGTCTCCATGCTTTGATCGTTCACCTTCAGGCAGGCCGTACAGCGTTCGCCACGCTGTCGATAAATCGCGGAAGGTGTTATCGAGCGTATCGGGGATCACCCGCGTGCTGCCGATGGTCGTCATGAAATTAGCATCGCCGCCCCACCGGGGGACGACGTGAAAATGATAATGCTCCGCGATCCCCGCCCCGGCAGGCGCGCCGATATTCGCGCCCAGGTTGAACGCGGTCGCTTGATAGGCATGGCGCAGCACCGCCATCGCCTTGTTGATCGTCACGATCAGCTCGGTCAGTGCCGCTTCGGGCAGCTTCTCCTGCGAATCGACATGTTCGTATGGGATCACCATCACATGCCCGTTATTGTACGGGTACAGGTTGAGCGTGACGAACACATGCGTCAGCCGGGCAATGATCTGGGTATCCGGTTGCTGCTGCACCAAACTGCAAAACACGCACCCCTGCACCGGTTTCTTTTCTCCCTTGATGTAAGCCATCCGCCAGGGCGTATACAGGTGATCCATCGCTGTTTTCTGATCTCCAGGCCGCTCAGGATTGCGCTTTGTCCAGTTCCGTTTATGATTCAACGCACGGTAGAGGCCGCCTGTTCCGACAGGTGCAGCCTGACTACAACGATACTCGATTCTGCCGACTTAGGGAATGATTAACAGGGGGATTCACGAACCACCTGAGCGATTTTTCGACCGAACGCCTTACCGCTGCGCTGAGTCCGCGCCTTGTCCGCTATTTTCCCGTCATCGACAGCACCAACCAGGCCGCGCTGCACTGGCTGGCAGCGGCGGACGGCGCTCCAGACCGTGCGTTGATCATCGCCGATGAACAGACCAGCGGACGCGGGCGTTCAGGCCGCACCTGGTTTGCCCTGGCTGGAACCAGCGTGCTTATCACGCTGATCCTGCATCCGTCCCGCGCTGCACTGCCGCGTATAACGATGTTGGGCGCGCTGGCCTTGCTCGAAACTGTGCGCGCTTACGGCGCGGCGGATGCGGGAATCAAGTGGGCAAACGATGTGCAGATTGGCGGGCGTAAAGTGTGCGGCGTGCTGCCGGAAGCGGCCTGGCAGGGCGATCAGTTGTTGGGCGTGGCGTTGGGCATTGGCCTGAACGTGAACGTCGATTTCGCGGGCAGCCCGCTTGACTCCACTGCGACCAGTTTGCAGGCCGCCGCTGGCCGTCCGCTCGACCGTCTGGAGGTGCTTCAGCATATGCTGGAGCGGCTCGATCACTGGCTGGAACGCATCGACGATGCGGCGTTGTTTGAAACCTGGCGCGGCGCACTCAACATGATCGGGCGGCCTGTATCGGCGGGTGGCATCAGCGGAACCGCCGAAGCGGTCGAAGCCGATGGCGCGCTAATCGTGCGGACGGCTGATGGGGTGCGTCACCGGGTGATCGCGGGCGATATTGGGGTTGGGTATGAGGAAAAACGGGGATGAGTATTCGGCTGGATTGGGAAATTGAAGCGGAACATGAGCATCTGCGCACCGCTGAAGAAGACCCGGAAGCGAAACGCCGCCGTCGCATCGCCCGCACGCGCTTTCTGATTCTTCTCACGGTGGTGGTGCTGCTCATTGGGGCTGCGGCGGGGTCGGCTGCGCTGCGGCTGCGCTATGTCGATTGGCAGATCGAACAGCAGCTCCGCGACACCGTGGCGGCAGAAGTAGCGACGCTGCGTATCGGTGACCTGGAAGCGTATCTGCGCATGCAGCGCAGCGCATCCGATGCATGGCTGCAATATCAGCAAAATATTTTTGCGGAATACCAGGCGTTGAAGACGCAGCCGAATACCGCGCTGACCGGGACGATCACCGGGCTGGAGATCGACGGGACACGCGCACGGGTGCAGCTTCAGGAAGTGGTTGGCGGTGTCCCTTATGAACTGCTCTGGTTCTACTGGCGCTATGAGGATGGCTGGCGGCATGTGCCGCTCGATACCACCTTCTGGGGCGAATCGCGCACGCTTACAGCGGAGCGGGTGACCGTCCGCTATTTTGCGGTCGATCAGCCGATGGGGCAGCAGGTCAGCGACCGTTTCAACGGCTGGATCGACCGTGCGTGCGGCGTGATCGACTGCGCCGCGCTGCCGTCGATCACCATCGAGATCGTGCCGGACTCCGGCGCGGTCAACGGGTGGGTGAACGATGCCGAATGGCGGATGCGACTGGCTTCGCCGCTGATCGAACGGATGCCATCGGCGCAGCCGTTCGTCCCATCGCTGCAACTGGCGGCGGCCTCCGCACTGGCGGAACGCCTGACCGGGTATGCGACCGATTTCATGCAGGTGATGTACCCCGCCGATGCGTATTATCTGCGGCAGGCGTTCATTTCATACCTTGTGGGGCGCATGACCGGGACGCAGACCAATTCGTTTCTGCTGCAAAGCTTAGAACGCCGTTACGGAGAGGCCGCCGTGCGCGCTTTTGCCGATGTGCTTCAGCCCGGTTCCAGCATGGCCATGTTCGCACCGCTGCTCAACCTGGCTTCGCCTGCCGATGCTGACCTGGATTGGCGCGATTTGCTCACCTGGCGGCTGGCGCTGGAAAACGAATTGATCGCACGCGGCGCACAGGCGGAATTTCTCAGCCTGTACGATACTGCCGATCCGGCGGTGAGCCAGCTTGCGGTACAACGCTATTTCAACGGCGGTTCACCGAGCGCTGTCGTGACGGAAGCCATACCAGGACGCGATGCCCAGGGTAATGCGATACTCGAAACTGCCGTATCGACGAACGACGGCACGCTCACGATTCTGTTTCGGATGGTCGATGGCGTGTGGAAACGCGCAAATTGAAGTAGAATCGGGCTGACTATCGATCTGCCGGGAAAGAGGGGAGTTCCCATGCCTGATTTGTTGGATGATCTGCGCAAGAGCGATTTCGACGAACCCGAAGCGGATTACGCCGCCGGGGACGAATTTCCCGCCGCTGGCGATGCGCCCGAAAAGCGTTT
The DNA here is from genome assembly GCA_033764035.1 of bacterium. Lineage (GTDB taxonomy): Bacteria > Chloroflexota > Anaerolineae > Aggregatilineales > Phototrophicaceae > Flexifilum. The sequence goes on from JANRJJ010000010.1 coordinate 65,734, forward strand.
TCTGGGCATGACAGCCGTCGAGCGCATGTTCCTGACCATGTTCGTGTTCCTGAACGTGCTGGTCATCGGCGCGGCACTGCTGCTCGTCACCGGGCGCTTGGTGCTGTAACCCGCTCAACTGAAGCCAGAAGCGCGGTACTCGTGTGTTGTACCGCGCTTTTGATTTCCTGCCAGGCCGTGTTAGCTGTCCGGCAACAGGCGTTAGTTGCCCGGCAGCAGGGTCAGCCGATCCTGCGCTGCTGCTTCGACTGCCGCCCGTGTGAACAGCATCGGTTTGTATTCAATGGTACGCCACAATTCGATCATGTCGTCATAATGCGCGCTGAACGGGTGGCCGCTCTGCCCGGTGGTATGGATTGAACGGCTGTTGTCCAGGTTCGCCAAATCGACGATCATCCGGTATGAGGGTAGTGACCCAACGGTAAAATCACGCCGCGATCCGGTCGCGTTGACGATCTCCGAACCGCCGCCCGTCTCGACTGCACCCCGGTTGACCATGTTTTCGATCAGGTCGATTCCGCTCAAGCCCAATGGATTAGACACGAACGTCGCGGTATGCACCGCACCCCAGCGCCACTGGACGCGGTCTGCGCCATGTGCCGCCTGTGCCGCGTCCCACGCCTGTTCAAGGCTGGTCAGCAGCATCGTATCGCGGTTTTCGGCGATGTCGGCGGTGTTCGCATCGTCCCACCACACATTTTCCGGGTCTTGCAGCAGCACCGTGACCGCCCACACCTGCTGTTGTGTGGGCGTGATGTCCTCCGGCAGTTGATCGCCATAGACGTTATCGATCAGACGTTGTGCAAAGTGGGCGAACAGCACTGCCGGCGCGCTGTCGATGTCGTTGCGCATGTCCCACGCAGCCAGCCAGTCGCGGATTTCGGACAGCGTTGGGTCGTCGATCTCCAGCGTGTTCAGCGCGGCGATTAGGTATTCCGCCGCCAGGTTGTAATTGTCCCCCTGAATCTGCGCGAACGTCTCCGGCGTGTGGGGCGCAAGGTCGCGCAGCAGATCGACGATGCGCTGACCACGATACCCATAGGAGTAATCATAGGCCAGGCTGTAATTGGCATCGTCGCCCAGCAGGGCTGCTACTTGCGCTTCATAGTCCGGCGGGGTGATCGCCTGGTTCGCGGTGGCGATGAAGTCGCGTTCCGGGTTGAAAATGCGCGGCAGCGAATCGAACGGGCGGTAGCCGCGCCATTCGTATTCATCCGTCCAGCCGGGAACCGGGAGGATTCCGCTGTGGTCGGCGGCGCGAATTGGGATGTTCCCCGGCATCTGGTAGCCGATATTGCCGTTCACATCGGCATAGACGAAATTCTGTGACGGTATGCTGAAGCGGCTCAGCGCCGCCCGGAACGACTCCCAGTCGTTCGCCCGGTTCAGGTCGAAGATCGCACCGGCCAGCTCCGACGGTTCAAGAGCCGTCCAGCGCAGCGCCACCGGATCGGTGTTATTGAACCCGGTCAGCGCGCCCGTTTCCGGGTCGATGTCGTTGTCGTTGATGATCGGCCCGAAATGGGTTTCGCGCACCTGGAACGTGATCGTTTCGTCGCTGTCGCCAAAACGGATTTCGGCATCGATCACGGTCATATCGCGCCATTCGCCGTTGTACTCGTATTGCAGTGGGTTTTCGGGGTTGACGCGAATCTGATACAAATCCTGCACATCCGCGCCTGTGTTGGTTACCCCCCAGGCGATCTGCCCATTGGTTCCGGTGATCACCCCGGCATTGGGCGCAAACGTGAACCCGACGACATCGACCGGGCAGGCTTCGGTGATGGGCGCGCAGTGCAGCCCCACTTCGTACCAAATCGACGGCATCTGAATGCCCAGGTGCGGATCGTTGGCGAGCAGCGGCGTTCCCGTCGCCGTCATCGCACCCGCTGCCACCCAGTTGTTGCTGCCAATGCCAACCTCCCGGCCTGTGTCGGTCGCTTTCAGGCCGCCCGCCACGCGCAGCGATGCGGGGGTGCTGGCATCGGCGCGGGCAAACAGCGGCATCCCGGCCAGGCTTGCATCCGAAAGCGGCAGATCGTCCGGGAACAGGATGGTCTCGTGTTGATCGTAGGGGTACGGCGGGGTGAAATCAGCCGCCATCGCTTCACCGACTGCCGCGAACAAGGTCTGGCGCGTCAGTTCACGGTCATAGCTGGCGGTGAGGTTCCAGCCCAGGATTTTACCCCATACCAGCGAGTCTTCAATCGTCCAGGGTTCAACGGTGATGCGCACCCCGGTCAGACCCAGGATGCGGTATTCGAGCGCGAGATCGTCCTGGGGGCGGCTGAGGATGTAGGCATTCACGCCGTCGGCAAATGCCTGCATCAGCGCCCGCGTTTCGTCGTCCATCGCGGCGGCATCACGTTCAGCCGCCCGCCGCCATCCGACCGTCTGAATGAACACATCCGTCCCCAACAGGCTGTCAGTTCGGCCTGTCAGTTCCTGAATGCGTCCATCGCCCGTGTGCCGCCAGAATTCCATCTGCCACCAGCGATCCTGAGCCTGCGTGTACCCCTGGGCGAAATACAGATCGTGCAGCGACGCGGCATAAATGTGCGGCACGCCGAACGAATCGCGCAGCACTTCAACGCGCTCGTTCAGCCCGGCGACGTTCAGTTCACCGTTCACCTGGGGGAGCGGCCCCTGGGTGGTATCGGTATACAGGACGAACCCGCCCGCCACGACTACCACCAAGACGACTAAAACCATCAAAAAAAGCACCCGCAAAACCTTCATTGTCCTGTACTCCAAAACGCAATAGTTAAAATTTAACGTGCAATTGAATAAGTGTAGCGTCACTTACAGAAAGTGCATTCCCAATTTACGGCAATGGACATAACCAGACGTGCAGGCCGCAAGGCCGAGCCTCGAAAAAGTCACACAGATCAGGTATAATAAGCGGAATCTAGCGAACAAAATAGCGACTTTCGCAGGCAGACGCTCATGGACTATATCGGATCGGTTCGTCCTGTCAACATTAATGAGGAGATGCGCGGCAGCTATCTCGATTACGCGATGAGCGTGATCGTCGCCCGTGCGCTTCCTGATGCGCGTGACGGACTCAAGCCCGTACATCGGCGCATCCTTTTTGCGATGTACGATATGGGCATTCGCGCCAATTCGCAGTACAAGAAAAGTGCGCGCATTGTCGGTGAAGTGTTGGGCAAGTACCACCCGCATGGCGATGTCGCGGTGTACGATGCGATGGCGCGTATGGCGCAGGATTTTTCGCTGCGCTACCCGCTGGTAGACGGCCAGGGGAACTTCGGCAGCATGGATGGCGACAGCCCCGCTGCGATGCGCTATACCGAAGCGCGTCTGGCCAAGATTGCCGAAGAACTGCTCATCGATATTGACTCCAATACCGTCGATTTCACCGAAAACTACGATGGCACGCAGCAGGAGCCGACCGTGCTGCCCGCCCGCCTGCCGAATATGCTGCTGAACGGCGCAAGCGGGATTGCCGTTGGCATGGCGACCAACATCCCCCCGCACAATCTGCGCGAACTGGCGGCGGCCATCACCTACCTGATCGACCGCTACGACCAGATGGACGATATCACGGTCGATGAACTGACGCAGTTCGTGACCGGCCCTGATTTTCCGACGGGCGCGATCATCATCGCGGGCGATGAACTCAAAGAAGCTTATGCCACCGGGCGCGGGCGCGTCGCCATCCGGGCGCGCAGCGAAGTCGAAGAGACCAAAACCGGGCGGCATCGGCTGGTCTTCAGCGAAATCCCGTACCAGGTAAGCAAGGTTTCAATCATCGAGCGCATTGTCCAGTTGGTGCGCGAAGACCGCCTGACACAGATCAGCGATTTACGCGACGAAAGCGACCGCGAAGGGATGCGCATCGTCGTCGAACTGAAGCAGGGTGCGCAGCCGCTGAAGGTGCTGAACCAGCTTTACAAGTACACCCAGTTGCAATCGACCTACAGCATTCAAATGCTGGCGCTGGTCGATGGTGAGCCGCGCACGCTGAGCCTGAAACGGATGCTGCAAATCTACATCGACCACCGTGTCGAGGTGATCCGCCGCCGCAGCGAATTTGAACTCGACAAGCGGCGTTCGCGGGCGCACATCCTGCAAGGGCTGCTCAAGGCACTGAGCAGCCTGGATGCCATCATCCAGACGATCCGCCGTGCCGACAGCGTGGAACAGGCGCGTGAGGGGCTGATCACCCGTTTCGACCTGACCGAACCGCAGGCCAACGCCATCCTGGAGATGCAGCTTCGCCGCCTGGCCGCGTTGGAACAGCAAAAGCTGAACGACGAATACAACGAGGTCATGACGCGCATTGCCTACCTGGAAGACCTGATCGCGTCACCGTACAAAATCCTGGCGCTGATCAAGGATGACCTGGCGGAACTGGTCGAAACATTTGGGGATAAGCGCCGGACGAATGTCGAATATGGCATGAGCGCCGACTTTGAAGAATCCGACCTGGTGCGCGATGAGGAAGTGATCATCCTGCTTACCCAGCACGGCTACATGAAGCGCGTGCCGTCCAGCGCATACCGGTCGCAGCGGCGCGGCGGGCGGGGCGTAATTGGCATGACGACCAAAGATGAGGATGGCCTGAAAGAGATCGTCGCCGCCAACAGCCTGGATACCGTGCTGTTCTTCACCGATAAAGGCAAGGTGTACAGCGAACGCGCTTATGCCATTCCCGAAGCCGGGCGCGCCAGCAAAGGCACGCTGATCCATTCAGTGCTGAACCTGATGCCGGATGAAAAAGTCACCGCTATCGTCCCGGTCGATTCGTTCGAAAAAGAGGGCTATTTCATCCTGGCCACCCGTGATGGCCGCATCAAGCGGGTGCGCCTGGAAGAATTTGAAGGCGTGCGCCCCAGTGGGTTGATCGCCATGAACCTGGATGCGGGCGATACGATGAGCTGGGCGCGTTATACAGATGGCGATCAGGATGTGGTGATCGTCACCGCCGAAGGGCAGAGCATCCGCTTTCATGAAAGTGAAGTCCGCGTGATGGGACGGCAGGCGGGCGGCGTGAATGCGATGAAGCTGGCCTCTAAAGATCGCCTGGTGGGGATGGATGTGATCAAAGCGAACGATTCGCATGTGCTGGTCGTCACCGCCAACGCCTATAGCAAACGCACGCCCATCGAAGATTACCGCACCCAGGGGCGCTATGGCAGCGGTATTCGGACGATCACCCGCGATGAACGCACAGGTGCGATCATCGGGATGCGCTGCATCAACGCGACCGACGACATCCTGCTGATCACGCGGGAAGGCATCGTACTGCGTACTAATCTCGACCAGATTCGGGAAGTGGGACGGAACACGCTGGGCGTGCGCATCATGAAGCTGGGAGCCAAAGATCAGATTTGCGGGCTGGCGATTATGGAAGCGCTCGAAGATGAGACGCTGAATGACGAAGCTTCCGGTGATGTGATTGAAGGCGAAGCGTTCGACGCAGCACTAAACGGCAACCTGGATGCGGAACTGATCGACCCCGTTGCAGATGAAAACGACGATCTCGATCCGCCGGAAGATGAGATTGACGAAAGCGCATAAACCACTCTGATACAGCCTTGACAAAAACACCCCACCGAAAGTTTCGGCGGGGTGTTTTTGTTAACCATGCTTTTCGCTGAGAGCAGACAGAGCCGCACGAGCAAAAACAGACGGTTTAGCCGTCGTCCTCGTCGTCTTCCTTGCCCTTCTTGATCACTTCCGGTTCGGACGCGGTGATTTCGCCCAGCGGCGCTTCTTCCACCACCTGCTGAACGATCACACGCACGACCATTTCATCGCCATCGGTCACAATCGTCACCTTATCGTTGGCTTTGATGTCGCGCACGAAGATTGCGTCATTCACCTCTTGCAGCGATGACAGATCGACATCGATGCGGTCTACCAGGTCGCTGGGCAGGGCTTCAATTTCGAGCGTCTGCACGCCATTAAGCAGCACCCCCAGGCCGCGCTGAACGGCGGGCGCTTCGTTGACGAAATGCACGCGCACTTCAGCCCGCAGTTTGACCGCCATATCCACCGCCATAAAATCGACGTGGTTGATCGTGCCTTTCAGGATGTTACGCTGCACCTCACGGGCCAGCACGGTCTGCTGAGCGCCGTCGTAGGTAATCGTGATCAGGTGCGTGCCGCCCGCCTTGCGCAGCGCGAGTTCAAGCGCACGATAGGGAATTTGCAGGTGAACGGGCTGTACTTTGCCGCCGTAGATGACCGCAGGCACCAACCCCTGGTTGCGAAGCTGACTGACTTTCTTACCCGTGATCGTCCGAGGCTGTGCCTCTAACGTATACGTTTCCGCCACGATGGATGACTCCTCAAAAGAAATGTGTTCCCATACCACAAGAAAACACCCGGTGGCTGCGACACACCGGGCGTTCAAGAGAGCGGGTGATGGGATTCGAACCCATGACATTCTGCTTGGGAAGCAGACACTCTGCCAGCTGAGTTACACCCGCCTGACGATAACCAGCATTATAGGCATCGTGGTAAACCCTGTCAAGGTAGGGATGGTGGCGTGTATGAGAGTGGCAACCTGGACACCTGAAGCCCTGTACCTGCTGTGTCATTACCGCGCCTGAACACCTCTATGAAGCTGCATCTTCAACCCTATCTGGTTGAGCGATATAAAAGGACAGTCCTCTTTGAAGGACTGTCCTGTACCTGTCATCGGGCGCTGTGCAAAGCGGTACAGCAAACCACCCCAGCCTGCATACGGTCAGTGCTTACCATTCGTCGGGGCAGCATCGCCTAGCGCTGCTTTACCAAACTGTTTCACAATCGCTGCCGCTGAAAACTCGAAAGAGGTGACGGTTTCAGCTTTCTGCTGTACCGCCTGCGGATTGAGCGGCAGCCGGGGAAAGAGCAGCTCCGCTGTGCGGTGTGCTTCTTCAAGATGCGGATAACCAGACAGAATGAAGGTGTCGATTCCTAACTCGGCGTATTCGAGCAACCGCGCTGCGACCTGGTCGGGATCGCCGACCAGTGCCGTCCCTGCTCCGGTGCGAACCAGACCAATTCCTGCCCATAGGTTGGGCGCGACGACCAGCTTATCGCGCTGCCCGCCATGCAGGTTAAGCATTCGCTTCTGGCCAACCGATTCGGTCGCGCCAAGCAGGGTTTGCGCCAGTGCGATGGTGTCATCATCGATGTAACGAATCAGGGTGTTTGCCGCGTCCCATGCTTCACTTTCAGTCTCACGCACGATGACATGCAGCCGCAGTCCAAAGCGGATCGTTCGGCCCTGCTCGTCGGCATAACGGCGGACGCTGGCGATCTGGTCACGAATCTGATGCAGCGGTTCGCCCCACATCAGGTAGACATCGGCGTGCTTGGCCGCTGTACGATGACCAGGGTCGGACGACCCACCGAAGTACAGCGGTGGGTAGGGTTTCTGTACGGTTGGGTAGGCCAGCAGGCCATTCTGAATCCTGAAGAATTCACCGTCGAACGAGACGTTCTGCTCACCTGATACCAGCCTGCGGAAGATGGTCAGAAACTCATCCGTCTGATCGTAGCGTCGGTCGTGATCGACCAGCGCACCGTCGGCGGCGGCATCGAGTCCGCTGCCACCCGTGACCACGTTCAGCACCAGCCGCCCACCCGACACCCGGTCGAACGTGGAGGCGAAACGCGCCGCTAACGCCGGTTGTGCCAGCCCAGGACGCAGCGCGACGATGAACTTCATGCGCTGCGTGACCGGGACGAGAGAGGTGGCGAAAATCCAGGCTTCTTCGCAGTAGCGCCCGGTTGGGAGCAGCGCGCCGATGAAACCGACTTCATCGACTGCCTGTGCAACCTGCCGGATGTAGCCATAACTGGCATCGCGCGCACCTTCCTGCGACGACAGATAGCGACCGTCACCCCCGGTCGGCAGAAACCAGAACAAATCAAGACCCATTGCCTTCATCCTTTCGTGATGCCACGACTTAAATGAATAAAACAGGCGTGAAGGGTCACGCCTGTTTCTCAGCGTTCAGCTTACGGTGCAGTAGTCGCTTCCGGCGTTGCTTCCGGGATCACGCCGTCGGGATGCCAGACGGCGGAGGCCACATCGATAGCCTGCGGTATCAGTTCCAGCTCGAAGAAGGTATCTGCCACCTGCTGCTGTGCCGCGACGATGGTGCTGTCTAAATACGTGATGTCGGCGGGCGCTCCAAGTTCACTATAGGCTGTATCCCAGACGGCGGCATCGATGCCCGTCTCGCTCGCCAGATATGCACTGTACGCTGTGGGGTTTTCGCTAATCCAGTCCACACCGCGCTGAAGCAGTGCCACCAGTTCAGGCAGCAGGTCGGGATTGGATTCCGTGAATGCTTCGGAAGCGGAGAAATACACGCGCTTGTTGTGCAGGTCGGACGCATAGGCCAGGACACGTGCGTTCGACTGCGTTTGCGCAACCGTCAGGAATGGATCCCAAATCACCCATGCATCGACCGCGCCGCTCTGGAAGGCGGCGTTGGCATCGGCTGGCGGCAGCAGCACCGATTCAACATCTTCAAACGCGACACCACCAGCCTGAAGTGCCAGCACTAACAGGTAATTGGCGCTTGACCCGCGCACATAGGCGATCTGTTGACCTGCCAGGTCGTCCAACGAGTCAATTTCGGAGTCTGCCGGGACGATCACCGCTTCGTTTCCGTAAGCGACCTGCGTCGCCACATACCGCAGCGGCACCCCGGCGGCCTGCGCGAACACGGGCGGGGCATCGCCCGTGCCACCGAAATCGATTGCGCCCGCGTTCAGCGCCTCCAAAAGGGGCGGGCCCGACGGGAACAGTGAAAATTCGACGGTGTACTGTTCGGGCGGGAACACTTCATCGACCCACCCCTGCGCGATAGCCAGGCTGAAAAGGTCGCCGCGCTGGTGACCGATGCGGATGACGGTGGGTTCACTCTGTGCCGATGCACCAAACGAAACGGAGAGCAGCGCGACGAGCGCGACTACGAGTATGAGACGTTTCATGAGCCTGTTGTCCTTGGAATCACTGTGCTTGTCCGGCTTCATTGGCACCAGGGACGGTGATCAATTTGCCAGAGCGCACATCGTAGATGTAACCGTAGATAACGATAGTCGATGGAACCAGCGGATGACGGCGCACGCGCTGCACGTCATCTATCACACTTTGCGCCAGGTCTTTGATCGTGAGCCAGTCGATGAACTGACCCTCATTCGATCCCGGACCTGTGCCAACATCTTTGAAACCCTCCGGCGTGAGCGCGGCGGTTTCCAGGCTGCTGGCCAGCAATTCACGCATAATTTCATCGGTGAAGAACTCCATCCCACAGTCGGTATGATGGATGATGAACCATTCGCGTGTGCCAAGCAGCTTGTACGAAATGACCAGCGAACGGATCGCGTCATCACTTGCACGTCCCCCTGCATTGCGGATTACATGTGCGTCTCCTTCCGCCAAACCTGCAAATTTCGCCGGGTCAAGCCGTGCGTCCATACACGTCAGGATGGCGAAATGGCGTGCAGGCGGAATTTGCAGATGGCCTTTGTCGAAATGCGCTGCATATTCGGCATTGGCGGACAGCACTTCATCGTGAATCTGGCTCATGGTTGTCCTCGTGTTTCCTGTGATGAAATGGCAAAGCAGTCTGATGATTCCGTTATAGGCTCGTCACCGTATCCATGTGAAAACCCATCACGCGGTTGAGAATTTCGCTTTTCAGCGCGGCGAACGCGGCACTTCCTCGGTCACGCGGGCGGGGCAGATCGACGGTTACTGCCAGCCCAATTACGCCGTCTTCAATCAGTACCACCCGGTCGGCGAGCGCAACAGCCTCTTCGACATCGTGCGTGATGAGCAGGGCGGAAAACCGCTGTTCCAGCCACAGCCGCTCGACGAGCATCTGCATGTCGATGCGTGTCAGCGCATCGAGAGCGCCAAGCGGTTCATCGAGCAACAGCAGCGGTGGCCTGCTCACGAGCGCCCGCGCCAGCGCTACACGCTGCCGCTCGCCGCCGCTCATCACTGAGACCCAGGCATTGGCGTGCGCCTTCAGGCCGACCTGATCGAGCGCTTCAGCGGCATCGCGCGTGCGCTCACGCGGCAGCCCGATGCGCACGTTTTCAAGGGCGGTCTTCCAGGGCAGCAGCCGTGCATCTTGGAACATGACGCGCGCTGCTTTGTTCTGACCGACCAGCAGTGCATCATCAATTCGGATGTCGCCCGCGTCGGGCGCATCCAGCCCGGCGATCAGGCGCAGCAGCGTGCTTTTGCCACTGCCGCTCCTGCCAACCACACCGACGAATTCGCCAGGCGCGATCTCAAGATTGACACCGCGCAGCACCCGCAGTGTTCCAAACAGTTTGTGCAGCCCAGAGGCGGCGACGTGCGTTCCGCGCGCCATATCAGCGCGCCCGCTTCTGATAGTTTGGATGCCACGCCAGCAGCCGATGTTCGAGAAAGCGTGCGATCACATCCGCCAGCTTACCGAGCAGTGCATACGTCACGATGACGAAAACGACGACATCAGTACGCATGAACTCGCGCGCTTGTGCCGCCAGATAGCCCAAACCGGCATTTGCGGCGATGGTTTCGGCTACGATCAGCGTCAGCCACATCACGCCAAGCGCCAACCGGAGGCCGAGCAGGATCGAGGGCAGCGCGCCGGGGAGGATGATCTGCCAGAAAAGCTGTGGCGTGTTCAGCCCATACACCCGTCCCATCTCAACCAGGTTTCTATCGACGTAGCGGATGCCCATAAAGGTGTTGACGTAAATTGGGAAAAACACGCCGAGCGCGATCAGGAACAGCCGAGCCTTCTCGTCGATACCGAACCACAGGATGACCAGCGGCACGAGCGCGAGATGCGGAATGGTGCGGATCATTTGAACCGTCGTGTCAAGCAGCTTCTCACTCAACGGAAACAGCCCGTTGAACATGCCCAGCACCAGCCCTATACCGCCTCCAATCGCCAGACCAGCCAGCGCACGCGCGGTGCTGACCCCAATGTCTTCAGCTAAACCCTCTTCGGTAAACAGCGTGATTGCGGTTTGAAGCACGCCGCTTGGAGCGGGCAGAATACGCTGCGGGATTACACCTGACATCACCAACGCCTGCCATGTGATGAGAATGGTTAGCGGCACTACCCAGTAGATGCCTGTTCTGCCAAACCAGACCCGCGCGGCTTTTCTGAAGGCACGATCAGATGCAGTCGTATTGAGCGCACTGCGCGTTGCGCTGCGTGAAGCGATTGAACGAGTCGTCATGTCAGTTCTCCAATGACGGGCGTTAGTCTGGACAGATAAAGCCTGAGCGCATCGACCGATGCTGTCATGCGCCGCTCGACCTCTGGATCGAATACGGGCGGATTCACCTGCGTAATATGCGCATCCTGGATGTAGAGCGACGGTAGAAACGTCAGCACGCCCAGCGCCGACAGCACTGGCTTGAGCGCATAGTCGATTGCCAGGAGATGTGCGCCGGTTCCAGCAGTGGCGGCAGGCAGCACCGCCTTACCACTCAGTGCCGACTGCGGCAGGAGGTCGAGGAACAGCTTGAGCAAACCAGAGAACGATGCCTTGTAGACCGGGGTTGCAACGATCACGCTGTTGGCACGCGCAACCTGGTTCAGCGCATCGGCAAGCTGCGGGTGATCCTGCCTGGCATGTAACAGCGCCTCGGCATCGAGATCGCGCACGCGCAGGGTAAAGGTGGATAGTCCGCATCCTTCAAGCCGTTCGCTCAGCGACGTGATCACCGCGCCAGAACGTGACTGAATGGTCGGACTGCCTGCAATCAGCAGAACATCAGTCATGACAGAGCTTCCTGGTTACATGTAGTTGTCAGTGAAAATTGTTAGGTAAGGCCTGGTTGTAAACCGGGCAGACTGAACCGCGCGAGAGAGATCAGATCGGCGTTCAGCGACAACAACACATCTGAGGGGCAGATGTGGATGTATGGTTAAAGTGAAGCACAGGTGGCCTCAAGTGTTTCATGTTGTTTTCCTTCCAACACAATGCAGCGCCGCAATCAGCGCTTACATGACTAAATCTATCGGAAAACATGTAAAAGAGTCAAGTGGGAAGTTTGCCAGCGGAATGGTGAAGATCATGGACAGACAAAATCATGCAGGTGAGCAGGATGCGCGGAAGGCGGCTTCTCGGCTATTATGTGCGGGCAAGCCGATAGTGTTCACTTGATAATTAGGCCAATGAATCAGAAAGGTTAGCCTTCCCATGGTTCGTTCGTTTCGCTGGAGAGCGCTCTTTGGTACGCTGCTGGTCATCATAATCGGGCTTTCTGCTTCCCCCACTCGTTCGCAGGACACGCCATCGCTGCGTGAGCTGGGCGAACCGCTCGGCTTGCGCTTTGGCAACGTGCTGTCCGATGCGTATCAGTACGAGGAAAATCGTGAACTCTCCGCGCAGCAGTTCAATTTAGGCATTCTCGAATTCTTCTGGTTCCTGATCGAACCGGAGCGCGGTCAGTATGACTTTAGCTGGATCGACGAGCAGCTTGAATGGGCTGAATCACAGGACATGGCGATTATCGGTCATGCGCTGATCTACGGCGCACAGGTCAACCCTGGTTGGCTGGTCGAAGATGCGACCCTGACACGCGACGACCTGATCGCACTGATGGTCGATCACATCGAGATGGTCGTCAGCCGCTATGCAGGGCGTGTCGATACCTGGATAGTCACCAACGAGTCCCGGATCGGCAATGGATGGTATGATTTCTTTCTGGATCGAATCGGCCCGGAGTATGTCGATATTGCGTTTGCAGCGGCGCGCGCTGCCAACCCAGATGCAATTTTGCTGTACGGCGATGTCGATAACGAAACTTCACAGGGCGAATTCACTCCATTTACGCTCGAACTCGCCAATCGCCTGAAAGAAGACGGATTGATAGACGGGTTGTCGCTCCAGTTCCATCTGAATCCAGGGCTGCGCACCTACGAGCGGCAGGACATGATCGACACCCTGCGGGCTTACGGGCTGCCAGTTTACATCACCGAACTCGACATCGATCTGCGTGACACGCCCGGCACTCAGGAAACGCGATGGGCCGTGCAGGCCGATTTGTATCGACTTGTCCTCGATGTCGCCATTGCAGTCGATGCGCAGTCGATCAGCCTGTGGGGACTATCTGACCGCTATTCGTGGAAAGAATATCCGCCGGAAGCTGAAACCTCCAATGCCCAGTCCGATCCGCTGTTGTTCGATGAAGATAATCAGCCCAAACCAGCATTTTTTGCGTGGGTCGAACTGCTGACCGAGCGCCTTTCGGCATCATAAACATCGAGTGCGGTTCGTTCTACATCCACCCACTGAGTTCAGTTACGAAGACTGGGACAGGTTCGGCTCGTTTGCGAACTTCGGCGTGTACGGCGGGCTGCCGCGCCAGCGGCAGCCCCAGAGAATATCATCACGGTGGTGATAAAAGGGTGGTGCGGGGGTCCGCAAGCCAGGTCATGGGTTTGCTCCATCGACAGGCAGGTCGATGCGCGATGGGAATGCGCTGTTGCGCTCGACGGTCAGCACGGGCGTGCCTTCGGCGGGGTAGCGGCGGAACACAGAGGCATCATGCCCGGCGATTGCCACACGGATGCGGTGTCCAGCTTCGATTAGCACCGAAGTGGCGTAGAGCGTGATCGGGATTTCGGTCGTCTCGCCGGGCGTGAGCGGCTGCGCGTCCGCCGCTTCGTAGCTGCGATACGGGCCAAGCTGCGCGTAGGGCGGTGTGGCATCCGAGATTGGGTGATGCAGCAGGCGCAGCACGCCTTCAGTGATGTAGGTCACCCGGCCATCGGGCGCGACCGACTCCAGATAGACATGCAGCGCGCCGTCGCGTTCGGTTGAGGCGAGATTGAGAGTCACGACCGGGCTGCCGGTGATGACCATCGGCTCGGTAAGCGGGGCGCTGGTGTAGGTGAGCAGCTTTTCGTCTTCTTCCGCGCGATCCGGGTAAATCACGTCCCCGCTGGTCATCACCGTGTGCCAGCGGGTGGCATCGCCGGTCGTAGCGGTGAAATCGACCGTATAGGTATCCGCGCCGCTCGCGTCGGTCGGCGCTTCGGCAGAAAGCGTGTTGTCTGCGCCGAAATACAACGGCTGCATCTGCACGCCTGCGGGCGGCCATACCGTCGTGGTCTGCCAGGTGCCAGCGTTCAGCGTGTAGTAGGTGATGCTGTTTTCGATGGGTGCGGGCGCATCGGTTTTGAGCTGGCTGTCGTAGAAATCGAGCTGCATCGCCAACTGTGCTTCAAGCGACGGATCGACCGGCGTTTCGGAATCCAGGAAGGGATCGGTGTGGAAGCCGCCGCCATGCGACAACGGGCCCAGGATCACACGCTGCGGGTTGCTGAAGGTGAGATAGCGGCTGAGCGCGCCGTCAGCAGAGGCATTGTCGAGCCAGCCCGCCCAGACGAACATCGGTACGTCCGACGCTTCAATCGCTTCGCGGTAGCTGTACACACTGAGCAAATCGACCGTAATATCACTGTCACCGTAAGGCTCATCACGGTAGGTAATGCCGTTGACCGAGTCGTATACATTAGCGCTGAAGCGCTCTGCCAGCAGCGACGCGAGATACGTGCCATCCGGGTCGGCATCGACTGGGCGCACGCCAGTGGTCTGCGCGCGTGCCGCTGCACATTCTCCTTCAGTTGCCGCCCGTGCGATTGCGCACACATCGTTGCTATCCAGAGCGACATTGAAATCGCTCCAATTGCGCACAAACCATTCGGTGAATACCCCGCCGGGATGCGCCAGATAGAAGATCGGGTCAAAATTGCTGTACTGGTTAGAAATCGCTACCAGTGCAGGTGTATTGGGGCTGGCGGTGAGTTCGGCGGTGGTACCGGCATAGGACACGCCGAACATCGCGATCCGCCCACTCGACCAAGGCTGTTGCGCGATCCAGGTTAGTACTTCGCGGAAATCCGCAATCTCGTCAGGCGAGTATTCGGCAAAGCGGTCGCCGCCCGATGCACCTGTGCCGCGCGCATCGACCGTCACTACGATATACCCATTCGCCAGCATAGCGCCGATCTCTGGTTTTCCCTGCCATGTTTCCAAGCCCTGATAGCCGCGCCAGTAGCGGGTCGCCTGCATCAGCGTCGGATAGGTCTGCGCCGGGTCGAAGTCCGCCGGGTAGAGGACATCGACGGCGATCTCCACTCCATCGCGCATGGTCAGGTAGCGCGACTCGGTGGTTGGGGTGGCGGGCGCATGTTGCGCGACTACGGGTTGCATCAGGCCGATCAGTACAAAAGCAAGAACAAGGGTGATGCCTTTGAACAGCATGGCTTTCAGGTTCTCCTGTGTCAATATGCGATACGGTCAGCATATACAGGAGGGAACGGGGTGTCTTTTGCACTACGCTGAATTCGTCTCTGCAAAATGCAGAGATCGCTTCAACGCAGTGCGGATAAAGCAGGATATGACCAATCCATGAGCCACGCTGAAAACTGACCATACCGTTCATGGCTGCGGGTCATGCCGATGAACGGTATGCAGCGTTCGCAGCGGAAACTGTTAAAGGTCGGCAACCGCAGACCCACAACGTGAGGATGAGGTGGTTTCAGATGCAGTCATCACCCCGTGATGACAAACTCCCACCGTTCGCTCTCTCCATCACGGACAGCATAGCCAATGCCAGGGAAAGGAAAGTGGTAGCCAAACACTTTGATGCGTTCGCCTGAGGCACGACTCAAAAGTGCGACACGGCTTTGTTCAGCGACCACGGGATCGACCTCCAGCCCCGTTTGCCACGTCGGTTCTTCCAGCCCAATGATGTAGTGAAGGGTCGCGTCAGCGATGTTGATCACCCGGTCGTCACCCGTGCCGATTATCACCGCCGTGTGTCCCGGTGTGTGTCCAGCGGCAGGAACGACACGGATACCTGGGAGAATGTCTGTTTCACCCTCAAACCGCTGCACACGATCTTCCAGCGGCAGTAGGGTGTTCTGCGCCAGCGTTGCAAAGAAATTTGCCAGATCGTTGTCGGTATCTGTTGCCGCGTTCATCCAAAAATCCCACTCAAGCTGTGAGATGTGGTAGGTTGCATTCGGAAATTGTGGATTACCCTCCGAATCGCGAATGCCCCCAATGTGGTCAGGGTGCGCGTGCGAAACAATCACCGCATTGACATCGGCGGGGTCAAGGCCAAGTAACTGCATGGTTGGGACAAGCTTACCGCTGTCGGTTTCAAAACCCGGTAACGCAACCCCACCAAGCCCGGTATCGATCAGCACGAGCTGCTCGCCTGTATTGACAAGCATGACATGCGCAGGGGCCGTAAACAGGTCGGTCGGCAGGTAGTTGTCTGCCAGCAGTGCAGACACAGCCCCTTCGGGCGCGTTGGTGCCAAGCACGGCAGGGGGCAGATTGAGGTAACCATCCGTGATGACCGTCACATCGAAGCTGCCGACGCGGAAACGGTAAAAGGCTGCTTCCGAAGCAGGAGTCGGGTTGGACTGTGCCGAAATGCCTGAAACACGAACAAGCGTGCTGCCGACAGTCAGTGCCGCTGCGCCTGCGCCAATTCCTTTCAACAGCGTGCGCCGCGAGAACGAACTGCGATTTTCTTTATGGGTCATTTCTGTGTCCTTTTGGTTTAACCGGCGGATGTTTATACTCTAGGACACCGAGAATAGACGGACAATAATTTTGCGGACGGAGTTGTTGATTGAGCGTTCAGATCGATGTGCTGGATGATATTCTGAACACCATTCGGTTGAATGGAACAGTGTATTTTCAAAGGCAGTTTAAAGGGGACTGGGGAATTGAAACGAAGGCCACACCCTTCAAGAAATTTCACATCATCGTTGATGGACGCTGCTGGCTTCGGGCCGATTTTTTGCAGGCGCCGCTGCAACTAGCGCATGGTGACATTATTGCATTTCCTCATGGATCACCCTATAGGTTGAGCGCCGATGTGAACTCCCTATGCGTTTCAGCAGATGAATTGCTGAATGATTTGCATCGAGCATCTCGACTATTTGCCGACGGCGTGTCATCCGCCACGATTGTTTTCGGTCATGTCGAATTCACACGAGACTTCAACCACCCCTTCATGCGCGATTTACCGCCGTTCATTCACATTCGCGGTCAGGACGATGATGACCTCAACGCCCTTCGTGCGGTGGCAAATCTAACGGTCACCGAGACGCGCTTGCAGCGGCCTGGAGCCGGGTCTGTGGTCAAACGGCTTGCCGAGGTACTGCACTTATATACACTGCGGGCACACGTATTAAGTCAACAGGGAAGCGGAAGCTTCCACGCCGCTTATCATGACCCTATAATTTACCGTGCGCTGCAAATTATTCATGCGAACATTGCCGAGAATTGGACGCTTGAGCAACTTGCCAAGCAGGTCAATGTCTCACGAACTGTGTTTACAACCCGCTTTAAAGAACTGGTTGGCATGGCTCCCATGCGTTACATCACCGTATGGCGAATGCAAAAGGCGCGGGAACTTCTCGAAACAAGTCGTGATACCATTGCTTCCATTGCATCAGCCGTTGGCTACAGCTCAGAGGCTGCATTGTCGCACGCCTTTGTTCGCGAATTTCACGATACACCGGGTCGGTTTCGACAAACGCATGCCAGCCATGATTAATTTGAGCATCGTTACGATTCACTTCCGCCTGCGTGCAGCGAGCGATACAAAGGCACCGCCAATTCGATAAGAGTCACTTTGGCTCCACACATATTCATAGCAGACGAGATGGAGGTCTTCTCGTTTCAAACGTTTTTTGCGTGCGTGCGATTCGTTTTCACTTGCTGGACGGCTCATCCAAGAACAACGCCCGGTTGTTGAAGTATTTTAGCCTCCACTCCGCTAGCATGTACGCGGAGTGCAGTTTTTCCTAGTGATAGACCTGTCTTCTTTGGTGAACGTGAAGCGCTTCAGAACACGCAGTTTGACCGCTTCCGGGTTGCGGCGCTTGAGATTGAGTGGGATCGGACGAATCACCTGGTGGAGCCGTTTGCCCTGGCTTTTGCTGCGGATGTTCTCGCGTTGCAGCATCACATACTTGAGCGTTGCGTACTCTTCACCTGTTTGAGCATTATCCGCTGCAAGGACAAGCAGCGCCTTTTCGCGGCGCTCACGAAAACGGCGAGTGATGTCGTTTCGCAGCTTCGCCGTCACCGAGCGCACTTTAGACAAGTAAACCTTGATGTCTTCATCGACCGGATCAACAGCCAGCAGTTGCAGATGCAAAATCTGTTGGCGCAGACCCTCCGTGTCTAAAACCAGTGTCGCACTATCGGGGATGATCGTCCGGGTATCGACCTTATAGCGGAGTGTCGCAAACAGGTGAGCAACTTTGTCGGCATTGTCGCCCACCCCGATGCATGTAGGATATGAACAGTTTGTACGGTTTTCGCGCTGCTTCAAACATTAATGCAGACCAAACAAGGGTATGTAATCTGATCTACTCTGAAGAAAGCTTCGTCAAGATTTGCCGCGCCTGTTCTAGTACCGCTTCACGCAGTGCATCTGGCGCGATGATCTCCGCATCCGCTCCCAGCCCCATCACCAGCATTCGCGCTTCTTCAAGGGAACTGAGGCGCAGATCGATGACCAGCACCGCCCCATCCGAACTGGTATCGCGGATCGTGTATCGCTCTGAGGCATACCAGTTCAGGAATTGTATTCTGTCGGCGGGGAGCCGAAGCGTGAAGGCGAAATAAGGCAGACTGGCGACGAACTGCGTCGTGTGGCCGTGCCAATACTCGGAGAGGTTGAAGGTTTCATCACGCTCGAAATGGGTGTCCAGCATCTCGATGGCAACAAAGCGCGAGACGCGATAGGTGCGGAGTTGGCCGTCTCGCCGGGCGACACAGTACCACACACTTGCTTTGGCGATAAGGCTGTAAGGTTCAAGTATGCGCTCAACGACTTTTCCATCACCGCGTTCATAGCGCACATGAACGCAGTAATCGCCAAACACCGCCCGCTTCAGCGTGTTCAGATGCGGCAGCATTTCGCCCTTGTGCCACCACCATGCTGGATCAAGATGAATGCGCTGCTGCATCCGTTCCGCTTCCTGACGATGCAGCGAAGGCAGCGCGGCGAATAGTTTAAGGAGCGTTGCTTCGGCAGCCCCACCCAAGCCGACATCGCCCAGCGGACCGGGATGAGTCGAGACGAACAACGCACGGACTTCGGCTTCTTTCAGTCCGGTCAGCGAGACTCGATAGTGTTCGTCCAAGTACACACCGCCTCCATGCCCCGCCTCGGCATGGACAGGCACACCAGCAATACTTAGTGCTTCAATATCTCGCAGGATGGTACGCCGCGACACCTCCAGTGATTCCGCTAGCGCAAACATCGTCATTTTTCCCTGCGCCTGAAGGATTAGCATGATCGACAGCAGACGATCTGCACGCATGATCACCTCTGAATGTACAACTCGATTTTTCTGGTGACAGTAGATGTCACCAGAGCCATTCTATGCTGAGTTTGTCGAAAGGTTCAAGACGAGGAGACGAGGGCCGATGAACAAGGTATTTTCGTGGGTCGAGATTCCGGTGAAAGACATCGAACGCGCTGCCCGGTTCTACGAACAACTGCTGGATGTGGAAGTGACCATCACCGATGCGCCGCCGCGCCGAATGGCGACGCTGTATTTCGAGCCGAACGAGGTCGGCGGGTCGCTGCTGCAAGCGCCGGGCGTGGAGCCGGGCAATCAGGGCGCGCACGTGTATCTGAATGCCGGACGGGGGAGCGAACTGGAAACGATGATCGAGCGCGTGCGTTCACTGGGCGCGGAGATCATCATCCCGGCGACCCCAATGGGCAGTGACGGGCGGTTCGCTACATTCAAGGATACGGAAGGGAACACCCTGTCGCTGTTCGCAGAGAACTGATTTTAATGGCTTCAGGACAGCATGATTTTTTACTGTCCTGAAGAAAAAGTGCAAACCCTGTACCTTTCGACAGACAGTTCTGAAGGTGTACAGGGTTTACATCCTTTTTCGCTGTGGATGGAGTTCAACTTGCATGGCAATTCGTATCGTTCGCCTTGGAACACCTCGAAACCCGGATGAAGGGTTGCGTCTGGGAACCGTTCGCCGTCCGCCGCGAGGGATCCGCAAACAAGATTGGAGTGTGCGAGACTACTTCGATGTGTGGATGCCGGAGCTGGCACCGAGTGAAACCCTGCGGGTGTGGGCGTTTGCGGAGCCGTTGACACCGCGTCGATGGGAAACGTACCGTCGTCGGTACCTGGCGGAGATGCGGCGGCCCCCGGCGCAGCGCCTGATCACGCTGCTGGCCGCGCTGTCCCGGCAGACGAATTTCTCCGTCGGCTGTTACTGCGAAGATGAAGCGTACTGTCACCGCTCGCTGCTGCGCGGACTTCTGATCGAGCAGGGAGCGGTTATCGCTTAGCAAAGAGCAGACCAATTGGATCAGGGCTGTGGACTGCCGAAGCGAGCGTTTCACCGCTGTCCTAAACGCGGTTTCAGAACCCCACCGCCCAACCCCACGCCTGAACACACAGCCTCCCAAACGGCTCACCGCTCCACGCCCATACGAGCGTCAGATCGGTAGTCTGACCCGGCAGCAGGTCGAATGGCAGGGTCAGACCAGCAAACCCCGCCCCAACGTTGATCACTTCAACCGGATGATTTGCACTCCTATTGTTCTCTTGTGTTGCATTGCGCTTATGCGCCTGCTTTGATGATTCGGGCTGCACGCATACCAGCTTCAATTGCACCGTCGATATAGCCGCGCCAACCCAGCGCAATATCGCTGGTGGCGAAGTACACGCGACCTTCTGGCTGCACAAGCTGATCGAGCGCCGAAGCCTGACCTGGCTTGAGCATCGCCCAGGTGCCGAGCGCAAAGGGATCGGTATTCCAGTTATGCCCCACGACATCAAGCACCTGGGCATCGGGAAGCAGGCGGACAACTGCCTGCTTCGCCCATTCCACCGTGAGTGCTTCCGGCGCGGTTGCACCGAAGCCAAGCAGCCAGGTTCTGTTGTCGTCAACCGCATATGTCGTCAACAGCGAGAATGTGTCGGGTGCAGAGGCGATAGCGAGCAACCCCTCGACCTGCCCGGTGATGCGCACGAAACACTTGACACCTGCTCCGCCGTGCCGCTGGCGCGATATGGTCTGCTTCACCTCGCTCAACCCGGGCGTGAACCGAATATTCGCCCATACGTTCAACGGCGTGGCAACGACCACAAATCGTCCTTCAACTGTTTCGCCTGCCACTGTGGTAATCCGCACGTTCTCATTCGTCTGGTCAATATGGGTCACCGCACGCCCAGTGCGTATTTCGGCTCGCACGTCTGCCAGTATACTGTCGAGTAGCGCCTGAGTGCCCCCTTCGATCACATAGGTACCCGTCACCTCACCGAGTTTGGCGAAATCATCGGAGCCGATCAGCGCTCGCAGCCTCAGCGCCTCGACGAGGGCAGCGTGTTGCAGCGGCGCACTGGTATCCGCCTCGATCATCCCGAACAGCATGTCCCGTTGTAAGGGCGTGAGGTTCAGCGGCGCGGCATGGTCGGCCAACGAGACATGAGTGTAAGCGCGCCACGCATCGTGTGTAAGCGGGTCATACGGGAACGGGAAAATTGCCTCCGGCTGCGGGTCAGCGGCATAGATTGCGCTATAGCCCTCGGTGATCAATCCGTAGGCAGTTTCGGTATCAAACTGGTGCAGGCTGCCGCCCGACCACACGCGCACCTCGTTCACCTCACCGCCTGAACCCGGCTCGATTCGTAACCCATAGCGGTTCAGTTCAGCCCACAGATGCGGTTGCAGCCAGTGGACATACGCCCCGCCCATCTCAAAATCTCGTCCGTGCTGCGCGCTGCGCCATGTGCGTCCGCCGATTCGGTTACGCGCTTCCAGCACCAGCACGCGCATTCCCGTCGATCCCAATTCGCGTGCGGCGATGAGGCCCGCAAACCCTGCCCCGATGATGATCACGTCGTACATCGCAATGCCTCCTTGATTGAGTAATGTATGAGTTGTTATCATAAGGATGCAGAACCGTTCGCGATCCGCCTGAACTGAAACCGGATACGCCCAACCAGCAGAACAGAGGCGAAGATCAGCCCGATGCTGAAGCCACCCCACACGCCAGCCGCGCCACCCTGCATCATCACGCCGAGAACATACGCGGCGGGCAGCGCGACCAGCCAGTAACCCATGAGCGACACCGCCGTCGGCCAGCGATTATCGAGTAAACCCCGCAGCGCCCCCAACGATACCGATTGAATGCCATCGAAGACCTGCATGAAGCTGACTGCGACGAAGATGGCTCCAGCAGCCGCGATAATGTCCGTTTCCGAAACAAAAAAGGCGGCGATCTGCTCACCTGCAAACAGCAGGAGTACTGTAAATCCGGCTGCCCAGCTTGTCACTAGCACAAGCGCTGCCCGAGTAATGGCGGGCAGACGGTCATTTTCGCTGCCACCCACAGCCTGTGATACGCGAATGGTCACAGCACTCGCCATGCCCAGCGGCAGCATATACAGCACGCTCGTCACGCTGTAGACCACCTGGTTGGCCGCAAGCTGCGTTGCGCCAAGCAGACCGACGAACAACCCCGCAATCGTTACCGCCCCACCTTCGAGAAGATACTGTATCCCCATCGGCAGCCCTTCGTGGAGCTGCTCGCGGAACTGAGCCAGCGACCAGACCGTCTCTCCTCGATAGGGTGCGTTGCCAGGTGTGAGACGGTAATGCAACATCATCGCCGCAAAGCCAGCCGTCTGGCCGAGAAGGCTCCCGATGCCCGCGCCCGCCAGCCCCAGGGCAGGGAAGCCGAGGTTTCCGAAAATCAGCACCCAGTTGGCGGCGATGTTGAAGACCACCGCCACCAGCGTCAATCCCAGCCCCAGCCAGGGGCGGTCGGTCGAGTCGTAGAACTGCTTCAGCACCAGCGACATCACATAGGGAATGAGCGAGAAACTCATCGCCACCCAGTACGGCGTAATCCTTGCGATCACTTCGGGTGGCTGTCCGATCTGAGCTAGAAGCGGTAATCCGATGAGCATGATCAGGACGCTGAGCAGACCAACGGCGAGCGCAATCACCAGCCCATGGCGGATAATACTGCTGATCTTGCCGATCTCGCCCGCGCCGTGTGCTTGACCGATTAGGATACCTACCGGACCCACCAAACCATACAACCCGGCATAGAAGATGAGGAGGACACTGCTGGTGAGCGAGACCGCGCCCAACACCGCTTCGCCCAGCGTGCCGAGCATGTAGGTGTCTACCAGACCAAGCGCAGTGGAAGTGGTTAGGCTGGCGATCAGTGGAATGGCAAGACCGATGAGTGAGTACATCTCACGCAAAGGACGTGGTCGGGAAGGTGCCGATACGGAGGCGATGATGGATGAGTGCATCTTGCTTTTTGCCCTCTTTTTACATACGCTGTGTACGTGAATTTAGAAGTATTGTATTGACATACGCCGCGTATGTCAAATGAGAGGGTGATGATGACTGACAGCACCAATCGTCGCTCGCGCACGCAGATGATCGCAGTGACGACGGCAAAACTAATCGCAGCAGCGCGGCGATCATTCGCCACAGTTGGTTATGCAGCGACCTCTATGGATGAGTTGTGTGCAGAGGTGGGTTTGACGCGCGGTGCGCTGTATCACCACTTTGGCGGCAAGGAGGGACTGCTCGAAGCTGTGGTGCGACAGATTGATGGGGAGATAGATGCCAAACTGGACGCGGTATGGGAGACTTACGCTGATCCGTGGGAGGCCTTCAAAGCAAGCTGTCTGTTCTACCTCACACTGGCGTTGGAGCCGGAAATCCAACGGATTACGCTGACTGAAGCCCCAGCCGTGTTAGGACAGCGCCTGCGTGATATTGATGCACATTCGTCGGTGGGCGCAATTGCAGATGGGCTGCGCGAATTGATGGACGCTGGGCGCGTGCGCCAGACCGACCCGGAGGCGCTGGCACGAATGCTCAACGGCGCACTCATTGATGCTGCGTTGTGGATCGCCACGCACGAAGATCCAAATGAAGCGTTAACGAAGGCGCAGCACAGTTTCGAGGTGATTCTCTTTGGGCTGGTTGAGCCGCCACTCTGATCTACCCCCCGATAAAAAAGAGTAACAGTTTCCCAAGTGGATACAATAAATGAGATGAGGGAGACTGAAAATGGCTAGAGGATCACAGTTCACAGAAGAATTCAAACGGGAAGCCGTGCGCAAGGCAGAAGCCAGCCAGAACGTGTCGCGCACAGCCCGCGAACTCGGAATTTCCAACAAAACGTTGCACCAGTGGATGAAGCAGTTCGGGCAGCCGGAAGTGTTGGACGTGAACACGGCGATGATGAGCGAACTGAGCAGGCGCGTGCGGGAATTGGAGCGCATGGTCACGCAGAAAGAGGCGACCATTCAGGTGCTAAAAAAAGCTATCTCGATCGTCAGCCAGGAAAAGCCGAGCGATCCCGCACTGACATTGCCGTTGGGGAACTGTGCCGGGCGTTGGACGTGTCGGAGAGCGGAGACTACGCTTGGCGTGAGACCCAAACGAGTCGTCATGACCAGCGCGACGGCTACCTGAGTGAGCAGATTCAAACCGTCTTTAAGGACAGTCGTCACACCTACGGCAGCAACCGGGTTGCAGCAGTGCTGCGCCAACAAGGGATCTGCACCTCGCGCAAGCGGGTCGCCCGCCTCATGCGTCAGCTGCACTTGCGCTCGGTTCGGGTGAAACCGCAGCGCCCCTGCTTAACGCGCTCAATGCACAACCAGTATGTGGTGGAAAATCTGTTGGCACACGACTTCACGGCTGAGCACGAACACGACACATGGGTCACAGACACCACCCACATCCCGACCCACGAAGGCTGGTTGTATCTGGTGACGGTACTGGACATCTTCACCCGGCAGATTGTCGGTTGGTCGATGGGCATTCACCATGATGCCCAGCTTGCCTTGACAGCCTTGACGATGGCATGGCAGCATCACTGTCCGCCTGCGGGTGTGATCCTGCATTCTGACCGGGGCGGTGAGTTCGCCAACCAGCGCTACGCGGAAGCATGTGAGGGGAAAGTGACCCGCAGCATGAGCGGGTCGGGCAACTGCTATGACAATGCGATGGCGGAGAGTTTCTTTGCCACGCTCAAGCTCGAAGCGATTCACGGACAGGTCTTTACGACTCGGTCGGAAGCGCGCATGGCGATCTTTGGTTACATTGAGGTGTTCTACAACCGGCAGCGGCTTCACTCGGGCATCGCCTATGCTGCTCCGGTCACGAGGGCTGCTTGAGCCACTGTTACTCCATTAAACTGGGGGTAGACCACCTGATGGATCAACGTTATTTACGACACTGCCTTCAACATACATATACCCATTTAAGCTCATCGGACTGCATGGTTGACCTTCAAACGGATCAAGTGCCGTAAACACGCCCATGCTTGGCGCATAATTACGCGCCCGCAGATGAACCAGCCCATTACTGTCGGTCGGCTCGCCTGTTGCGGCGAACGGCATCCCGAACGCGCCGACCACGCCGAATGGGGTAAGGAACGGTTCGTAGTTGCGTGACCCAAGAACACCCGCCGCGCTGCTCGTTTCCAAGCGAACATTACCTAATCCATCCTGCATCGCGTATGACCACGCGCCGGAGGTATTTTCCATCGCATGAATACCGCGTGGCGCATGGACATAGCGATCCGTGTTCGCGCCCGTCGTGGCTGCGATCACCTGCACCAAGCCGGGTTGCAGATCAAGTAGATATTGGGTGACGACTCCGCTCACGGCTTGACGGCTGCGATTGCCCGCGCCGTCGTATCCGTAACTGGTTCCACCTGCCGAAAGCATCCGGTTCGCCCGATCCCATGTGTAGGCGGTGGTGCCATCATTGGTCAGGTTGCCATTGTTGTCGTAGGTCAGCGTCGCCGCTCCGGCGCTCGTCATCTGATTGGCGGCGTTGTACCCATAGTTGGTGGTCGTCGCGCTGCCGGCAATCGTGGCGATCTGCTGCGTGCGGTTGCCGCAGTAAATCAGCATCAACGGCGTTGGCGTTGATGCCAGTGCGCAGCGCCCGAGCTTGTCACTTATCATAGGTGTAGCGGATGGGAGTGTAAATTCAGGGTATTGGTGGAGCAATCAACCGAAATGCCCAGCGATGCTCGTAGTAAATGCCGGCAACAGAACTGAATTGTATATGCGCAGAATGTAAACCGAGACTCAAATTGTTCAGGTCTACACAAACAGGTATTTCTGGGAAGAAACTACCTGTTTCTTGTGGATTCATTGTTCCTATTGGTTCATAATATACTAAATGTGCTTGGTCAATATGCTGATTGTCTATATAAAGCCCAAGGGAATTTATAATTGCATCCATGACATCATTAGAGTGATTTCCGTTTTCCCATATTACGTAACCATCGAGAACAATAATGTTAGAGCAAGAACTGCGAGTCGCCCATACTTCACGCGGAAGCTCCAAAATGAACTCAGGAGCTGGTGCTGACTGCAACCATAATTCACTCACATCAATTTCACTGGGAGCGTAATTTGAGCAGCCAAAGCTTACTAGAATAACTATACAGGGAAGTACATAATGCAGTCGTTTTTGCATTTACAAATCCTTAACTCCACCAAACATGTAAAACAGTTTGGTGGAGTCGCTATGCTTATTGAATTACTAGTGCTTATCCAATCGTGTTAAAGTAACGAGTTAGTTCAGTATCACTTCCTAGAACGGATGTGTTAACTCTAATTAATTGGTTATCGGCGTTGGCTGGAGCAACATAAGGTGTAAACATGAACGACAAACCTGCTATCTTGGTTGAAATCGAAAACTTGATGCTGCGAACATATGGATTGGAGAATCGGCTCAAGGAAAACTCGCAATATACCGCTGATGCACATGTCTGGATGTTTCATGTACGTGAGGTGCTGCTGGAATGGAAGAAGACCTTTTCAAGTCTGGAAGCACTGTTAACAATAACTGATTTTGAGAAAGTACCACAAAAACTAGAAGGCTTTGCGGAAGAGGTCATGTTTGGCTACACAGGTCATAATCAGTGGCATATGGAGCAGCTCTTGGTACTTCTCAAAAAGTATCTTCCGCCAGATGAAGACGACGATTCAGACGATAATACGATAGGAGAAAATTGAATATAATGGCAAATCAACGCGCAAAGCCAAAAGACGTTAAAGAAAACCTTGTCGATCTACGCCAAAAAGGGGATGCAGTTCTTACTTCATTGACGGCAATGCAAGAAGTCGCTTTACGCATCGCATCAGCGATTATTGAATTTGATTGCTCAGTTGCAAAGATGAAGCGAGTCGATACAATCATCCTGGTTCTACCGGATTTGGTGGTGATACTCGACTTGAGTGGAAGAGGCGACGAGCAGGTTCTCCAGCCAGCAGGATCGGTAGACAAAACCGTTGAGCTTGTGAAAGGGGGAGGTGAAGGGCGAACCGGAGCGCAGCCGGGCGCGCGGGCAGTAAGGTAAAAAGTTGTGCAGCAGCGCCCACGAGCGGACGAGCAAGTGGGCACTGACGCGATGACCGTGAAACTCGCGCCCGATGTACAGACAGCGTGCGAGCGGTTGCATGTGACGCTCCAGCATCGTGCTGACGCGATGACAGCCGGGATGAAACAACCCTTGCAGCAGCTGTGCGCGTTTATGTTTGAAGCGAGTAATCTGGCTGAGCGCTTCGCCCTGTAGATGTTGAGCGGCGAACTTCAGCAGCTTGTCGAAGTGGTAGTAGTAGTTGCTCTGCGATTTGGCACGGTAGATGTTCCAGATGAGCCGCTTCATCTGTGGGTAGAGCGGATGGCGCAGCAGACGTCCGCGCACGCGGATGAAGGCGTGGAGAAAACAGCGGATAAGCACCAGCGTTGGGAACAGCTTATGCCACACGGCGCGCGTGTGCTGCCAGCCATCCAGATTGAGGGTCTTGGGCGCATAATCTGCGTTGAGCCGTCGCGCTTCGGCGGCGAACTCGGCATACGCGCCGTCCAGCTCGGCAGTGCGGGTGCTGAGCGACACCGCCGCTCCCAGCACCACATCGTCCCCGACAGTCACGGCAGCACAGCATTCGTCGCCCAACAGATGGGTCAGCTTTTCGTCCGCCAGCAGGTGTTCGGGCAACTTCGCGCCGCTCTTGACCGTCGTCCCCACTAGGTCGAACCGCCCCAGATGTTCGACGATGCGATACCAGTACATGTCGCTGCGCCCGAACACATACGTCAGTCCCCAGAAGGGCACGCCGAAGCGGCGCAGAAACAGCGCTTTCTCCACCAGGTCAGTCGTGCCGGTTCGATACGGCAGGACAAAACTCGGTACGACGCGATAGACCGTCCCACTTCGATTCAGCCGGATACGACGCACGAGGATGTCTGGCTGTTTGCGCGAGGCGCGCTGGTCGTGCAGGCTGTACCCGGCCTGCATCTCACTGGGGAACAACTCTGGATGCTGCTCGGTCTGCCCGTCAACCCACGCCCGAAACAAACCTACATCCTGCACGAGCGCCATGTATGCCTCACGCTCGACCGGCAGCACAATCCGACGCGATGGTTTTGCAGACAGCTTCAAGTCCCGGCTGCACTGACGCGGCTGAGGCATGATGAACCCTTTCATCTTCATGCCTTCATTGTGCGTCAGCTTTTTCTCTCAACCACCAATTCCGGTAGAACCAGGCATTTCTTGCAACAAATATTTTTGATCCTAATTCTCCTGAGGAAAATGCTCGCCGACAAATCACAGAACAGCTTCTGTGGGAATTGATGCTCGATAAGTTCCTAGGATAACTATGATAAAGTTGAGGCAACTGACCTCTGCTAATTTTTTAATAGAGGTTAGTTGTCCTTCAAGAAATTTATTCAAATGTTTAACGCATCGTCTAATATTTTAGAATGAGGTTTTCTAGTATGAATGGCGCAATAAAACGGATTTATCTCTTCATTGTGATACTTTCCCTGATGATTTCCCTTCCCGCAGTAAGCGAACCTCAATCCGATCA
>JANRJJ010000011.1:0-93205 GCA_033764035.1 bacterium
TGGTCTACCCCCGATAAAATAGAGTAACAGTTTCCCAAGCGAGTACAATAAAGGAGATAAGGGAGACTGGAAAATGGGTAGAGGATCACAATTCACGGAAGCGTACAAACGGGAAGCGGTGCGCAAGGCAGAAGTCAGCCAGAACGTGTCGCGCACGGCGCGTGAACTCGGGATTTCCAACAAAACATTACACCAATGGATGAAGCAGTTTGGTCAAGCGGAAGTGTTGGACGTGAACACGGCGACGATGAGCGAACTGAGCAGGCGCGTGCGGGAATTGGAGCGCACGGTCGCGCAGAAAGAGGCGACCATTCAGGTGCTAAAAAAAGCTATCTCGATCGTCAGCCAAGAAAAGCCGAGCGATATGCCGTGATGGAACTGGTCTACCCCCGATAAAATAGAGTAACAGTTTCCCAAGCGAGTACAATAACAGCGGCTGCACTCGGGCATCGCCTATGCTGCTCCGGTCACGAGGGCTGCTTGAGCCACTGTTACTCCATTAAACTGGGGGTAGACCAGCTTTGTTGAGCGTCATCGACCGCTACTTCCCCTCTTTGTCATACGGCACGCCATCGGCTTTGGGCGCGACCGCCCGCCCCACCAGCCCGGCCAGCACGATGATCGTGACCACATACGGCACCATCTGCAAGAACTGCGCCGGAATGGGTACGCCCAGCAGTTGGAACCGCTGCCCCAACGCATCCGAAAAGCCGAACAACAGCCCGCCGCCGAACGCGCCGAACGGCATCCATTTGCCGAAGATCATCGCCGCCAGCGCGATGAAGCCGCGCCCGCTGGTCATGCCGTCATCGAAACTGCCCGTCGTTTCCAGCGAAAACCACGCCCCCGCCAGCCCGGCGATCATCCCGCTGACGATCACGTTGATCCAGCGGTTGCGGATCACGTTCACGCCCAGCGTATCCGCCGCTTTCGGGTTTTCGCCCACCGCACGGGTGCGCAGCCCCCAGCGCGTATAGAACAGGATCACATGGGTGAGGATGAGCAGGACGAACATGCTGTAAAAAATGGGTTTGCCGCTGAAAAACACATCGCCCAACACGGGAATATCGCTCAGCAGCGGAATGTCCCAGGTGGGCAGCGTGCCGCGCCCGGCTTCACTGCTCACCAGCACTTCGCGGCGGATGAAGCTGGTCACGCCCAATGCCAGGATGTTGATCACCGTGCCGCTCACGATCTGGTCGGTCTTGAACGTGATCGACAGCCAGGCGTGCAGCACGGCCATCAGCCCCCCGGCGATCACGGCGATCACCACGCCGAACGGCAGGCTGTTGGCGGCGATCCAGCCGCTTTGCAGCAGCAGCGTATGGGCGACGAACCCGAAACACGCCCCGGTCAGCATCATGCCTTCAATGCCGATGTTCGCCACGCCCGACCGTTCCGCCCAAATTCCCGCCAGCGCGCCCAGCACGATAGGTGTAGCCAGCCGCAGACTGACCTGAAGCATGACGGTGACGTTGGTGCTGCCGCCCGCCGCCGCCAGGATCAGCACGGTCGGGACGATCAACAGGGCCGCGGCGATCCACACCAGGGTACGTCCGCGTTCGACGGTGACGGGGATGAACGCCAGCGCCGCGCTCAGCGCATATACCGCCCCGGCGAACACGCCCCATGCCGCCGTCGGCACGCTGATCGTGGGCAGCCCCGCCCCAAACGTGAGCTGAGTCTGCGCAGCGGCATTGCCCGCCGCGCCTGCGAACGCGATCAACGCCATCACGATGAAAAAGACCCCGTACACCCCGCGCCGGGTGATGCGGATGCGGCGCGGGCGGGGGAGGAGAACGGTAGAGGTTGCAGTAGCCATAAGGGAGTTTAACCGCCCCATCCTTTGGAAAATGTCGAAACGCTGGTCTTTTCCGCCGTTTTGGGGATCGCCCACAGGTAGCGGATGATGGCATCGGCGGCGATGAACATGATGATCAACGCCTGGATGATCTTCACCAGGTCGATGCTGATGTCGGCGCGAAGCTGCATCAGCCCGGCTCCGGTCAGCAGCGACCCCCACAGCAGCCCCGCCGCGATCATGCTGCGGATGTTGTTGCGCGCCAGCAGCGCGACGGCTATCGCGTCGAAGCCCAGGCCGCTGAAAAATTCCGGCTGCATGTTCAACTGCACGCCGCTCACTTCGATGGTGCCGGCCAGCCCCGCCAGCGCCCCGCTCATCGCCAGCGCCAGCACGATGTTGCGCGGCACGCTCATCCCGGCGTAGCGGGCGGCATCCGGGTTCGCGCCCACCGTGCGCAGTTCAAAGCCGAGCGTCGTCCGGCTGAGGAACCAATCGGTGAACCAGACCGCCAGCAGCATCACCACGAACCCGACATGCAGCGCATTGCGCACCGCGATCCACTGCAAGAACAGGCCGCCGCCCGCGACCAGCACGCCCAACGCCAGCGGACGTACCGCCGCGCCCGGCGTTTGGCGGATGCTTTCGCGGTGCGTCAGAAACGTGAACAAGGCCGTCAGCGCGCCCGCCAACAGGAACAGCCACGCCGGAATCGTGCTGAAGCGCGGGAGCGCCGCCGCCGCATCGATGAACGGGGTGCGCGGGGTCGATGCCGTCGGGTCGAGCAGCAGGATCGGCGCGGTCGATTTGATCAGCCAGTCCACGATCAGCACGGCGATATAGTTGAGCATGATCGTCACGATCACCTCATGCGCGCCCGTGTAGGCCTTGAGCAGGCCGGGGATGGCTCCCCACAGCGCGCCGCCGAAAATGCCCGCCACAATCACCAGCGGGATATGGATCAGCGCGGGGAGCTGCGCGAACAGCGGCGAAAACCCGACCCATACCGCGACCGTCGCACCCGCGTACAACTGGCCTTCCGCGCCAATGTTGAACAGCCCGGCCTTGAAGCCGAGCGCCACCGCCAGCCCGGCGATGATGAACGGAATCGACCGGACGATCATACTTTCCAGGTTGGCGGGGAAGAACAGCAGCGCCGCACCAGGCAGCCGCAGATACGCCACGTCGATGCGGTCGTCGGCGGGGTCATCGGGCGTATTGGCATCGCCCAGCACCGCGCCGAACGGGGCATTCGCACGGTCGATGATCAGCCGATCCCCTGGGCGGCGCACAATCAGATTGTCCGCGAGCGCGGCGGGTAGTTGATCGCGAATCGCCGTACTGACATCCTCAACGGTGAGCAGTTCGCCTTCATACAGGCCGCGCAACTGCGCGATCTGGCTGCTAAGCGCGCCAACATCGGTGATCGCAGTCGCTTCGAGTCGTTCGACCACGCCCGCCACCCGCGCCGCCCCCGCCAGATCGACCGGGACGTTTTCAGCCGTGAGCGCGGCCAGCGTGGTCAGGGCGGGCGCGTCGAGCGCGATCTCGCGTTCGTCCAGGCTTGCCAGCCGTTCCGGGAAGCGGCTGAGCCGGACGATGCCGTACTCATCGACGAAGCGCATGTATGCGAACAGGGTGTCGTCGTCGAGCGCTTCAGCGGCGGGCGCAAGCGCGGTCACGGCAGCGCGGCTTTCGGGCGTGATCGCGCCGTCCCCGCGGATGGTTTCGGCCAGGGCGCGCACGTCGCCGCGATCCGCCGCCTCCAGTTCGGTAATGAGCGGCAGCATCGCGTCAAGCGTCTCTGCGCCAATGGCGCGCAGGCCTTCGACACTTTCGCCAATGTCGGTGAGCGCGTCCTCATCCAGGCCGCTGAACGCGGCGAGCGCGGCCTGGTACGCACGGGCGTTCTCCGCGCCCGCCGCCCCGTAATCGTTGACAGCGCGGGCGAGTTCGCGTAAATCACCCTGAGAAAGGCCGTTGGATGCATTCGCCAGCGTCGTCACCAGCGCGAAATCGTCTGCACTTACCTGATCGTTCACGGCCAGCCCCATCGCGCCTTCGACGAGCGCGGCATACGCGGTGCCGGCAATGTTCAGCCCGCGCCCAATATCGCCGCGCCCGCCCGTCAGGATCATGAACGGGATGGTGATCAGGATGGCTGTCAGCACGGCCAGGGCGGGAACCAGCGACGGCGACACGCGCCCCCACGCCCGCCCGATGCCAGCGAAGGCGGGCGGCGCACTGCCAGGTTTGGGAAGTTTGAGCG
Organism: bacterium; assembly: GCA_033764035.1. Lineage (GTDB taxonomy): Bacteria > Chloroflexota > Anaerolineae > Aggregatilineales > Phototrophicaceae > Flexifilum. The sequence continues at coordinate 4,071 of JANRJJ010000011.1, forward strand.
TGCTGTCGGTCATCGTGTGTTTTCTGCCTGTGAGACGGGTAATTCCTGGGTCATGGCTGCTGTGCCGTGCTTGACCCCGGCCATCAACAGCCCAACGCGGCTGCGTTCGGCCTGGTCAATCGGCAGTGTGTCGATGATTTCGCCCGCGAACATGACGGCGACACGGTCGCTGAGCGCAAGGATTTCGTCCAGTTCGGCGCTGATCAGCAGGACTGCCGTGCCGTTATCGCGCATTCGGATGATTTGGTTGTGGATGAACTCGATGGAGCCTACGTCCAGCCCGCGAGTGGGTTGTGCGGCAATGAGCAGCTTACACGGGCGCGAAAGTTCGCGGGCGATGATCGCCTTCTGCTGGTTGCCGCCGCTCAGCGCGCCGATGCGCGTGAGGATGTTGGGCGTGCGCACATCGAATTTGCGCACCAGTTGGGCGGCGGCAGAATCGACCGCGGCTTCATTCGTCAGGATGCCTTCGGCATACGGCGATTGGTAATACTGCTGAAGCGCGATGTTGTCCTTGATGGGAAACGCCGAAACCATCCCGTTTTTCTGGCGGTCTTCGGGGACATGGCTCACGCCCGTGCGGGTGATGCGGCGCGGCGGGGCGTTGGTCAGGTCGTGGCCGTCGATGCTGAACGTCCCGCTCAGTGCCGGGCGCAGCCCCGTCAGCGTCTCGATCAGTTCGGTCTGCCCGTTGCCCTGCACCCCGGCGATCCCCAGAATTTCGCCCGCGCATACCTCCAGCGATACGCCGCGCACTGCGTCCAGCCCGCGATCATCCTTCACCGTCAGGTCGCGCACGATCAGGATTCGTTTGCCCGGCACGCACGCCGCTTTGTCCACTTTCAGCAGCACATCGCGCCCCACCATCGCGGACGCGAGCATTTCTTCGGTCGATTGACGCGGGTCGGCGCTGCCCGCCACTTTCCCGCCTCGCAGCACGATCACCCGGTCGCAGATTGTCAGCACTTCGCGCAGCTTGTGGCTGATGAAGATGATGCTGACCCCGCGTTCGACCAGCGTCCGCATGATCGCGAACAGGCCGTCGGCTTCCTGGGGGGTGAGGACGGCGGTCGGTTCGTCCAGGATCAGAATATCGGCTTTGCGGTACAGCGCCTTGATGATCTCGACGCGCTGCTGCACGCCGACGGGCAAATCCTGCACCAGTGCATCGGGATCGACATGCAGGCCGTACTGCCCGGCGATCTCCAGGATGCGCTGTTTCGCTGCCCGCCGATCCAGGAACATCCCGAACGGCCCACCAGTCGATTCCGTGCCGAGCATGATGTTTTCCGTCACCGTCAGCACGGGGACGAGCTGAAAATGCTGATGCACCATGCCGATCCCGCGCTGAATCGCGTCGTTCGGGTCATGGATGATCGCAGACTGGCCGTTGACCAGAATTTCGCCTTCATCCGGCTGGTACAACCCGTAGATCAGGTTCATCAGCGTGCTTTTGCCTGCCCCGTTTTCCCCCAGCAGTCCCAGCACTTCGCCTTTATGCAGGGTAAGATCGATATGGTCGTTGGCCAGCACGCCGGGAAACCGTTTCGTCAGCCCGCGTACCTCTAAAACGACCGGGCGATTCTGAGAGTCTCCGTCGCTCATGGTTCCTCATGGTTGGATGTTTATGCATGGTGTGTTACGGGTGCGTGTGACCTGAAACGCCCACAAGAGTATAGACGCGAACCGGGGAATTGCGAACGTTTCTTAAAGAACAGGTCAGGGCAAATGCATCAAAACGAAAAGAGTCAACGCAAGGGCGCAAAGAACTGCCAAAAACGCAAAGAGGATGAACGTTACAAATTCTCTTTCGCTGATGTACCCCTCACCCTGTTCATCTTCGCTGAGCCGTCCCTCTCCAGGGCGAACCCTGTTCGCCAGCAAGCAGGGTAGAGGGAAAAAAGCAAGGCTTTTTCCCCTTCTCCTCGCTTGCGTGGGCTGAGGGGGTTGGGGGATGAGGGGTGTAAGAAAGCATGTAACGAATACCCTCAAAGATGTATCAATATCTTGCGTTAAATCTTTTGCACTGCTCTGTTGGTAGGGCTATCGCATCAATATTCGGTTCCGCCTGACTTTTCCCCTCACCCTGCTCAGCAAGCTGAGCCGTCCCTCTCCCACGTAAACGAGGAGAGGGACAAAAGCAGTGCGTTTTCCCCTTCTCCTCGCTTGCGTGGGAGAAGGGGCCAGGGGATGAGGGGTTTTGATGCGACAGCCCGGCCCTGTGTTGGCGCGCCCTACTCATTTGCGCGCCGCCGGACTACACTTAGGCCGAAACATGCCAGTTCAGTTGAGGTCCTGTGCGCGTGAATAAATTGAATGCAGGGTTTCAGGCGTTTCGGCGGCACACCGTGCGGATCGCCTGTTTCGTGGGGCTGACGCTGTGCCTGACCGCGTGTGAGGCCGTCACCGGGCTGACGGGCGGTGGAGCCAGCGCGCCCGCCGCGCCCATCCTTCAGGTGAGCAGCCCCGCCGATGTCGTGAACGCCTTTTTTGCCGCGTGGAACACCCGCGATTACGATGCGATGTACGGGCGCATCAGCAGCCGCAGCCAAAGCTTGATCACCCAGACGGTATTCCGCGAAATTTACGAACAGGTCGATGACACGATTCGCAGCACCGGGGTGACGGCGGCCATCGTCGAAGGCCGCGAACAGGGGACGAGCGCCGTCGTCACGCTCAATGTCGAAATCGCATCGTCGCTGTTCGGCACCATTCCGGATCAAGGGCGGACAATGCGCCTGGTGCGCGAAAGCGGCGGCGGCGAATGGCGCATCGCGTGGTCGCAGTTGGACATTTTCGATGGCTACGCGCCGGGCGCAACACTGCAAGTCGGTTCAACCCGCGAACCACGCGGCCATATCTTCGACCGGAACGGGAACTATCTGGTCGAACAGGGCGGGACGGTGGTCGAACTGTACGTGACCATTCAGAACATCCCGGATTACCCCGCGTGCCTGAACCTGCTGGCCACGCTCACGCTGCGCCAGGTGGACGACGTACAGGCGATCTTCAACGACTACAACCCGGAAACCACCTTCAGCATCGGGGATATTGACCAGGCCACTTATGATGTGAATGCCGGGGCGCTGGCCGAATCGTGCGCGATTACCACCGGGACGCGCCAGACGCGCCGCTACGCCGGGCATGGCATGGCCGCACATGTGATCGGCTACATCGGCCAGATTCCGGCGGAACTGGCGGCCAGCTATGCCGAACGCGGTTACAACGCGGGCGATCTGGTCGGCAATGCCGGGGTCGAATTCGCGTATGAGGATGAACTGGCGGGCAGCGCGGAACGGGTGCTGCGCATCATCGAACCGGGCGGCGTGGTGATCCGCGAACTGGGCGGCGCGTCCGGCTCTGCACCCCAGGATGTCACGCTCACGCTCGACCTGGCCGTCCAGCGCGCCGCGATGCAGGCCATGACCGATGCGTTCAATACGTCGTGCGCCTTCAACGAAAATGAAGGCGGGAACTGGGGCTGCCGTTCGCCCGGCGGCGCGGTCGCCGTAATCGACGTGAACAGCGGCGCGATCCTGGCGATGGCGAGCTTCCCCACGTTCGATCCGTCGGCGTTCGCGCCGGATACGTCGATCTTCCAGGGGCAGTACATCAACTATATCGGCGCTGACCCCGAACTGCCGCAGCGCAACCGCGCCACCCAGGATCAGTATTCGCCCGGCTCGACGTTCAAGATCATCACGACGGCGGCGGCGGCGGCGGAACGCATCTTTTCGCCCACCGAACGCTTCGACTGCCAGATGGAATGGCGCGGCCAGGCGTTCGGGGATACGCAGCCCGTGCGCTTCGACTGGCGCAATTTCGAGCCGGATGAAGCGCGCTTCCCGACGGGCAGCGTCACCATGAGCGAAGCGCTGGCCGCGTCGTGCAACCCGTTTTTCTACCAGATGGGCGCGCTGTTGTATGACCGCGAACCGACGACGCTGGTCAATTATGCGCGGCGGATGGGACTGGGCGGCCCGACCGGGCTTGACCCGGCGGTCTTCCCTGCCGAAGCGGGCGGCCAGCTCCCCGCGCCCGCCGCCAAAGACGCGAACATCAGCATCGCCATCGGCCAGCAGGATACCCAGGTGAGCGTGATTCAGATGGCGCGCATGGTGGCATCGGTGGCGAACGGCGGCATCCTGTACCGCCCGTATGTCGTCGCCCAGGTCGGTGGCGCGGAGGGTACGGAACCGTCGTTCATGGCGCAGCCCCAGGCTGTGGCGCAGACCGGGTTGAGCGAAGCGGTGCTGGACGTGGTGCGCGATGGGATGTGCATGGTCACGCGGAGCGATACCGCCAACCAGACCAACGGCCTGCCGTTTGGGACGGCCTGGTTCGTGTTCGACAATGCCGATTTAGGGACGCAGGCTTCGTATACCGTGTGCGGCAAGACCGGGACGGCACAGACCGGGCGCATCGAGCCGCACGGCTGGTTTGTCGCCTACGCGCCCGCCGATAACCCGCAGATCGCCGTTGCCGGGGTGATCGAAAATTCCCGCGAAGGCAGCGAAACCGCCGCGCCAATCATCCGGCGGATCATGGATGCCTATTTCAACGTCGAACCCGCGCCGTTCCCGGCCTGGTGGTACGAAAATGCGTATGTCGAACTGCAAATCCCCCAGGGCAGCACTGGGGGCTGACCCGGCAGCACCGGGGGCTGACCCGGCAGCACTGGGGACTGACCCGGCAGCACTGGGGGCTAAACATGGGCGGCAGCGGGGCGAACGGGTAGAATAGCCCCATTTTCGGCGTGGGAAACGCGCCGATGTTCGCAACGTGGAGCAGGTGCGTCATGGGAACGATTCAGTTGATAACCGAAGTGCCGGGACCGAAAAGCCGCGAACTGGCCGCCCGCCGCGAAGCCGCGACCGCACGCGGAGCCAGCAAGGCATCGGCCATCGGCATTGCGCGGGCGCACGGAGCCGCCGTCACCGATGTGGACGGCAACACCCTGCTCGATTTTGCGGGCGGGATCGGCGTGCTGGCGGTGGGGCATACGCCGGAACATGTGGTCGCAGCGGTGCAGCAGCAGGCCGCAGACCTGATCCACTTCTGCGCCATCGTCGGCACGTATGAGCCATATGTGCAGGTGGCCGAACTGCTCAACGAGGTCACGCCGGGCGACCACGCGAAAAAATCGGTACTGCTCAACAGCGGGGCGGAAGCGGTCGAAACGGCGGTCAAGATCGCCCGCAGCTATACCGGGCGCGCGGCGGTGATCGTGTTCGAGGGCGCGTATCATGGGCGTACCAACCTGACGCTGGCGATGACGAGCAAATACGGCCTGTTCAAGAAGGGTTTTGGTCCGTTCGCGCCGGAAATTTACCGTCTGCCCTTCCCGAACCTGTACCGCCGGCCATTGGGCATGAGCGAAGACGATTATGTTGACGCGGCAGTGCGCCAGCTTGAATACGCTTTCACCGCCCAGGTCGATCCGTCGGCGGTGGCGGCCATCGTGATCGAACCCGTGCAGGGGGAAGGCGGTTTCCTGCCCGCGCCGCCGCGCTTCTTGCAGCGCATCCGCGAGCTTTGCACCGAACACGGCATCGTGATGGTGGCCGACGAAATTCAGTGCGGGTTCGGGCGCACGGGCAAGCTGTTCGCCATCGAACATTACGGAATCGTGCCAGACCTGATCACGACGGCCAAGTCACTGGCAGCAGGGATGCCGCTGGCGGCGGTGACGGGGCGCGCCGAGATCATGGATGGGCCGCACCCCGGCGGCCTGGGCGGGACGTACTCCGGGAATCCGCTGGCGTGCGCTGCCGCTGTCCAGGCGATCCAGACGATCCGTCAGCCGGAATTTCTGGCGCGGGCTGAAGCGGTAGGCGCACGGTTCCGCCAGCATTTGCACAATTTGCAGCGCGAAATTCCGCTGATTGGGGATGTGCGCGGCCTGGGGCCGATGCTGATCATGGAGCTGGTCAAAAACCCGCTGAGCAAGGAACCCGCGCCCGAAGAAGTGCAGAAGATCATCCCCGAAGCGCTCAAACGTGGGCTGATCGTGATTCGCGCCGGGATTTTCACCAACTGCATCCGCTTTCTGCCGCCGCTCAACATCACCGATGATCAGATCGACGAAGGGATGACGGTGCTGGCCGATGCGGTGCGGGCGGTAGAGGATGCGCGGGTGACGGCGGTGGTGCAGCCGCTGTGATGAGCGTATGCTAGAGAATCGAGATGGGGCGATGCAACCCGGTATCGCCCTTCAGGGATCCGCCAGGTGCGGCAGGAACAGAGCGTATGGCCGAATTTGCCCCGCAGCGCAGTGCAACCAAACCCACGACCGCCGCACCGTCGCAAGCGGAACCGTTCGTATCGCCCGCCGCCGCAGCGCCCCAGGTGCTGGCTGCGGCGCTGCTGCGGCTTCAGCGGCAGATCGGCAATCACGCGGTCACGGGGCTGATGCGGCGCGGGAATCTGCCGATTCGCCAGGCGGCAGGCCAGCGCGTGCAGCGGATGAGCAAGAGCCTGATTCAGTTCAATCTAAACAACGGCCTGTCATCGCTGCCGACGCAAGTGGAGCTGCTGGACCTGACCCTCGACCCGGCGGTAATCGGCATGATCGAGAAGCTGACCACGACGTTCGAGGACAAGGCCAAGACCCCCGAAGCACGTTCGGGGCGCACGTCCAAAATGGTCGATGTGCTGAACGCATTCTGCCGCGAACATGTGTTTCGGTGGGAGAATGAAAATTTTCAACTGGAACTGCTGGAAGGTTCGACCGAAGAAGCCACGCTGAAAGCGTATAACACGCGGCTGGAGAAACTGGTCAAGTCCGCAAAGCAGTTCTTCACCGACCCGGATTACTGGGCGAGCGCGTTCGGGGACGAAATCGCCAAATTCGACGGTGGCTTTGTGCCGAACCTGGAGGAGATCGTCCCGTTGATCGAACAGGTGATGAAGGCCGATGCCGTGCCAATTGCCAAACGCATCCGCGTAGAATGCACGATGGGGCAGGGCGTGATTGGCAGCCTGAAGCACTTCATCCTGTACAGCGATCAGTTTTCGAGCTGTTCGCCCGTCGCAATGGTCAATCTATCGACCGGGGTCGGCGGGTTGTTCCATTACGCCGCCAATGGCAAAGGTCAGCTTGCACAGCTTCAGGCGATGGCCGAGACGATCAAGCCGACGTGGATCGCCCTGGACAAACGGCCCGCCGATAAAGGTGACTATGAAGCCCAGACCACGCTGTTTGACAAAATGGGGTACGGCAAAGCGGTGGTCACGCTGGAGAAGTCGAGCGATCACCTGCGCCTGATGCTGAGCGATGACCTGCAAACGCCGATCATCAATAAAGATCAGGGCAATACCGGGTATGTGAACCTGACCCGCGCCGCAGCCCTGCCGCCGCCGCTGGAGCCATCCGGCCTGAAGCTGTTCTACAGCGAAGACAATTACTCGCTGAGCTTTGCCAAATAGCCGGGTGCTGCAACGCGCCGTTTCCGCCGTGCGTATAGCCCATAGCTGCACTTCTGCTGGCCGTAGATGCGAAGGATGATGTATTGCAACCGAACGATCCACAGCCGATGGCCGGGCTGCCCCCGCCGCCGACGGATAGAGCCGAAGACCTGCCGCTTTCCGTAATTCCACATGACCCCGCGCTGTACAGCGGCGCGCCCCCGGCTGCGCCGCGCACGCCCAACGGCGGCTGCCGGGGCTGTGCCACCGTGATCGCCGGGATGGTCGGCTGCCTGGCAGTGCTGGCGGTCGCGGCGGTTGCGCTGATCGTGCTGTTCCCGGTCGCCATCGGCGGCGCGCTGAGCAACATTGCCGGGTCGCTGGGCGCGAACGTCCCGCCGCCCGCGGCCAACGTGATCAGCACGCAGACGATTGTCACGGGCATTCAACCGTTGGGGCAGTTGGTGAGCGTGAGCAGCCAGTTGGCAATTGCCGATGTGCAGGTGAGCATCGCACAAGGCGCGTTCAATGCGTGCGGTTTCAACGCGAATCATGTCGTGCAGGGCGCGGTCGAAGCCGGTATCGACCTCACGCGCATCGATGAGGGCGATCTGCGCTACGACGCGGCGCGTGACCTGTACGTCCTCACCATCCCCGCGCCCCAGGTCACGTCATGCCGCATCGACTATATCCGCCAGTATGAACGCTCGTTCACGACGTGCGCGGTCGATTGGGATGAAGCGCGTTTGCTGGCGAACTACCTCACGCTGATCAACTTCCGCGATACCGCCATCGAAGGCGGGATACTGCGCCGCGCCGAAAGCGAAACCACGCTGATCCTGGGAAATTTCGTTCGGCTGCTCACTGGGCGGCAGGTCGAAATCGTATTCGAGCAGCCCGCGCTTTCGACGGCGGAACCCGACCCGGCTTACCCGCCAAGCTGCGCGCCGCCTGTGCCGTCGGGGTGGGTGCAGAACGATTCCGGCCAGTGGGTGAAGTGGGAATAGGTCAGTACGCGCCGTCGCGCAGCAGCACGCGGGGGATGGTGAGCATGAGAATCTGCGCATCCAGCCCCATCGACCAGTTTTCAATGTAATAAATATCGAGCAGGCACATTTCCTCGAACGGAATGTCGTTGCGCCCGCTCACCTGCCATAACCCGGTCATGCCCGGCTTCACCGCTAAGCGCTGCATGTGCCAGGGTTCGTACAGCCTGACTTCATCCGGCGTGGGCGGGCGTGGGCCGACCAGGCTCATCTGGCCTGCCAGCACGTTGAGCAGGTTCGGCAGTTCGTCGATGCTGGCGCGGCGGATGAAACGCCCGACCCGTGTCACACGCGGATCATTCCGCAGTTTGGCGCGGCGCGGGTCGTCGTTGTACTGGGCGGTAAGCTGGCTGCGCAGCTTGTCCGCGCCGGGGATCATGCTGCGGAATTTGAGCATCTGAAACTTTTTGCCGTTTTCGCCAATGCGTTCCGCCCCATAAAAGATGCTCCCGCCGTCCTCCAGCTTGATCGCCAGGCCGACCAGCACGAACATGATCAGCAGCACCGGCGACGCAATCAGCACCAGCGCGACATCGAGCAGGCGTTTGACCAGCTTGTTGGTGCCTTTCAGCGGGATGTGGCCGTTCATGCGCAGCAGGGGTATCCCGTCCAGGTTTTCGACCGTGACCTGGCGTAAATTCAACTGGAACACATCCGGGATCACGCTCACTTCGACCCCGTGCTGCTGGCAAATGCGAATCAGGTTGACGATCTGGTCGTGCTGGTTCCAGGGGAGCGTCAGGATGACCGAATCGATGCGGTGTTCGCGCAGTTTGTCGGCCAGCCCATCCAGCCCGCCCAGCGCTTTCACGCGGCCTAAATCGGTACGCGCCTGATCCGGGTCGGGGTCGATGAAGCCGACGGCCTGATAACCGAAATCGCGCCGGGCGACCAGCGCCCGCACGACCGATTTTCCGACATCGCCCGCGCCGATCACCAGCACCCGCTCCACGCCGATCCCCTGTTTGCGCAGGCGCGCCCGCACGATGCGCAGGGCAGCCCGCGCCGCCGACAGCAGCAGGATCGTGATTGCGGCGACGAAGATCATCATCAGGCGGCTGAACACGAGCGGCTGTAACAGAAAGCTCAGCGCCAGGGTGATCACGGTCGCGTTCGTCACCCCGTTGATGATCGCGTACACCTCATCCAGCCACGACCGCCCGCGAATCGGCTTGTACAACCCCATCCCGCGATAGCTGATGTACAGCCAGACGATATACACCGCCGCGTAGGGCAGGTACGGCTCGAACGGGGAACGGTTGAATTCCAGCACGGCGCGGATCAACTGCACGTCATAGCGGACGATATACGCCAGCACAAACGCGACCATGACCAGCAGCCCATCGAGCGCGGGCAGTGCCAGGGCTTTAAATAAGGGTTGTTTCGGGGTTTGCGGTTCCGGTTTCATGAAAAGATTTCTTTTAACGCTTTTCGGTAACTACTGACCGCTGCGGCGGCGGTGACCTTCCAGGTATAGCGCGCCGCGTTCGCCTGGCCGCGCTCCCGCGCCCCCGCCCGCCAGGATTCATCCTGGTGAATGCGCCGCAGCGCTGCCGTCCACGCCTGCACGTCATGCGGCGGTACGGCGATCCCCGCATCCCCGGCGACTTCCGGCAGGCTGCTGGCATCGCTGATCACGACGGGCGTGCCGCACGCCATCGCCTCCAGCACGGGCAGGCCGAATCCTTCAAACACCGACGGATACAGAAACACGTTTGCGGCATTGTACCAGAGTTGCAGTTCATCGGCAGGGATGAAACCGGGGAAATGAATATCGGCCTCCAGACGATGGCGCGCCACCGCGTCGAAGATCGGCTGGTAATCCCACCCTTTTCCGCCGCCGATCACCAGCGGCAGGCGGTGCGCCCGGTCGAGCGCGGCATATGCTTCAATCAGCGTGACCAGGTTTTTACGCGGCTCCAGCGTGCCGATGAACAACCAGAAGCGTTCCGGCAGCCCTTTCGCGGCGCGGAATGCCTCAATTTCAGCGTGCGGCAGCGGACGAAAGACCTGGGGATCATGTCCCGGCGCGGCCACATCGATCTTGCCCGGTGGGGTTCCCAGGGTGGCTGTCAGGTCGCGGGCGGTGCTGTACGAAATCGCGATCACCCGGCGCGCGCGCCGCACCGAAAGCGGCGTTGAAAAGCGCAGATACAGCCGCCGCATCGCCGTCAGCCGTTCCGGGTGATGCACGAAACTGAGATCGTACACCGTGACGACGGCGGGAACGGGATTCAGCACGGGCGATGCGAACGCCATCCCGTGTACGAGCGCGTACTCGCCGCTGATGAGCGAAAACGGCTGCACCGCCTGTTCCCACAGGATGCGCGCCGCTGGCGATTCGGTGGCGAACGGGGCGCGCCGCATGGTCAGGCCGGGATAGGTACGCGGGTTCGTCCCGCCCACGTACACCGTGAACGTCCACGATGGGGCGTGTTCAGCAGCGGCGGCGCTGAGATGGCGCAGCGTCCCGTCGATGTAACCATGTATCCCGGCACTGCGGTAACCCGGCGTGCCAGAGAGCAGATGAGCATTCAGCGCGATCTTCATGCGCCGGATTTTAATGGGTATCGTCGGCGTGCTGCAAGCGGATCAGCAGGGGATAGAGCGGGTGATCGCGCCACTGCGCCGGGGAATCGGCATGGTGGGCGGCCAGCCAGACCGTATCCGCATCCGCGCCCGCTGCCGTCAGCAGGTCGCCGCTCCAGCGCGGATGGTGGACGTACACCACGAACGGGCGCACCAGCGGATGCCGGGGATCGCCCGCACTCAAGCGTTGGGCGAGCGCGGGCGCAGCCGCCCTGACCAGCACCGGGAGCGTTTTCCCGGCCAGGCTGACCGGGTAACAGGTCTTGCCCACGTCATGGAGCAGGGCGGCGGCGGCCAGCGCGGGCGGGGCGGGATCGGCATGGCGCTGCACCGCCCGCAGCACGCGCAGCGCGTGGAGCTGTTCGGAACGTTTCAAGCGCATGAACAGCGCGAACAGCGGCGGGGACAGGTGCGCCGCCGCCGCTTCGGTGTCGATGCGCACGGGCAAAAGCTGCGCCGCCAGCGCCCGCAGCCCCTGCCCCAGGCGGTAGACGGTGCGCATCGGGAACTACACGCCCAGAATCAGCCCGACCAGGAAATTGACGGGCTGGCCGATGATGATGCCGAAAAGATTGGGAATCCCCGGCAGCGGGAAGAAGCTGAGCAGCAGCAGCCCGAAGAAAATGTACTGCGTGGTCTGGCGGTTGCGTTCCCACCACGATGCAAGGTCGGGCGGGAGCAGCGCGTAGACGATCTGCCAGCCGTCGATGGGAAAGAGCGGGAGCAGGTTGAACACGAACAGCAGCACGTTGAGCGTGACCATCTGCGTGAAGATGTAGAAGATCACGTCTGGCAGGCTGGCGAACGTGCCGAAACCGACCACGCGGACGATTAGCCCGAACAGGATCGCCAGCAGCAGGTTGGAGACCGGACCCGCCGCGACCGCCGCCAGCCAGCGCCAGCGCCGATTTTCGCTCGGCATCCGCCAGGGGCTGATGGGCGCGCTGCCCAGAATGCCGAAGCCGATCAGGGCGAACATCAGCCAGCCCACCCAGTTGATATGCACGAACGGGTTGAGCGTGAGCCGCCCGGTCTGCGCCGGGGTGGGGTCGCCCATGCGCCAGCCGACATAATTATGCGCGAACTCGTGAATCGTCATCGCCACCAGCAGGACGAGCAGGTTGGCGACGAGCAGACTAGGATTGTCGAGACTTTGAAAGACCAACGCCGCTACTCCAACGGGTGATGAACCGCATTACGCTAAATGTGAATAGTATAACACGCCGGAATGAGCAGCGGTTAAAGACCTACGGCTCTGCGCGGATGAGCGAACAGTGCCAGCGCGATTCTTTCCAGGCATCGCCTACGCGCTTCCAGATGACCGTCACCACACAGTAGAAACGGGCGGTATGGTCACCGAGAGTCAGCAGTTGGCAGAAATTGACCACGCTGTAGCCCATATCGCCCATCGCCAATGCCTGATATTTTTCGATGATCGTCGCGGTGTGCGCCTGCATCGCATCCAGGCGTGCGAACAGGGTGTGAAACCAGTCCTCCCACGCCGCCCGTGTTTCAATGACGACGTTCTGGCCTTCTGTGCCGAGGTCGATGATCCCGAAATCGTCGTCGCAGAGCGCGGCCAACGTCGGGAAATCATGTTCGCTGACACAGCGAAAGAGCGTCTTGGTTTCTGCGGCAAAGGGCAGCGCTTCCATATCGGGCGGGGCAACGACGGCAGGGTAGGGCGTGGTATCTGGCGCGTTCATTTTCACGACTCCTTAAAAGTTTGAAAGCATAAGGATCAAAAGACAGCATTTTTCCAACATCGATTTTGCGCGCCCTTCATAGGCTGAAGATGAACCTATTCACAGCGGGCGATAAGACACCGGTGAACCGTGCGCCGCCAGAAAACGCAAGACAACGGCGCAATGTTGCGGCGGCGGTGTTATAGTCGTTGGCGGAGTGAGACGTGTTCACGGACAGGCAGCAGCGATGAAACCGGATGAACCGATAGCGATTGGCGACCGTGCCATCATGCGCAAACCCCACCCGTGCGGCAGCGCCGAATGGATGGTGACGCGCATTGGGGCGGATATTGGGATGCGCTGTATGGGCTGTGGGCGGCGTGTGCTGATCCCCCGGCGCGAGTTCATCAAAGGGACGCGCACGCTGATTCACGCGCAGTCCAGCATTGAACCCGCCCCCGCTGCACCGGTCGATCCGCCCGCCGACGCACCCTGAACGCCCGCTGATGAGAGACGGAGAATGACGAGACGACGATGCCACAGAAAAAACGGATTCTGATCGTGATGTCGGATACCGGGGGCGGGCATCGCGCTGCCGCCGAAGCGATCCGGGCTGCGCTGCTGGAAAAACACCCCGATGAGGCCGAAATCGTGCTGGTCGATGGCTTTCGCGCCGCCGGGTTTCCTTACAAATATGCCCCGGAACTGTACCCCTGGTGGATCAACAACACGCGCACGAGCTGGGAAATTGGCTATAAGCTGCTCGATACCCCGGTGCGGGCGCGGCTCGCCACCCAGGGCATCTACTTTACCGCCCAGAACGGCCTGAAAAAGATGTTCCGCGCCAACCCTGCCGATATGATCGTGTGCGTGCATTCGGTGCTGACTCAGGTATCGCTGCAAGCGCTCATGCGTTATGAAAACCGCCCGCCGTTCGTGGTCGTCGTCACCGACCTGGCTTCGACGCATCATTTCTGGTACGACCGCCGGGCTGAACGGACGCTTGTCCCGTCACAGGATGCCTACGAGATCGCGCTGGAAGCGGGCATGAAACCGGAGAAAGTCCGCATTACCGGGCTGCCCGTGCATCCCCAGTTCGCCCGCAGCCTGGATGACCGCACCGCAATCCGCCGTGAACTGGGCTGGAACCTTGACCTGCCGACGTTTCTGCTGGTGGGCGGCGGCGATGGCATGGGCCCGCTGTATAAAACCGCACGGGCGATCAACGAGAAAGGGTTGAAATGCCAGGTCGTGATCGTCGCCGGGCGCAACAAGGCGCTGAAAGAGAAGCTTGAAGCCGTGCAGTGGAACCAGCCCACGCACATCTACGGCTATGTGACCACCATGCCGCGCCTGATGGCCGCCGCCAATGTGCTGATCACCAAAGCCGGACCCGCGACGATCAGCGAAGCGTTCATTGCGCACCTGCCCATGATCCTGTACGATGCCATCCCCGGCCAGGAAACGGGCAATGTCGAACTGGTGGTGAAAAACAAGGCGGGCATTTACGCGCCCGGCCCATCGCTGGTGGCCGATACCGCCGAATCCTGGCTGAAAGAAGGCCCGGATGGGCTGAAGCGCCGCGCCGAAGCCGCCGCACGGCTGGCGAAGCCCAACGCCGTGTGGGATATTGCCGATGAAATCTGGACGCACGCCCAAACGCCGTTCGTGCGCAACCGCCGCCGCCGCCGCGCCGCCCTGCTCAAGCAGATTGCCCCAACGGTGAAGATACCCAAGATGAAAATACGTTTGTTGGATTGAGCCGTGATGCGGCTGGAGTTTACCGTGAGCGAAAACCTGAAACGTGCGGCGGCGTTTTGCGCCGTATCGATGCTGATCGTAGGGGCGGCTGCCGCCCAGAGCGCGATCCCGGATGCGCCGATTGTGAACGACGAAGGCGGTCCGGTGGCGATCACCGGGACGATGAACTACACCAGCCCGACCTTTGCACGCGGGCGGTCACAGCCCATCGTGATTCTGGAAGACCAGGCCGGGTTCGTGGATCGGGACAAGGGCTTTCTGATGCCCCTGGAGTCCCAGGTGTTGGGGCAGTTCACCACCGATTTTTTTGACCCGCCCGTTTCGTACAGCATCGCCCTGCCCATCGAGCCACAGGGCTTGTACCGCGATGTCGATCAGGATGGTGAAACCGACCAGGGGGTTCAGATTTACGCGACCGCGTACTGGAACAACGTCTTTGGCGACCCGTACCTGGAAGAACGCGATCTGTACGGCGGCGGGTGGTCAACGGCGTTCGCCTCTACCCTGGTGAGCGACGATGAAGCCACCCTGTATGAAATCATCGGCGGTAAGCTGCTGGTGTATGCCCCGGACGATGCCCAGGGGTTCCCATCCGGCTTCGGGGCAGATGGCCTGCTGTTCACGGCGGATGACCCGATTGTGCGGCTGCCCCAGGGCTACACCACCGTGATCCTGGACAGCGATCCGTTCACGTTCGACCGTTCGCGCACCCCCACCTATGACCTGATCGAACCGGAAGGGGCGGCGCTCGACGATTTCAGCGGCCTGGGCTATACCGCCGCCTTCGATGCGATGATCGACAAGCTGCGCGCCGAATACGCCTTCACCGAACTGAAGGACATCGATTGGGATGCGCTGCGCGCGGCCTACCGTCCCCGTTTTGTAGCGGCGGAAAACGCACGCGATTCGGCGGCCTATGGGCGGGCGCTGCGCGATTTTCTGTGGGAAATCCCCGACGGCCATACCGCCCTGTACCCGCTGTCCGAACCGCTGATCGACGATTTCCGCAATGCCGTGATCGGCGGGGTGGGCATCATCATGCGCCAGGTGGACGGCGGTGACGTGATCGTCACGTATGTCGGCGCGGATACCCCGGCGGCGCGGGCGGGCATCGAAGTCGGCGCGGCGGTTGTGTCGGTCAACGGCGTGCCTGTGCGCGACTGGATCGCCAATACCACCGCGTATACCGGGCCGTTCAGCACCGATATTGTCCGGGCGCTGGAACAGACGCGCTATGCGACCCGGTTCCCGGTCGGCTCCCCGGTCACGCTGACGTACCGCAACCCATTCGCCGTCAGCGATGCCACCGCCGAACTGAGCGCCGTGATCGATGTCGAAACCTTCCTGGAATCCGAACCGGTGTCGGAAGCCGCCGCGTTCGATCTGCCCGTCGAATACGATGTGCTGGAAAGCGGCTACGGCTATGCGCGCATTACGTCGTTCAATCAGAATGCGCTGCTCACCATCCAGTTATGGGAACGGCTGCTGCAAACCCTGAACGAAACCGAAACCCCCGGCCTGATCATCGACATGCGCGAAAATGGCGGCGGGAGCGGCTTCCTGGCCGACCAGATGGCGGCGTACTTCTTCGATCAGCCGTTGATCCTGGGCAATACCTCTGGCTACGACGATTCGACTGGGACGTTCATCACCGACCCCGATCGCCCGGATCGCTTCTTCCTGCCGCCCGAAAATCTGCGCTATCGCGGCGATGTCGTGGTGCTGGTGTCGCCAGAATGCGCCAGCGCGTGCGAATTCTTCACCTACGCCATCACGCGGCAGGATCGCGCCGCCGTCGTCGGGCAGTACCCCACACGCGGCCTGGGCGGCGGCATCGAGGATTTCGCCATGCCAGAGGGCTTTTTCGTGCGCATCGCCGTCGCCCGGCCACTGGACACCGATGGGAACATCATCATCGAAGGGGCGGGCATTTCCCCGACGATCAAAGTGCCGGTGACGGTGGAGACAGTGCTGACCGAGGGCGACCCGGTGCTGGAAGCGGCGGAAGCATACCTGGACGGGCGGTGAACGCAAGCCGCCCAAATTGTGTAAAAACTTCCTGAAGGCCGCGTAATTTCGGGAGCGCCGCCTAAATTGTGGCATAATAGGCGCATCGTCCATCGGTGCCACATTCGTCATCATCCGGCTTCGCTCATCTGTTGGTTTATTCGCTTCCAGAACGGAGAATCCCCGCATATGAAAGCAGTCATTCTGGCGGCAGGGCAGGGAACGCGCCTGCGCCCCGTCACCCTGACCATGCCCAAACCGCTCGTCCCGGTCGCCAACCGTCCGCTGATCGCGTATGCCATCCACGTCCTGAAAAATGCCGGACTGAACGAGATCGGCATCGTCGTGAGCGATCTCTCGTCGCCAATTGTGGCGGGGTTGGGCGACGGATCGCATTACGGGGTCAAACTGACATACCTGGTACAGGAAAAACAGTTAGGGTTGGCGCACGCGGTTGGGGTCACGCGGGAATTTGTGGGCGATGAACCGTTCTGCGTGTACCTGGGCGATAACATCTTCCAGGACCCGATGGAACAACTGCTGCGCGAATTTCCCGCCAGCAGCGCCGAATGCGTAATCGGCCTGGGCGAAGTCAACGACCCGACGCGCTTCGGCATCGCCAAGATCACCGATGGGCAGATTGAATACGTCGTCGAAAAGCCCGCCGACCCGCCGAGCAACCTGGCGATTGTCGGCGTGTACCTGTTCCGTAAATCGATCTTCGATGCCATCAGCAGGATTCAACCGTCGCGGCGCGGTGAGTACGAGATCACCGACGCGATTCAGGAATTGATCGCCTCTGGCGCGCCGGTGCGCCCGTACACGCTCTCCGGCTGGTGGATCGATGCGGGCAAGCCGGATTCGATCATCCTGGCGAACCAGCTCGTGCTGGGCGACCTGCCATACACGGCCAAGATCGAAGACCCGGCCATCGTGCAGGGCAGCAGCGACGTGAGCGCCCGCGTGGTGGTCGGGGAAAACAGCCGCATCATCGACAGTGTGGTACGCGGTCCGGTGATCATCGGCAGCAACGTCACCATCCGCAGCAGTTTCGTGGGGCCGTACACTGCCCTGGGCGATAATGTCACGCTGGAACACAGCGAGATCGAATCCAGCATCGTGATGACCAACTGCACGATCTCCGGCATTCCGGGGCGCATCGATGCCAGCCTGATCGCGGACAATTCACAGGTGATGTCCGGCCAGCGGCTCCCATCCACACACCGCCTGATCCTGGCGGAAAACAGTTACGTGCATCTCTAAAGCATTCGGGTGCGGGTGAGTGCGTCATCGCCCGCACCGTGAATCGATTGTGAATTAGATTGTTTGAAAGCGCAGCCAACATGACCCCGTTTCCCAACCCGTTACCCGAAGTCCGCGCCGCGCTGGAGGAGTCCCGCGCGCACCTGAACCGCATCCTGGATCAGGTGGGGGATCGCTGGGCGACCCAGGTGTACAGCGACGGTGCGCAGTGGAACGTTGGGCAGATCGTCACCCACCTGGCAATTTCCGAAGGCGGGATGTTCAAGACCGCCCAGGGGATCGCGGCGGGCAGCGAAGGAGTCCCGGCGGATTTCGACATCGACCGCTACAACCGCCGTTCGGTCGAAAAGCGTGCCGATACCCCGCCCGAAAGCGCGCGGGAAGAACTGGCGGCCATCCGCGCCGAACTGCTGGCGTGGGCGGGAACGCTGACCGATGAACAGTGGGCGGCCAAAGGACGGCACGCTACGCTGAACGTGTACAGCGTGCGCCAGTTTTTGAAGATCATGGCCATTCATGAAAAACAGCACGCCGACGACATCGCCGCCGCCCTGGGCATCACATAGAAGGATTGTGGTATGGCAGGCAGGATACCCGGCAAGGATGCGACGTTTCGGGCGCTGGAAACCGACCCGCTGAATGGCGGCGCGGAGTCATCGGCGCTGGTCGAAACGCCTATCACCCCAACGGCACGCTTTTTCGTGCGCAGTCATGGCGCGGTTCCGCACATCGACCCGGCGGCGTACCGTCTGACGGTCGAAGGCGTGTCCCCGCGCCCGTACATCCTGTCGCTGGCCGACCTGGACGCGAAGTTCGAGCGCGTCGAGCTGGCCGCCGTGCTGCAATGTGCGGGCAACCGCCGCGTGGAAATGCAGCAGATCGCGCCGATCCCCGGTGAACTGATCTGGGATCGGGAAGCGGTCAGCAACGGGGTATGGAGCGGGTTCCGGCTGCGCGATGTGCTGTTCGCGGCAGGGGTGGAAGGCGGGCATTTCGACGGCTGGCACGCGGCGTTCATCGGCGCGGATGAATGCGAAAAAGACGGCGATACCTTCCTGTACGGCGGGTCGATCCCGCTGGAAAAAGCGCTTGCGCCCGAAACCCTGCTGGCCGACCGCCTGAACGGTGCGCCGCTCCCGCCCGATCATGGGTATCCGCTGCGCGTCTTTGTACCGGGCTACATTGGGGCGCGCAGCGTGAAATGGGTGACGCGCATCGTCGTGCAGCCCACACCATCCACCAATTATTACCAGGCGCAGGCCTATAAACTGTTCCCATCGCATGTGCAGCCCGAAACCGCCGACTGGGACTCCGCGCTCATGCTGGGCGAACTGGCCGTCAATGCGGCGATTGCCGAACCCCAGGATCGCGCCATTGTGCCGCCGGGGCGCGTGACGATCAAAGGCTACGCGCTCAGCGGCGGGCGCGGGGTGGCGCGGGTGGATGTTTCGACTGATGGCGGCGCGACCTGGGTGCAGGCCGCCCTGCACGGCGACGATCTCCCGTTTGCGTGGCGCTTGTGGTCGGCGGGCTTCGACCTGCCCGAAGGCGATTACCAGGTGACCGCACGGGCGTGGGATACCGCCGCGAACACCCAACCCGAACAGATCATCTGGAACTTCAAGGGCTACATGAACAACGCCTGCCCGAAAATTCGTCTGCAAGTCAAGGGGCAGCAGGCTTAGGCACAACCCAATCCCGATACCCTTTTTGCTTCCGCCGAAAGCCTGTTGGGTAGAAGGGAAAATCTGCCCTAATATGGGATGTTCGGAGGAAACAGGAGAATGGTCTCAATGCTGCGCTCGCTGGTTGCGCCTGCTGAAGTCGTCCTGCAATCGGAATCACATGCGGAAGCCCCAACGGAAATCAAACTGCGGCGTAATCTGTCGAAAGCATCGCTGGAGACAGCCCTGGCGGAAGGCGCGGTCGTGTGGATCGATGCCGTCAACCCGGATGCCGAAGACCTGAAATGGCTGGAAGAACAGTTCCACCTACACCCGGCGGTGATGGGCGACCTGGCGCGTGATGATCGCCGCCCGATGCTGCGCGCCTACCCGGATTACCTGTTTCTCTCGCTGTTTCAGCCGACGGTGAAACAGACCACGGTCACGGGCGATGAAATTCACTGCCTGATTGGGGTGAACTGGCTGCTAACGGTGCGCAAAGAGAGCGCGTCGGCGGTGGAGGGCGCGTATGACCGGGTGGCGGCCAATACCGATTACTGGCTGCGCGGGCTGGCGTACCTGCTGTACATGGTGATTCAGACGGTCGTCGATTCGTACTATCCGCTGCTCGACCGGCTGAGCAACCAACTGAATTCGTTGGAAGAAAAAGCGATGAGCGATGGCGACCGTTCGCTTCAGCGGTCGGTCTTTCGTATCAAGCAGCAGTTGATCAACCTGCGGCAGATGGTCGCGCCGCAGCGTGAGGTGATCAGCAACATGATCGGCGAGGAACGCATTACCGCATCGCCGGATGACCGCGACCTGTTCCGGCATCTGTACGAACGGCTGCTGCGCATTTACGACGTGATCGACGCGCAGCGCGACCTGGCGAGCAATGTGCTGGACCTGATCGAAAACCAGGAGGCATCGAACCTGGCGAAAGCCGTCAGCCGCCTGACGGTGCTGTCGATGATCTTCCTGCCGCCCACGTTCATCGTCGGGCTGTTCGGGCTGAATTTCGTCACGACCAGCCCGGAATTCGAGATTCCGATGAGCGGGGCGGCGGTATTCGTGTTCATTGTGGCCGTCACGCTGGCGATGAGCTTTGGCATCGCCTGGTTCTTTCGGCGGCAGGGCTGGCTGTGAGCCATTGTGCGTCGGCATACCGACGCAGTGTCGGCATACCGACGCAGTGTCGGTTCACGGACGATGTTTCAGCCGGGCAGCAGCACCCACTCCAGTGGGTAGATCATGACATTGCGGGCGGTGATGGGCGTGCCAAGCGCGTACAGGCCGTACAGGCCTATCCCTGGTTCACTGCCTGCGTCTATCAACGCGGTGACGCTGACATAGCTGTAATCGTCGATGGTCTTGAACGACTGGGCAAGGCCTTCCTGGGAAAAGACGGCCATGTAATCGCCCGTGAAATAGCCCGTCAGCGTCGATTGGCCGAACATCGCCCCCGCCGCATCGAAGCCGCCTTCGGCCACATCGGCAAACAGAAATGTTTCGATGGCTTCGGGCGTGCCGAACATGTCAAGCCATGCCGGATCGGTACTGGCAAGGAAGGTGTACACACCGCCATCCTCCAGCCGCGCCAGTTGATCCGGCCTATGCCGCAGATAGCGGGTGATGTAGGTGAAATTCCCGGCGGATTCGAGCGCCGTCAGCACATCCGGCAGGCGGCGCGAATTCGGGTTGAAATCGGGCAGTTGCAGCACATCGGTGGTGACCAGGTAATCGGGGCTGGCTCCTAAATCGCTGAACCTGAGCGGAAATGGGATGTCGTCCAACTGGAAGATCACCCCGTTGGCGGTGAATTCGACCCCTTCCCAGGCCGCTTCGACGAAATCGGCGCGCTCGTTCGCCCCGTTGTTGGCGAAGCTGAGCGCGTGATCCACCAGCATCGTCCCAATCTGCCCATAATCGACGTAGCCCAGGCTGTCCGGTTTGAGCCGCGTGGGGACGAGCAAATAATGCAGGATCGCCCGGATGCGGTCGGTATCCGCCGCCAGTGCTGCCGGGTCGATGCCTGCCACGTCCGCCATGCGTTCCAGTGCGCCATTGGCGGGCGCGAACAGCGTCCAGCCGCGTGATGGGTCGTTCAATGAGTCGAGCAGTTCCGGGGCGTGCGCCTGGTACAGCGCGAACACGTCTTGATAACGCGGGTCGCTTTCAAGCGTTTCGGCTATGGTCGGCAGTGCGGCGGGCGTTTGGGCGGCGGCGGAAACCGTCCACAGGCACAGGGCGAACAGCATTACGAACGGCATACGGCGCATTTGGGAGCGTCCTCCATCAGAACAGACTCAGTTGTGTGGGCGATTCATCGTCGGGATCG
Organism: bacterium; assembly: GCA_033764035.1. Classification (GTDB taxonomy): domain Bacteria; phylum Chloroflexota; class Anaerolineae; order Aggregatilineales; family Phototrophicaceae; genus Flexifilum. Next base: position 25,831 of record JANRJJ010000011.1, read on the forward strand.
TCGTCCTGGGCAGCGGCGGGCGGCTTCTGCCCGGCTTTGCCCAACGGACGCGGCGTGAGCAGGTCGTGCGCGGCGATCCAGGCCGGGTCTGGTCCCGCCCACCCGAACTGTGACAGGTCGATCAGCTCTTTGGCGTTGAAAATCACCCCTTCGGCGCGCAGCCGTCCGCGCTGGATGGCCGCAGACGGGTTGGTATCGCTCATGGCGATGCCGCCCTTGCTGTTGATCACCCGGTGCCAGGGGACTTCCGGGTCATCGCGGCTGCTCACCGCGTTCATGGCATACCCGACGATCTGCGCGCCATAGGCGGCGTATTCGTCCGGGGCGATGCCGTCCGGGGGCGGGATCATCGACGCGATCTGCCCATACGTGCTGACCTGCCCGTGTGGAATCTGCCTGACGATCAGCCATACCGTCCGGTAGAACGGCAGCGGGTCTTCCAGCGTGGGCGGAGCCATAGGCATTCCTTCTCTCGTCCGACCGGATCGACAATCGACATACGATTAGTGTATGATCATTTTGGTTATTCAAAAAACTTCAAATGGAGGATAGGCCGTGACGCACACCGCACACGAAGCGCCGGAAGCATTGGTACGCCTGAAACAGCATTTGGGGCAGATCGACGACCTGGGCAAAGCCGGAGCCGTCCTGTACTGGGATATGACGACGTACATGCCGCCGGGCGGCCAGGCAGCGCGTGGCCGTCAGTTGGCGGCGCTGAACCAGCTTGCGCACGAAAAATTTACGGCGGCGGAGACGGGACACCTGCTCGATTCGCTGAGCGCGTATGCCGAAAGCCTCCCGCACGATCATGACGATGCGGCCTTGATCCGCGTGACGCGGCGCAACTACGACCGGGCGACGAAAATCCCGACCGCATTCGTGGGCGAATTCAGCGCCCATCAAGCGACCACCTATGAAACCTGGACGCGCGCCCGCCCCGCCAACGATTTCGGCATGGTGCGCGACCTGCTCAAAAAGACGCTCGATTACAGCCGCCGCATCGCGGAATATTACGGCGGGTACGAACACATCGCGGACCCGCTGATCGATGAGGCCGATTACGGCATGAAAGCCGCTACCATCCGGGCGGTATTCGCAGCGCTGCGCGAACAGCTCGTCCCGCTTGTCAGGGCGATCACGACACAGCCGCCCGCCGATGATTCCGTCGTCAAGCGCTTCTTTCCCGAAGCGGCACAGATCGCGTTCGGGGAGGCGGTGATCAAGGATTACGGGTACGATTTTGAACGCGGGCGGCAGGATAAAACGGTGCATCCGTACATGATCCGCATGAACAGCGGCGATATTCGCATCCTGACCCGCGTGAACGAGCATGATTTTGTCGATGCGTTCTTCAGCACCGCGCATGAAGCGGGTCATGCGCTGTACGAGCTGGGAATCGACCCGGCTTACGACGGCACGCCGCTGGCATCCGGGACATCTGCCGGGGTGCATGAAAGTCAATCGCGCACCTGGGAAAACATCGTCGGGCGCAGCCGGGCGTTCTGGGAACATTACTACCCGGTCGCGCAGGCGTATTTCCCCGACGCGCTGGCCGATGTGCCGCTGGAGACGTTCTACCGCGCCGTGAACAAGGTCACGCCGTCGCTGATTCGCGTGGATGCGGACGAAGTGACGTACAACCTGCATGTGATGCTGCGGTTCGACCTGGAACTGGCGCTGCTGGAAGGCACATTGGAAATCGACGACCTGCCGCGTGCCTGGAACGACCGCTATACCGCCGACCTGGGCATCACCCCGCCGGACGACAAAGACGGGTGCTTGCAGGATGTGCATTGGTACGGCGGGATCATCGGCGGGGCGTTTCAGGGCTACACCCTGGGCAACCTGATGAGCGCGCAGTTTTATGAGGCGGCGCTGCAAGCGCACCCGGAAATCCCCGCCGAAATTGGCCAGGGGAAGTTCGGCACGCTGCACACCTGGCTGAAAACGAACGTATACCAGTACGGCAGCAAGTTCACGGCTGATGAACTGCTCCAACGGGCGACGGGGACGGGCTTGCAGGTCGCGCCGCTGATCCGCTACCTGAAGGCGAAATACGGCGATCTGTACGCGCTGTAGCAGCACTGCTCACAGGACTGCGATCAGTTCGCCGGGGGTGGGCGCATAATTGCCCACATGCTGTACGACGATGCTGCTGGCCGCGTTCGCCAGCGTGACCGCCTGCATGAGCGCCGCGCTTGCGCACAGCGCCAGCGTGATCACGGCGATGTGCGTATCGCCCGCGCCGACGGTATCGAACACGTCGCTGACGTGCGGCGATGGGATGTGCAGCGCCGGGCGGTTCGGCTGTGCCAGCGTCGCGCCATCGCCGCCGCGTGTGATCACCATGCCGACGCGCAGATCGAGCGCCGCGCACAGTTCCCGCGCTGCCGCCTCAAAATCGGCGGGGGTGTGCAGCGCCCGCCCGGTGAAGGCGGCGGCATCGTCGGCATTACACTTGACCACATCGAAGCCGCGATACTTGTCGAGATAGCTTTGTGCATCGGCGGTGAGGATCATCCCGTCTTCGGCGGCGCGTCGGCGGGCGCTGTCGATTACCGCCGGGGTGATGATCCCGCCGCCGTAATCGGAGAACAGGCACGCTTTCGCGCCGCTATGCCCGGCGTGCTGCGTGATGTATTCACAGACGTGCTGTTCCACATCGCCCGCGATGGGGTGGCGCGCCACTTTGTCGATGCGCGCCACCTGCTGCGGGAAGCGCAGCCCCATCTGCGCCATCACCCGTGTCTTGACGGTGGTCGCCCGCGCCCGGTCTTCGATCAGCCCGCGCCAGTGGATGCCCTTCTTATCGAGAATCTGCCGCAGCGTGACCGCTTCCGCGTCCGCCCCGACCACGCCGACCATCCAGGCCGCGCCGCCCAACGCGACGATATTGGCCGCCGGGTTGGCCGCGCCGCCCGCAATCACGCGGCGTTCTTCAAATTCCAGCACCGGGATCGGCGCTTCACGGCTCATGCGCGCCGCCCTGCCGATCAGGTATTCATCCAGGATCACATCGCCGATCACCATGATCTGCTGGCCGCTGAAGGCGGCGATCAGCGCGTGCAGGTCAGCGGTCATCGCGCATCATGTCCTTGTCCCCGCGCTGCGGTTTGCGGTTCGGTCGAACGGCGTTCCAGCAGCACGGCGGCGGCGAAACGCGGCAGGCGCATCATGCGGCGGATGCGCCAGGGCTGCAAGATCAGACGGTACAGCCATTCCAGCCCCAGGCGGCGGAACGACCCCGGCGCACGCGGCACCGCCCCGGCGATAAAGTCGAGCGTCCCGCCGATGCCCATCGCCATTTTCACGCGCAGCCGGGGGCTGTTGCGGGCGATCCACTTGTCCTGTTCCGGCGCGCCATACGCCACGAACAGCAGATCTGCGCCGCTGGCGTTGATGCGTTCGACGATGGCGGCTTCTTCCTCCGGGGCGGGGCTGCCCGCATACGTCCCGGCGATCTTCAGCGTCGGGTGGCGTGCCGTCAGCCGGGCGGCGGCGGTTTCGGCAATGCCCGGCGCAGCGCCCAGCAGAAAAAGCCGCCAGCCGTGCGCTGCCGCTTCCTGGGCGATGCGCGGCACGCCGTCGGAACCCGTCACCCGTTCGGGCAGCGGCGACCCGGCGCGTTTGGCCGCCCACAACAGGCCGACTCCATCCGGCACGGTCAGATCAGCACGGCGCAAAATCCAGCGGAAGATCGCATCGCGGCGGGCGATCATGATCATTTCCGGGTTGACGGTGCAGACGTGCTTAAGCGCCCCGTCCGTTTCGGTCATCCACCGGGCAATCAGCGCCATCCAGCCGTCATACGTGATGCGGCTGACGGGAATCCCCAGGATCGACAGGCTTGGCGGGTCGGTCGGTCGCTGCCGGATCGGGGCGGGCGCTGGGGGGGGCTGGCCATCGAGCAGCCCGGACGCGGCGCTGACTACGTGTGCGGGCGTGATCAGCGCCATGCAGGTACGGGCGGCGCAGCCGTTCAGGTCGCCCAGTTCATGACCGACATACATGCACGGCGAACACGCCACGCCCGCCCGCACGATGTGCAGGCGACTTGGCGGCGCGTGCGGACTCCACGCCTGGGGATTGCTGGGGCCGAACAGCGCCACGATGGGCGTACCGACCGCCGCCGCGATATGCATCACCCCGCTGTCCGCGCCGATGAACAGATCGCACGCGCTCAGCACGCCCGCAAGCCCCGCCAGCGTCGTCATGCCAGTCAGGTCGGTGTAGGGGGTGTGCATCGCAGCGGTGACGGCGGATGTATCATCGCCTGGCCCGCCCAGGAACACGATCTCCGCCTGAAAGCGGGTATGCAGTGCGTCCGCGACGGCGGCAAACTGCGCCGGATGCCAGCGGCGGGCGGGCGCGCCGCCGCTGCCCGCGTGGATGGCGATGCGGAACGGGGCAGTTTTCGGGGGGATCGGCGCATCCGCGATGCCGATGCGGGCGCGGGGATCGACCTGCTGCACACCGAGACGCTGTACCAGCCGCAGCCACGCGGCGGCGCGGCCTTCGCTGAAGCCGTGATCCGGCACAGAGTCGGTCAGAAAGAAACCGTTTCCGTTTTGCAGACCGATCCGCCGCTGCACGCCCGCGGCCAGCGCCAGCACCGCGAACTTGAGCGCGCCCGCCCGCGTGGTGAAGCTGTGAAAGAAGATCACCGCGTCATAGCGCCCGCCCCGCAGCCGCCGCGCCAGCGCGAAGGCCGCCCGCAGTTCAGCGGGACGGAACAGCGCCGCGCCGCTCAGGGCGCGCCGCCGGAACGGGATCACGTCGTCGGCCAGCCCCGTCCCCTCCAGAATGGGCGCGGCGTGCGGCGGGGTGAGGACGGCCATGTGCGCATCCGGCCAGCGTTCGCGGATCGCGCCCAGTGCCGGGGTAGTCAGGGCAAGGTCGCCAATATCGCCCAACTGGACGGCCAGTAAGCGCATGGTTCAGCCCACCGACTCGAACGCGGCGAGCGCCGCCCGCGCCGCCGATTCCCAGGTGAAGCGGCGCGCCTGGGCGCGTCCGCGCTCGATCAGGCCGTCGCGCACAGCGGGATCATCGCTCAGGCGCGTCATCGCAGCGGCCATCGCCCCCACGTCGAACGGGTCGATCAGCAGGGCGGCATCGGCGCACAGTTCGGGCAGGCTCGATGTGGTCGAAGCGATCACCGGGCAGCCGCACAGCATCGCCTCCAGCACCGGAAAGCCGAAGCCTTCATACAGCGACGGGAACACCAACCCCAAAGCGCCCGCATACAACGCGCCCTTATCGGCTTCATCCACGTACCCGGTGACGTAAACGCCGGGCTTGTCCGCCGTCCATGCCGGGTCATACAGCCAGCCTTCCCCGCCCGCCAGCACCAGCGCCGCCGGGTCAGCGCGATGCACGTTGCGCCATTCGCCATACGCTTCCACCAGCCGGGCGATATTCTTGCGCGGCTGAAGCGTCCCCAGGAACAGGAAATATCGTTCCGGCAGGCGATATTTACGCCGCACCGCGTCGATGTCCCCGATGCGCGGGGCATCCACGCCGGGGTAAATCACGCGGATTTTGGCCGGGCTGATGCGGTAGAAGCTGGTCAGGTCGTCGGCGGTGGCCTGGCTGTCGGCCAGCACCACGGCGGCGCGTCGTGCGCTCGTGCGCGTGGTCAGGTCAAGGTAGGCACGCTGCCCGGCGGGGTGCGCATCCGGGAAGTAGCGGTAGCCCAGGTCATGCACGGTGACGGCGGCGCGCCCCGGAAACGCGAACGGCAGGGTATGCGCCGGCACCCAGGTCAGGTCGGGCGTGTGCAGCGCCAGCGCTGCCGCGAAGCGCACATGAGTCCACGCACGCGGGAATGGGATCACCCGCCGCGTGACCGCATCCGGGCGCAGGATGTGATCCGCCGGGAACAGGTCGCGGGCGGGCGTATGGCGGAAATACAGGGCGATCTCGTGCTGGTCGTTCAGGCGTAACAGTTCACGGATGATCTGGATCGCGTACCGTTCCGTCCCGGTGACGCGGGCTGTCGTGGTGCGGCTGGCATCGATGGCAAGGCGCACCGGGCTAGCCCCGATCCCGCAGCCGGAAGATCACCGGGAGCAGCCACAGGATCACCAGCAGCACAAACGGCACGAACCAGAGCGGCGCGGCGGTTTCCAGCACCGCCGTTGGGATGATGCCAAGCGTGACCAGAAACCCGACCACGCCAGCGGTGAGCAGCACCAGCCCCGGCGCGAACGTCGCCCGTGTGCGCGGACGCGCCAGCAGCCCGCCGACCAGCATGGCGATGCCGACGGCGGCGGCGAACAGCGGGTACGCCTGGGTGAGCGGCACGCCGATGTTCAGGTTGAGCGCGGGCGGCGGCGCGGTGACGATCCACAGCCCGGCGGCGAGCAGGACGAACGCGGCGGTGAACAGCGCCCCGCGTGACCAGCGTCCGCTGGCCGCCCAGTAGCCGAACAGCGACAGGATCACCACGCCGACGGCGAACCCGATTAGCACCAGTGGATCGACCGCCGCGCCCGTCGTGGTGGCGAAGGTGAGCCATGCGCCCACGCCGATCAGCGCCAGGCCAGGGATGAGCGACCCAGGGCTGCCGCGCCGTAACCCGGTGAGCGGCGGCACGGCCATCGATGCGGCGGCGCTGCGGGATGGGGCAGGCCGGGCGGTGCGGCGTGAACGGGCATCGTCCACCGCGTCGAACGCATCCATATGCGCCGCATCCACAAGCGGCGCGGCGGCAGTATTGGCCGTCCGTCCCGGCGGGAACAGCAGGGTATCGGCCTCCAGCTCATCGGCGGGCGCGGTGGCCGCGTCGTCATCCGCATAGCTATCGGGGTGCGATTCGGCAGCAGTATCGGAGTCGTCGGTGGTCGTCAGCGCGCCCAACGATGCGACCGCCGCCAGCGCCGCATCGATGTCGGCCTCCGGCGCAGTTGAAGGCACATATTCCGCCCAAATCGACATGCGCACGGGTTCATCGTCGGTTTCTGGCACGGTGCGTACTTCGGCCAGTTCGGGTTCATCGGGTTGGGCGGAAACGTCCGGCGCATTTGCATCCTGATCGCCAGTTTCAGCAGCCGCGTCTTCCGAAAGGGAAGCCGGGGGCAGGGTGCCGGGGTCGTTCAACACGGGTTCGGGATCGCGTTCATCGCTCCCGCGTTCGCTCATTGGTTGATCATTCATGACGGTCCAATCGCACCCAAATGGTCTGGGCTAAGGCTTGCCAGGCGTGTGTTAAAGCCGTATAATACGAACATTCGGCGACGTAGCCAAGTGGCAAGGCATGGGTCTGCAAAACCCTGATCACCGGTTCGAATCCGGTCGTCGCCTCACTACCGTGAGGTTCGCCGCACTTCACTGGACGGGTATCCTGTTTTGGATGCCCGTTTTTTATTGTATCGGCTGTAGGCGCATTTTGCCCGGAGCGCAGACCATGACTTCTGAATACCGATCAAACCCGCTCCCCCAGGATGCGGGGGATTCTGACAGTTCACCGCCGACCCGCTATACAGTGCGGCGACCTTCTGTGCCGATCCTCAACTATACGCTGGCGACGGTCTGCCCGGCGTGCGATCATCCGACGATCCGCCGTGCCTGTAAAGTCCGCTGTGAACGGTGCGGCTTTATGTGGGATTGTTCCGAACTGTAGCCAGCCCTTCGCGCTCAACGGGACGCACATCAGCGCTCACGCGCCAGCGCCAGCACGTATTGTCCGCCTAAATTGTTCCAACTGCCCACGACGATTGTGTACTTGCCCGTCTCGGTCAGCGTATAGGTCAGCCGCGCATTGCGGTCTTCGCCGCCGTCGTCATCGAACGCAGCCTGGTTGTCCGCCGGGTCATACAGCCCCACCACCGGGTCAAACGCGCTGAGGCTTTCAATGCTGTCGAACGTGATTATGACCGTATCGCCCGCCGTCCCGGTGAAAGTGTAGGTGTGCAGGGTATCATCCGCCAGCGTCGCCCGTTCGGATGCGCCGTATTCGGTCTCGCCCTGGGCGGCTGCATCCCCGGGCAGGCGTGCGGGCAGCACCGACGGACTCGCCAGTGTGCCGCTGAAGCTGCTGAACCCACCGCTGCTGTCGAAATTGAAATTGAATCCCTGGGTCGCAAAGACTTCCATCGCCTGGGCGAATTCGGGATCGTTTTCCAGCGTCCCGAACGCTTCGGTCATCGCCTGCCCGAACGACCCCGCCCCGCTGATGAAGATCAGACCGCACAAGCTGCACGCGACCAGCGTCAGCGCGCCGATGAACGCCAGCACCACCACACATGGGTGAGTCCCAGCGCGAGCGCGGGGCGGCGGGTACCCCGGTGATGACGATGGATAGGAAAAATCATTTTTGCGCTTCTCGCCGCTTTTCGGCACGCCCGCGAACGGGTCGGGCGATGCGCCGCCGGACGATGCAGTGCTGACGGACGAACCGAACGGGTCGGTGGAGGAAGCATTCGACGGCGAAAAATCGCTGAAATCGTCGGCGGCGGGCATTGGCTGGACTGCCGGGATGCTGGCGAATGGGCTGGCGAACGGCGTTTCGGCCTTCAGCCCTTTGGTTTGCAGCCGTTCAAGCAGCCGCCGGGCGCGTTCGTCATCGGGGCGCAGCGAAAGCACCTGCTGAAGTGCGTAGACCGCGCCGGGGCTGTCGCCCAGCGCGTTTGCCAGCAGCCACCACGCATCGGCATTCCAGGTCTGTTCGCGCACCAGCGGGAGCAAAAGTTCCTGGGCGGCAGTGTTACGCCCTTCACGGATCAAACGGTAGGCTTCCTGCAAACGCTCGTTGTTCGTCGCCATGCGCGCAACTTCTCCACGTATCGGTATGTCTATGAGTATAATCGCTCGCGGAACTATACGCACGCGGTGCTGCGGCGTTGCGCAGTGCGGACGGAAACGCTTCACACAAAGGATGTAGATGCCGTTGAATCACCCGCATGAACCGCCCCTGACCCCTTCCCGCTGGCCGTCGATCCTGCTCGGCGCGATCCTGATCGTGTATGCCGGACTGGTCGTCGGCTACGCAGTGCGCACCCCGGCATGGCAGGCACCGGACGAACCCGCGCATTTTCAGGTTATCGCCCAGGTCGCGGCGGCAGGCTGCTGCCCGGTCATCGCGCCGGGGGACTGGGATCAGGCGTACCTGAGCCAACTGACCAGCGCCCGTTTCGACCCCGCGCTGCTGAATCGGCTGGCGGCGGTACAGTATGAGGATCATCAGCCGCCGCTCTATTACCTGGGCGGCACGGTCGTCTATGCGGCCAGCGGCGGAAGCCTGCTGGCGGTGCGCCTGTGGTCGGCACTGCTGGGCGGGATCGCCGTGATCCTGGCGTACAGCACGGCGCGGGTCATGTTCGCGGATCGCCCGGTCGTCGCCCTGGGCGCGGCGGCGCTGGTCGCGTTCATCCCGCAGCATCTCGCCATATTGGGATCGGTCAACAACGATGCGGCGGCGGATGTCGTGATCGGCGCGGGGCTGCTGGCGACGATGCTGTATCTGCGCGGTGCAAAGGTTCCGGCCTGGGCGTTGGGCGTGATCGCCGGAGTCGGCGTGCTGACCAAAGCCAATTCCCTGCTTTTGGGGCTGGTCATGCCGCTGGCGATCCTGCTGCGCTGGCTGGCGACGCGAGATGCTTCCAGCGCCCGTTCGTGGGGGGTGCTGATCCGCAATGGACTGGCGTTCGGCCTGCCCGCCCTGCTGATCGGCGCGATCTGGTGGGTGCGCAACATCATCGTATACGGCTGGCCGGATATTTTCGGGCTGGGCGCGCATGATGCCGTCGTGACCGGCCAACTGCGCACGGCGGACGTGATCGCGGAGGTGGGGTGGAGCGAATATCTGCGCCGCGCCGCCGAAACCACCTTCAACAGCTTTTGGGGGCAGTTCGGCTGGATGGCGCTGCCGCTGCCGGGGTGGGCGTACACGCTGATCGGGATCGGCCTGGCGATCATCGCTGTCGGGATCGGTGCGGCTTTCGTGCGGCGGGGACGGTCAGCCGCCGCGCATCGTCCGCTGATGTGGGCGATTCTGTGGGCGGTCATCGCGCTGGCGCTGGCGCAGTATGCCTATTACAACACGTCGTTCTACCAGCTTCAGGGGCGCTATCTGTTCCCCCTGCTCATCCCGTTTGGCATCCTGGCCGGGTGGGGGCTGGATGCGTTGGGGGGGCTGTTTTTCAAAGCGGCGCGCAGCCCGGCGCGGGCGCTGGCGGTGATCCCGCTGTGCGGGTTAATCCCGCTGAATCTGTATGTGCTGTGGCGCGTGATCCCGCTGCTCGCGCCGTGATCATTGTGATTGAGGAGTCGTACCCATGCTGGAGATCGTGATCGGGACGGGGAATGCCGGAAAGCGGCGTGAATATCAGGTCTTGCTGGCGCACCTGCCCGTGACGCTGCTCGATTTGGCGGCGGTTGGCCTGGGCGATGTCGAAGTCGAAGAACCGTATGATACGTATGCCGCGAATGCGATTCACAAAGGCCGCGCCTATGCCGACCTGTGCGGGCGGCCTGTGCTGGCCGATGACAGCGGCCTTGAAGTCGATGCGCTGGAGGGCAGGCCGGGCGTGTACTCGGCGCGCTATGCCACCGGGGGCGACCGTGACCGCTACATGAAACTGCTGGGTGAACTGGAAGGCGTGCCGGACGCACGGCGCACAGCCCGGTTCAAGTGTATTTCGGCACTGGTCACGCCGGGCGATGCCGAACCGCCGATCACGGCACTGGGCGTGGTGGAGGGGCGAATCGCCCATGCGCCCACTGAAGGCGGCACGGTCGGGTTCGGCTATGATTTCGTGTTCATCCCACGGGGGTACGATGTGGCGCTGAGCGCGCTGGACATGGACGTGAAAAATCAGCTCAGCCACCGGGGAAATGCGATCCGCGCCCTGATCCCCCAGCTAGAGGACTATGTGCGGCGGCACCGGGCGTAACGCATTTCGCAATTGATTCGGCAGGGTAGTTGACATTACGAAACACATTGCGGTATAGTGTGTAAGTCGATTTGTAATCATGCATTTCTGAAAAGGAACCTACACGCTATGTCGCGCACCCTTCGCCGCTTCACCCTCATCATCGTGGCGCTTTTCGCGCTTGCCGCCGCCGCACTGCCAATCATAGCGGGGAGTGATGGCTCTGTCACCTTCGCCTCGATCAATGTCCCCGGTCTTCAGGGGTGCTATGACACCCCTTATGTCTTCAAGCTGGAACTGCTCGCGGATACCGATGACGGCGATGGTGAGGATCACTATGCCTACACCATCGTCGATGCCAACGGCACGCTGATCTTTGCAGGGAACGGGGCGTTTGCGCTCGACCTGGTCGAACGAGAGGTCAATTTCTTTCAGGTCACGCCGAACAGCATCCTTGCGCTGGCTCCGTTCACACGCCCGTTCGTCGTCCGGCTGATCGACCTGCAAACGGTCGCGCCCCTGGGGAGCGTGAACGATCCCGATGTGATCGCGCTCATCAACGATGGTGCGCCCGTGCTGTCTGAACTCGTGTTCGACCCCGCGTCGGTCAACCCGGATTGCGAATCGATACCGCTGGTCGGCAGCACGCCCTTTCTTGCGTCTCTTGCGTCGTTCTGCCCCACGCTCCCCAGCGGTTCCATCGTCGGCGCGCTGCCGAACGCGACCCGCGCCTACTACCGCCCTGGCGACCTTAGCACGGTGACGGTGAACGCGGGAACCTATTGGGTGATCGGCGTGGACGAAAGCGCGGCGTATTACAAAATCATGATCGGGTGTCAGTTCCTGTGGCTGCCCGTCGAAACGATGCAGCCAAGCTTCCAGGCTCCCTGGAGCGGCCAACCGCTGCCGACGCGGGTGGTCGGCTGAGGGGCTGAATCTTCGTCAAGTGCCTTTAGCGTTTTGGGGCAGATACATCCGGGAGGGATGCTGTAGCGGTATCGGTATCCTCTTCCGTGCGATCCAGGTTGCGGCGATTTTCGTCCAGTTCAGCGCGTCCCCGGCGTTGAGCGCGGATCAGGATCGCCGCTGCTCCTACCGCCGCAGTTATGACGAGGGCAAAGCCTTCTAATGTCCGCTGTAGAAGCAGTAAACCTATCGCGCCAACCACCACGATAAGCAGGATGATAAAGCCGAATATCAACCCCAGGCGTGCTTGTGAAAGCCCCTGGTACACCACCGCGCTTTCCATTTTTTGACGGTGATCGAGCTGTTTTTCAGCCATCGTTAGAATGCGTTCGGCGCTTCCGGGGAGTACCTCTTCATAGCCTTTCAGAACTTTAGGAGAAGGCAGCGGCCCTGAACTGACTTCAACCGCCATCAGGCCGAAGCTTCGCTGCCATTCTTTCCTAATGCTTTCCCGTTTATCTTCCGGCAAACCTTCGAGAATTTGCGGCGGAACTTCAATGATGGGCGGAGGCGTACTGCGATCTGTGGACTCATTTTCCGTCGATGCTGAATTATCTGCTGGTGGAAAGCTTTCCATTATCAGCCCATCTGCCGATGGTGTTGGTGCATTGCATCCCGAATGCTGTCGCCAATGGTCAGCCAATCGGAACGGATCGCATCATAATCCGCCTTTGAGTCCGATGGCGCGGTATTGTATGTGTTCAACGTGCCAAATGGGTCGAACAATCGTGCCATTCCTGTCCAGAAAGTTGGCACGGAGAACAGGTGAATACGGGTATAGAGTGTCCGTTTACGGTTCATCATGTTTCCCAACAACGCGATAAAAACCATCCTAAACCGCCTGAACCCCATTGTCAATTGACCCATGTCAAAATATTACAACGCTGTCAAGAAGCGTTTAGGGTGGCATGAGGACGGCGCGCGTTACGGATACCCCACCGGGGGAAAGCCGTACAGCGCTTCCCATTCGCGGCGTAAAATGCTCATGGTGTGGACATCGTAGTACACCCCATCCCGGTACACCCAGGCGCGCAGCGTGCCATCCAGCCGAAAGCCGACTTTTTCATAGGCGCGAAACCCTGCCGGGTTGTAGCTGATCACTTCCAGCCGCACAGCGTGCAGGTTCATTTCCAGAAACGCATATTTGAGCATCACGCGCACGGCATCCGTGCCGTACCCGCGTCCGCGATCCGCCGCGCCGCCAATGCCGATGAAAAACGAGCAGTGCCGCGGCTGCCAGAGGATATTGTTGATCACCAGGTGGCCTACCAGCCGATCTTCGACCAGGGTTTTGATGCTGAACGGGATTTCCTTGTCGTTCCGTTCCATCTCGCTGAACCACGACAGCATCCCTTCCAGCGAAGACGGGTAGACCATGCCGCGCCGCAGCAGTCGTTGATATTCCAGGTCGTGAGTCCAGCTTGTGAAGGCTTCGATGTCGTCGCGGGTGGGGCGGGTCAGCGTGACGAGTTCACCGTGTAACAGCTCGCTGCCCATGAATGGGGGCATGGTTCAACCTTCCGGGCGAATTCAATCGCCATTTTGCAGGCGGGTGCGAATTTCTTCGACGATAGCACGAGTCACCAGGTCGTATTCCAGATCGTCCGCGACCCGGCTGCACCCGTGCAGCACGGTGGTATGCTTGCGCCCAAAGGCATCGCCAATCTGCGAGAGCGATGCACCTGTCAGTTCGCGGGCTAAATACATGGCGATCTGCCGGGCATTGTTGATATGCCCATCGCGGCGCGGCCCCACCAGATCATCGGCGGTCAGGCGGTGGTGTTCCGCCACCACTTCGACGACGCGCCGCAGCGTGACGTACTGGCGCGGGCGGCGGTAGGTATCGAGCAGTTCCTGGGCGGCTTCGACGCGCAGCGGCGCACGGCTCAACTGGGCTGCCGCGACCATCTGGTGAAAAAAGCCCTCCAGTTCGCGCACGTTCATGCGCGTGCGTTCGGCGATTAGGTCATAGACACGCGGTTCCAGCGTGACACCCCGTTCGCGCGCCCATGACCGCAGAATGGCGATGCGCGTTTCGAGCGTGGGCGGCTGCACATCCATCACCAGCCCGCCTTCAAAACGCGACCGCAGCCGCGCTTCGAGCGTCTCCAGTTCACGCGGGGGGCGATCCGACGCGATCACGATCTGCTTACCGTTCATATACAGCGCGTTGAAGGTGTGGAAAAATTCTTCCTGGGTGCTGTCCTTCCCGGCGATGAACTGCACATCGTCGATCAGCAGCACATCGGTCGAGCGGTATTTTTCGCGGAACATCGCCGTCGAACGCTGCCGGATCGAATCGATCAGGTCATTGGTGAACACTTCCGAAGGGATATAGGTCGTGCGCAGCCCGCGCCCAATGCACGCATGTGCAACGGCCTGTAACAGATGGGTTTTGCCCAACCCAACATCCCCATAAATAAAAAAAGGATTGTAGGCGATGGCCGGACGTTCGCTCACGGCAAGGGCGGCCTGGAACACCATTTCATTTTCCGTGCCAACCACGAACCGATCAAAAGTGTAGCGGGCGTTGAGTTCGCTCTCTGGCAGGTCCGGGCGCTGTGGGCGGGCGACCTGCTGATGCAGCGGGACGGGCGCGGGTGCGGGTTCCTGCTGCGCCAGCAGGCGAAAGAGCGGCATATCGTCGGCGGGCGCGCCGTCGGCACGGGGCGGGGTATACACTTCGAACTGAAGTTCGACCGGGCGCTGCCACACATCCGTCAGGGCGCGGCGAATGCCCCGGTACAGCCGATGCTGAAGCATATCGCGGGCATAGCTGTTGCGCACCCCAATGGTGAACATATCGCTTTCGGCACGCAGGAACACTGCATCGCGCAGCCAGGTATCGAACGTGGCGCGATCCAACTGGAGTTCAAGTTGGCGGTATGCAGCTTCCCAAGCGTCTTGCGCGTTCACCATGTTATTCCTAGTTTTCAGGCCTGCCAGGGGGCAAATGCCGCCCGGCACCAACGAATATGCAGCAGTCAGGATCGACCGCTGCCGATCCTCCGCACTGGCTTTCCGGTTTTTCTCGTTTTGGTTCGCTTCAGGCCGCACCGCACAGGGGCCGACCGTTGGTCAAACGCGGTAGTGATTTACCGTAGTGTACCTTTCAGTATATCGAAAAATCCCCGAATGACAACCGATTTTAGCGGTCTAAACCTTAAAATTTTCGCACAGGCCGACTTGGGATAAATGTTGCAGAAAACGCTTTTAAGGTTGGGATT
This sequence comes from bacterium, assembly GCA_033764035.1. Lineage (GTDB taxonomy): Bacteria > Chloroflexota > Anaerolineae > Aggregatilineales > Phototrophicaceae > Flexifilum. The sequence goes on from JANRJJ010000011.1 coordinate 40,901, forward strand.
TCGGCGGCGTAATGTTTGTAAGAGTCACCGTTTTATTAAGCTGGCGTTAGCCGAAGACTTGCGAAAAATGGACAGGGTTGGGATTTATGGGTTGGGAAATCTGCGCCGTTTGTGAATTTCCGTACTTTTTAACATTGGGATATCCGCCGATCAACAACGTGATTCAGCCTCATGGTGGGGGGGGTCATGAGCGGTCATTGGTGTATCTAGGAATAGGTCAAAAGGGGGTATAAAACCGACCCTGAAACGATCATCGTTGAGACGTGATCAAAACTCACGACTCTATGCAGGCGTGCAGCATGTTTGAAGTTTCATCTTTCGGGCTGACATCAGGATCGACCTTCATCGAAGATAGTCCATGTTACCCATTCCCACTTGATGTTAAAATCGTAAAGTGGGGATAAGTGCGCTGCACAGCACATCGGTATATCCATCATGCACGACTTTGCGGTTCAGTAAAGCCGCACTAAGACGAGGATCAATAATGACCGACCGCTACGACGACGAACGCACTTCCTATCTGCAAGAAGACGATTCTTTCGTTGAACTTGACACGCCCACCCGCGCAGATGTCATCAAGGTATCTGCAAAGTCTCGCTCGACTGCGGTTGCAGGGGCCATTGCCGCTGTCATCCGCGAACATCGTTACGCCGAAGTGCAGGCCATTGGTGCGGGGGCGGTCAACCAGGCAGTGAAAGCGCTGGCGATTGCGCGCGGCTACCTGACAGGCGATGAGATCGAGATCGTCTGCACGCCGTACTTTACGGAAGTCGATATTGAGGGGCAGGAACGCACCGCGGTGCGCTTCATCGTCGAACCCCGCACGCCGGCTTCTGCGTAAAGCGCCCATGCGTTAAAAACTGAATAGTCACCCCAGGCGGGCGGGAGTTTTCTCTCGTCCGCCTTTTGTTTTCTGCCACCTGTACGCGCTGCCGCCGGGGTGCGGTAGAATCGCCCTATTCGCAGCCGTTTTTTTGGAGTTCACCCCGTTGATGTCCGGCACACCCCGAATCGATCTGCATCTGCACACCACAGCATCCGATGGCCAGTACCCCCCGGCGGAAGTCGTGGCGCTGGCGCGGCAGCGTGGGCTGACCACCATCGCCATCACCGATCACGATACCACCGATGGCGTGGCCGACGCACAGCACGCCGCCCGCGCTGCCATTGAAACGGCGCAGCACGCGGCAGCGCCCGGTCTCATGAATCCGGTCGTGATGGCGGGAATCGAGCTGAGCGCGGAGGACGAGTCCGGCGATGTGCATATGCTCGGCTACTGTGTGAATATCCACCATGCCGGGCTGCAAGCGCAGCTCGCCCGTTTTCGGCAGGATCGCGCCGACCGCGCACGCGGCATCGTCGATAAGCTGGCCGCGCTGGGGCGGCCTGTCGCCTATGAGCGCGTGGTCGAAATTGCCGCGCACAGCGCCCGCCGCCCCGGTTCGATTGGCCGCCCGCACATCGCCCGCGCCATGATCGAACGCGGCTATGTGGACAGCATCGCGGAGGCGTTCGCCCGCTACCTGAACCCCGGCGCGCCCGCCTATGTCGCCCGCGAACGGCTTTCGCCGGAAGATGCGGTCACGCTGATCCACGCGGCGGGCGGGGCAGCAGTGCTGGCGCACCCGGCGAAACTGGCCGACTACTTCGGCATGATCGCCCGGCTGATCCCCGCCGGGCTGGATGGCGTGGAGGTGGTGCATCCTGCCAACGATGAAACCGTGCGCCTGAATCTGCGCGGGCTGGCCGCCGCGCATGGGCTGATCATGACGGGCGGTTCGGATTTTCACGACCGCGCCGACGACGGCACGCTGAGCATTGGCAGCCTGACCCCGCCCGCAGATGCCCCGGCGCGGCTGGCCGAACGCGCCCGTCAGTATGCGCCGCCCGGCTGAATCCGCTTCACAGCCGCGCCGAAAACCACATAAAGAGGTCGATGATGAATGCTTGCGGAGGAAAACGGCGATGCTGATGCCAACGCGGATGCGTCCGGGGATGCACGAATACGGCATTTCGGGCGGGGTGGATGGAATGCTGGAATGGGCGTGGGTCGATGCCAAACTGCGCGATGCGCGCAATTACTGGATCGCCAGCACGCGCCCGAACGGTCGCCCCCACAGCGCGCCCGTGTGGGCGGTGTGGATCGATGGCGTGCTGTACTTCGGGTCTGAAAAAACGTCCGTCAAGGTGCGCAACATCAGCGCGAACCCGTACATCAGCGTGCATCTGGAAAGCGGCGATGAAGTGGTGATCCTGGAAGGGCGGGCAGTGCTGGCCGCGCCGGAGCCTGGGGTACTGGACGGGATCGCGGCGGAATACACGCGCAAGTATGCGGGCTATTCGCCTACCGCCGACGATCTGCGCAAAAGCATGATATTCGTGTTCCGGCCTGAAACGGCGCTGGCGTGGATCGAGCAGGATTTCCCACGCACCGCGACCAAATTCGTATTTGCACAGACTGCGCCGCAACCGGGATAAAGCGCGGTACAATGCAGGCATGGTCTATCTGCTGCTGCGTATTGCCCCGTTCGTCGTCCTGGCCAGCCTGTGCGCGCTGAGCGCTGCCGCATGGCTGGCCGACCATCTGCCGCGCCGCCTGGTCGCTTACGTCAGCGACCTGCACCGCCATACCGACCTGTTCCTGTTCGATGGCTATTCCGGGCGCACGCTGCACCTGATGGCCGGCGACCTGATCGCGGCCAGCGACCGCGCCCCGGCGTGGTCGCCGGATGGCGGGCGGCTGGCGTTCGCGTCGTTCCATGAGGACGACTTCGATATTCGCGTGATCGACTGGGATGGGCGGCACGTCCATAACCTGACGGCCAACCCCGATGCGAACGAAGTCGCCCCGGCGTGGTCGCCGGATGGGACGCGCATCGCGTACATCCGGCAGGCGGGCGGCGTTTCACATTTATGTATCCTCACCCTTGCAGCGCCAGCGGATCGCGCCTGCGTCAGCGAGACGATCAACCGTGCGCCGCGTCCGGTTTGGTCGCCGGATGGCCGCACCATCGCATTTTCGAGCGGGACGCACACCGCCACCGTCGATCTGGCGGTGTACGATCTGTCAACGGGGCGCACGATCCCGCTGTCACACAGCGCCGATGCCGAAAATTTCCCGAACTGGGAGCCGGACGGCGGCGCGATCTGGTATGCGCGTTCCGCGCTGCGCGACGGCCAGCCCCGGCAGACGCACATCGTCCGGCATGATTTGAATGGAGAAAGCGAAACGATCATCACGACCGATTATGTGTATGCGATGCTGCTTTCGCCGGACGGGACGCGCCTGGCCTACACGAATGGCGATGACCTGACCGTGATCGATGCGGCGGGAACCCTCCACTTTGCCGCGGCGCTCGTCACGCCCTTCGACCTGGCGTGGTCGGCGGATTCATCGCATCTGGCCTTCACCAAAGGCGTGGGCGCATGGGATGTGTACCTGCTCGACGTGGCCGCCGGGCGGCTGACGCGCATCGATCACCCCGGTAACGATCAATCCCCGGCGTGGCGGCCATGATCCGTGTGATCCTGCTGCTTTCGCTCGTCGGGTGCGCGGCGGTGCTGGCTGTGCGCGGGGTCGGGCCGCACCTGCCCACCCAGGGCGAAATCGCCTACGGGATCAGCATGGGCGCAGTCAACGAACTGCGCCTGATCGACGTGGAACGACGGGTGACGCGGCGGTTGGATCGCCAGCGCGGGCAGCAGCCGATCTGCTGGCTCACGCCGGATACGCTGGCCGTGCAAACCCTGCACGCCGACGGCTCCCGGTTCGAGTCGTACCATATTTACACCGGGGAACGTGCGCCGCTGGCGCTCACCCGCGCTCAGATCGAATACACCTGCGCGCTCAACGACCGCCACACCAACGAATGCGAAACGCTGGCCGATCAAGCCGGGGTCGCGGGCGATGGCGACGCGGCAGGTCGCCTGGAGGCGTTCATTTCGTGCGCGCTGTGGAGCTGGTCGAACGATGGCCGCTATCTGCTGATCAGCATCAACACCACCAACGCGATGGCGGGCGGCGGCATGTTCGGCGTGTACGATCTCTTTCTGCTCGATGGCGCATCCGGCGACCTGCACCGCCTGACGCACACCCACGCGCTGGAGGTCGCGCCCGCATGGCGGCCTTGATGCGGCTGGCGATTCTGCTCAACGTGGGCGTGCTGGCGCTGACCGCCGCCGCGCTGCTGGCCGCCCCGCTCACGTTTTCCGGCGAAGCGGCATTCGTCTCGACGCGGGAAGGGGGGTATCAGATATTCCGGCTGGATATGACGACGGGGAACCTGTTTAATATCTCCCGTCACGGCACCCGCGTCGAAGGCGGCCCGTGCTGGAGCGACCGCGATACGCTGATCTTCCAGACCGAAGGCGGGGTGACGCGCATGGATGCGGACGGCACGCACCGCCGGCTGATCGTGCGCGGGGGCGGTACGTTCGGGTGGCACGCCTGCATCAGCCCGGACTGGGTGACGATCCGCAATTTTTTCAGCCCGAATGAAGGCTACGTTGCCGTTCAGGTGACGACGGGCGAACGGCGCGACCTGGGGTCGAACGGGGCGCTGGCTCCGCACGGCCTGGCGCTGGTCTATACCCACACCCTGACCGACCCCGCGCTAACTGGCACGCTGACCCATCTCGATCTGGTCAGCGGCACGGAACGGGTTTTGATCCGCCGCCCGCACCCCATCAGCCTGCCTGTCTGGTCGCCGGATGGGACGCAGATCGCATACCAGGAAGCAGGCCGCCTGTGGGCGATTTCGGCGGCGGGCGGTGACCCGGTCGATCTATCGCGGGCGATGCGCGGGACGCTCGGTGCATACACCTGGTCGCCGGATTCGCGCTGGATCGTTTTCACCATCCTGGAAGGCCGCACCAGCGCCGTCGTCGTGGTCGCGCCGGACGATCCGCAGCCGCGCATCCTCCCCACCACGCAGACCTACTGCGTCAATCCGTCGTGGTCGCCCGATTCGCGGCGGCTGATCATGGTGTGCGCCGTCGGGTGGAGTGAGTACCCAGAAGATTTGTACACCATCGACATCGACACCGGGGCGGTGCGCAGTGTCGCACCATCTGCGGCACAGGACATCGCCCCGGCGTGGCGGCCTTGATCCGGCACTGTATAGTAAGGAAAGCACATGCCCGAACCCCTGCATGAATGGGCGGTCACGCCCGCCGAAGCGGTCGCGCTGCAAAAAGCGCTGGCAAGCCAGTTGATCGCGGATCGTCCGCTCGACATCGACGCGATTCGCTACGTGGCCGGGGTGGATGTCTCGGTCAAGGATACGCCGGGCGGGGTCGCCATGTCGCAGGCGGCGGTCGCCGTGCTGGCATTTCCATCGCTGCGGCTGGTCGAAGCCGCCCGCGCGGTGCTGCCGACCCCGTTTCCGTATATCCCCGGCCTGCTCAGCTTTCGGGAAGGCGCGGTGATCCTGAAAGCGCATGAACTGCTCACGCTTCAGCCGGACGTGTACATCTTCGATGGCATGGGGCGCGCCCACCCGCGCCGCATCGGGATCGCATCGCACATCGGCTTATGGCTGAACAAACCGACGATTGGCTGCGGCAAAACGCACCTGACCGGGCGCTACACCGACCCTCCCCACGAACGCGGGGCATGGTCGCCGCTCACCGACCGCGACGAGCTGATCGGCGCAGTACTGCGTACCCGCCCGAATACCAAACCCGTGTATATCTCCGTCGGGCATCTGGCAAGCCTGCCGACGGCGCTCGATCTGGTCATGCGCTGCACCGGGAAATACCGCCTGCCCGAACCGATCCGCGCCGCGCACCACGCCGCCGGGGAGTTTTCCCCAGTGGATGAGGTGCGGGACGCTGATCAGCCGCCGTTGTGCTAAGCCTGATTTGCCGCCCACGCTGCCAGCAGCGCGGGCAGGTCGTCGAAAATCCCATCGGGCGGCAGCGCGGCGGACTCCGCATCAGCGCGGGTGGATACGCCCGTCAACACCAGCGCGGTCTGAAGGCCGACCGCCGCCGCGCCGTCGATGTCGGTGTTCAGCCGATCCCCGATCATGAGCGCCGATTCGGGCGTGGCGTTCAGCGCGGCCAGTGCCGCATCGAACATCGGCGCATCCGGCTTGCCCATGCTGATTGCCGTCCTGCCGCTGGCCGTCGCCAGCGCCGCCACAATTGCCCCCGCGCCGGGGACTAAACCTTCCGGGGCGGGGAAGGTTGCATCGGTGTTGGTGGCGATGAACGCTGCCCCCGCTTGCAGCGTGAGCGCGGCGTGTTTCAGCTTGGCATACGTCAAATGCTGATCCATGCCCACCGTGACCGCCGCCGCCGTCGGGTCGAAATCGCTCGTCACGGTATAGCCCGCCCCGGCGACCAGTTCGCGCAGTCCATCGCCGCCCAACACATGGATCACGCGGCCAGCCGGGAAATGCCGCTGTAGATACGCTGCCGTGACCGTCCCGCTGGTCACGATCTGCGCTTCAGCCACCCCGTCGATGCCCATGCCCGCCAGCTTGGCGACGTAATCACGCGGGGAAAGGCGGCTGTTGTTGGTCGCCAGCGCGAACGGAATCCCCCAGGTGCGCATCCGGTCGAAAAACGCAGCCAGCCCCGCCAGCGGTTGGTCGCCGCGCCACAGCACCCCGTCCATATCGGAAATCACGGCTTTTACCCGCCGAAAATCGATCATGCCCCGTCCTCTCGCCAAAAGTGGGATACAATGCACGCACGACATACAGCCTGCACCGGTTGCTCATTGTACTGTACGGATAAACACGCTTCAGGGACGATGCCATGACTTTTTCGATTGTCGCGTATGACCCGAACGAACACGCCTGGGGCGTGGCCGTCGCCAGCAAATTTCTGGCCGTCGCGTCGGTGGTGAGCTGGGCGCAGGCGGGCGCGGGAGCCGTCGCCACCCAGTCGTATGCCAAAGTGAGCTACGGCGCGGATGGGCTGGCGCTGATGCGCGAAGGCATGACCGCCGCCGATACGCTGGCCGCGCTGACGAGTGCCGATGAAGGGCGCGAAATGCGCCAGGTCGGGATCGTCGATGCGCACGGAAACGCCGTCACGTACACGGGCGCGAAATGTTATGCCTGGGCGGGCGGTAAAACGGGCGAAGGCTTCGCCTGCCAGGGGAATATCCTCACGGGCGCGGACGTGATCGACGCGATGGCGGACGTGTTTGCGGCCACCAGCGGCGAGCTGGCGGATCGGCTGGTTGCGGCGCTGGCGGCGGGGGATGCGGCGGGCGGCGACAGCCGGGGGCGGCAGGGCGCGGGCGTACTGGTGGTCAAAGCGGGCGGCGGCTATGGCGGGGACAATGACCGCTATCTCGATCTGCGCGTGGACGACGACCCCGCCCCGGTGGGCAGGCTGGCGGCGATGGTGCGGGCGCATCACGTCTTTTTCGGCCAGCCGCGCCCGGAAGATCAACTGCCGGTGGACGAATCGATTGCCCGCGAACTGCAAGCGATGATGCAAATCGGCGGGTACTGGCGGGCGGAAGTCAACGGCGTGTGGGATGAAACCGCCAAAGCCGCCTTCGATGCGCTGGTGGGCAGCGAAAACCTGGAAGAACGCTGGCGGCGCGAAGACCCGGACAAGATCGACCGGGTGGCGCTCGACTACCTGCGCGAACGCTACAAGGGCTGACGCGCCGCCTACGCCAATGCTCCTTCGCCTGCTGATCGTCCTGCTTTTGGCCGCCGCGATGCGCTTTCACGCGCTGGCGCACGATGTACGCTTTCACCCGGATGAAGCGCTGTTCAGCACGTTTGCACGCGATGCCGTCGCGTTGGGCGACTGGCGCTTGCTGGGCGACCTGGACAAGCCGCCGCTGGCGATTTATGCCAACGCGCTGTCTCATGCCCTGGTCGCCGCCACCTATGGGCGCGGCGTGCCGGATTTCGACCCGCGCACCGGGGAATTTGCCGCCCGCCTGCCGGGGACGTTCGCCAGCCTGGTGCAGGTGGCGGCGGTCTACGCGCTGGCCTGGCGGCTGTACCGCCGCGCTGACCTGGCGCTGTGGGCGGCGCTGCTGGTCGCGCTTTCGCCGTTCGCCATCGCCTACAGCGCATCCGCCTACACCGATGGGCTGATGCTGGCGCTGGCATCGCTGGCGCTGTGGCAAAGCGCGGCCAGACATCCGCTGTGGGCGGGGGTATGGCTGGCGCTGGCGTTCGCCTCAAAATTTCAGGCGTTGTATTTTCTGCCGCTGTGCGCACTGCTGATCGCCATCCAGCCGGGCGCAGCACTGCGGCGTGATGTATTTCGGCTGGCCGCCCCGCTGATTGGCATGGCCGCCGCGCTGCTGGCCTGGGATGCACTGCGCCGTCCATCGCCGCCGCTGTTCGTGCTGGCAGCGGCGCGCAACGATCCGGGGCGGCTGCTGCGTTCGGATGAAGTGCTGCCGCACCTGGGCGAATGGCTGACGTGGGGACAGTTCATCGTCGGCGCGCCGACGCTGTTGTTCACGCTCACGCTGGCGGTTTCGACGGTGTGGCGCACGGTGCATGAAGCGGCGCGCCGCCATACCATGACCGATCTGATCCTGCTCGGTTTCGGGATCGGGTATTTTTTCGTGCATTGGCTGGTCGCGTTCAACACGTATGACCGCTATCTGCTGCCGCTGCTGCCGCTGATGGCGGTGCTGGCGGCGCGGGCGTGCGCGTGGTTGTGGGGGATGCTGCGGCGGCGCTTGAGCAGGCCGGAACTGATCGTCGCTGCCGGGGCGGTCACGCTCTCGCTGATTGGCGGGGCGCGGGAGGCCGCCGAAGGCCGCTCGATCTACAACGCCGAACGGGAGGCTACTGCCGGGATCATCGCGCTGGCCGACACATTGAATGCGCTGCCGACGGCCACCGTGATCTACGATCACTGGCTTGGCTGGTCGTTGGGCTACTATATGGGCGCGTGGCACGATAAGCGCCGCGTGTACTACCCCACGCCCGGCGCGCTGGCAGAGGGGGCGCGCCTGCTGCCGGAACGCGAACCCCGTTATCTGCCCGCCCCATCGAACATGGCGTTACACGTGTGGCTGGACGCGCTCAGCGCCGCTGGGTTCAGCGCTGAACGGACATATGCCGCCGGGGGGTACGTCGTCTACCGCCTGACCCCGCCGTCATGAGGGTTCGCTTCAGGTCGTGCCGGAACGCCGCCCGGTGCGCAGAATTTCGCCCGCCACGCTGAGCAGGTTATTGGCGATGTAGGGCTTGGTCAGGTAGCGGTCTGCGCCCGCTTCCAATGCCTTGCGAATCTGATCCGGGTCGATCATGGCCGACATGACCAGCACGGGCAGCGCATCGAAGGACGATTTTGCGCGAATCTGTTTCAGAAACTCCAGCCCGCTCACTTCTGGCAGCATCAAGTCAAGGATCAGCAGGTCGGGTAGCGGCGGCGTTTTCAAGACCTGGGCTGCCTGGGACGCACTATGGGCGACCATGACCTCTGCGCCCAGCCGTGCCAGCAAAACGCGCACTAAGTGAAGCAGTTCGGGATCATCATCGACAACGAGTACACGTTTAGAATTTTCTGCCACCATCCAGCCTTTCCTGGAAACCCTGAACCGTCACCGTCAGGTTCTCTATTTCTAACGTACACCCGGTTTGTTGTCTAGTAGGATTAACGGGTACACTGGGTAGGTTAGCGAACGTTAATATGTCAAGGAGTTGATGCGTGATCCTGAAGCATTCGCCGCATCCGTCCGCAACCCGATGGATGAAGGCTGCACTTGCGGCATCGGCGCTGCTGTTCACGGCGGGCTGTTTTCGTCCGGCCAGTGAAGCCGTTCAGACTGAGACGATCCCGACGACGACTCCCGTCAGCAGCGGCCAGACGGTCGATCCCGCGCCCGCCGTCACCCTGGAGAGCTTGCCCGCTGAAGCCACCCAGGACAGCAGTTTTACCATCCTGCCCACGCTCACGCCGTCGCCCGAAGCGCTCGACAGCTTCGCCCTCACGCCGACGATCCCGATCATCGAGCCGACGGTCTTCCAGTCCCAACCTACCCTGACTCCCAGCCGTGACGCGCAGAGCATCGCCACTGCCACGCCGGAAAATTTCGCGTTCAGCGGCACGCCGACGATCCGGTTCATCACACCGGGAAGCCCGCTCGGTTTCATCACGCCCGACCCGGTGCTGCCGGGGACGCTCGTCCTGCCCACGCTGACCAGTACACCAGGCTTGAGCGAAGGCGGTGCGGCGGCCAGCGGGGGCGGCAGCACGGCGATCCCGACCGTCACCCCACAGGATGCGTGCGTGTACGTCGTGCAGGCGGGCGATACCCTGTTCCAGATCGCCATCGATCAGGACGTGGCGGTGAACGATATTCGCACGTCCAATCCTGAACTGACCGGGCAGAACCCGATCCTGCAAATTGGGCAGGAACTCATCATGCCGCGTGAAAACTGCCCCGGCTATATTCCGCCGCCGCCCCAGGCTGAAACCGACCCGGCAGCGACCGATGACCCTGCTGCCACGCGCACCCGCGCCAGCAGCGCCGCCGAAGGTGCGGGGGAAGTGTACACCGTGCAGCCGGGCGATACGCTGTTCACCATCGCGCAGCGCTTCGGCACCACGATCAGCGCGATTGTCGAAGCCAACGAACTGACCAACCCGGATCAACTGCGCATCGGCCAGGAATTGATCATCCCGAACGACGAATGATACAGCCCCTCACCCCCGGCCCCTCTCCCACTCGCTGCGCTCCGGGAGAGGGGAGAAAACACGCTGTTCGTGGGGGTGACGTGCGAGTAAGCCCGCCTAAGGTGACGTGCGAGTAAGCCCGCCTAAGGTGATGTGCAAGCAAGCCCGCGTGGGGGTGACGTGCGAGTAAGCTCGCGTGGGGGTGACGTGCGAGTAAGCTCGCGTGGGGGTGATGTGCAAGCAAGCCCGCGTGGGGGTGATGTGCAAGCAAGCCCGCGTGGGGGTGATGTGCAAGCAAGCCCGCCTAAGGTGACGTGCGAGTAAGCTCGCGTGGGGGTGACGTGCGAGTAAGCTCGCGTGGGGGTGATGTGCAAGCAAGCCTGTGTGCGGTCACGGTTCGCCCAGGCTCCCGTCCCAGATCGTCAGGTCGTCGAACGTGACCTCTACCGAACGGTCACCCGGCACGACCGCCGTGATTCCCGCATAGCCGCGCTGGTAGCGGGAATCGCGGGCTTCGGCCACGAACTGCCCGTTGATGTACAGCGCCAGGTAATCGCCCACACACACGACGCGCAGCCGGTTGGGGTTTTGCCCGCCCGCCACCGCCGCCGAGCGCGTCCAGGGGATGATCGGCTCGACGACCCCGCTCACGCCGCGCCGGATGGTGAAATTGCCATCGCCGCTGACCAGGAAATAATACCCATCACCGTCCTGGTTGGCCGATGCCCGGCAGATCAGGCCATAGCCGTTCTGCTCGTCGGTCGAAAATTGCAGCGTATCGACCTGCATGATCACGTCGGTGTGCGCCTGCCCGTTGAGCGTCCAGATCAGCGCTTCATTGACGATGCGGGCGCGGTATTCGCCATCGGTGATGCCGAAGAAAATTCCCCGTTCGCTGTCATTGTAGAATTCCCACGTACTCACATCGTCGAATGGGTAGCGCGCCAGGGTTTCGCCCTGGCTCACGGTGACCGACGGCGACCCCGCCCCGCACCCGGCCATGATCCCGGCGCACACCGCAGCCATGAACCGCCCCACCGTTCGTTTGATCCACCTGTGCATGTCAAGCCCATCCTGGCGGCGGCAAACTCACCGTTTTGCTGGTTGCCGCCCTGTGCATTCCCTGGTTATAATCGTTCAGCATTGGATCGAGTAGAAGTAAAGTCACCATGATTGAAGTCGTCATTGACAGCATCCGTGTCAGCCTGATGTCTCAGCACCGGATCGTCATCCTCAAGGACATCACGAGTGATCGGTATCTGCCGATCTGGATCGGCCCGTGCGAAGCGGACGCGATCACGATTGAACTGCAAGAAATGCCGCCGCAGCGCCCGCTGACGCACGACCTGCTCAAGAATACCATTCGTGAACTGGGTGGGCGCGTCGTCCATATCCTGATCAACGATCTGCGCAACGACGTGTATTATGCCCGCGTCGTGATCGACCTGGGCAGCCGTCAGGTCGAAGTCGATTCGCGCCCCAGCGATGCGATTGCGCTGGCCGTGCGCACCAAAGCCCCGATTTTCGTCAATGAAGTGGTGATGGACAAGGGTGCGATTCAGCCAGAGGACGACGTGGAAACCGAAATCGCCCCGCCGGATGGCGAAATGGCCGACGACCGCCTGAGCGCGTTCAACGATTTCGTCAACTCGCTCGACCTGGAAGACCTGGACGACGAGAACGACTGAACCCGACGGCGCTTCACCCTCTGACCTGTACCCTGTTCACGGCGCTGCCGTCCTTCTGCGATGGCACGCCGTTTTATTTCTGTTGTCACTGTGTAAGGCAGGATTGTTGACGCGCCATGACCTATGATCCATCCAGCATCGCCCCGTACAGCCAGGATGCGGAAGAAGCCGTACTGGGCGCGGTGCTGATCAGCCCCGAAGCGTATTTCAATATCGCGTCGTTCCTGCGCCCGGAAGACTTCTTCATCCTGCGCCACCAGTTCATCTGGGAGGCGATGGCGCGGCTGGCCGACCGCAATGAAACGCTCGACCTGCTGACGGTGCGCGAAGAACTGCGCCAGCAGAACCGCTTGCACGATATTGGCGGCCCTGGCTATCTCACGCAGCTCACGCTCAACGTGCCAACGTCCGTCCATGCGGAGGTGTATGGCCGCCTGGTCGAACGCGCCGCCGTGCGCCGCCGCCTGCTTAGCGCCGCCGACGAAATTCGCGGGCTGGCGATGGACGAGACGCTTTCGCTGGACAAAGTGACGGGCGATGCCGAAGCCAAGCTGTTCGAGGTGACCGAACGCAATCTGCGCCGCGACATGATCCCGATGCGTGAGGCGATCAGCGACTATTTCGACCGTCTTGAACATCTGATGCAGCACCCGGATGAGCCGTTAGGCCTGCCGACGGGTTTCAAAGACCTGGATACGCTGCTCGGCGGGTTGCAGCGCTCCGACCTGCTGATCTTCGCGGGTCGCCCCGGCATGGGGAAATGCGTCACGGGCGATACATTGATCCCAACCGAACACGGCCTGATCCCGATTGAACGCCTGAAGCCGGAAGGCGCGGGGGAAGGTTTCACCCCGCTGCGCATTGGCGTACAGACCCCTTACGGGCTGCGGCATACCAGCCATTTCTACGACAGCGGGGTGAAGCCAACGCTGAAATTGCAGACAAATCTAGGATTACACTTGAGAGCAACGCACGTCCACCCGGTTTTAGTATTGTCGCCATCGGGAGAAAAAGTCTGGAAACCAATGCATCAGATTTGTGTGGGTGATTTTGTTGCTGTTCAGCGACATGCACCTGTTTGGGGAGAGTCGGTGAAACTACCTTCCTTCAGTTTCGCATATAATGCAAATTTGCGTAGTACACTTGTTCCATTGCTGCCTAGTAAAATGACAACGGATTTAGCCTATGCAATGGGTTTATTGGTTGGAGATGGAAATCTCACCGAAGAAAACTATGTAGGATTTGCTTCCGCCGATCCTGAGCTTGTCACTGCGTTTTGTGATTGGGCAACTAGTCTAGGTGCAAACCCCAAACATCAAATGCCATATGTTTACAAGTTTGGCAGTATAGTCATTCAAGCCTGGCTTAAACATTTGGGCTTAAGCGGATATGCGTATGAGAAAGTGGTTCCTCATGTAATACTTGCTGCCCCCAAATCATTTGTCCGCGCTTTTTTGCAGGGTCTTTTTGATACAGATGGTCATGCAGAAGCGCAAAACGGTCATATTCAGTTTGCAACGACCTCTAAAACGCTAGCTGAACAAGTGCAGATTCTTTTGCTCAATTTTGGAGTAGTAAGCAGATTAACGTATAAAGTCAACGCTTTTAGAGGATGTTGGTCACTTCGGATAACAGGTGATGCAGCAAGGCTTTTCTATGGCGCTATTGGCTTCCGTCTTGAAAGAAAACAGGCAAGGAGTAAACTGCTTGCTGAACGTTCAAACACTAATCTAGATACAGTTCCTTACTTGCCGAAACGCACGTCTGCTTTACATAAACATATGAATTATCATCGCTACTTCAATGGAAAAAGAGCAGCATCGTACAAAGTTTTGCATCAGATTTCAAAGTACGCTCCAGAAGTCATCCCTCTACTTGATCCAGAGTTCTACTGGGACAGAGTAGTAGAAGTTGAAGATGGTGGCCTTCAGCACTGCTACGACCTGACGATCCCGGACGGTCATGCGTTCGTCGGCAACGGGATCGTGAGCCATAACACATCGTTCCTGCTTTCGGTGGCGCTGAACGCGGCCAAGCTGGGCGGGCGCATCCTGATCTTCACGATGGAAATGGGCGCAGAACAGATCGTCCAGCGTTTCGTTTCGATGGAAACCGGGCTGAACACGCAAAAACTGCGCCTGGGTCAGCTTTCCCAGCAGGAATGGGCGCGCTTCGTCCAGGCGAGCGGGCGGTTGGGCAGCCTGCCGATCTTCATCGACGACACCCCGGCCATGTCGCCGCTGCAAATTCGCACCAAGTCGCGGCGCATCGCCCACGAGTTCGGGCTTGACCTGGTGATCGTCGATTACTTGCAGTTGATGACGGCGGGCGCGGGCTACGAGAACAACCGCGTGCAGGAGATCAGCTACATCAGCCGCAACCTGAAAGAACTGGCGCGGGAACTGAATGTCCCGGTGTTTTCGGCGGCGCAGCTTTCGCGTGCGGTCGAAAGCCGCCAGGACAAGCGCCCGCAGTTGAGCGACCTGAGAGAATCGGGCTGTTTAGCGGGCGATACGCAGATTTATCTGCCCGACACCGGGACGACCGTTCCTATCCGCGCACTGGTGGGCAAAACCGGGGTGCGCGTGCTGGCTTTGAACCCCGACACGCTCAGGCTGGACCCGATGCCGATCACCCGTGCATTCAGCACCGGGGTGAAGCCCGTTTACAAGCTGACCACCCGGCTGGGCCGCGAAATTCGGGCGACGGGCAATCACCCGCTGCTCACGATTCACGGCTGGAAACGCCTGGATGCACTCGCGCCACAGGATCGCATTGCTGTGCCGCGTGACGGATTCAGCGATGTGTACTGGGACGAGATCGCCTCCATTGCGCCGGACGGTGAATGTGAAGTGTTCGATCTCACCGTGCCGGGGCATCACAACTTCGTTGCCAACAACATCACCGTCCACAACAGCATCGAGCAGGACGCGGATATTGTCGTGTTCCTGTACCGCGACAGCGTGTACAACGAAGCGACCGAATTTCCCAACCTGGCGGAGGTGATCATCTCCAAGCACCGCAACGGCCCCACCGGGACGATCAACCTGCATTTTGAAGGATCGCTGACCAAGTTCAGCGATGTGCGCACCCAGTCTATCGATTTGAGCAGCTTATGATCCAGGTCTTTCAGGGGTTCGCCCCCGGCAAACCGCGCACGATCACCCTGCCCGCCGCGTTCATCACCGATCTGCTCCCGCTGATCGACGACCTGGCCGCGCTCAAGGTGATCCTGTTCACGTTCTGGGCGGTGCAGCAGCGCGAAGGCCAGTACCGCTACGCCCGCGCCCGCGATTACCAGCGCGACGCGGCACTGATGGAGTCGATGCGCGCCGCCGCCCCAAACGCGGATCCGTCCGCGACGCTGGCGAATGCGCTGCGCGCCGCCGTCGAATGCGGGGCGCTGCTGCGCGTCACGCTGGCGGTGGGCGGCGAGACGGAAACGCTGTACTTCATCAACGCCGAACCGGGACGCGCCGCCATCGCGCAGATCGATGCCGGGCAGTGGCAGCCAGGGGACGAGGATCACCCGGTGGAGATTCTGCCGGAACGCCCGAACATCTTCCGGCTGTACGAGGAAAATATCGGCGCGCTCAGCCCGTTGATCGTCGATGCGCTCAAAGATGCGGAAAAAGAGTATCCTCAAGGATGGATCGAGGATGCGATTCACACAGCGGTGCAGAACAACGCCCGCAGTTGGCGCTATATTCAGGCCGTCCTGAAGCGCCGTGAACAGGAAGGTAAACCCGGTGGAACCGTTGAAAAACCGACTCAACAACATGATGAGTGGTATCTCCCCCGGTAAGGGCGGGAATTTCGGGGACGACTTCGACCCCGATGCCATCGGCACGGATGCCGTCTGCCCGGTGTGCGGCGGCTTAGGCTACGTGCGTTACAACCTGCCCATCGAACATCCCGATTTTGGGAAGGTGTTCCCCTGCCCACGCGGACATGGCAGCCCCGATCCAGCGCGCCAGCAAACCTTACGCAAACTGGGCAACCTGGATGCGCTGGCCGATAAGACGTTCGCCACCTACCGCGCCGAATCCGACGCATGGACACCGGAAGAAGCGCGTTCGGTCGCCATCGCGTACCGCGCCGCGCTCGATTTTGCCGATGCACCGCACGGCTGGCTGCTGTTCGAGGGCGGCTATGGCTGCGGCAAGACGCACCTGGCGGCGGCGATTGCCAATGCCCGGCTGGAAGGGGGCGATTCGGTGCTGTTCGTCACCGTGCCGGACTTGCTCGATCATCTGCGGGCGACGTATGCGCCCTACAGCGAAGAAGGCTATGACCAACTGTTCGAGCGCGTGCGCAACGCGGGATTGCTCATCCTGGATGACCTGGGGACGGAAAACCCCAGCGCATGGGCGCAGGAAAAGCTGTTCCAGTTGTTCAATCACCGCTACACCTACCGCCGCCCCACCGTGATCACCACCAATGCCGACCTGGATCGGATGGACGGGCGCATCAAAAGCCGCCTGCTGGATCGGTCGCTGACGCAGCATATCATCATCGACGCGCCCGATTACCGGGTGAATACGCGGCGCGAACGCGACCCGATCTATAATGCGCTCGATTCATACCAGGCGATGCGCTTCGAGACGTTCGCGCTCGATGAAACGCTGCGCCCGGATGACCGCCGCAACCTGGAAAACGCCTACGCCGTCGCCCGCAGCTATGTGCAGGAACAGCGCGGCCACTGGCTGATCCTGGGCGGGTCGGTCGGCGGTGGCAAGACGCACCTGGCCGCATCGATTGCCAACGCCTGGCGCGATGTCGGGCGCGACGTGGTGTTCATCACCGTGCCGGACTTGCTCGATTATCTGCGTACCGCCTTCGAGCCGAACGCCCGTACCACGCTCGATCAGCGCTTCACCATCGTGCGCAATGCCCCGTTTCTGGTGCTGGACGATTTAGGGACGGAAAACGCCACCTCATGGGCGCGGGAAAAGCTGTTTCAGATGCTCGATTATCGCTATCTGCGCCGCCTGCCCACCGTGATCACCATTTCCAAACCCGTAGAAGACCTGGATATTCGCGTGCGCGTGCGGCTGATGGATGAAAGCGTGTGTACGATTCGGCAGATCACCGTCCCGCCGTATGCGATGCGCGCCAGCAGCAAACGCCGCTGAGTCTGTGGGTTGATGCCGCCATGATGGAACCTACCCGCCGCGACGACCCACGTACCGCCATCGACATCACGCCGTACCAGCGCCGCTACCGCCATGATGTGCGCGAAATGCTGTTCCGCAGCTACTATGCGCACATCCATTTAGACTGGCAGGAAACCGATTCGTGGCTGGATGCGGGGCGTTCGACGGTGCTGGTGGCCTGGCGCGGGCGGCGCATCGTCGGGGTGATGGGCGCAAGCGAACCGCTCGATGGCGCGTGCTGGATTCGCCTGGCCGCCGTGCAGGATGGCGAACCGCCGCACCCGGTGATTGAAACACTGTGGCGGGTGATGCGCCTTGACCTGCGCGAACTGCACGCCGCCGAAGCCGCCATCCTGCAACTGCGCGAATGGGCGGGCGAAATGTTCGCGCCGCTCGGCTTTCAGGCGGTCGAAACGATTGTCACCCTTCGGCGGGAAGCCGCCGACCCACCGCCTGAAGCGGCAGATCTGCCGCCCGCACTGACGATTCACGCCGCCGATCCCGCCATTCATGCGGTCATCACAGCGGTGGATCATGCTGCGTTCGGGCCGCTGTGGCGCATGTCGCCCGCGGACCTGCGCGCCGCGATGCGCAGCGCCGCATCGTGTACCGTCGGCGTGGTGAATGGCCAGATCGTCGGCTACCAGTTGAGTACGATGTACTTCGACGGGTCGCACCTGGCGCGGCTGGCGGTGCTGCCCAGCGCCCAGGCGCACGGGGTGGGGGCGGCGCTCGTCGGGGATGTGCTGCGGCGTTTCCAGCGCCGGGGCGTGACCGCGATGACCGTCAACACCCAGTTGAGCAACGTCCGCTCACAGCGGTTGTATACCCGGCTCGGTTTCGTCCGCACCGGGTATGACCTGCCCGTGTGGCGCTGCGAACCGTGATGCACGCATCACAGACGGCGTTTGCTGCGCGCTTCGGCAATGTCTTGTTCGATCTCGTCGAGAATCCCATCGCGGCTGGCGAGCAGTTCCACTTCCAGGCCGCCGAACCAACCGGAGGCCAGGTTGTACAGCCAGGCCAGCACCGCAAAATAGAAGCCGCCGAAGATGCCCGCCACGATCACCCCGCCCAGGTAGAAGCACAGAAAGCTGATCAGGCTGAGCGCGCCGAAAAAGTCGGCAGCGCCGCGCAGTTCGGCATCGTTGATCGTCGCGGTCGATGCGCCCGCGAAAAACAGCACGGGCAGGATGAAGAACAGCAGCCCAAAGACCAGAAAGACGAGTCCGTTCACAACGACCCCGACCTTGAACACCGACCCGATATTGAGACGTTTGATCGTGACCTGCACAGCGTTGAATCCTCAGTAAATGCGGATAGGGTTTTCAGTTCACTAGACTACAGCGGGAACCCGTGATGCGCCAACCGATCATCGACCGCCTGAACGCGATCAACCATACCTTTTACCAGGCGTGCGCCGCCGACTTCGATGCGACGCGGGCGGGCGCGTGGCCGGGGTGGGCGCGCCTGCTCCCGCTGCTGCCCACGCCAGCAGATTGTCCATTCGCGGTGCTGGATGCCGGATGCGGCAACGGGCGGTTGGGCGTGTACCTTGCCCATCACCTGAACGCGCCGCTGCATTATCACGGGGTCGATTTCAGCGCCAACCTGCTGCAAGCCGCCCGCGCCGCGCTCGATGTGTTGCCGAACGTCCAGGTCACGCTCGAAACCCGCGACCTGACCGCGCAGCCATTGGACGCGGGCGCGTATGACCGGGTGGCGGCGGTCGGCGTGCTGCAGCATATCCCCGGCGGCGAAAACCGGGCGCAGTTCGTGCGCACCCTGGCGGACCGCGTGCGGCCTGGCGGGGTGCTGGTGTGGACGGAATGGCGCTTTGCCGAATTTCCGCGTTTCCAGCGCCATATCATCGCGCCGCCGCCCGACCTGATCGAACACCTGGAGCCGGGCGATCATCTGCTCGACTGGGGCGGGAGCGAAGGCGCTGCGCCCGATGTCGCACGCCGCTACTGCCATTACATCGATGATGCCGAAAGCGAACGGCTGATTGCCGCCACAAGGCTGACGCTGGAAGTGCTGTACCGGGCGGACGGCCACACCCGCACGACCAACCGCTATGTGGTGCTGCGCCGTCAGTCCTGACGGCGTGCCGCACATGAGAAAATCCTGATCGAGCGCGGTCAGCGGCGTAATGCCTGTGGCTGGTTTCGCATCTACACTATCGATGCACGATGATCGACTCCGCACCATGATGAAAACAGGGAGCAGCACCCATGACCTTGATCGTCCGTGAACGCAGCAGTGGACAGGTGATCGCCAGCGGCGCGCCGGAAGATAACAGCGTCCTCAAGTTTGAAGGCAACTGGTATTTCGCACCCGAAAACATCGACCTGACGCATTTGAACGTCACCGAACGCACGTATACCTGCCCGTACAAAGGCGTATGCTACTGGGTTGACCTGGAAGCGCCGGATGGCACGAAAGCGCAGAACATCGCCTGGGTGTACCGCCAGCCCAAGCCCGGCTACGAGCAGATCAAGGATCGTTTCGGGTTCTATGCGCGGGATACTGCCGGGACGCTCTCGGTGGTAGAATAGCACCTCAACGTCAGTCTGCATGACGGGGCGCGCCTCTTTTACCGCGCCCTTAGGCAGGATCAGCGAATTTCGTCTATGCCCCACCCACATGCCATATCCCCCCGGCTCAGCAGCCATACGCTGCCCTGGCCGCCTAACTGGGATGCGATCTTCGGCGCGCACCGCCCGCTCATCCTGGAGATCGGCTTTGGGCGCGGGGCATTTCTCGCGCATCTTGCCCGCACCTACCCGGATCATCATGTGATCGGCGTGGAAATTTCCAACCGGTCGCTCGAAGCGACCGAACGGCTGATCGCCCGTGAAGCGCTTGGCAATGTGCGCCTGATCCACGCAATGGCCGAAACCGCGCTGGCGCACCTGTTCCAGCCCGCCTCACTAAGCCAGATTCATTTGAATTTTCCCGACCCCTGGTTCAAGACGCGCCACAGTCACCGCCGCATCATGCGCCGGGCGATGATCGATTGGATGGTGAGCCGCCTTGCGCCCGCCGGGATGTTCTACCTGGCGACGGACATCCGCGCTTATGCCGAAATGAGCGCCGCACTGCTGGCCGAAACGCCCGCGCTGGCGAATACCCTGCCCGCACCCTTCGTCCATGACCTGCCGGGGCGCGTCGTCACCAAATATGAAGCGACTGCCCGCCAGGAAGGGCGGGACTGTCATTATTTCGCCTACTGCCGCACCGAAATGCCCGTCCCGCACCTGCCCGTGATTGAGGAACTTGCGATGCCGCACGCCGTGATCCACAGCCCGCTTTCGCTCGATGCCCTACGGGATGCTTTCGCGGATCACGTCCGCGCCCAGGTCCATGAGGGCGATACGCATGTCCACCTGATCGATGTGTATCGCGGCGCGGACAGCCTGCTCGTCGAAGCGGCGGTCAGCGAAGCGACCATCGACCAGCGCATCGCCATTCTGATCCTCCGGCGCTGGCGCGAAGGCCAGGCCGGGGATTACACGATTCAGCTCAGCACGTTGGGGCATCCGCGCTCCACCCAGGGGATTCACCGAGCGGTGCGCCTGCTCGTCGAACGGCTGACCGCGCTGCACCCGGAGTCCCGCGTGCTGCACCATAAGCTGAGCGAAAGCACGTGATTACGGCGCACAGCGGATGTGGTATGATGCGGATATTCCTGCTTATGCAATCGAAAAGGCGGTCACATGGCGGTTGAATTCCGGGATACTGAAGCGTCATTGAGTACCACGCTCGACAATATCGCACAGTCGATTCGCGGCGAAAAAGTCACGCTGCGCGAACTGCTCACCCTGATTGGCGAACAGGGGCTGCTCCTGTTCTGCATCTTCCTGACGATCCCGTTCCTGATTCCCGTCTCGATCCCCGGTGTCAGCACCGTGTTCGGCCTGGTCATCATCCTGATCGGTGTGGGGGTGACGCTCAACCGCCTGCCCTGGCTGCCCAAACGGCTGATGGAACGCGAATTCGCCACGCAAGACCTGCTGCCGGCCTTGCAGCGCGGCGCGCAGTTCGTCGGGCGCATCGACCGCTTCATCCGCCCGCGCCTGCCCGCGCTCAGTTCGGGCGGCATCAACCGGGTGAACGGCTTCGCCATCATCTTCACCGGGCTGCTGCTGATGGTGCCGCTGGGGTTGGTGCCGTTTTCGAACACGCTGCCCGCGCTCGGCATCCTGCTGTTCGCGGCGGGGATGCTTCAGCGCGACGGGTTGTTCATCCTGGGCGGCTACTTCTTCATGATCGCCACGCTGGTGTATTTCGGCGTGCTGGCGTTGGGCGCAATCGCCGCAGGCCAGGGGATTAGTTCGCTGATGGGCGTGATTCCGTTCATCGCCGCGCTGTAACGCGGAGGAAGGAGCGGGGCGGGGATGAACATGCAGCGTTTCAAAAATGTGATCCGGGCGGTGGAGACGACCGCCCAGTTGATCGACCTGGCGCGCAGCACGCAGCATCATCGTTTCAACGCGCCGCCGCATACGACGGTCTACCTGCACGCTGTCGATGCGGAGGTGTTCATCGCCCGGCACGATCAGCCGGTGGTCGAGATCATCACCAAACTGGGCGCGCCGTTCGCGTGGCGCATCGGCAGTGAACAGGATGACGCGGGCATCTATTTCGTGGTGCAGCGTAAACCTGTCGTCGGGCAGGTGGTGGGCGCGCTGGCGAATGCCGTCCTGCTCGTCACGATTCCGCTGGAAGCACACCTGATTTTGCGGCTGGACGGGGTGCGGCTGACGCTGCAAGCGCTCACCGGGGATTTCGAGTTTTCCCCGCTCAAAACGACCGATCCGCTGCTGCCTGCCGCTGTGCCGTCGAAGGCCGTCCGGCGGGGGTAAAACCTTGTGAAGCGCGGCATTTGCCATTATGATTCACGTGATTGGTTTAGTAGGCTAATGGGAGCGAACGAGACATGGCAACAGACATTGCAGGGCGCGGTTACGCAAAGACGGATGTGCTGGTTTCCACCGATTGGGTGGCGGAACACCTGAACGACGCGAACGTGCGCGTGATCGAATCGAACGAAGACCCGCTGCTGTACCCGTCCGGCCACATCCCCGGTGCGGTGCAGGTCGATTGGACTCGTGACCTGAACGACCCGGTGCGGCGCGATTACCTGGATAAAGCGGGTTTTGAAGCGCTGATGTCGCGCATTGGCGTGACCCCGGAAACCACCGTCGTGTTCTACGGCGATAAAAACAACTGGTGGGCGACGTATGCCTTCTGGGTGTTCCAGTTGTTCGGCCACAGCAACGCCAAAGTGATGGACGGCGGGCGCACCAAGTGGGAAAAAGAAGGCCGCGAACTGACCCGCGAAGTGCCGTCGTACACGGCCACCACGTACACCGCCAGCGAACGCGATGACAGCCATATCCGCGCCTTCCGCGAAAAAGTGCTTCAGCATGTGCAGGCGGGCGGCCAACTGGTCGATGTGCGCAGCCCCCAGGAATTCACCGGGGAACGGATGCACATGCCCGATTATCCGAATGAAGGCGCGCTGCGCGGCGGCCACATCCCCGGCGCGAAAAGCGTCCCCTGGGCGAAGGCGATCAACCCGG
Organism: bacterium; assembly: GCA_033764035.1. Lineage (GTDB taxonomy): Bacteria > Chloroflexota > Anaerolineae > Aggregatilineales > Phototrophicaceae > Flexifilum. The sequence continues at coordinate 63,953 of JANRJJ010000011.1, forward strand.
AGGACGGCACGTTCAAGAGCGCCGAAGAACTTCGCCAGATTTACCAGAACGAACAGGGCTTAGACCCGTCGAAGGAAGTGATCGCCTACTGCCGCATTGGGGAACGCAGCAGCCATACGTGGTTCGTCCTCAGCTACCTGCTCGGCTTCGACCAGGTGCGCAATTACGACGGCAGTTGGACGGAATGGGGAAACTCGGTCGGCGTGCCGATTGAGAAATAGCGCGCACGCCTTTTGCGCCTGAATGCGCCGCACGGGGTAATGCCCCTGCTGGTGGGCGCGTCTGATCAAAGACTGTGTATGTTTTCAGGGACGACCGACTCACCCTCCGTCGTCCCTGTTCGTGTTGGTACAAAAAGACAGGATATGCCCGGTGATGAGTACACTACCCCCGAAACTGACCGCGCTGATCGACGAGCTGCGCGGCGTGACCGACCGTTACGAACGCGCCGAACTGCTGATCGAGATCGCGGATCGGTTCCCTGAATCGAAGGTCACGCCGGAAGTGGCGCAGGAACCTTACCCGGAAGACCGCCGCGCCCCGGCGTGCGAAAGCGATGCGTTCGTGTGGGGGGTGGATCAGCCGGACGGGACGGTCAAATTTTACTTCGATGTGCTGAATCCCCAGGGGCTTTCCGCGAAAGCGATGTCGGTCATCCTGGATGAAAGCGCATCGGGCGCACCGCTGGAACAGGTCGCGGCGCTGCAAGATGATGTCGTGTTCGACATTTTCGGCAAAGAACTGTCGATGGGCAAAGGCGCGGGCTTGATGGGCATCCTGGCGATGGTGCGCCAGGAAGCGCGCAAACGGATGCTGCCCGCGTCGTAATCGAACCGTTCACACCCCCAAAGGCGCACGATGCAGACACGGCTCCGCTTTACCACGCTCGACGTGGGGATGATCGCGCTGGTCACCGCAGTTGTGGCGGTGATCAGCACCGCCCAGATTTACCAGGTGTTGAACGTCGGTTCCGATTACAGCGCGCATCTTCAGTTCTGGCAGGTCACGCTTGAAACAGGCCGCCTGATCGTGCCGCATGTGCTGTTTCCGGTCAGCGCGTATGCCGTGTCGTCGCTGATGAACCTGCCGCCCGTCTCCGGCGGCCTGGTGATCGGCGTGCTGGCGCATGTGCTGGCCGGGTTGATCGTGTACGGTATACTGCGGGGGCTGATGCCGGCACGCCCCGGCGCATTATGGCTGTGCGCGGCGCTCAGCATCGCGCTTTCGATTGCGTACCCCGTCACCTTTTTCACGTACCCCACCGTGTATCACGGCTACATCACCCCGACGGTGTGGCACAACCCCACGCTGGCCGTCCTGAAGCCGTTCACGCTGCCGCTGTTCCTGGTCGCATCGCGCAGCGTATTGCTGCCCCACACAGCATATGTGTATACCGCATCCGGGTTTCAGATCGGCTTCACGGCTGCCCTGTCCGTCGTCGCCCTGTTCGCCAAGCCGAGTTTCACGCTGGTGCTGCTGCCCGCGCTGATCGTGGCGGCCATGTATCAGCGGGTGCGCGGCGAACGGGTGGAATGGCGCTGGTTCATCCTGGGTTTCGTGCTGCCGTCGGTGATCGGGCTGGCGGTGCAGTACGCGCTCACGTTCGGGGGTGCGGAGTCCGGGTCGAGCATCGCGTTCGCGCCGTTCGCCTACATCAACCGCTTTCTGGGCGATAACCCGGCTGCTGTCGTGATCGCGCTGATCGGTTCGCTGGCGTATCCGGGGGTGGTGTATATCGCGTACCGCGCCGCAGCGCGGGGTGATGCCCTGTTGAATGTCGCCTGGATCGCATTGGTGTTCGCGCTGGTTCAGTATTACTTTCTGGCCGAAACGGGGAGCCGCGCCAACGATGGCAACTGGGTATGGGGGGCGCACGCGGCCATGTTCGTCCTGTACACGGTCAGCACCGCGTTCGTGCTGCGCCAGGTGACGGCGCGTGACGGGAAACTGTACCTGCGCGCCCGTGACTGGATCGTGGTCGCGGCGTTCATGCTCACGGTGATCAGCGGGGTGCTGCGCATCGGCGCGCCCGTGGTGTAGAAGGCCGCCCGCCGAACAGCATGACAGGCGGCATAGCGATCAACACTTAGGGGTCATTCATCCACGCGGACGAGCGGCACCTGTACGGCAGTCGGGCGGTCTTCCGGCGATTCAAAACCCCCGCCTTCCAGCGGGCGCGCCCCGGCGAACAGATAGTTGTCGCGCACGAACGTCACGTCGTAATCGGTCGATGGCAGTTCTGCAAAGCCGATCAGGACGCATCCGGTTTCGGTCACATCCTGTTCCACACCCACTTCCCAGGCTTCAGCCCCGCATGTGCCGGGTTCAGCGCTGTTCAGAAAATCGACGATGAAGGCGTTCTGCGGCTCCAGCGCGAGCGTTTGAATGACGAAATCGCTTTCGACTGCACCTTCGGCCAGCGGATGCGGTTCACCGTAATTGACAGGCCCGGTGATCGTCAGGATCAGGGCGGGGGTGGTGCAGGCGGGGTCGGCAAAATTGGTGATGACCGCCGTCCAGTCGCTTTCAGTCAGAGTGATGTCACGGATGAGATGCTGCGGGCCAGCGCGCAGCTCACAGGCCACGCTCACCCATCGGCCTAGACGCTCTGCCGCCGGGCTGGTGTCCTCCTGGGCGCTGACGGCGGCGCTGAAGATCAGCAGTCCCATCGCCACCAGCAGCAGCGCCGCGTAGAAACGTTTGTTGTTCGCCATGTTGTCGTTAGCTCCTGTTGTCATAAGCGATGCCCACAGTATCGGGCATCACCCCGACAGAACTCCGACAAGAATCGCCACAATCCAGCACAATTGTGATTTCTAACCCGCTTTTTATACAGCATATCATCGCTGTTCGATGCGAATGGACGGCACTTGTCCCAGCACATCGAACGCCGCCGCCGCCCGATCCCGCACAGCGGGCGTGATGGGGCGCTGTGCTTCGGTCACGTAGCGCAGCCCCTGTTCCAGCCAGTGCCGCCCTTCGCGCAGATACGCCGCTTTTCCCCGCCACAGCGGGAGCAGATGCGCCGCCGTGAGCAGATAAGTCTCCGGGTCGGGTTCCAGGGTGCGCCACATCACGGCGCGGAAGTGTTCCATCTCGGTTTCCATTGCATCGACCCCGTGCGCCGCCGTTTCCAGCCACGCCCGGTAGTAGCGCGTGTGCTGTTCGGCCAGGTGGTCGCGCTGGTGTGCATCCAGTTGTTCCCATCCATATGCGCGCAGCGTCTCGTACATGTGAAAGCGCATCGCCCCGCCGGATTCAAAAGCGCGAATCAGCGAATGGGCGGCCAACGCCTCCAGGATGCTGGCTGCGTCCGGCAGGGCGCAGATATGCTGTGCCGCCGTCACATCCCAGCTTGAACGGAAGATCGACAGGTGCGCGAAGGCGCGCTGCTGCGGCGGGGTGAGCAGCGCGCAGCTCCACGCGATGGCAGCCGACAGCGCCCGGTGCGGATCATCCGGGCGGCGTTTGCGGTCTACCAGCAGGCTGAAACGGTCGGCCAGTTGGTCGAGCATCTGCGACGGCGTGAACACCTGTGACCGGGCGGCGGCCAGTTCCAGCGCCAGCGGAATGCCATCCAACCGTCTGCATAATTCGGCCACTGCCTGGGCATTCGCCGCCGTAAGCTGAAAATCAGGCCGGGCGTGCTGCGCACGATCTACGAACAGCGCAGCGGCGGGTTGTTGGAACAGGTCGGTCAGTTCACCCGCGTGGGCGGGCGTTTCCAATGCGGGCAGCAGCAGTTCATGTTCGCCAGGAACGCCGAGCCTGCGCTGCGATGTCACGATCAGCCGCAGCCGTGAAGCCTGTCCGAGCAGCCGTTCCAGGTAAAAGCCGCCGCCATCGGCCAGATGCTCGAACGAATCGAGGATGAGCAGGACATCGTGCCGATCCAGCAGTTCGACGATGGCGGTATGCGAATCGCGCCGGGTGACATCGACGTTGGGCAGATGTTCCAGGATCATATCGGGGATGAATTCGACATAGCCGACGTTGGTCATGGGGACGAAAATCACCGAGTCGGTTTGGGTGAATGCGCTGGCAATGTGGACAGCCGTGCGCGTCTTGCCAATGCCACCCGTACCCGTCAGCGTGATCAGCCGTGCGCTGCGTGTGCGCAAAAGGTGTTCGGCGTGCTGAACGATGGATTCGCGCCCGTAAAAACGGGTCAGGTACACGGGGAGATTGCTTTTCAGGCCGGGCAGCGCCTTCAGCGGCGGGAAGGGCTGGGCAGGGGAACGTGCCTTTTCGACCTGGTAGACCATCAGCGCCGCTTGATCGGTCATGAAACGGTACGTCCCCAAACGCACGAATCGCAGTGCTGTATCCGCATCCGCTGACGCGCCAGCATCCGCTGGCTGCAAAAGCTGAGCGATGACATCGCTGCAAAGGCACTGCCCGGCGTGGGCGGCGGCGGCCATTTGCTCCAGCAGGATGACGGCGGGACGGGCGATGCCATCGGGCGTGTTTTCGCCCAGGTGAACGGCAGTGCGGGTATGGGAAGTCCCCACATGCGCGGCCAGCCACGTCACCGCATCGATGAGCCGTTCAAAAGCCAGCCCAATCTGGCCTTCGGTGCGCCGCCATGTGCGGGCATGGGAAAGGTCGTCCTGGGCATCAGCGCCCGCCGCATCGTCGATCAAGATCAGCACCCACAGCCCTCCCGTCAAAGGCGTGGGGGTGGGCAGCGGCATGACCGACATGCCCCGTGCGCGGCGCGGTGCGGCGGATTCGGCCAGCGCCTGAATCCGGTCTGACGGTTCCACCGCCAGCGTGTGCCGCAGCATGTGGCGGTAATGCTGGTAATGCGCGTGCAGCAGGTCAAATTCATGTACCTGCGCCATCGCCTCCAGCAGATGATAATGTACCGCTTCCAGGTCAGGTTCAAGCGCGAGCGCCCGCTGTGCCGTCGTCATGGCTTCATTGAAGCGGGTATCGGCGTACAGCAGTGCCAGCAGCCGCCGCAGCACCAACACATACTGTTCGCGCAGCCGCTGGCGCTGCGGCTCAATCCAGTCGTCGGCGTATTCGGGCAGCAGCGTCCCGCCATACAGCCCGAAAGCCTGTGAAAGCTGCCGCATCTGGACGGGAAATGGCAGCGTGGTTAGGGCGGCCTTCACCAGGGCTTCAAATTGTTCAACATCGGTCTGCACGGCAGCGGCGCTGAGCGTGACCTGCTGGCGATCTGCCGCGATCACGCTGCCTGCGATCACGTCTGGGGGTTCAAGCTGGCGGCGCAGCGAAGCCAGCGCGGTACTCAGGCTGTCGCGCCCGGCAGCCCCATCCGCGTCCGGCCAGAACAGATCGACCAGGCGCTCACGCGGGTGGGGTTGACCCCGATGAAACGCCAGGTAGGCCAGCAGTGCGCCCGTTTTGCGCGTGCGAAAGCGGACGAGATGGTGCGCGGCGTGTGTCAGATGCAGCCCGCCGAACAAGCGCACCTGCCACACAGGTTGAAATTCAGAAAGGGATGACAGCACGACAGCAGCTCCGGGCAGCAGATCTGCTGCTGATTGTAACGCATGTTCAGCGCCGCCCATTGACCCCCGTGACGCACGGAGTGCCGATGGGTGTGGGCAGCACACGCTCAGGGTTCAACCTTACCGACCCTTCAACGGATCGTCCTGGCATACGCTACAATGAGAGCGCCGTCCCGTTGTATTGAAGGGGATCAACCGACCCATGAGCGCCCTCAACCGATCTGCGCACACACACCGCAGTTTCACACGGCGCGATGCCGCTGTGCTGACCGGATTATTCGGCCTGTCGCGGGTGCTGCTGGTGCTGGCCGGGGTCGCGGTCATGGCCGTTTGGCCGCCGCTGGAAGGTGACGAGTTCACGCACCTGATCGACGGGCCGCCCGCGCTGGATATGTGGTACCGCCAGGATGCCGGGTTCTACACGTCGATTGCGACCTATGGCTACGATTGGTTGAACGATGCGCAGCCTGCCGCCGATATGGCCTTTCTGCCGCTGTACCCCCTGTTCGTGCGGCTGACGAGCGGAATTGGGGAACAGGGCTGCACCTTGTCGCCGTACCTCAGCACCTGTACCACGCTGGCGGGGGTGTTCGTCTCGAACGGGATGCTGTTCGGCGCGCTCCTGCTCACCTTCGACCTGGTGCGGCGGCGGTGGGATAAACCGACCGCATGGCGTACCGCGCTTCTGCTCCTGGTCAGCCCAATCTCGATCTTCCTGAGCGGGGTGTATACCGAAGCGAGCTTCCTGTTCTGGGTCGCGCTCACCTTCTGGCTGATCGAAAACAAACGCGCCGAACTCGCGCTGCTCCCGGCGATCCTGGCCGCACTCACCCGGTCGGTGGGCGTGGCGCTCTACCCGGTGCTGCTGATTGAAGCGTGGCGCACCTTCCGCACCTCCACCGCGCTGATCCCGCGACCGCGCATCAGCGGGGCGCTGTTGGCGGTTGGGGCGCATCTGCCGCTGGCCGTGTTCGCGGGGTATGTCCTGTTCATGGGCGTGATCGTCGGGGAGACGCTGGCGTACTTTTCCGTGTATGAAACGGTGTGGGGGCGCGAAGCGGGGTCGATTGTACAGGCGTTCAGCGCGTACTTCAGCGGCGAACCCGTCGCGCTGATCGGCTGGCGCTTGAGCTGGTTCGACCTGGCGATGACGATCCTGTACCTGGCGCTGGCGCTGTTCACGTTTCGGCTGGATGCGGCGTGGGGGGCGTTCGCGCTGTTCGCCCTGCTGATCCCTATCGCATCCGGGACGCTGGTCGGGATGCCGCGCTTCGGCGGGGTGATCCTGCCGTTCTACGTGCTGATCGCGGTGTGGGTCGGCCAGCGCCGTTGGGCGTGGGCGCTGGCGTATGGCGCTTCGGCGGGGCTGGCGCTGCTTATGCTCAGCCGCTTCGTCACCTGGCGTTGGGTGGCGTGAACACGGGCTAGCCCGGCACCTGCAAGCGCACCCGTCCACGCGGCACATTGAGCGTATAGCGCACTACAATGGGTGCGGTATCGATGCCACGCGCTTCCAGCACGCCAGAGGCGAGCAGGTTGTAAGCATTCGGGTCATATTCGGGCGACCCGCCGCCCCCGGTCAGTTCGAGCCGGGCGCTGACGCTGCCGGGGACGAACAGCGCAAGGTCGCCGTTCAGCACGGCAATATCCCCCAGCAGATCATCGGGCTGGCTGAACAGTGGATCGTATTCCGGCAGGGTGATCACGACATCGCCGCGCCCGGCATTCACGTTCAGCCGTTCCAGCGACAACCCGCTCATGTTGAGTGTGACCGTGCCATCGCGCCCGGTGATCTGCACATCGAGGGGGACATCCGGCGGCAGCCCTAGCTGAAACGTCCCGCGCCCGACATCGTTCAGGCCAGGGAATCCGCTGGTCTGGGTTTCGCGCACCACCAAATCGGCGGTATCGTCGGTGTTTTCGGTGTAGCTCACTTCGATCAGGTTGGCCGCCGCGCCCGCAAAATCCCCGTTCAGGCCGTCGGCACGGCTCAGCCCCGTGAACAGTTCGACATCCGTCCCCAACGTGGTCACGCTCACGCGCAGCAGGGCAATCGTATCGCTCACGGGCTGCGCAATCGCCTGCTGCGTGTCGTTGCTCAGCCGAATGGCGCGGCCATTGTAGGCGGTCGCGGCAATAGCGCCGACTGCCGCCAGGCTGATCGCCAGCGCGATCAGGCCGCTGAGCGGGACACGATCCCGCAAAATGAAGCCGATCCCGGCGAAGATGAGCAGGGCGGGCAGCGCCCGGTTGACCAGATCGAGCAGGCCAGCGGGGACGTAGCCCGCCGCGTTCGCCAGGATGAAGCCGATCCCCGCCAGCACGACCAGCCCGGCGACCAGATTAGTCCGTCGTTGTACGCGCATGGTTCAGACCTTTAGCCGCGAAACTGACGCAGGACGAATACCACGCCGAGCAGCACCGCCGCGCCCGCCCAGAACGGCGGAATGCCGAACGAGAAGGGCAGCGGAGCCAGGTTGAACGTGGTCACGACCCAGGCCGCGCTGACGGCGATGACGAGCAGCAGCGCGAGCAGGGTTGGGAACCCCCGGCGGCGTTCGACGAACGACTGCTGCGGCACGATCCACCACAGCAGCACGTAGACGACGGCAAAAGCGCCCAGGGAGATGAGCGTAAGCCCGGCGAACAGGACGCGCAGCAGCCAGGGGTTCAGCCGCAAGGCCGCGCCCAGCCCGCCGCAAACACCCCCGAAAACGCGCTCGGTAAAGCTTCGGTGCATAGGTTGACTGCTTCGGTGTGCAGACGAATTACAAGAAGTTCACTATAGCACAAGTGGGGGCTAGTTCAAAAGTGAGGGGGAAGGCATGGCGGATCAATCGGAAAGAATCGGCGTGCAGCATGACGCACCGCTACGCTGCGCCGTCTGCGCCCATCTCACGCACGTGAAGCATATCGCGGCGCATCACGGCGCGCACCTGGTGCGCATGAACGGTGATCACATCCACCGTGTGGCCGTCCGCCGTCATCATTTCCAGTTCGTAGCCCGCGCCTTCGCGGTGGATAAGCACCACGATGCCTATATCTCCGGCTTTGAAGCCGTATTCGGGTATATCCTCCAGCAGGACGGCGCGTTCAAATTCGGGGATCATTGGCTTAACTCCTTGACTGGGTATGCGGTTACAAAGCGGGGATTATTCGCCTGATGATCGAGCTGCCAGACTGAGCGCACAAAAGGATTACGTTCATCCGGGGTCACGAGATGCCCATCTATTAGGTACTTCACACCAAAATCTGTGACGATAATCTGCGTAACCTCATGGGTTTGCCCGTGCCTGAGCAGTGCTGCTTGCAATCGTTCCCATTGTGCCACAAAAAAGCCAAATTTCTTGAAGAACTTGTCTTTTCCGCCCGATTTTTGTTCCGATAACAAATAGAAAACTTTCGCCGCTGGCACGACTGCTTGATCAGCATTGGGCATCTTCACGGGTGTTTTTTCACCCTCGTTCGCCTCTCCACGATTTTCCGCGTTTCGCCCTGGAATCATCGCGCTTTTGTGGCAGCAGTGCCATTGACAGCCGCACCGTGCAGGATAGCTGTGCGGCTGCCCATGTGTACTAATCAGCCGGAACCCGGCGGCGCGAACACGACGAACCGCAGCGCCAGCCCGGTCAGCAGTTGATACACCAGCGCCCCGGACGCGCCAAAAACGATAAAGCCCTGATCGACCGACGCGCCGATCACGCGGCTGGTCACAAACCAGGCGACGATGTACAGCACTGCCACCAGAATCAGCCACACCAGCGCACGTCCACCCATCTGCTGGATCACCGCTGCTTGCGCCAGCGCCAGCACCGCCCCGGTCACGGCGGCGCGTAACAGGATCGATTCCAGCGTGGTTTCGGTGCCAACCAGCGCGGCGCTTAAGCCGACCCCGACCGCCAGCGCAACCGCCGTCGCTGCCACCCACAAGCCGACGCTCGCACCCTGGGCGGTCTGCGTGCGGTTGAGCGCCAACGCTTGAGCTGCGCCGATCACCAGCCCGGCGACCAGCCCGCCAATCGCTCCGTCCAGTGGCGAATCCATCCGCCCGATCAGCGCCGTCGCCAGCGCGCCGCCAATCGGAAAGCCGAGAAATGCCAGCATCCACCAGCCAATGTTCGTCATGAGGCCACCCCTAAGGTAAGTCCCGCTGCGATGAGCCACAGCGACCATGCAATGTAGCTCAGGGCGTTGATCGCCCCGGCAGGTTTCCATCCGGCGGGTTCCAGCAGCCCGATCAGGATGCCCGCTGCCGCCACAATCCCGATGATCCCCAAGACCGGGCTGAACAGCGGCGATGTCAGCATCATCACGCCGATCAGGATCGTCCACGCGCCGGTAAACAGGTAGCCGAGATGTTCGCCCACCACCACGCCCATGTACTGGTGAAAGGCCTGAAAGACCACGCCGACCGCGTCGCGGGCTGCCGCTGTCGCCCCATCCGCGAGATACTGCCCGGCCAGCGACGGCATCAGCAGCGGCCAGCGCAGCAGCCCCATCGCCTGCACCAGGCCGCTTAGCACGCCCATCAGCGCCGAAGCCGCCGCGAGTTCCGGTTGTTCAGGGAAGATGTATTGCAGCAGTAGCGCGAGCGGCACTGCCAGCAGCGCGGTGAATGCGAACAGATACCACAGCGTGACCAGGCGCTGACCGCCCGCCGCGAAACGCCGCAGAATCGTATCGGTCGGCTGCCGCAGGATGGCGGGGTAATCGAAAGCGCGCCCCAGAGCGAAAAAGAGGACGTTGAAGGCGATAGGTAACGCGATGAGGAGTATTCCGGTGCTGCGGTAAAGCGTCAAGGTGGGGTCTCCTTTGCAGGGGTAGAGCAAGAACTCTAAAATTCAGTTTAGAGTTAAAGCTCTAATTTGTCAAGCAGGAATTGACCCACCGTGCCGCCGGCCCTCATCAGCCGAACCAATCCAGCCCCTGCCCGCGCAGCGCCACCACCGCGCCGACCACCACCAGCGCAGGCGACCCCACCCCCGCCGCACGCGCCTGGTCGGCAATTGTCGCCAGTGTGCCGACGATCACGCGCTGGGACGGCAGCGTCCCGGATTCGATGCACGCCGCCGGGATCGTGTCATCCAACCCGGCGGCCAGCAGCGCCCGCACGATGTTGGGCAGGTACGTCACGCCCATCAGCAGCACCAGCGTGCCAGCACGGGCGGCGGCGGCCAGCGCCGTGTAATCGACGGTGCTTTCGGGCTTGTTCGGGTCTTCATGCCCGGTGAACACCGTGAAAGCGCTCGCCAGCGCTCGGTCGGTGACGGGGATACCCGCGTAGGCGGGGACGGCGACCGCGCTCGATACGCCGGGGATCACCTGGAACGGTACGCCCGCTGCATGACAGTACAACCCTTCTTCCCCGCCGCGCCCGAACACGAACGGATCGCCGCCTTTCAGCCGGACGACGGTCTTGCCAGTACGGGCTTTTTCGACCAGCAGCGCGTTGATCTGCGGCTGCGGGATGCGGTGATCGTGCTGTGCCTTGCCCGCGTCGATGATCTCGGCATCCGGGCGCGCCTGTTGCAGCAGTTCATGCGGGATCAGCCGATCATGGACGATCACATCGGCGCAGCGGATCAGGTCGAGTCCCCTGACGGTGATCAGGCCGGGGTCGCCCGGTCCTGCACCCACCAGGTATACAGTGCCAGTCCTCATGGTGCGTTCTCCAGTGCGGCGCTCAGCCAGTGATTGCACGGTTCCGGGCAGGGGAGCGAATCGCCCGTGCGATCATCGAACCAGGTGGGGTGGCGCACGCAGCCCGCGCACACCTGGCCGACGATATGCGCCTGCTCCGGCGTAGACAGCGAGTCGAGCGCTCGGTACATGCCCGTCTGCCGTGCGGCGGTGTGCGCCACTGATGAAACCGGGAGCGCCCCGCGCGCTGCCGCCGCCCACTCCCCGACCGCGCCCGGATAGATCGTCTCGACGACCGCATGAAGCTGTTCCGGCTCGGTCAGTTCGACCCGCCACCCGCCGGGCAGATCGTCCGCAGTCGCCAGCGACCGGAACGGCTGTTCGCGCACGCGCCGCCGCAGTTCGGCAGGGGTGGTGATCGCCTCCTGTGGGTGCGGATCATCCCACGCGCATACAAGGTCGGGCGCGAGCCGCAGCCCGCCGAAGCGCATCACGCCGGACGCAGCGACCGCCGCATTCAGCAGGTCACGCCCCGCCGCCGGGATTCCCCGCCACGCCGACCCGCCCGGCGGCGAATGCGGATACAGAGGTGCGCCAGCATCCCGCGCCAGCGCGATCACTACGTCGAGCAGGGCATCGTCCGTGCCAAGTGGCGGGGTGTAAAACAGGCTGCGCCCGTTGATCAGGCCGTGACTGCACCCATCGGCCAGGCCGATTGCACGCGGCACGTCGATGGTGGTGTGCGACCCGGCGGCTAGAAAATACGGCACGGCGATCACGTTCGGGGCGGTGGTCAGCGTGTACAGCGCGGCGATCTCCGGCACATCGTCCAGATAGACGGCGGCGACCTCAGCGGCGGCCCCTTCTGCGCGTAAGCGGGCGGCCTGGGCTTCGGTCGCACGGCGGCTTTCCGGGCTGCGCCGCGTGCTGTGGCCGATGACCACGACGGCGGTACGCGCCCGGTCGAGCGCGTGTTCGGCCAATGCCGCTTCCACCCGCGCCCGCACCAGCGTGAACAGATGCGGATGATCGCTGAGCGGCGGCGTCACCCGGATCAGCCGTCCATCGCGCCGGGTGATCGTGCCGTCCAGACCCATTTCCGCCGGGATCACGGTTTGGGTGAAGTAGCCATTGGCGGTGAACACCGGCACAACGGTCACATCGTCGGCGGTGAGCGCCGTGAAAACGCTGTGAAACGACGGCATCTCTTTCCAGAATGCCGCCGTGATCTCGTCGGCTGATCCCAGTGCGCGCAGGGCATCGATATAGCGCCACACGATACCCGCAGTCTCTGGTATGATGTGCGATCCGTGTCCGGCAAGAACCAGTGCAGTCGTCATGAGCGCTACCGCATTACTTGACAAGTCCAATCAACTAAGTTACTCTACCGCATATAGCGCTGTTTCAACATCCCCAGGTGGATTGTGGCCGTCTCTCGTTTTCTGACATGCGTCTCGCTGATGTGTTGTATGGGTTCCAAACACGGTTTTCAACCTGCCTGGATGCCTGACTGAGCGTGAACATCACCCGCAAAATGTGAAGCCCCGGCATGTGTCCGGGGCTTTTTTGTGCAAGGATTCTGAACCGATGGCAAAACCGAATGTTGAACAGATCAAGGCGGACAGCCGGGCGCTGCGCGGCAGTATTGGCGATGAACTGACGAATGCCGACCGCTTTTTCAGCGATGCCGCCGAAAAACTGCTCAAGTTTCACGGCATTTACCAGCAGGAAGACCGGGATGCGCGCAAGGTGGATCGCCAGGCCGATCATCACCAGTTCATGATCCGCACACGCCTGCCAGGGGGGCAGCTTACGGCAGAACAGTATCTTGCGCATGACCGCATCGCGGATCAGTATGCGAACGGCACGCTGCGCATCACCACCCGGCAGGATTTTCAGTTTCACGGGGTGCTGAAGGGCGATTTACGCACCGCCCTGCGCGATATGAACGGGGCGCTCGTCACGTCGCTGGGGGCGTGCGGCGATATTGTCCGCAATGTCATGGCCTGCCCTGCACCTACTGCCGACCCACACCGCCTGGCGGCGCAGCAGTTCGCCTTCGATCTCACCCGTGCGCTGTACCCGCGTACCAACGCCTATCACCAGATTTGGATCGACGGCGAAGAGATGATCGACGATCACGAGATCGATGATCCGGTGTATGGGAAAACCTATCTGCCGCGCAAGTTCAAAATCGCCATCGCCTATGCGGGTGATAACTGCGTGGATGTGTATACCAACGATGTCGGCCTGGTCGCGCTGTTCGATGCACAGGATCGGCTGACGGGTTTCAACCTGCTGGCGGGCGGCGGCATGGGCATGACGCACAACAACGATGCCACGTATGCGCGCCTTGCCGACGAGATCGCGTTCATCACGCCCGATCAGGTCGTGGAGGTGGTGACGGCGGTCGTCACCATTCACCGCGATTTTGGCGACCGCGAGAACCGTAAGCACGCCCGCCTGAAATACATCCTGGCAGATCACGGGGTCGCATGGTTCCGGACGGAACTGCAAAACCGCGTCAGCTTCCCGCTGGGTGCGCCGCAGCCGATGCCGTCGTTCGAGGTGGATGATCATCTGGGCTGGCGCGAACAGGGCGATGGACGCTGGTATCTGGGGCTGCATGTCGAAAATGGGCGCATCGCGGATCGTGGAGCGTACCGGTTACGATCCGGCCTGCGGGCGGTGGTCGAAGCGTTCGCGCTGTCCGTACGGCTGACCGCACAGCAAAACCTGCTGCTCACCAACATCCTGCCGGATGATCGCCAGGCGGTAGACGACCTGCTGCGTGAATACGGCATCCGCCGCGTCGAATCGATCAGTCCGATGCGGCGGCGCGCCATCGCGTGCGTGGCGCTGCCCACCTGCGGCCTGGCGATCACCGAAGCGGAGCGCGTCTTTCCGCGTGTGATCGATCAGTTTGAATCGACTCTGGATGCGCTTGGCCTGGCCGATGCGGACATCAGCGCACGCATGACGGGCTGCCCGAACGGGTGCGCACGGCCTTATGTCGCTGAAATCGCGTTCGTGGGGCGTTCGCTCGATAAGTACACCATCTTCCTGGGCGGCGACCCGGCGGGGACGCGGCTGGCGCGTCCGTTTCTCGACCTGATCCCGCTCGAACAGCTCGTCCCCGCCCTGTACCCGATCCTGGAGAGCTACCGCGATGGGCGCATGGATGGCGAAGCGTTCGGCGATTTCGTCACCCGCGTGGGGCTGGATACGCTGCGCGACCGCGTTGCGGAACCCTGGCGCAGCAGCGGCGCGGTCGCGGGCGATTGAACGAAGCCCTTCATTGGAGATGAACCCGTGCGTGCGGTGGCCTACCCGCCTCACGCACGTTTTTTGAGGACTTTACCCGACTTACCCGATTATCAAAGGTGGATTTGACGTTGATCCCTCATGTTTCTCAGATTGTGCCGCCCTACCGACCCATCTTCGAGATCACGCCGGACTACAGTCTGCTCCCCATCGAGGAAGGCTTCAACTGGGACGAGGCCTTCGCCGCCATCGACGAGGGCGAATGGTACCTGGTCGTCTTTCGCAGCAAACACCGCGCCGATGCCGATGAAGCGCACCTTACCTTTCTCGATGAACAGGCATCGAGCGCGGCCAGCCGCACGCCGGGGTTCATGTACTACTTCATTGGGACACCGCTCGCGGATGGCCACTGCCTCTCGTTCTGCCTGTGGCAGTCACGGGAGGCTGCGCTCGTCGGCGCGTCCGATCCGGCGCATCGTGAGGCGATGATCGAAGGGCTGCCCGCCTTTGAATACTACCGCCTGGAACGGTACTACATCCACAAGCGTGCGGGGGAAGTCGCGTTCACGGCGCTTATCCCCACCGAGCCTCAGGGACATCCGCACGCCGTGCCAGCGCAGCGCGTGAACGGGGCTTAGGGTTCAATCACCGCCGATCATGAGCATGAAGTGAGAGGCTCGTTGAAACTTTTTTCAACCGCTTGACCTAGAGCGCTCTAGGTATGCGATACTGCATTCAGATATACAATCGCTAAACCGCCTACACATGGGATCGTGCCAACCGAATGGTCTCGGCAGGCAGGACGAGCTATGGCTAGGCGGGGATGGGCAACCGCATCAGCCAGACCGTCAGCGGGGTCGTCATTCAATACCTGCTCGCCGTGCAGCCGGGCTTAGCCGTCACCTTGAGCCAGACCAGCGGCGCGAACACCGACCGCTACCTGCACGCTCCGCGTGGCATTCACGCACAAAAGGATGCGGCGGGCAATTGGGTACCGTTGAGTACGTTGCTTGCCCACTGACATCCCAATTGCTGTTTGCGTCGGCCATCGGTTGGAACCCAAGCGGCACCCGGCTGGCCGTGGGCAGCGAACAAAGTATTCAGGTCTGGGAACAGCCCTGGAACGCGCAGCAGGCAGCCCTCAGCCTGACCGTACAGGCACTCACCGAACTTCAATATCCATGGGATATTGTCTCACTGGATTGGAATGCAGCAGGCACTGAAATACTCGGCGTGGTTCCAAACCGCGTTCATATCTGGAACAGCCAAACGGGGCAGTTGATACGAACCATTGATCCTGATCCGACCCCGATGCTGTCCGCTCGCTGGAGTGATAATGGTGCGCGGCTTGCCTCTGACGTTTTACAGCACGGCAGTTGGCGCAGGACTTGATCCGCGCCGGGCTGATTGAGGAGCGGCGCATCGAACGCGCCGAGGCGTACATCGCGGTTGAGCATGTGATCGGCTGATTTACATGACAACACTGACAGAACTGACACATGACAATATTGACAGTGGCTTGCGAAGCAAGCACGTCGTCAGTGTCATGTTGTCAGTGCGTATGACACATTCTTAAAGATCGGGGAAGGATCATGAACCATACACAGCGAGTTGCTCATGTCGCCCGGCAGCGGCGCAGCTTGACCAAAGCTGTTGTCCGAGAATCGGTTGAACGGTATTTAGAGGCGCTGGCAGAGGAGATTGCCAGCGGGGAATGGGTCGATATTCCGTACATCGGCAAGATTCAGGTGAGCCGCGAGGAGGGCAGAGGGTATGTGACCGCGATCACCAGCAATGGTACGCGAGAGCGCCGCCCGGTGAAGCTCCGCTTGCGGACGAAAATTCGCCTGTACGAGCAGTTCAAACGGCGCTGTCGGGAAGCGTAAACAGGTGGGCGCAGCGGGAGCGAATCTAGGCTGCGCCCGATCTTGTGTATATGCCTGACGGTGCGTACCGATGGTACGTTCCCATGCAGACCAGACCCACCGGCGCTATCCTTCCGCCTTCGCCGCAAGTGAGCAATCGTGATCACTCACCACTTTTGGAAGCAGACGTACACACGTCCTCTAAAGGGAGAGAAGGTTATGGGCGGACACCACCAACCGCAAACCGTTATTGTTGTTCCTGTTGTTTGGATTGTTGTTGTTACGGTACGACGACGCGGCGTTGTTCTGATTGTTATTGAAGGAACCACCCCGCAGCACCTCCCCGGCAGCCTGACTGACCGAAGTCAGTCACATGAGTATAGCGCCAGATTTCAAAATTTGATCCGCTGCGCGGAGAGGCTGTGGGGGATTCCCCCACACCCCCTTAGAGGGCGGCTACGCCGCCAAGAGCTACAGAGCCGCTCGCTGCGCTCGCTTCCAGAGATCAGATTCACCAGAGATCAGAGACGCATAGGGGCGGACACCACCAACCGCAAACCGTAATTGAAGTTCCTGTTGAAGGGATGGTTGAGGTTACGGGACGACGACGCGGCGTCGTTCTGAGAGCTATTGAAGGAACCACCCCGCAGCACCTTATATTCTGTTCTACTAATACTTAAGGTTTCGGGCTTTTCGTAGTCATTCAAGCACCATTCAAAGAGATTTCCTGCCAAATCCAGCGCGCCGCATTCCGCCGCGCCATGCGGATACATGCCCACCGCAATCGCCCGCCCTAAGCCCGCTTCGGTGGTGTTGGCGTAACCGGGCTTCCAATCCCCCCACGGATACGCCCGCGCTTGCGTACCGCCCTGTGCCGCCCACTGCCATTCCCATTCGGTCGGCAGACGAATTTGCCATTGATCGGGTTTTAACGTCATTGTTTCGTAGGGACGCGCAACGGCGCGTCCGCCGCCCTCGGATTCCCCACCGGAAACGGACACCCCGTTGGGTGTCCCTACAGGGAAATGCGCGAACAACCCCAATTTTCGATACCGATCATCCAGCCAGCGGGCGAATGCCACCGCCTGATACCATGAAATGGAGTCGCGTGGGTTATTCGATGCTTGTGTTCGCTGATCGGCAAGTTCCTGCCGTTGGTAATCCGTCGGCATTCCCGCCCACCATTCAGGATTATTGAAGCCGTCGTCTGCTGTGACAAACGCCTGATACTGTTCATAGGTCACGAGATACTGAGCGATATAGAACGGCTGCACCGTCGTAATATCACCGCCCGGCGCGACGGGCAGCCACAGCATCTCCGGCACACCGTCTTTCACGCCCACGCCGGGGCGCGGATCACCAATCACGGCTAGGCGCTCACCGATAGCCAGGCGTCGCCCATGCATGTCGGGGGTCGGCGGCAGTCTTTGTAGTTCGCGGACTTTGCGATCCGCTTCCGGTTCGGTGTAGGACTTGAGCGGCTCGGTCAGGTCATCCCGCCCGTAACCGAGACTGGTGAGCGCCCGCTCAAAGTAGACCAGTGCTTCGTGCGTTGGCTGCGGCGTGTCGCTGCCGCGTTCCGTCCACGTTTTCGCGTCGCGCTCGTACTGCCGGAACAGCGCCAGATCGCCCTTGATCGCGGCGATCCAGTCCGCCAGCGCGTCCCACTGGCGCAAAATTGCCTCGTGCGCCACTTCGACGGCATGATTGTCTTTCACCAGCAGGCGGGCGTTGACAAAGACATCGATTAAGCGTGCTTCATCGGAGTCAGGTCGCAGTTCCAGCAGCAGCGTCGAACGGCGGCGCGTCGGGATCAACTGCCCATCTTCTTCGGTCAGCGCGATCAGTTCGCGGAACACCGTTTGCAGCGCCTTCTGGCGGGCAGCCTCGTCAAACGGCAGCGCCGCATAAGCGCGATCTGCCAGCGTGTTAATCGCGCCGCGTACACCGTTCAGTTCGACTTCGTAATCATGGCGTGACAGCCGACCATCGCCGCGACTTTTTGCGCGCAAGTACAGCGATTCCAGCACATACGAGATTAGCGCCAGCGCGCCGCTTTCGCCGCCTACTTCATCCACGATCTGCGCGGCTAAACCATCGTCCAGCTTCAAACCTGCCAGTTCCGCTGGGCGGGTGATCATCTCGTAGAGCGCGAACGGCGACGGGCGGGTCAGCCCGTAGGCGTTCTGCTTGAGTTCGTCAAAGTGCGGGAGCGCCGTGCCGTAGAAATCCGCTCGCATGGTCAGCAGTGTCGTGATCTGCGCCGACGGCTGCCGGATCGCCTGAATGAACGCTGCTACGCTGCCAGCGGGCAGATGCGGGTTTTTGTCCGCCAGCGTGAAGGTTTCTTCAAACTGGTCGATGAACAGCAGCACACGCTTGCCGGGCAGCGTCAGCGTGATTTGTTCAACCAGATTTGCCGGAGACTCGCGCAAAGTTTCCGCCAGCTTGCGGGCAGCGGGCAGCGCATCAATCAGCGGAACGCCTAGTTCGGGGATTTGCGTCACCAGCGCCCGCGCCACATGCAGGAACGGGTCATCGCCGGGGACACAGCGCACGATCCGCCAGCCGCGTTCGCGCAGTTTGGGCAGCACCCCCGCCGCCGCCAGCGACGATTTGCCGCTGCCCGACGCGCCCAACACGAACACCAGCCGCTTAGAGTCCACCCGGTTCAGCACTTCGAGCGTCTCGGCAGCGCGCCCGAAGAAAATCCGTACATCGCCTTCATCGAGCGCGGTCAGCCCGCGATAAGGGATTAAGTTGGGGTCAACCGTGCGCCGGGGCGCTGGCGGATCGGGCGGGCGTGGGTTGTCGCGTAAATGGCGCAGATAGGTGATCAACTGCCCCTTGAACAGCGCCTTGAAGTCGGGATGCGTCTTGTATTCGTTCACGCCGTCCGTGTAGCGTCCTTCGGCATCCTGAAACTGCTTGAAGAACTGTGACACCCGGTCAAACTGCTGAATTTTCTCGTCACGCTTCGAATCGCTCAGCTTGATCGACGGTTCTTCGGCACAGCGGTACAGCCACACCGTCGGCCTGCCGACCTGCTCGTAGCCTTGCAAAGCTTCGGAGTATTCGTAGTGCGTGCCGCTCAGGTATTCGCGTGCATCCATCACCAGCGGCGACCCCATGCGCGACCAGAATAACACGACGGTGAGATCGCACTCTGACGGGCGGATCATGTAAATGTCCACCGATTTCTGCGGGATCGCGGTGACGGGCATGGGCAAGACGACGGCTCGGTCATCCCAACGATACAATTTGAGGATGAAATGATGCGCGAATTCACCATTCGCATTGATTTCGTCGATTACGGTTTGCGCGTCATCGCGTTCCTGCGGCACATCGCCGGGTGAGGAGAGGAAGATTTTGAAGATCGTCGGGTCTGCCATGTCAGTTTTCCGCATGTGGAATGAACGGCTATTATGAGTCGTCATTATAGCGACTCTTCTGAGTTCTTACCGCTGCTTTGCTTGATCCACCCGCCCAACAATCTGCCGATTTCCTCCACCATTTTGCTGACGTGTTCGTACTGCCCACTGTCCAGCCACGCCCATTGATACGCCAGCCGCAGATACAAGCGCAGCGTCGTCAGATACCCGTCCGCCGCTCGCAGATGTGTTAGCCGCGTGTCGCCGCGCTGCGCGTTGGCGTGGAATAATGCTTCCTGAAAATCGAGCGCCGCGTCACCGAGCCGCTGCACCACGAGGTAACGCTGCGCCTTCGGGAAGCGTTCGCAGTGCGGCAGCAGCCACGTCAGCAGATCCAGCGTGCGGGTGAAAATGACCATGTCGTCGGGCATGAGCGATCCTTCTGTTATACTGGTCAATAGACTAGTTTTGCACAGAAATGAGCCTGTGTGGCACTGATGTTTTATGCCGATACCCACATTGCCAAAGCCATCGCTGAGCAGCTTCGCGCTCACGGTGTGGATGTCGTCCGCTGCGAGGAAGTTGGCATGGCAGAGGCAGCCGATGAAGCCCATCTGGATTATGCTGCTCGTGCAGGGCGGGTCATGATCACGCAGGATGCTGATTTTGCCATGCTGCACACGCGCTGGCTGCAAGACGGACGCACCCACGCGGGCATCATGCGGATACCGCCGAATTTGCAGGGCGAGGCGCAGGTCAGCTTTACGGTCAAGGAGCTTCTGTTTTATCATGAAGCAGAGCGCGTCGGGGCGCTGACTGTGACGACCGATATTGAAAATCAACTGATTTATCTGTGAGGCAGCGAAAGACGATGATTGCACCTGTCAACCACATTCTGATCGACGAAGAAGGTATTGCCCGCACCATCAACCGGCGCGTCAAGGTCAAGATGATTGTGCAGAAGCATCTGACCGGGGGCGAAACGCCGCCCGCGATTGCGGATCACTACGGCATTGATCTGGCAGATGTTCACGCGGCGCTGGCATATTATTATGACAACAAAGCCGCGCTGGATGCCGAGATCGCCCGTGATGAAGAGTTGATTCAGCAGGTGGGGGTTTCCGGTGCGGATTTGAAGGCGAAGATTCGCCAGCACATGACGTCGCAAGATGACAAGGCATAGCTCTTGATTACAACGCCCTATGGGCATGGGAAAACCTGTGGTTCGCCTACCGCAAAGCGGCGAAAGGCAAACGGGGACATCTGCCCGCCGCCACGTTTGAGCATCGCGTCGCGGATCACCTGGTGCGGCTGCAAGCCGAATTGATCGGCAAAACTTACACGCCCGGCGGCTCCCATCATTTTTTCATCCACGAACCCAAACGCCGCAAGATCAGCGCCGCGCCGTTTCGAGATCGAGTCGTGCATCACGCGCTGTGCAACCTGATCGAACCTGTGTTTGATGCGCGGTTCGTCCCCGACAGCTACGCCAACCGCGTCGGCAAAGGGACGCACGCCGCCGTTGATCGGTTACAAGCCTGCGCCCGCCGCTGTCGCTATGTGCTGCGCCTCGACATCGTGAAGCATTTCCCGTCGCTCGATCACGCGGTGCTGATGGCTGAAATTGCCCGCGTCGTGACCGATCCCGATCTGCTGTGGCTTGTCGGGCAGATTCTCGCCAGCGGCAAGGATGTGCTGGCGGACGAATACCCGATGGTCTACTTCCCCGGCGACGATCTATTCGCCCCGCTGCGCCCACGTGGACTGCCCATCGGCAACCTTACATCGCAGTTTTGGAGCAACGTCTACATGAATCCGTTTGACTGGTTCGTACAGCGTGAACTGGGATGTTCGGCGTATCTGCGCTATGTCGATGATTTCGCCCTGTTCAGCGATAGCAAAGCGCAGTTGTGGGACTGGAAACAGGCGATCATCACACGCTTGGCAAAGCTGCGTTTGACCCTTCACGAGCGGGAAGCGCAGGTCATCCAGACCCAAGACGGCATCCCGTGGTTGGGCTTTGTCGTCTACCCGACCCACCGCCGACTCAAGCGGCGCAACGTCGTCAACTTCACGCGCAAGCTGGAACACACCATCGACCTGTACGAATCCGGCGCGATCCCGTTTGCCGAACTCGACGCTTCCGTTCAAGGCTGGATCAACCATGTGCGCTACGCCGATACATGGGGCTTGCGCGAGCATCTTTTCGATGCCCACCCGATCACGCTGCACCCCGAACCGCCACCGCCAGAGTCCCCGCCGCGCCGGGTTTACCGCCGGCGCAAAAAATAAATTTGATCCGCTGCGCGGAGAGGCTGTGGGGGATTCCCCCACACCCCCTTAGAGGCGTGCTTCGCACGCTAGAGCTACAGAGCCGCTCGCTGCGCTCGCTCTCAGAGATCAGATTGACAGAGTTCAGAGACGCATAGGGGCGGACACCACCAACCGCAAACCGTATATGCTGCTCCTGTAGGAGGGATCGTTGGAGTAACGGTACGACGACGCGGCGAAGTACTGAAGGTCAACGAAGGAACCACCCCGCAGCACTTTATATTCTGTACTACTAATACTTATCTGATCAACCTTATTTTTGTCATTCAAGCACCAATCAAAGAGATTTCCAGCCAAATCCCGCGCCTCACATTCCGCCCGCCCATGCGGGTACATGCCCACTGCCGTCGTGCGGCTCAGCCCCGCTTCGCTGGTGTTGGCAAATCCTTCCTGCCAGTCGCCCCAAGGATACGCCCGCGCTTGCATCCCACCCTGTGCCACCCACTGCCATTCCCATTCGGTTGGTAGGCGGATTTCAGCATTTGCGCCGACTTTCAGAACCCCCGTAGACGGATGCGCCAGTTCCAGCCCGCGCAGACGGTGATTCAGCCACCGCGCAAACGCCACGCTCTGATACCACGACACGCTGTCACGCGGCGCGTTCGTGATCTTGGTGCGCTGCTGGTTCATCTCTTGCTTTTTGTACTGATCCGGCATTCCCTCCCACCAGTGGGCATCATCAAATCCATCGGGCGCATCCCAGAAGGTCTGGAACTGCCCGTAGGTGATCTGATATTGGGCGATGAAAAACGGCGGGATGACGATGGGTCCGATTTTCACTTCATTCGTCTGGATCATCACCGGATCAGGCGACACTTCAACGGGCAGCCAGAGCAGTTCCGGCACACCGTCTTTTACTCCGACACCGGGGCGGGTATCCCCGATCACGGCAAGGCGGTCGCCAATGTCACGGCGGCGTTCGTGCGTGGTGCTGATCGAGTCCAGTTCACGCAGCAGTCGCGCCTGCTCCGGCTCGATGAAGTCGCGTTCGGTGTCGCTCAATTCCGGCTTTAGGCGCTCCCGCATCGCGTAGACTAACGTCAGGCGTTCCTGAGGCCACAGCAAGTAGGCGGGACGACCTTTTTCGTCCCATTCCTGTGCTGCATTGTGTACCTGGCGCAGCAAGCGCAGATCGTCCTGCGTATCCTCGATCCACGCTGCCAACCGGGGCCAACTGCGTAAAATCGCTTCGTGCGCGACCTCGACCACCGCCATTTTGGAGTTATCGGACGACGCAGGCGTCATCCCTACCGCGTTCGTCACCAGCAGTCGAGCAGTCGTGAAGGCATTGATCAACTTGCGGACATTCTCTGCCAGAGCGTCAGGTTGGAACTGGGCACGGCGGCGCGTTGCCGTTCCCCGCTCATCGACTTCCACCAGCGCGTGAAACACCTGCTGCATTATGCTGTCGTCCACACCTAACGCCGCGAACACCGACTCGGCTCGTGTGCCAATCGCGCCGGAAACCCCGCCTAACTGCTCGTATTCGCTGTGTGTCAGCAGGTTATCGTCATCCAGCTTATACAACTCGTCCAGCGCATACGCCATCAGTGCGAGATTGCCGGGTTCATCGCCCGTATCGTCAAGAATGCGATCCGCCAGCGCATGATCAAAGGTCAACCCGGCACGCTCCGCCGGACGCTCGATCATCTGCCGCAGCGCGTCGCGTTTGGGAATCGCCAGTGGGAATGATCCCGTCCGCAAAAGTTCTGCCAACTGCGGATACTCGACAGCACGGTGGTAAAAATCGGCGCGCATCGTCACCACCACGCGCACCCGGTCACAGTGGGAAATCGCCTCCAGCAGCACGGCGAACGCCTGTGCATCAGCTTTGCTCGCCAACGTGAACAATTCCTCAAATTGGTCAACGAACAGGAGCGTTTCCGCCCACACGGGCGCACCCTCTAACCCCGCTGTGCAGACCTCAACCAGCGTTTCCGGCGCTTCGCGCAGATCGGCGATGAAGTTCTGCTTGATGCGCCGCGCTTCCAGTGGATTCGGTTTCAGGTGAGGAAATACTTCCAGCAGCGCCGCGTAAAGCTGCTCAAAGGGCGCTTCACCGGGTGTGAAGCGCGCAATCCGCCAGTCTTTGCTGCCGGGGATGGCATTTGCCCGCAAGCGAGGGATCAAGCCCGCGCCGACCAGCGATGACTTGCCGCTGCCGGATGCGCCGACCACTGCGACCACGCGGCTTCCCATAAGCTGGCGGATCAGCGCATCGGTTTCGTACCCGCGCCCGAAGAAAATATCGGCGTCTGCTTCCGTAAATGCGCGCAAACCGGGAAACGGTGATTTCGCCGCATCCCATGTGACGGCGCGAATCGTGCTGATATTGTCATCATCTTTTACGTCAGGCTCAGGCGGATGCGAATCAGCACGCTTGAGGATGTCCAGCACGAGCACTTCAAGGTCGATCTCGAAGGCACGCCGGAAATCATCGGGAGTCTTATACATGTTGATGCCGCGTTTGATCGTCCCGTCCGCCTCATAGAACAGATCGGACGCAAAAAACGCCTTGACGGTCTTGTACTGCCCGTGCAGCTTGTCGAAGTCAGGATCAGACAGTTTGAACGGCGGATCGTCGGTGCGGCGGTAAATCACCGTCTCCGAGCGCTTCGCTTCGAGCGCATTGAGCAGTTCCCAGTGCGTGCCGGACAGATAGGATTTACCGTCATGGGTCAGCGGCGTCCCCATCCGTGACCAGAACAGCACCACCACAATGTCACATTCGGCGGGAGTGGGCAGCCCCTTGTTGATCGCATCCTGCGGTGTCAGCGTCGCCCGCATCGGTGTCCCCGCGCCGGGCTTGTCCCATGCGATCACGCGAAAGGCGACTTTTTCACGAAACGTTGGGCGATACGGTAACTGCTCGATGACTTCCAGCGCGATCTTGCGCTCGTCGTTCACATCGCCGGGGGAAGAAATGAAGATGCGGATGAAGGGAATGTGGTCAGGCATGTTTGTATCCACCCAAGTGAGAACATGTTCAACATGTTACTGCTTATAGCAACTATACCCTCTTTTCGCCGCTGATTGCCAAAGGCTTCTTTCTCGCACTACCGCCGCGCGGCGAGTGTATGACGCGCGGGGCAGCCCCGCTGTCAAGCACCGGCTTTGCCTCACCCTCTGGGTGTGCTTGACAGCACCCCGCCGCGTCATGCCGCAGGACTGAGCGGTAGCGCTCAGCGCGCTGGCGATTTCCAGCGGTGTGAGGGAGTGTTCTCATGTCCACGTTCAATATCAAGCCGTATCCGCGTGTTGCCCACTATGTCACTGGGTCGGCAGAGCAACGCACTTTCGATGAGATTTACGCCGATCTCACACCCAATCTCAATCGCTTGCTGCGCTACTACGGTAATGCGGACATCGACATCCCCGATTTAGCTGCTCATGCCTTCATGCGGCTGTGGATGGATTTGAGCGCCGACACGACCCTACTGGCTGGCGTGGACAAAGGCGGGGCGCTGAAACTGCTGTTGAACCGCACGAATCCCCAGATTTTCCGCAAGGTGTATCGCCACGAGTTCTATCTTGATGACCTTGCCACACGCAGCGGCGACCCGGATGAATTTGTCATCGACGGGTTCGATCATGGTCACAGCAGCGGTTATGCCGAGTATGCGGAGGCGATTGACCTCCGGCTCGACATTGAGCGCGCCATCGGTGAGACGGCTGGGAAGTACATCGACAGCTTGCCTCACCTTGCAGCGCTTTACGACATCACGACCGAAGTGGGACCCGATGATGCAGCCGCAATCGCGGGTAAGGGCGGCACGAAGAAATGCTGGTGGCTGACAAGCGTGGTCAAGCCGATGCGGAGTGAACTGTGTGAGAAGCTGGAACTATTCGCGCCACGCAAATCGACTTGGCATGATCGCTATCGTGCCGGGGTTGAAGCGCCGCTGCTGAGCCTGATTGATCGCTATGAGGCAGACGGCAATCTGCGGATGGTGGCGACGCTCCAAAGTATGGCGGCTTACGAAAGCTGCAAGAAATTGATGCAGCGGTTGCAGCTTCCTAAGAGCCACGTCCAGTATTTGCGGTTGGTCGCTCACCGCGAACTGAACAAGATTTACCGCTGTGCAAGGTGATACTCTCGTCGTGGCTGGGACGTTAAACCAGCCGTGTTTTTATTTTGTGAGACGTTAGGGGGTGAGTTTTGGGCTTATTTCAAACGAGTTTGTTGCCCGAAAGAAACATACATTGAACTCCGCGAAGAAGTTGACCTGCCCCAATAACAGCGGAACGTTTTCTGCGCGTGTCCAGGCGAAGGCAAGCTGCACCGGTGGTAGGCTTCCAACGATGCAGTCGATTAGAATTCCGCGCGCCTCATACTGAGCAAGATTGCCGGAGAGTCGCAACCCCGTTCGCGCTTGATCCCAGTCTCCGCCAAGCGAAATACCGAGGCTATAGGGCAGCACATTGACATCTGCGCCTGTATCCAAGAGTCCCTGTGCCTCAATCGCTGCGCCGCGATATGAAAGGGTTACCGGCAGGATGGGACGCATGGCGATTTCACCGAGCGAGTTGCGGACAGCCGTATAAGCGAACCGTGCGACATCAGCCATTATTGCGTCGATCTTCCTCAAGCATGTCCATCAGAATCGCTGCTGCACCCGGCGCATCATAGGGCGACCAAATCTCATATTCGTGTGAGGTGAGCAGCTCTTCTTCCTGAGCAAGCTGCTCCACGAGCATCTGAACGACCCGGAGCTTTTCGGCTCGATTGAGTTTGTCTAGTTCCTGTTTCAACACATCAGTCAACATCTGGTCTATCCTCATCAGATTGTGTCTCCCTATTTTACCGCCGTTTTCACGCTGTGCAGCGGGATCGGGTAGAATTATTACTACCAATGGAAACAGCTTACTGATGAACGGGAATGCTGCATGTCGAACCTTGAAACGTATCTGAACACCCTGTCAACGTTGCGCGGAGCAACTGTTCCCGAAACGTCATATTATGCGGCATTGCAAACACTCCTAAATGAAATCGGGACTGCGCTTCGACCCCGAGTCTACGCCGTGATCCACCCGAAGGATACCGGAGCGGGAATCCCCGATCTTGGGTTATACGATGACAATCAACCCGCCGACCAGAAGCCCGCCCGCGGCATCATTGAAGCCAAGCCTGTGAGCGATGATCTGCTGAAGGTCGCGCAGGGTGAACAGGTTGCGCGCTATGTTGCGCATTACGGACAGGCGCTCGTCACCAACTACTATCAATTCGTGCTGGTCACGCGGAACGCGCAGACCGGGCAACCGGTGATTGAGGAACGCTACGACATTGCCCCGACTGCGAACGCTTTCTGGGATGCGGCGAAGCATCCGCGCACGCTGGCACAAAAACACGAAACCGCTCTCCACGAATACCTGATGCGCGTGATGCGCCGCAACGCCCCACTTTCGACCCCGCAAGATGTCGCGTGGATACTTGCCAGTTATGCCCGCGAAGCCCGCGCCCGGATTGAGGCGGGCGGATCAGACTTGGCGGCATTGAACACGATTCGCGGGCAGCTTGAAGCCTCGCTCGGCGTGCGCTTTGAGGATGAAACCGCTGAGGATTTCTTCCGCTCGACGCTGGTACAAACCCTGTTCTATGGATTGTTCAGCGCGTGGGTGCTGTGGCATGAGAAACACCCCAGCGCGGGCAAATTCGATCTATGGCGCGATACCCGCCGCATGGAAATTCCTGTGATCAGCGAACTGTTCGAGCAGTTTTCCAGCGGAACGGTGCTGCCGCTGTCGGTCGAGCAAATCCTCGAATGGACGACGGACGCACTCAACCGGGTGGATAGGGAGGCGTTCTTCACCAGCTTCAACAAAGGCGCGGCGGTGCAGTATTTTTATGAGCCATTCCTCGAAGCCTTCGATCCTGAACTGCGGCGGCAGTTGGGCGTGTGGTACACACCGCCGGAAGTGGTCGAATACATGGTGGATCGCGTCGATGCAGCGTTGAAATACGAACTGGGCATCGCCGATGGATTAGCCGATCCCAGTGTGTACGTGCTTGATCCGTGCTGTGGGACAGGTGCGTACCTTGTTGCGGTGCTGCGGCATATTTACGCGGTGCTGCAAGCACGCGACGGGGACGCGCTGGCGGCGCAAGCGGTACAGAAGGCGATGCGTGAGCGTGTGTTCGGCTTCGAGATTTTGCCCGCGCCGTTCGTCGTGGCGCATTTGCAGATTGGTATGATGCTCAACAATCTACACGCACCGCTTGACAATGGGCAGCGTGCAGGCGTGTACCTGACCAACGCGCTAACGGGGTGGGAAACCCCCACCGCGCCCAAAACCGCGCTGCTGTTCCCCGAATTGCAGAAAGAGCGCGATGCCGCCGATACGGTCAAACGCGGACACCCGATCCTCGTGATCCTCGGCAATCCACCCTATTCCGGTTTCGCGGGAGTCGCCATTGAAGAAGAACGCACGCTGAGCCAAGCGTATCGCACGACACAAAACCCGAACCTGCCGCGCCCACAGGGACAGGGTTTGAATGACCTGTATGTGCGCTTTTACCGGATGGCGGAACGGCAGATCGCGGAGACGACCCAACGGGGTGTGGTCTGTTTCATCAGCAATTACTCGTGGTTGGATGGGCTGTCGCACACGGGGATGCGCGAACGCTATCTCGATGCCTTTGACAAGATCACGATTGATAATCTGAACGGAGATAGGTACAGAACGGGCAAGACCACACCAGAAGGCGCACCTGATCCGAGCATCTTCTCAACCGAGTTCAACCGCGAAGGGATACAGGTAGGCACGGCGATAGCTACTCTTATTCGCAAAACGCCGCACCATGGAGCGGGAATAATTTGGTATCGGGATTTGTGGGGTACAGGTAAACGCGCACAATTGCAGGGAAATGCAGAACACTATATTGGTATGGAACACTTGCAAATAATTCCGCTTTTTCCGCTTGGCTTGACTTTCTCTCCTCGTTCCGTCGGCGCAGATTACTTCGCGTGGGCAAAACTGCCGGAATTATTCCCCGTGTCGTTTCCGGGGGTGAAAACCAGCCGCGATGATGTTCTCATTGACGTAGACCGAGATCGCCTTGATGTGCGCATGAAGCAGTACTTTGACCCAGCCGTTACGCACGATGAGTTGCGCCGCGTTGCACCCGGATTTATGACCAGCTCCGCGCGTTACAATGCCGAAGCGATCCGGGACGGACTGCGTAAACGTGGGTACGTGCCGCAGAATCTTGTCCGCTATAGCTATCGACCGTTCGATGTTCGTTGGCTGTATTGGGAAAGCGAAACAAAGCTGCTCGATGAAAAACGTCCTGAGTATTTCCCT
>JANRJJ010000012.1:0-406631 GCA_033764035.1 bacterium
ATTTGCCATCACCCCCTGCGGAAGTACTGACTGAAGCGGATGCGCGCCGTCAGTTTGTGGGGCTGCTGATACCCGTCAACCGGGCGCTGCGCGTGATCTGGATTCAAACACACGGTCAGCACAGTCTACCGCAACTGGACGCTGCCCCCGCAGTCCAGGGGTACGAACTCTGCACGGATACACTGCTGCGGCGGGAGTTGTACAACTTCGACCAACTGAAGGGCGTGATGGGGAGGAGCGCGGATACAACCCTGCTGGACAGCCTTTTTCGTTTTTTCAGCGACCTTCGAGATTTCTTCAACGCCTGGGTTGACTACAGAATTTCCACGTTCGGTGCGGAAGCTGCCGGAACGCTGGACGGCGTGTTGAATGCGTCGGGGGCTTACTACCTGGCGGATGCAGTGCTGCATTGGCGGCAGAATTACCCGTACCTGGCAGGCGGCCTGAACGGGGAGAGTCTGCGGATCGAGTGGGCATCGCGCGCGGGCGTTTTCGTGGATGTCACGGAATGGGGTTCCCAACGCGCCCAATCTGCCGACATCTTGTGGGGCATTGTCGAACAGTTGGGCGGCGAAGATGTTCGTACCAGCGCAGTGTTTCAGAACTCAAGCCGCGCTGCTGATACGGTGACGAGCATCGCCACGTTTTTTCTGGATGTGCGCGGGGTGTACAATCTCGTTCGTGGTGCAGGTGGAGCCATCGGCACAGCGACCCGCAGCGGTACTTTACCCCCTGGCGCGGTGGTGGGCGGTGGGGCGGCAGCCCTTGCGCCTTACCTGGCACGGGTGGCGGTCCTGGCGGATGAAGTCCCCTGGGCGACGGCAGTGCATCCCTCACACGGGGACGAACTGCGACACGGCATGGATGATCTGGTCGATCTGGATCGGGCGGGGCAGCACCGCATCGAAATTGTGCAGCACCCCGTCCAGGCGGTGGGTATCGTCCGGCACCGCATCGACGGCGATGATGACCAGCGCATCGAACGCCGGATCGCGCCGCAGCGTTTGCACCAACGCCCGCGCCCCGGCGCTCGCCAGCCGCAGATCGATCATCAGCACGTCCGGTACGGCCTGGGTCGTGATGAAGGCGAAGGCATCATCAAACGTGGCCGCTTCCAATGCCTGAAAGCCATAGGTGTTCAGCGCGGTGATGTATGTCATCCGGCGGATATGGTCGCCACCCGTCACGAGAATGTTCATGTGCTTTCCCTTCTTCATCATCCCGAACCCCGAAACGGGTTCGTAATATGCCTGTTCGATATAATACGTTTCGTAACTCACTGTAGAGCCGTTTTTGGATCAGATCAACCAGGACAAAAGTCCTATCTGCGCGAAGCGAACGGGCGATGTAACGAACGTCTTACATCGGTTTTGCAGCAGTAGGCGCTAAAATACGCAATATATCGAAGTGGAAACCCCGAATATTCCAACTGGAGTCCGCTGCATGTCAACCCGTCCGCGCCGCGATTTGACCACCCTGGAATACATCGTGCTGGGGCTGCTCAGCCTCAGGCCGCAGTCCGGGTACAGCATCATGAACTTTTTTGAAGGTGATGCCTACGGCTGGACGGCCAGCCCCGGCACGATCTACCCGATCCTGAAGCGGCTGGAAAAACAGGCGATCATCGAAGGGGAACTGGAAGTCGAATACGAAACGCGCCCGCGCAAGGTGTACAAGCTTGCCGCGCTGGGGGCGGAACTGCTCGACGACTGGCTGCGCGAAGTCCCCCGCGCCGCGCCGATGGCCGAACAGCGGGAACTGGCGAAATGGAAGTTTCAGTTCATGGAGGGGCGGCTGCAAAAGGCCGACATCCTGCAATGGCTGCAAAATTATCTCGATACGCTGCGCATCTACGATTACGGGCAGCGCGTGTTTCAGGAAGGCACGCTGAAGGCGATGAATGAACTGGGGCAGACATCGGTTCACCGCCAACTGCTGATGGAGTCCACCCTGATGGAAAACAATACGCTGCGCACCTGGCTGGAACTGGCGAAAGCGCGCATCGCCGCGACGGTGACGACGGAAATGCGCGCCGTCCCCTTTGCCGACCCCCCCGCGCACGAGCCGCGCAAGCCGCGTTCCCGGTTTTCGGGCGATGACCAGCCCGCCGAAGAACTGGATGAACCCGGCGATTTCGGCTGAAACCGGCGGCTGAAGCCGCTTGCTGAAGCCGCTTGCTGAAGCAGTTGACTCTGCGCTAACCTGGCGCATACTTGTTTGTATCGCCTATAAAACACAAAGGGGAATGAGACAGTGGCTATCATCCGCAGCCAGGTCGAACTGAACCTACCCGAACCGATGATGAATGCCCTGGACAGCATCCTGCGGCGTATCGAATTCGGTACACGGGAGGTCAGCACCGTTTCGCCCGCCAGTATTTTTTTCAAATCGAACCTTCTGGCTTCGTCGTTCAACGGCGTGCAGCAGCCCGATACGGTGGTGCGGCTGTTCAGCGATGCGGGGCGCTGCGATGCATTCGAGGATGAAGATCACGAGCCGGATTTTTGTATCAAATACACCCTGCTGACCAATTCCTCCCTGCTCGATGTGTTGAACAATCTCCGCCCGATCCGCTTTTTTCCCGGCACGGGCGATGCACGCATGTTCATCCTGGACAAGTTCGACCCCGACGATGCGCCCGTTCCCACAGACCTGGACATCCCAATCGATCCCATTCCACTGGTGGTGGAATACCGTCTCCCCCTTCCTGGACTCGATTCGCAGCAGGCGCTCAAACTGGCGTACAACACGTTGGCGGGTACGCCGTCGATGGAAATTCACCTGACCAACCGCCTGCGCATTCGCATCGTCAATGCCTGATGTGCGGTTTCACCACCCCATTCAATCCGGCGGGGTGTTGGTAGCGCCGCCTGGCACGGGAGTCAGCGTTGGAGGCCGGGGCGTGGCCGTCGCTGGCACGCGGGTGGTGGCGATGACGGGCGGAACGTTCGATGTGAACAAGGGCTGCGGCGGCAGCGGCGGGGTCAGTGTGATGCGCGGATCGCGCGTCGGGTCAACATCGGGCGGGGTGTTGGTCGGCACGCCGCTTACAGGTGTCTCGGTAGCGGCTGTGAATGCGCCCAACGTTGCGCTTGGATTCGGCAGCGGAGTCAGCGTGCGCAGTTGAATCGCTGTGGGTGGTACGGGTGACGGCTGCGCCGTCAGGGTGCGCGCCTGGTCGCTTGACGCGGCGGTTGGTGGGGTCTGGGTGGGCGAATCGGTCGCCATGACCGTAGGCGAGGCCGTCGCCGTCAGGGTAGGCGATGCGGTGGTGGTCAGGGGCGGCGGCGTGCAGCACGACTTCGTAGACTCGATATACGCATTGTAGCCGACCCCCGCGCCGATGCCGATCACGGGCAGCAGCGCCAGCCCGATCACCCAGGGGTACACCGACGGCAGTTCCAGCGCCCGGATCACCTTGCGCATGTCATGCTCGAAATCGGTATCGCTGTCCACGTCGATTCCCTGCCGTTCGGTGAGCAGGGCGAGCGACGGCGGCAGTTGTTCCAGGCGCGGCATCCGCACACGGTCGAGCAGGATCGGGATGATCTTGCAGTGCTGGCCGCGCCGCAGCCCCAGTTCCACTTCCTGTCGTACCCAATCCTTCGCTTGATCGAGCCGCCGCCCGCCGTCCGCATCCTGGGCGGTGAGCCAATCGCGCCCGATGATCACCAGCATAACATCGCATTGGCTGGCGGCCTGAACGATTTCCGGGGGAAAATGAGCGCCACCATCCATCGCGGCATCGCGAAAGATGCGCACCGGGCGCAGCCGTGCCGCCGCTTCCAGGCGTTTATGGATGCGGCTGGCCATATCGAGCGATTCGGCGCGCCGATACGAGATGAAGATGCGCTTCATGGTTGCGTTCACCGTCCTGGTCTGCGTGCGAAGCCTGCATACACTTGTCTATTATCCTATCACAAAGCCTTTCAAACGAGTTTCCCTACGATGCTGTAGGCGCATTCCCGCCCTTTATTGACATGCTTTTCATACTGGCATAAACTAACGTTAACAGTGCATGAGGAGGGGTTCAACGGGATGATTACACCCTATGGGATGGCGGCGCGCCGGGCAGCGGCGCTGCGGCCAATCAAGCCATTGAACGCCCACCGTCGAAGGGACACAAACAGCACGCGATGACACAGGTCAAAAATCGCGTGCTGTTTTGTTTTTAGGCAAAACGCGAATCATCGCAGCGGCACCGAACATTTTTTCGCAGGCAGGTCAATTCAGTGAAAAGGATGACGACCAATGGATTACGGCATGATCGGCAAGATCGAAAAGGCGAAGCGCTACGCCGCCGAACCGGAACGGGTGACGATTCAAAGCTTCACGGTACACATTCAGGGCGATAACGACAGCTATACGCTTCACTATGGCCCGGAAGGGTGGGATTGTTCGTGCGCGACCTTCAAAGGACATGGCAACTGCGCGCACATCATGACGATGGAGCTGCTGCTCAAGCCTATGCTCAAGCGGGAACCGGTGCAGTACTACCCCGGCCAGAACATCGTGAGCGATGTCGAGAAAGCGCGCCGTTACGCCCAGCAGACCGACCGCATCCGCTTCAGCGATCTCGATGTGATGTTCCGGGGCGAAAACAGCGAGCATCACACCATGCTGGGGGATGGGGTGTGGAACTGCACGTGTGATTTTCACCGCAGCCGCGCTGTGTGCTGCCATACGATGGCGCTGGAGCGCATCCTCAGCGGCATGGTACCCGTCACCAGCGTGATAGCGACGTAGGCAACCGCGGACGCAAAATGCCCGCAGCGAAGCCATTCGCTGCGGGGTGAACCCTCCCCAGTTTTCATCGTAAAACTTTCCAAACTTGCGCTGCAAGCCTTTCAATCCTATAAAGATATTGGCTCTCACCTATCAGATTCAGAAGGATGTTCATGCGCATCGCTTCAGTTCGGAACGTCGCCTTTTTAATCTTGATCTTGTTCAGTGTTGTCGGGGGCATTGCAGCCCAGGCGGATAGCGATTCCGATGGAATCGCCGATATTCGAGATAACTGCCCTTTCGTGCCAGGTCCGTTCAGTAACCGGGGCTGTCCGCTTGAAACACCAGTCCCGTCCGCCGCCAGCGCGCCATCGGTCGCTGACCGCGACAGCGACGGCGTGCCAGATTTTGTCGATAATTGTCCAGATCAAGTTGGGACGGGCTTCACTGGCGGCTGCCCATCGGGCGACGGCAGCGCGCCGCCTGCTAGCGCGCCTGCGCAAACAGCCGTGCCAAGCGTACCCACCCGTGTCTTATTCCCGGCTGTCGATCTGTGTCTCATTGGCAGCAACAGCACGGTGAACGTGCGTACACAGCCGACCGTCGCCAGCGATGTCGTTCAACGAATTGGACTGGAAGAATACCTGTTGGTGGCTGCGCGAGTCACCAATCCCCTGGGCGAAACGTGGTGGTATGCACCCGGCGCGGGCGATGGCATCGGCGGTTTTGTGCGTGCCGATGTGGTGCAGGCCAGCAGCTTTTGCAGTGATGCCGACCTTCCAGCCCCGTTCGCGGCAGCGCCCCGTGATCCGGTACAGACGGGCGATAGCGCCCTCATCGATTGGGAAGACCTGTACGATGGTGGGCTGGTCGTCATCAACACCCGCTCCAATGCGGTTACGCCTGTCATCCCGATTGAAGTGCTGGCCGACGTTCCGTTCGTTTCGGTCGTGATCGACGGGGTAGAAGTCGTCAACGATCCGTTGAATCCGCGCGGCGTAGTGGTGCTGACCGGGCTGCCGACTTCGTCCAACGCGCGAACCGGTGGCTGCCCGCCCTTCGAGCTTGCGTTGGACGACAGTTTGTCGCCGGAAGGCGCGCAGGCGCTTGCTTCGGTGGTTGCGGTTGGAAGCACGGGCGGCAATTCACCGTTTCAAGACGAAGATCAGGAAACGGAAGCGGGCGGCCAGTCGCAGGGAGGCGAGACGACCGGGCAGAGTGGCGGAGCATCTGATTCCTTTGGTGGGGTCGCATCCGGTGATGGCGAGTCGGCCTGTCCAGAAGGTGGCGATGACACTTCCAATGTGAGCATTCTGGTCACGCTCCCGCCTGACGATCAACCCGTTGACTGCCCACCGTTTGCGCTTGCGTTGGACGACAGCTTGTCGCCGGAAGGCACGCAGGCGCTCGCTTCGGTGGTTGCGGTAGGCGGCACGGTCGGCAATTCACCGCTGCAAGACGAGAACCAGGAAACGGCAGATAACGAGCCGGAGGGTGCAAATGCGCCGGAGGGTGCCTCACAAAATCCGGGCGTTTCTGATGGCTTTGGCGGAGCAGCTTCCGATGAAGCCGCTGATTGTGGCGAATCAACGGAGGGTGTTGCTGTGCTGGTGTTCCCGCTGATCGGTGACCAACCCGGTGAATGCCCGGAATACGAGTTCAATGGACGCTTCACCCCTGCAAGAGGTACGCAGGCGCTTGAATCGCTCCTTCCAGGTGTACAGCCCTCCGCGCAGAACCGAGCGTCAGAACCCTCGAACGCGGACTGCACCATTCTGCTGTTTTATCCCATCGGTTCCTCGGAAAATGCAGGGCGGGGGTACCGCCTTGAGGTGCCGCTGCAAGGCCGCATCGATTAACCAGGCCCCAACGCGGCCTGGTGCGGCACGATTGACGTTGAAATTGGCCTCATGGTAGGGTGATAGCGCATCCCCACAACCTGTGCCTGTCACCCTACCAGAAAGCCGACCGATGACCACCCAGACCGCCGCCGCGCCCGCTGTTCGCACTCGCCCGCTCTCCCTGCTGCTGATCGCCTACTTCGCGTTCATCGTGATGGCGATCCCCGACGGGGTGCTGAACATCGCCTGGACGTACATGAAGGATGATTTTCGCGTGCCGCTCGAATCGCTTGGCGTGCTGTTGGGCGTGGCGATGACGGGTCGCCTGCTGACCAGCTTCGCCGCCGGGCTGTATGTGGCGCGCATCGGCATGGGCGCATTCCTGCTGGCGGGCATTGGCATGATGGGGTTCGGCGTGGTGGGCTACACGCTTGCGCCGTCGTGGGAGATTCTGCTCGTGTGCGTGTTCATCGGCACGGGCGGGGCGGGCGCGCTCGATGCCGGGATGAACATGGTCGTCGCCGGGGCGTATACACGCGGCCAGCTCAACTGGCTGCACGCGGCTTATGGAATCGGCGTGACAATTGGACCGATCCTGGCGACGTTCGTGATCGCGTCGTTGGGGCAGTCGTGGCGCGCCGCCTATGCGTTCGCGTTCGTGCCGATCCTGGTCGCGCTGGGGCTGGTCGCGCTCACATTTGCGCGGTGGTCGGTCGGCTTCACGGTCGAGCCGGGGCGCAAAGCCGATTCCGGCGCGCCGTCCTTGTGGGTCAGCCTGCGCCTGCCCGTCGTGATCCTGAGCGCGCTCTTGTTCTTCGCTTATGGCGGGGTCGAAATTGGCGTAGGCCAGCTTGCCAATACGCTGTTCGTCGAATCACGCGGGGCGACCCAGGAAACCGCGAGCTTCTGGATCAGCCTGTACTGGGCGAGCTTCACCATCGGGCGCATCGTGATGGGGTTCGTGGCCGATAGGCTGAAGGCGGCGGTGCTGCTGCGGGCGTGCCTGTTCGCGGCGGTCGTCGGCGCATTCATGCTGATGACCAACCTGACAACGCTGATCGGTTTTCTGGGGATGGCGGTGATGGGTTTCGCCTTCGCGCCGCTGTTCGCCACGCTGATCGCGGAAACGCCCTCACGGGTGGGCGCACGCCATGCGGCCAATGCGGTCGGGATTCAGGTGGGGGTGGTCGGCCTGGGCGGGGCAGCGCTCCCGTTCGTGGCCGGGCTGCTGGCGCGTCCGTTCGGGCTGGAGGTGATCGGGGTGGTGCTGCTGGCTGGCGCGCTGATCATGGTCGCGCTGTACGAAACGCTGGTGCGGCTGCGCCCGGCAGCGGATTAGTCGCTTGCGGTGGGCAGCGGAAATTGAGCGCTGGTTACTCTCGCTTCAGGATGGCATTTGTGTTGCTGGCTAAATCCGGGTCACCGTCAAAAAAGCCTACAAGACGATCCTGTGCGGGGTCATAGACCGCTTCATCCGGCACTATCGTTTCCAGCAGCCGCATAAAGGCGCTGAACTGTTCAGGGGACAGCTTTTCGACCGTCGCAAGCAGACGGTCACGATCCAGCGGGGTCAGTACCATCGGAATTTTCCTTTAACGCTCAACTTCACCCTACTATTATAGATCACATTCACGGGCGCACGCCGAGCGGCGCATAGGTGTCGCTGGTATACACCCGCCGAATCGGGCGCGGGGAGGCCGATGGCGCTTCCCCGGCGGCACGCGGCGCGTCGATCTGCCACAGAAAGCCGTCCGTCCCGGCGAATACGATCTGATCGCCCGCCGTCCATTGAAGCTGGATCGGGCGCAGGCCGGGTGCGAGAAAAGCGATCTCGCCGGGCAAGAGCGCCGATCCCTGCTGATCGTGTGCCAGGTGCGCGACGAACAGCGCCCGCCCGGTCAGGCCGTACACCCCACGACAGATCACCGCGATGCGCGTGCCATCCGGCGACCACGCGGGCATTTCGCAGAAACCATCGCCCGCCGTGATCGAGCGGGGCGGCGCGGAGCCATCGAGCGGCATCAGCATCACCGCCAAAGCGCGGCGCTGCGCCGATTCGTACAACAGGGTGCGGCCATCCGGCGAAAGGCGCGGGTTGAACTGGTTGCCTTCCTGCTGCGTGATCGGCGTGGGCGTGCCGCCATCGCGGGGGAAACGGTAAATCTGAAACGAGCCGCCGTTCGCCCGCCCACCCATCAGGATCGCGCCGCCGTCCGGCAGCCACGCGGCTAGCCCGCTGACCCCAATCCGCCCGGAGATCGCCCGCTGCTGCCCGGTGTGCGTATCGAGCGTCCACAATTCGCCGCGTGTTGCACCGAACATGCGCGTGAACGCGATCCAGCGGCCATCCGGCGAAAATGTTGCGTAAATTCCCCAGATGTTGTACTGGCCGATGCGCCCACTGGCGAGGTCGAACACCAGGGTGCGGTTTTGCACCAACGCGGGCGGGGTATCCACCTGGCCGATGGCGAAACGCATTCCATCCGCCGACCAGCCCAAAAACCGCTCCTGGGTCAGGCGGTCGGTGGGGCTGACGGATGATCCGTGCTGTACATCGATCAGCGTGACATCGGCGTGGCCGCTGGGCAGCATAGCGGTGTAGGCGATTACCGCTCCGCCGTGCGCGTGGATCGCCGCTGCCCGTACCCCGCCCGCCAGCGCGGTCAGCACAGCCAGCGCGATCCCGCCTATCAACCCGATGCGGCGCAGCATGATTCGGCCTACCGGGTGAGCGCCTGTGCGCCTTTGTGCGCCAGGACAATATCGTCCGCCTCTGGCAGGCCGCTCACACCGACCGCGCC
The DNA here is from genome assembly GCA_033764035.1 of bacterium. Classification (GTDB taxonomy): domain Bacteria; phylum Chloroflexota; class Anaerolineae; order Aggregatilineales; family Phototrophicaceae; genus Flexifilum. Next base: position 9,368 of record JANRJJ010000012.1, read on the forward strand.
CGCCACCTGTCCATCGATCAGCACGGGGACACCGCCGCCCCAGGCGATGTAGCGGGGATCGGCAAAGTTCGCCATCGACCAGCCTTCGGCCTTGGCTTTCGCGCCCAGTTCGCCGGAGGGGATGCGTTCGCGGGCGGCGGTGAACGCCTTGTGAATCGCATTGTTGATCGAAGCCAGCGGGCAGCCGTCGGTGCGCACGAACGCGATCAGTTCGCCGTGCGCATCGGTCACCGCGATGGCGGCTCCGCGCCCGTCCGCCTCAAGGTCGGCCTGGATCACGGCGATGATCCGCTGCGCATCGGTATGGGACAACGTAGGGGCGGTGTACGGCATGGGTTCGGCTCCTGAAATGCAGCGTTCGACTGGCCGATAAGTGTAACGCTTTTGCTCATTCCCCGCCCTGCACGCTGACCCTGCCCGTGTACAGCCAGCCCACCGCCGCCGCGTCCGCATCGAGCGCGGACTCGACCGGGAGCCGTTCGCCGGAGGCCGTTTCAATGCCTGTGTACACCCGGTATGCGCCGGAGGGCGCATCGGCTGCAAAACGCATCTGACACTGATCGAAAAACACGCTTTCAGCGCGCCGCCATCGGCTGATCGGCAGCCGATCCTCAGAGGGTGACCCGCTGCACAGCATTTCCGCGCCGCTGGCTTCATGCACGAACCGGAACACGCGGGTGATCCCCGGCTGCGAATCGCCCAGCATCAGCCAGTTGACCGACGGCAGGTACACCTCCCCAACGCGCACGCTTTCCGGTGAATTCCATTTCACCAGCCGGAAACGCCCGTCGATCACGCCGATGGCGGGCGGGCAGGTATCCGCCGTGCGCTGCGGCGCTTGCAGCGAATCCGGGAAGGTGAGCGGCGCGGTGCTTTCCAGGCGGCTCCCATCGTCGGCATGGGCAATCCAGTTGAGCGAAAGCCGCGTATCCGCTGCCCACGACTCCACGCCGCCGGCGGCGCAGTAGGGCATCCGCACATCGAGCCGCACGATCTCGCCCGGCTCCCACCGGGGGACAGGATACAGGCCGCGCACGGGCAGAAATTCGCACGCGCCGCGCACCCCGCCCGCATCGCTGAACGTGAGCGCGCCCACGTAGTTGATCGGTGTGGGCTGTTCAACGGTCGCGTACAGCGTCACGTCAACCACCCCGTCCGCTGGCCGCTGATCCAGCCGGTAGCCAATCACCTGGGGCAGGCCGGAGTCGGCAGGCGACGCGCCGCCGCTCACCCGTTCCACCCCGGCCAGTTGATCGAAAACTGCCGGGTCAACTGTGATCTGCGGGCGTTCGGCCAGCAGCACGAACGCGCCGAGCAGCGCCACGCCCGCGAACGCGCCCGCCGGGACGACGGCGGCGGCTCCCCGGCTGATGCGCGGGAGGATGGCGCTCAGCCCGGCGGCGATGAGCAGGGCGGCGGCGGGCAGCCCAGGGATGTAATAACGCAGCGGCGCGAAGATCATGGCGGTGTTGTACAGCGTGGTGTTTTCGGCGTTGGCGTTGAACGTGTTGCGCAGCATCACCATGATCACGCTGATCGTCACCGTGACGGCGGCCAGCACAGCCCCAGTGCGCGTCTCGCGCCGCCGCGCCAGCCAGACGATGCCGATCCACGCGCCCACCCAGGCCATGACGAGCAAGAGCGAATAAGCATTCAGGATGGCGGCACGCGGCGACAGCGCCATGAGCGAACCGCGCAGTTCGTTGAACGTGTGATCGAACACGCCGATGATCACGACGGGCGGCACGAGCAGGGTTTCGCCTAAGTTCGCCAGGCGGTCGCTGATGAAGGCATAGCGCCCCAGAATGCTGCCGTACTGCGCCTGGTTGAACAGCGCAATTGCCAGGGTGATCACCAGTACCCCGCCCAGGCCGATCAAGAGGATGCGGCGGTACTGCCCCGCCGTCAAGACCCGGTAGACCAGCACCAGCAGGGTGAGCGCCAGCACCGCCCACCCCGGCAGCTTGATGAGCGGGGCGGCCACGCCCAACGCCAGCAGGACGATCAGGTCGGCCACGCGCAGCCGGGGAGCCGTCAGCACGCGGGCGGCAGCCCACAACCCCGCCGCGCTCACCATGAGCAGCAGCGTATCGTTGCTGATCGTCGGGATGAACTGGACGATCATCGGCTCCAGCGCCAGCAGCGCCGCCGCACACAGCGCGATCAGCGGGGAACGGGGAAAAAGCGTGCGCGCCGTCTGATACGTGAAGATCACGGCCAGCGCGCCGAAGATTACGTTGAGGATGCGCAGCGCATAGCCCGCCGCGACCGCGCCTTGCGTCGGGTCATTGTAAGCGCGGTCGGTCAGGTACGGGATGTTCACCCGCTGGCTGGCATCCCCGCCGGGGCAGAGCAGGATCGGCAGCACGCCCGGCGGCACGGCTTGCGCATCGTCGAACAGCGCGACGACGGGCGCGGCCATCAGGAAATAGATCGGCGGCTGCGTGGCCTGGCGAATATCTGCATCGCCATCCGGGTAATCGTCGGCGGTGGGCAGGCGGCCTTCGCGCAGCAAAAAGCGGATCACGGTGAAATAATCGGCTTCATGGCCGCCCCACAGCGGCAGGCTGAACGCCTGCACCGATGTGAGCGCGACATGCACGATCAACAGCGCGATCAGGAATGGGCGGGCGCGGCGTGCGGCTTGTTTTTCCATGTGTCCTCGTAAAATGCGATGGTCTGCCGGGCGATGGCATCGGGATCGTACAGGCGTTGGTACAGGCGGCGCGACTGCGCGCCCATCGCGGCCAGCCGTGCCGGGTCCGCGACCGCCTCCAGGATAGCGGCGGCCAGCGAGTCGGGATCGTTGGGGGGAACCACCCACCCGTTGCCATCGACCGACTCTGGCAGCCCGCCAACGGCGGTCACAATGACCGGGCAGCCGAAGGCCATCGCATCGACCAGCGCGGCGCTCTGGTAGATGCGGTCATAAGGATAGATCGCCACGTCCGCCGCCCGGAAATACTGCCACATGACCGGGCTGGGGATGTACCCCGGCGCGATGATCACCTGGGGATCGCCGTGCAGGGCGGCCAGCGGCGCGGCATCTGCCGGGGTTTCGGCTTCGCCCGCCACCACCAGCCACAACAGCGGATCGATCTGGCGGGCGCGGGCGAACGCTTCGACCAGGCGCGGCAGCCCTTTATAGCCGCGCAGTGTGCCAAAAAACAGCAGCACCCGCGCTTGATCGGGAATATGCAGCGCCGCCCGTGCCGCTGTACGATCCTGTTCCGGGCGCAGCGTCCGGTCGTCCGGGCTGATCAACGGGATGATGCGCACTTTCGCCGCTGGAACTGTCGGAAACAGGCGCATCAAGTCCTGGTAGGCCGCCTGGGTATGGACGATGATGCCATCGACCAAATGGTACAGGTTTCCATAAGCGCGCACCGCCTGGGGCGTGAACAGCGGGATCACATCGTGCGCAGTGTAGATCACCGGGATGCGGTGCGCCTGCAAACGCCGGATCAGCCAGCGATCCAGCGGCGGGATGCGCCCCCACTGCATATGGACGATCAACGGTTGCCCACCGCCGCCGGGGGCTGTATAGTGTGCTGTGGTATGCCGCACCGCCGCCCGCAGCAGCGCGGCATGGCCGAACGGATACGACAGCGCCCGCACCCCCCATCGCAGCCCGCGCGCCCGTGCCACCAGCCGATGATTGAGGATGATTTTGTACGCATAATGGGCGCGTGCGCCATCGGTCAGCGGCGGTTCGGTTTCTTTCAGGTATGGGGATGTCCAGTATTCGACAGTACAGCCCGCGCGCGCCAGGGCATTACACAGCGCGGCATTATAATATGCAGTGGTTTGAGCGGCATCCACCTGCCAGACCATAATCATGAATGGCGCACCACTCCGAAGGATGAATGAATGAATGAATAACAATCCCGCGCTCACCGTGATCGTCGCCGTCGGCTACCAGCGCGCACGCGGCGCACACTGCCTGAAACACATCCTGGATCAACAGGTGAACGCACCGTTCGAGATTCTGCTCTACGATGACCTGATCGGTAAGGCCGACCCGCTGCCGGGCAGTGATCACCCGGCGGTGCGCACCCTCCCGTTCCCGCTGAATCGCAGCTACGGCGACCTGTTCGCGGATGGCGTGCAGCAGGCCCGCGCTTCGGTCATCGCGCTGATCGAAGAACATGTCCAGGTGCGGCCCGGTTGGGCGCAGGCGATCATCGACGCGCACCGCGACAATGATTACGCCATTGTGAGCGGCGAAGTCCATAATGGCAACCCCGGCAGTGGGGCAAGCGATTCGATTCACATGACCAATTACGTCACCACGATGGCACCGCGCCCGAAAGGGGAAACCACCGCGATTGTCGGCCATAACTCGACGTTCAAGCGTGCGCCGCTGCTGGCCTACGCCGATGAACTGGCCGACCTGTTTCAGAACGATACGCTGCTGGCGTGGCGGCTGCTGAAGGACGGCCATACCTTCTTCGCAGACCCGGCCATCAAAATTGCCCATTGCAACGAAACCCAGGCGGCCAGCCATCTCATTGGCATTTTCATCGCCAACCGTGCTTTTGGGGCGGCGCGGGTGAAAACTTTTCACTGGTCATGGGCGCGCCGCCTGTTCTACGTGGCCATCGCCCCGGTCGCGCCGTTCGTGCGGCTGGCGCGCCAAGTGCGCTTTCTGCGCCAGCACCGCCCGCAGCTTATGAACGCCGCACTGCTCCCGCACTTGCCGGTGTGGTGGTCGTTCTACGCGGCGGCGGTAGCGGGGCAGGCGCTTGGCCTGCTGACCGGGATGGGCGATGCCCGCTCCCGCTTTCTGTACTTCGAGCTGAACGAATACCGCCACGTCCCCGGTGTGGAGGATGCCCGCCTGCTGCGCATTCGCACGCCGCTGTTCGGCACCCTGCCCGAACCACAGTAATCGATGAAGGATGCACATTCAATGCCTGATTCAATCGGTCTGACCGTCATCCTAGTCGTCAGCCTTCAACGCGCACGCGGTGCGCACTGCCTGAAGCACATCCTGAGCCAGCAGGTGCGCGACCCCATCGAAGTGCTGCTGTTCGATGTTCAGCACGGCCAGGCCGACCCGCTGCCAGGGAGCGATCATCCCTGGGTGCGCGTGCTGCCCGTCACGCCGGAAACCGCCCATCGCGGCTACGGCGCGATCATCAGGGAAGCCCTGCATACTGCCCGCGCCCCGGTGATCGCTGCGATTCAGGAACACGCTTTCCCGCTGGCGGGATGGGCGCAGGCGACCATTGATGCGCACCAGGGGAACCCCCACGCGATGATCAGCGGTGAACTGTACAACGGCAATGCCGGGCGGGGCGCAGCCGACGTGATCTACGCGGCCAATTACCTGCATGTGATGGCTCCGCGCACTAAGGGCACGACGGCGTACCTGATCGGCCATAACTCGTCGTACAAGCGCGACATCATGCTGCGCTACAGCGATGCCGATGCCGATGCGCTGGAGCTGCTGATTCAGAACGAGCTGCTGCTCATCAAACGGCTGCTGGCCGATGGCCATACCCTGTACGCAGACCCGGCGATCAAAATGGCGCACTGTCACGAGACGCTGCACGCCAGCCATCGGGTCTCCACGTTGCTGTACAACCGTTCGTTAGGGGCGGCTCGCGTCAGCCTGGAAGGTGGGGCGCTGCGCAAACGGGTGCGCTACACGCTGACCGCCCCCGTCGGGCCGTTCGTGCGCCTGGTGCGCCAGCTTCTGCGGGCTGCCCGCCTGCACCCGGAAAAACTCCCCGTGCTGCGCGCCAACCTGCTGCACCTGTGGATCTACCACGCGCTCGGCGTGTACGGCCATCTGATCGGCCTGTATGCGGGCGCGGGCGACAGCGCGGCGCGCTTTCTGTACTACGAACTGAACGAATACCGCCATCTCGATGGGGTAGACGTGCTGCCGATTCGCACCCCGCTGAACGGAGAACTGCCGTGACTGCATCGCCCCGCGTTTCGGTCATCATCCCGGCCTATGAGTCGCACGTCACCATCGCCGGGTGTCTGGATGCGCTGCGCCGCCAGACCTTCACCGATTTTGAAGTGATCGTGGTGGACAGCGGCCCGTCGGATCGGTCACAGGCCATCGTCGCGGCGGGCTACCCGGAAGTACACTTCATCCGCAGCGCGTCCCCGCTCCCGCCCCAGGCCGCCCGCGATCATGGGGTGCAGCACGCACGCGGAAGCGTGTTCGTCTTCACCGACCCGGATATTTACCCGGTCGAAACCTGGCTGGCGCGGCTGATGGCCGTTTTTGATCAGCAGCAGGTGAGCGCGTGCCAGGGCGTGATCATCGGGGCGATTGACTGCTACGGCCATCGCTGGCTCGATGTCGGCATTCACCTGTGCAAGTTCTACAAGATTCTGCCAGGGACGCGCCACACCGACATCAGCCCATCGGGGAATATGCTGTGCGGGCGGGCGCTGTTCGAGCGGATGCACGGTTTCAACACCAACGAGCCGCAGGGCGATGTGCTGCTGAGCTGGCGTTTGACCGACCAGGGCTGCCCGATCACGATTGTGCCGGATGCGGTGGTGTATCACCATCACGTCATGTCGCTGGGCGCGTTCGTGAAAGAACGCTGGGTGCGCGGCCAGCGTTTCGCCGCCATCCGTGCTGAACGCGAACGCCTGGAAGGGGTGCGGTGGCTGTGGCGCACGATGATCACGATCCTGCCGCTGCGCTTCACCAGCCTGATGATCAAGGTGGCGCGAAGCTGTGCGCGGGCGGGCACAGTGGCCGATTACCTGTGCACGCTCCCGGTGATCGCGCTGGGGCAGGCGGTCTGGCTGGCGGGCGAAGCGCGCTACCTGCTGTGGAAATGGCGCAGAAAGACCGCGTAGCTTACCACCAGGCGCAGCGCAAAAATGACCGCGCTGGCCGTCGTCACCCCAATGATGCCAAAGCTGACGATCAGGGGGATGCCGACGGCCAGCCCGATCAGCGCGATCCCCACTTGCAGGCCGATGAAGCGGTTCAGCACCGGGCCAGATGCTTTGCCCATCAGATAGCTGCGCGGGATCACTTCGGCCAGGTCGAAGGCGTTCGCCAGCGCCAGCGGCACGATCAGGAACGCCGCCCAGTCATAACGCCCGCCGAACACCACGTGCGCGGCGATAGGCATCAGCACGGCGGCAGCCAGCACGAACAGCGCGCAGACGATCCCGCTGATCACGATCACGCGCTTCAGGCGCGTGGTATCCTGGCGCGCAAATTCGGGAACCAGCACCTTGCTGAATACGTTCTGCACCACCTGAAAGGGGTTGAACATCAGGGTGAACGCGGCGAGCGCGGCGAACTCTGCCGCCGGGACGCGCAGCCCTGCCACCGCGCCTAAAACCTGATCCGCGATCAGGTTCGAACTGATCGACGCGACGAAGATCAAGCCCTGGGGAATTTCGCGCAGAGTCATGATCAGGTCGCCGCGCCCGATGCGGCTTTTGAGCAGCGCCCACGTGATCGCGCCCGCCAGCCCAAAGGTGATTACCTGGGCGGCAATGGCGATCTCGATGCGTTGAAGCGCCGGAACCGCCAGCATGACCAGCGCCGGAATCACGAGTAACCCCCTGGGCAGGCGCAGAATCACGTTGCCCCATCCGTACAAGCCCTGGGAGTTGAGGACTTGTCCGGCGTTGAGCAGGAACGCCGACATTGGCGCGGCGACCAGCAGGAACAGGATCGCCAGTGCATCGAAGCGGTACAGCACGGCGGCGGCCAGCACGCACAGCCCGATCAGCGGGAGCGTGACCACCGTGACCAGGCGCAAATCGTGCCGCCAGTCATACGCGCCGACGGGCTGGCGGCTGTACAGGCGGATGATCAACGACTGCTGACCCAACCCGCCGACCAGGATGAGCGTTTCGGTCAGTGTGAACAGCAGCGCCAGCGTCCCGGCCTGTTCGACCGGGAGCAGGCGGTAGAGCAGGCCAGTCGAGACGAACGAGATCGCGCTGGCGATCCCGGTGATGCCGACGGCGGAACCGACCACGCGCACCCAGCGCTGGCTCAGCATCCCGCGAAGTTGTCCAGTGAAGCCCCGGCGCACGGTGGTCAAATGATTGTGATTCGCTTTCTGAACAGCGGATGCCCCTGATTATAGAGGCGAGCGCTAATACATCAACGCTCGGTTTTGCGCACGGTCTGGCGCAGCCGCTTCAGGCGTTTCATCACGTCGTTCACGCCGCGCCCAAAGGTGTCGTACAGCGCCAGGTATTCACGGTACAGCGCGTCATAGGCGGCCTGGTGTTCGGGAATCGGCTTGACGATGTGCGGGCTGCGCTTGCCCATGCGCGCCGCCGCCGCGCTGACATCAGGGTAGGCATCCGCCGCCGCCGCCGCGTGGATGGCTGCGCCGAGCGCCGCCGACTGCCCCGACCCCGCCAGCCCGATGGCGCGCCCGGTCACATCGGCGTAAATCTGGCGCAGCAGCGCATTTTTGTCCGGCAGGCCGCCCGCCGCCACCAGTTCGCGCACGTCGATTCCTTGGGCGAGAAAGGCTTCGATGATCACCCGCGTGCCGAACGCGGTCGCTTCAATCAGGGCGCGGTAGATGTCCGGGGCGCGGGTGGCCAGCGTCATGCCCAGCACGAGACCGCTCAGGTCGGCATCGACCAGCGTCGAACGGTTGCCATTCCACCAGTCGAGCGCGATCAGGCCGTGTTCGCCGGGCTGCTGCGCCGCCGCGTCGCGTTCCAGCAGTTCGTACAGGCTTAGACCCGCGTCCGCCGCCGCCCGGTGATATTCCGGCGGCACGGCATGTTCGACGAACCACGCGAAAATATCGCCTACGCCGCTCTGCCCGGCTTCATAGCCGTACAGCCCGTCGATGATGCCGCCATCGACCACCCCGCACATGCCTTCGACCACCTGAAGGGCAGGCGCGGACATCACATGACAGGTGCTTGTCCCCATGATCATGAGCATCACGCCGGGGTCGGTCGCCTGGGCTGCGGGCGCGGTCACATGCGCATCGACGTTGCCGCTGGCGACGGCGATCCCGGCAGGCAGGCCGATCTGCGCGGCCATCGGGGCGGTGAGCGCCCCGGCGCGTGCGCCTAATGCGATGAAATCGCCGGGGACTTTCTGGGCGATCACGTCGGCAAAGCGTGGGTCAAGCGCGGCGAAATACGCGCGGGCGGGGTAGCGGCCATCCTGCACCAGCATCTTGTAGCCCGCCGTGCAGGTGTTGCGCGTCAGGTTGCCCGTCAACTGCCACACGATCCAGTCCGCGCATTCGATGTAGACCTCGATGGCCTGGTACACGTGCGGCGCTTCTTCCAAAACCTGTAACAGCTTGCTGAAAAACCATTCCGAAGAATATTTACCGCCGTAGCGCTTCAGCCAGTCTTCCCCGCGCTGGCGCGCCGTCTCGTTGATGCGGTCGGCCTGGGGTTGGCTGGCATGGTGCTTCCACAGCTTGACATAGGCATGGGGTTCGTGGACGAACGCGGGCAGAAAACACAGCGGCGTACCATCGCGCAGCGCGGGCATGGGCGAACTGGCGGTGAACGCGATGCCCAACCCGACGATCTCCGCCGGGCTGACCCCGCTTGTGCGCAGCACCGCCGGGATGGTATGCGTCAGCACGTCCAGGTAATCCTGGGGATGCTGGAGCGCCCATTCAGGCGGCAGGCGTTCGCCAGTGGGCAGTGCGTGGTCGATCACGCCATGCGGATAGTCGTAGACAGCCGTCGCCACTTCGCGCCCGTCGTGCGTATCGACAAGCAGAGCGCGGCCTGAAAGCGTGCCAAAATCGATCCCAATCGTGTAGGGCATGATGTCGTAATTCCCCGTCGGTCAGCGTCGGTCACAGGCGCAATTGCGGTTGCGAATGCCAACATTACCGCAAACAGGCGCATCGTGAAACCAGGTGGGCAGTTGCGCACAAAGTACCCGGTTTCTGCACATTCCCTGCATATTCGGTCGGTACAGTTCGAGATAGTGACCGTATCCACCCGCAGCATGGAGGAAGTGCGCAATGTTCAAACACCGTTGGGGCGGCCTGCCCCAGTGGATCGCAGGCATGATGATGGTGCTGCTGGCAGTGGCTGCCACGTCGGCATCATCCCTGCTGCCTGTGCTGGCCGACAGCCATACCGTGACCGCTAACGTCAATGCCCGCGTGCGCAGCGGCCCCGGCACGCAGTACAGCATCCTGGGTCTGCTGTTTGAAGGCGAAACCGCCGCCGTGACCGGGCGCAGCGGCACCGACAACGCCTGGTACCGCATCGATTTTGAGGACGGCGAAGGCTGGATTTCCAGCAGCGTGGTCAGCATCGACGACGACCCGACGACGCTCGATATTGTCGAAGCGTCGAATGCCGATGAAGGCGAAACGTCCGATGTGACCGCGTATCTGTATGAAGAAGTCAACGTGCGGATTGGCCCGGCCACCAGCTATCGCGCCATTGCCCAGGCGTATGACGTGACGGTGACCGTGACGGGCTACAACGGCCTCAGCACGCGCAACGTGTGCCAGGGGAACAGCGTGATCGACATCGTGACGGGCGAAGCGCCCGAAGATGTCTGGCTGCGCATTCAGTATGAAGGCGCGGAGGCGTGGGTTTCGTATGCCGCCGTCACCGTGAACGGGAACTTGTGCGCGCTTGATGAAGTCGGCATCAGCGATGACCTGGCCGAAGCCAGCGAAGAAGCCGAAGCCCTGGCCGATTCCGTGTACGTCCTCACGACCGATTCGGTCAATCTGCGCGCCAGCAATTTTGCCTCATCGGACGTGCTGGCCGTGATCCCGGCGGATGAACTGCTGGAAGCCGAAGCCCGCAACGACGACAGCACCCGTGTCCGCGTCACCTATAACGATCAGACCGGCTGGATCGCCACCGCTTTTGTGACCGTCCAGTTCGGCACTATCGATGACCTTTCGTCCGAACAGGAGTAAATCAATCTCATGACCACCCTACGCTTGATCGCCCGCCTGGTTCCCGCTGCTGCTTTGCTGCTCACCGCGGGTTTCGCCCTTGCGCCGCGTGCGGCCTCCGCGCAAAGCGTCGATCCCGCCCTGCTGGATGTGGTGACGACGGCGTTCACCGAAACCGCCGCCGTCGCCAGCCTGAGCATTCAATCGCAGACCGTGACGGAAACCGAAGGGCTGCCCCAGGGTTTCCAGATTGGCCAGCAGGAGACCGTCAGCGCGCAGCTGGCGCGCAGCGGCGATGACTGGAACCTGACGCGCACCAGCACGACCGTGCTGACCACGCCCCAGGGCGAAACGCGCATCGCTTCCGAACTGATCGTCGTGGATGGCGTGACGTATATCCGGTTCAGCGAAGCGCCCGAAGCGATGGCCGACGGACTGCCCACGACCTGGGCGAACGCCGCCGATCTCGCGCTGGGCGATGGCGGCGCGGCGGATGCGCTCGTCAGCGCCGACCCGCTCGGTGAACTGAGCCTGCCCATCGATGCCGCCGCCATCCTCAGCCTGACCGAACTGCAAAGCGCCGACATGGACGGCCAGCCGATGCGCGTGATTCAGGTATCGCTCGACCCGGCGGCCATCCTGGAAAGCGAAGCCGCTGCACTCGTCACCGGGGCGGCGGGCGGCCTGGGCGGCGGCATGGGCGCGGGCGGTTTCCCCGGCGGCCCCGGCGGTGAAGGGATGCCCGCGCTGCCGGAAGGGGTCACCCCGCCGCAGGGTGGGGCGCTGCCCGAAGGCATGACCCCGCCCGCAGACGGGGAAGCCCCGGAAGTGACGGCGGAAGATTTCGAGATGACGTTCGCCGTGTATATCGGCGCGAACGACGGCCTGATCCACCGCATTTACCGCGTGATCGCGATTGCGCCCTCGGCGGGTGACCAGGGGATGGCGCTTTCGTTCACCACCACCACGCTGACCAATTACGCAGATTTCAATGCCCCGATCACGATCAGCGCGCCCACGCTTGGCCAGTAACCCCGTCCTGTTCCCCTGATGTGGCCGAAAGGCAGGGTATCCCCGCGCCCTGCCTTTCGGCATTCCCTGGCTGATCTAAAACGCCGCGCTTAGGAACGCCGCATCCGGCGCACGATGATTTCCAGCACGAACACGCTGACGACCAGCGCGATGAACAGCCATTCACACGACATCGTTAAAATCCTGCAAAAGACACTCCATCTTCCGCAACCGCCCGCCGCCCACTGCGTACAGAAGATTGAACAAAAGCGGCACGGTTTCGAATCACCTGTAGAGACATTGACCTGAATTGGTGCGCGGGGCGCATGAGCGCATCCCGGCACTGTCATCCTAATGAGGAGCGTACCACACCATGAGCGACAACCAGAAGCGCTACAAAACCGAATGGTCGTTCTCGTTCGATAAACTGGGCGACGAGATTCGTGATTTTTTCCAGGACGTGGGGACGAACGCCGAAGATGAGATCAAGTCCGCCGTGTTCGATGCCGACCTTGCCGGGGCAGCGGCGGCGCGGGTGCGGCTCGATCTGTCGGTGGGCGAAGCGTCGATCCACGCGCTGGCTGAAAGCGATAAGGCGATCATCGCTGACCTGGTGTACGTGGGCGATATTCGCTTCAGCGCCGAAACCGATCCCGAAGGTGTGCGCGTGATCAACCTGAGCCAGTCGGCGGGCGCGAAAGCGTGGTTTCGTGGGGCAATTGGCTGGTTCGGCAGCAAGCGGTCACTGCGTTGGAACATCGGCCTGACGCGCCAGGTGCCAATGGAGCTGGATATTCGCGGCGGGGTGGGCGAATCCACGCTCGATTTGCGCGGTCTGCAATTGAAAAACCTGCATATCGCCGTCGGCGCGGGCGAAATGACCGTGATGCTGCCCGCCGGGACGTATGAAGCCAACATCGATGGCGGTGTGGGTGAAGTCGAAGTCCACGTCGAAACCGGTGCGCATGTCGATCTCAGCGTGGGCGGCGGCGTGGGCGAACTGAACCTGAACGTGGCCGATGGCGCGACCGTCGCCAGCAAGATTCGCGGCGGCGTGGGCGAAGTCAATGTGCGGCTGCCCGAAACCACTCCCGCCAGCCTGACCGTCAAGGCCGGGTTGGGCGGCGTGAGCTTCACCCCCCGTTTCGTCCAGGTGAGCGGGTCGAACAGCGGTTTCGACCGCAGCGGCACCTGGCAAACCCCCGGCTTTGAGGGCGCGGTGGCCGAAACCCGCCCGAACATCATCCATTACGATGGCGGAGTCGGCGCGTTCAACGTGCGTTGATCGTGCGCGTTCAACGTGCGTTGATCGTGTTCGCGTTTTAAGGTTTTACACCGCTGCTCCCCTCACCCTGTCCCTCTCCCACGCAAGCGGGTAGAGGGACAAAAGCAACTTCCTTGTCCCTGCTCTCGGCTTAATGGTGAACGTAGTTTACCTGGAAAATGACGTGAGGGGTTGACGGTGACGGTGCTATTTCTACCTCTACCTTAGCGCACGCGGCGCACCCAAAAACCCGCGCCGTAGCCCACCAGCCCCAGCAGCATCCCAATGCGCCCAATGGCGGCCAGCGTCATGAGCGGGATCACCAGTGCCGCCGCCTGGGGTGCGCTCATGCCCATCAGCCAACGCAGATAGGTTTCGACCACGCCCGCGCACCCTTCGCCAATGGCGACCAGAAGCACGCCGAACCCGACCAACCAGAACGGCGCTAACCCGGTGATCCGGCGGTTTTCACGGCGCAGTTCCGCCGCGATCTGGTTGACCGCGCCCAGCAGCACCGCCGCGAACGCCCAGCGGATCAGCTCGGTTTGCAACCCCGCCAGCCGGGTCGTGGCCGTGTAGCGCGCTGCATCCGGGAGCGCATTCACCGCGCCCAACAACCCCATGCCGATCAGGATCAGAATCACGTACAGGCCGACCCAGTACGCGCTTAGCGTGCGCATGGTGTTGCGATGCGTGAGCGCCAGGTGCGCATGAGAGGCCAGGATTGCGCACACCACCGGGAGGATCACCACGCCTGCCGCGCCCACCTGCCCGGTAAACGGGATCAGCCGGTACAGCGGCGGCAAACCGAGCCAGACCGCGCCGACCGTCCACAGCCCACCGACCGAATACAATCCGGTATTCACCCACCCCATCGGCAGGTCGCTGAAGCGGTGCATCTGCCAGAAGGCCAGCGCGACCACGCCCAGGCCGATCCCCAGGCCATCGCGCAGCACCCCGCCGAACGGCGTTTCAGCCAAAAGACACCCCGCCGCCAGCGCGCACAATCCCGCCAGCCACAGGCGCGGCAGCCCCCACCAGCGCGGCACCCCGCGCACGACGACGATCCCGACCGCGATCACCGTGAGTGCTGGCAGCACGTCGAGCAGCGGTGAAATGCCCGGTTCTATCCACACGACCAGCGGCAGCGCCGCACAGGTAATCGTCCACAGGCGGCGGGCGCTGACCAGCAGCCGCGCATCCGCGAAATGGCTGTCGCCGCGTTCATGAGAAAGCGCGTACAGCCCGCCGCCGATCATCCCGCTCATCAGCGCCAGCGTGAGCGTGACCTGGGCGAACGCCGCCGGGCGCGGGTCGAGCGCGTTTCGCCTGATTGCATCGGCATCCAGCCGCGCCAGGCCGTCTATACCCGCCGCGCACGCCGCGCCGATCAGCAAAATCACCAGATGCGCGAGAAAAGCATAGGCGATCCGCTGCGTGGACGTGATCGGGATCAGGTGGGCGGCGTTCATGGGCAGGGTTCCAGGTCATGGAAAGGGCGCGAGGCATTATAGACACGCTGCCGCGCCGCCGCTATACTGTGGATGAATGAACCCTCTCCCAGAAGTGAGCGTAAACCATATGAACTCGACTCCTTTCGATAGTGAACTGCTCGACCTGATCCGCTGCCCGGTTGCGGTGCAGTACAAGGATCGCGGCGATGATCCCGGCAGGCTGACGCTGGTCAAGGATGCCTGGCTGGTATCCGAAGAATCGGGGTACAAATATCCCATCCGCAACGGCATCCCGGTGCTGCTGATTGAAGAAGGCGAAAAGTGGAAAGATACCCCGGTCGATGCGCTGCCCGTGCCGCCGCCCGGCACCGTGACGGGCTGAACCCGCCGCCGCGCACGTCAATTGCCACTGTTGCCGAACCTACGTTATACTCCAGGTGAACTGGGTCGATGCGCACGGCGCGCACGAATATGCGGGTAGGGGAACTTCATGGCGGATGTGACATCGCACGAAGCACCGATTCACAAGGCGGGCGACCTCCCTGTCGATGCGCCCCCCAAGCTGATCGGTCGGGATACCACCTTAGCGCGGGTGTACACACACCTGAAAGAGAACCGCACCGTCCTGCTCTACGGCGCATCGGGCATCGGCAAGACGGCGGTCGCGGCCACGCTCGCCAGCGCCTACACCGAACTGCCGGGCGGGTCGCTCTGGCTGTCGGTCGATCAGCCGACGTTTGCCGAGCTGATCGTCCGCGTTGGGCGCGCCTACAACCTGACCCCCATCACCACATCCGATAACCCGACTGCATTCGTGGCTGCGGCAGCGGCGGCACTGGCGCGTGAAAAACCGCTCATCGTGCTGGATGGCCGCATCAGCGCGGCGGTCGCGTCCGAATTCGTCAGCCGCTGCGCGCAAGGGCTGCCCACGCTGATCGTGAACGAGGACGACATCGACGGCGAATGGGCGAAATTTCCGCTGCTGGCGCTCGAAGCATCCCAGGCGGCGGCGCTCTTCCGCCAGGCCGCCGAACTGCCCGCCGCCGACCCCGAAGCGGTGAACGACCTGGTGCGCCAGTTGAATTTCACTCCCTATGCGCTGGTGCTGGCCGCCGCCCACATCCGCGCCGCACAATCCAGCCCTGCCGAATTTCGGGCGGCGCTGCCCCCGGCGGGCGGCAATGTCAACCCAACGCTGCTCGCGCTCACCGTCGTGTTCAAGAGCTTGAGCAATGCGCTGCAAGGGCTGCTGCTCGTGCTGGGCGCAACCCCACGCGGGGAGGCATCCGCAGAGCTGATCGGCATGATCGGCAAAGCGCAGCCGGACGTGATCCGCCAGGCGATGGGGATGCTGGCCGCCCGCCACCTGGTGATCGCCAGCGAACGCTACGGTTTGCCGTATTACCAACTGCACCCGATCACGTTCACATTCGCGCAAAGCTGGCTGCGCGGCTCGAAACGGCTGGAAACGCTGCAAGCCAGCGTGCGCGATGCGGTCATGGCCTATGCGCGCAAGTACACCGCCGCCACGCCGGACGCACATCAGCATCTCGCCGCTGAAATGGATACGCTGCTCGCCATCGCCCGAAGTGCGGCGGCGGCGGGCGACCTGGATATACCGACCGAACTTTCGGTCGTGCTGCTGCAAGCGGGCGATTTCGTGAGCGGGCGCGGCTATACCAGCGAACTATTCACCCTGCGCCGTCTCGGTTCCAGCCTGACCGGGGCATTCCCGCACGATACCACCAGCACCGGGTTGATGGCCGCCATCACCGATGAAGACCTGGAAAACGGCGATTCGCCCGCCAGCGATGTGGACGAAATCGACGACGAGGACGAAATCGACGACGACGAAATCGATGAACTCGTTGACGAGGAAGAATTCGAGGACGAGGACGAAATCGATGAACTCGTTGACGAGGAAGAATTTGATGACGAGGACGATTTCGCGCCGCTGCCGTTCGACGCGCCTTTAAACACGCCCGTCAGCAGCCCGCCGTCCGCCGCAGTGACCCCACTGCCGCCGCGTTCGGAACCGTCGAAGCTGGAATCACCGCTCCTGCGCAGCGTGCCGCCGCCGAAGCTGGAACAGCCGCCGCGCCCAACCCCGCTGCCGATCCCGGAAGCCGACGACGAGAGCGATACGCTCGAACCCGTCGAACAGGACGAGATCGCCCGGCTGCGCACGCAGATCGCCGGGGCGCGCACCGCCAACGACCGTCAGAAACAAGCCGCACTGCTCATGCAGCTTGGCGCGCTGCAAATGACGCGGGGGCTGGACAGCCAGGCGACTTCGACGTACATCGATGCGCTGGCGGCGCTGGAAAACCTGACCGATGATCGGGCGACGCTTACCGCGCTTGACCGGGTGACCGAACTCACCCTCAAAATTGAGGATTATGCAGCAGCGGCGACGTATGCCGGGCGCGGCGCGAACCTGGCCGATAAACTGGGCGATGACCTGGCGCAAATCCGCCTGTTGATTGCCCTGGGCGATGCGCGCCAGCAGTTGGGCGAAAGCAAGGACGCAGTGCGCGCTTATGAACGCGGCCTGGATGTCGCCCGTACCGCCGATGATCCATCGAACGAAGCGATTTTACTGTACAAGCTCGGCTATGCGCACCTGGATGACAGCAGCGCCGAACGCGCCATCGAAACCTGGGAAGAAGCGCTGGCGCTGTTCCGCCGCCAGGAACGGCGCGATTACGAAGGGCGCGTGTTGGGCGGGCTGGGCGCGGCCTACAGCGAACTGGAACGGTGGGCGGAAGCGATCAATTTTCACACCAGCGCGCTGCACATTGCCCGCGAAGTGAAAGACCGCGAAGAAGAACTGCTGCAACTGAGCAACCTGGGCTATGCGTCGGTGCAGGCGCGTCAGCTTGGGCAGGCGGTCATGCGCTACCGCCAGGCGCTTCACCTGGCGTACATCAGCGACGACAAAGAGAACATCATCGGCACGTCGGTCGATCTGGCGCGGCTGCTGGTCGAAAGCGCCCGCCATCTCTCGATTGCCGACCTGCTGATCGACAGCGCCTTAGAGGTCGAGCCGACCAGCCGCGACCTGAAGCGCCTGAAAGAACGCATCGAAGACGAACGCGCCGCGTTGGGCGATGACCTGCCCGAACAGGCGAGCGTATCCGGCTCTGCCCGCGATTACGCCGCCAACGCCTACGCCCTGCTCGACGCGGTGTAGGCGCACCGATCATCATAGGCGTGTGCGCCTTCAAAAAATCACCCGAAGGACAGGCCATACAACGCCTGTCCTTTTCGTTTACGCTGGCGAGAGCCGCCCATCCGCCAGCGCGGCGCGGAACAGCGTCACGGTTTCGGCCACGCCGTCGGCCAGCGGGGTATAGTGCGGCGCGCCGAACAGCGCGGCCAGCCGCGAATCGTCCATATCCGCCGGGAAGGGCAGCGCTTTATCGTCGAACGTGATCCGGCCAGCCACCTCCGGGGCTGCCGCTTCAATGGCGCTCACGATCTCGCGCATGTGGGCGGCGCTGCCGCGCAGATTGAACACCTCTGCGCCCAGAATTGGCGTGCGCGCCGCTTGAATGAACAGGCGGGCGGTATCTTCAGCGTACTGGAACAGCGAACGCCCGCCGAAGGGGATGTGATAGCCCTGCCCCTGGGCAGCGGCGAGCATCGCTTTCGTCGGTGCGGAGGTCATGCCCTGGTCGCGGCCTGCGCCGTAAACGGTGTACGGGCGCAGCCCAATGCTGCTGATCCCGTCATCCGCCCAGTACACCCGCGCCGTGCCTTCATTCGCCTGCTTGTATACACCGTATAGCGTGTGCGGATTCGGGTGCGCATCATCCGGCAGCGGCGCGTCGTCGTAATCCTCACTTTGCCCGAACACGGCAATGCTGCTGGCATACGCAATGTGGCGGATTCCGGCCTGTTTGGCTGCGTGAAACACGTTGACTGTGCCGACCACGTTCACCCGTGCGCCCAACACCGGGTCGGCCTTGCAGAACGGCACTTGCAGCGCGGCCAGATGCACCACATGCGTGATGCCATCGGCCAGGGCAGCGGTCACGGCGGCGGTATCGGTGATGTCGCCCGTCGTGAAGCGCACCCGCGCCAGTTCGTCATCGCGCATGATCAGGCGGAGGCGGTGCGGCTGTGTCGCCACGTCGAAGGCCGTCACGCTTGCGCCTTCGCGCACCAGGGCGCGAATCACCCACGCGCCAATGAATCCCATTGCGCCCGTCACCCAGAAATGATCGGTCATCAATCGTCCCTTTCAGTGAAAGGGCTGATTTTAACCCATAGGCGCGAGTTCGCTCAGGATCGTGGGTAGAAATTCGGCAACAGTGGGGTGAATTGGCACGGTTTCCATCATCACCCTGTAGCTGGCCCCGGTCGCCATGAAATAGCCGACCGCCTGCACCACTTCATCGCCATGCAGCCCGAAAGCGGTCGCGCCCAACAATTGTTCGGTATCGGCATCCACCAGCAGCTTGATCAGCCCGTCGGTTTCGGCCTGTTCAACCGCCCGCCCGATCTTGCCCATCGGCTTGACGGCCATCAGCACGTTTTTGCCGCTCTCCCGCGCTTCCTTTTCCGAAAGTCCCACCCGGCCTAACGGCGGATCGATGAACATGGCATACGCGGTATGGCGATCCGTCCATTTGCGGTCGCGCCCATGCAGCAGGTTGTCGCGCACGATCTCGTAATCCATGTAGGACGTGTGCGTGAACGCGCCTTTGCCGTTCACGTCCCCCAGCGCGTAGATGCCGGGCGCGGTGGTCTGCAACTGTTCGTCCACCGTAATGAACCCGCGCCCATCGACCGCCACGCCGACCGACTCCAGGTTGAGCGCATCGCTGTTGGGAATGCGGCCAATCGCATTCAGCCAGTGCGACCCGGTGATCACGTGTTCGCTGCCGTCCTCATCGTGGCACACGGTCACGCGCACGCCGCCGTTTTCGGTCGGCTCGACGTGCGTCATCCTGCTCAGCGTGTGGACGTAAATGCCGTCCCGGTCGAAGATGCGGTGAACTTCTGCCTTGATGTCGTCGTCCTCCCGGTTGATCAGACATTCGGCGGTTTCGATGATCGTGACTTCGCTCCCCAGGCGGCGGAACGCCTGCCCCATCTCCAGGGCGATATAGCTCCCGCCCAGGATGATCAGGTGTTCAGGCTGTGTCTCCAGCCGCAGCAGCTTTTCGCTGTCCAGCCAGTTCACCTGGTCGATCCCGTCGATGGGCAGCACGCGGGCGCGCGTCCCGGTGTTGATGAACACCAGCGGCGCTTCCACGACTTCATCGCCCATGCGCACCCGGTAATGATCGTCCGCTTTGCCTTCAAAACGGGCGGTGACGGGGTATACGTCCATGCCCTCCATGCCGCGCAGCCATGATTCGATCCCCGCGCTGGTGTCGTCGATGATCCCGACGACTCGTTCGCGCACCCGCGCCCAATCGATGCTGAACTGATCGATCTGCACGCCGAATTCTGCGCCGCGCCGGGCAAAATGAGCCGCCCGTGCGCAGGCAATCAGCGTTTTGGTGGGGCGGCAGCCGTAATTCACGCACGAGCCGCCGAAGCGGTAGCCTTCCGCGATAGCGACAGTTTTCCCGCGTTTGATCCACTGGCTGCCCATCGATGGTCCGGCCTGCCCGGTGCCGATCACCACTGCGTCATACCGTTTCATAAGCATTGTTTCCTTCCCCTGTGTGCAAACCGCCCCCACTGTAACGCGGACTCCTTGCACACGCATTACATCGCCCGGTCTACCCCAGGGCTATCGCAGCCGAATCCATAGGTACAAAGCTCAAGAGATTTCACGCAAGGACGCAGGCCAACCCCTGGTTGGCACGCAAAGGCGCAACGTTGAAGGTGAACAAATGCGACATGGAAAACAAAAGGCGCAAAGGAATTCAACCCTTTGCGCCTATGCATGGATATTGATTGGCTGGGTTTTGCGCGATGGTTAGCTGCCGGGCGGCGGGAAGGCATTCCCGCCCAGGCCGGGGGTGGGCGGTGGTTCCAGGTAGTACACATCGCCCTGGCCTTCCGCCGTCCAGCCGATCAGCCCGCCGAAATCGACCTGCCACCAGCGCAAGAAGCGTTCGGTATCGCACTGCGGCCCGCCGATGATGGTGAACTCGCTGTTGGGCGGCATCAGGCCAATCAGCGCGCCCGCTGTGCCGGGTTCGGCGCGCAGGCGGTTCGCCAGCCCGCCCGCTGTCACCCGCCCTACCAGGCCAATGCGCAGCCGGGTGGACGGCGAACCGGGGCAAATTTCGCCCGCGCTGCCGGGAATCGTCGGGAAGGGGGACGGAGTCGGCGTGAACGTCCCGGTTTCGGTGGGAATTGGGGTCGCGGTGGCGGTAAACGTCGGGCTTGGGGTGGGTGTCCAGGTGAGAAACTGGCTGGTTACCGATGCGACGGCCTGCGCGGTCGCCTGGGCATTCAGGAAGTTCTGCACGGGCGGCACGAGCAGCGCGGTGATGATCCCGCACACCGCCAGCAGCACGAGCAGCCCCGTCAGTGCGACAATGGGCAGGTACGGCGGGACGATCAGTTCCCCCTGCATGGTTTTCGGGCTGATCTTGTTCGTATCCCGCGGGGCGACCTGCACATCGAAATATTTGGTTTCGGCGCGCCCGATCAGCGGGCGATTTTTCGCCCGAATGCGAATATCGATGTATTCGGTCTGTCCCGGCATGAGCGTGAACTGCTTGCCGGGGACATACACATGCATGGCTTTTTGTTTATCGCGCACTGTCACATTGTAGGTGCAGGCGATATTGCTGGTATTGCTCAGCGTCAGGTCGATCAGCCCGCGCCGCCGAATCTGCATCGGTTCCATGTCGGCCAGGAAATCGTAGAACGGCGCAATTTCGAGCGCGCCCTGCACCGCTGGCGAAACGATTCCCTGCGCACGCGCCGTCACGCGCACCTCGAAGGCGTGCGCCCCGGCGGTGCTGCTGGGCGCAAGCGGCGGGTGAAATTCGATGGAGGTGGTATCGCGTGCGCCGGGCAGCAGATACAGCGGCGCGGCGGGCAGTGTGATCCAGTCGTTCGGCACGCCGTATACCTGCACCGTGAAATGATCGACCAGTTTGCTTTGGTTGACCACTTCCAGCGCCAGCGTGACCTGGGAACCGGGTGTGACGCGGATCAGCGTGGCCGTCAGCGTCAGGCCAATGCGATCCGGTTCCGGGCGGGGAGCGGGTGCGGCGACCGGGGCTGGGGCGACGGCAGCGGCGCGGCGGCCTCCGCTCTGCGAAATGAACAGCGACCCTGCCGGTTCTTCCAGTTCGGTCATGCGCTGGGCGGGCAGCGGGGCGGTGTTCCCGCTTTTTGCGGCCAGTTCCAGGCGCATCCAGTAATCGGCCAGGCGGACGGGCTTGTCATCGCTCCACACTTCGGCCACGTTCGGGATCAACTGGGCATCGCCCAGGAATGTCCCATTGCTCGACCCCAGATCGACGATGCGGTATTTGCCATCGAACCCGCGTTCGATGCGGGCGTGACGGCGCGAGATCAAGCGCCCGGTGAGCTGCACATCGCGGGATGAATCGCGCCCGATGGTGATCACGTCCTTGTTGATCGGCAGCGCCATCGTCGGTTCGTTTTCGCTGTACAGGACGATCCGGTCAATGCCGACCTGATCCGGCGGGATCGGCTGCGGGGTGAAGTACGGCGGCAGTTCCGGGGCGGCGGCCTGCATCGGTTGGGTGGAAAGCAGGTCGATAGAGGTGGCGGTGAGCGGGTCGAACTCGTCATCGGCGGCTTGCAGGGTTTCGCGCACTTCGCGCAGCGCCCGCGCCAGCTCCGCCGCCGATTGATAGCGTTCACGCGGGTCTTTTTGCAGCGCCTTGACGATCACCCGCTCCAGTGCCGATGGCAGGCCGGGGCGCGCATCCGAAGGTTTAGGCAGCGGTTCGCGCGTGTGCATTCGCACCGCTTCGGCAATCGAACGCGGGGTATACGGCAGGCGCAGCGTGGTCAGCTCGTACAGCATCACGCCAAGCGAATACACATCGCTGCGCAGATCGACCCGTTCCGCGAGACACTGCTCTGGCGACATATACGGGTACGTGCCGATGGGCTGGTCGGTGGCGTAGATGTCGCCGCTTTCAGCCAGCTTCGCCAGCCCAAAATCGGTCAGGATCGGCTGGACGCGCTCGGCCTCGTTTTCGACGATGGGGCGCAGCACCACGTTATCCGGCTTGATGTCGCGGTGGATCAAGCCCTGCTGGTGCGCGTAATGCAGCGCATCGGCCATCTGAATCGTCAGGTCAAGCACGGTTTCCAGGTCGATGAACCGGTTATCGGTCTGGGCCTGCTTGATGTAGTCGCGCAGACTGCCCCCGGTGATGAGTTCCATCACGATGAACAGTTCGCCCTCGATGGTATCGAACGAAAGGACGCGCACGATATTCGAGTGATCGAGCGTGGCAATCGCTCGCGCTTCCTGCATGAAGCGCTGGCGGAACAGGTCTTGCGCCGCGTACTGCGGGTGCATCACCTTGATGGCGACGGGGCGCTGAAGGCGTAAATCGGTCGCCTGGTAGACCGAGGCCATGCCGCCTTGCCCCAGAAAGCGATCCATCCGGTAATTCTGAAAGGTTTTCCCGACGAGTCCGCGATCCGGCATAGGGGTTTATCTAATCTTCAACGTCCGTTGGTTCAGAAGGTTCAGGAAAAGTGCTTGCTGTCTTTACTGGCCGCCCGTTTGCTGCACCACATGTGTCAGTTCGTGCGCCAGCAGTTCCTTACCCGATGGCGTATCCGGCTGATACTGGCCGTCCGCGAAGAACACATCGCTGCCTTTGGTGAACGCCTTCGCCTGAATCGACTGGCTGAGCTGGTTGGCCTGGGGGTCGGCATGGACGCGCACGTTTTCAAAGTTCTGGCCGAAGCGCGGTTCCATAAATTCGCGCACGCCGGAATCGAGCGGCTGGCCGCCGGATTTGTTCTCGATCTGGCTTTCCAGGTCATCCCCCACCTGGAAGGAGTCCATCATATCGACATCATCGCGCTTGGCCGCCATTTCGTCGTCGTCGGCACGCTGCACGATGTCCATGCGCTTAGCCGCCATTTCGTCCTCATCGGCACGCTGCACGATGTCCATGCGCTTGGCGGACATTTCGTCCTCGTCGGCGCGCTGCACGATGTCCATGCGCTTAGCGGACATTTCGTCCTCATCGGCGCGCTGTACCGGGGCGGCGGGCATGGTCATGACCTGCTGCGCGACCTGGTCGGCTTCGGCTTCATAGGCATCGTCCGCCGCGCCCACCGTGAGCTTGGCCTGCACACCGAGCATTTTCGTCACGGCATGGTTGCCGATGGTGCGCTGAAGCTGTGTGAGCGCATCCGGCGCGGCCTGGGTGTGTGCCTTGTGCGCACTGCTCACCTTCGCGGCGGTGGAGGGGCGTTTTGCATGTTGGAAGTCGGACATTATCTGCACACTCCTGAAGCCAGAACAAACGGACGTTTTTTCACAACGAACGGCGTACCGCCGTTCAGGTAATTTCGAGCGTATGCGATGCGAACGCGGGTTTGTGCGTGGCGATCAAACGCTCTGCCACTTCGCGTCCAATGCGCGTGGTGCTTTGGCTCAAGGGTAATCGTACCACGAAATGGCAGGGTTCATCACGATTTTCGATGATTTCCGGCGCAATTCCGAAATACAGTTCCAGCAGCCGCGACAGACCCGCCCGTGTGCCGCGCCGCAGAAACAGCCAGCCGATCTGTGCCATGATCGCCCGCTGCCGTTCGATGGGCAAATCGGGGATGATGAGCAGGTCGAACCAGCTTGCGATCCAGCGCAGCCATTCGCTCGGCGCGACTTCCGGCGCGAGATACTGATCGAAATTGTCGATAGCCCAGATGATTGGGCTGAGGATGCTTTCGTAGATCAGCAGGTAGCGCCCCAGAAATTCATCGTCGCCGTAAATGGCGGGCAAAAAATCGAGCCAACTGCTGCGGTAGCGCGGAACCCCCGGCGGGTAGTTTTCCGGGGCGGCGGCCAGCGCGCTTGTGCCGTTCGGCGGGATGCTGCTGGGCGGGGTGGGCGGCACGATGGTGCCGCCCGTACCCCCGTTCGCGCGCCCCGGCGCATGGGAATCGGGGATTGGCAGGGCAGCGGGTGCGTCTGGCAGGCCGACCGCATCGCGGACAGCTTCGGCTGCCGATTCAATCAACATCCCGGCAGCTTCGCGGGCTTCGGCGGCCATTTCGCGGGCAGTTTCGGCTGCCGCTTCACCCACCGACTCGATGGCCTGTTCCAGCGCGGTCTGGGCGGGCGCAGAGTCGGGCGGCTGGGTCGGCGGGATGGCATATGGTTCGCTGCGAAAGATCGGATCGACCGGGAGCGGCGGCGGCGCAGCCAGCGAACGCAGATACGTCAGCACGAACGGCCCCATGCGGATCACATCGCCGGGGCGGATGATCTGCGGCACGCTGGGGCGGATGCGCGCATCGTTCACCCATGCGCCGTTGCTGCTGTTCAGGTCTTCAATCCAGTACTGATCGTCCTTCCAGAAGATGCGCGCATGTTGGCGGCTGATCTGGCTGTGCGGCAGCGGCAGGGCGTTATCGCCCGAACGCCCGATGCTCAAGCCTTCAGGCGTGATCGTGAACTCACGCGGTTCCTGGTCTTTCACCCCTTGCAGCCGGAACAGGGCATTGAACGCCGCCATGTCAGTCGATCCTCACATCATGGTTGTAGGACGCAATCACGCCGTGCTGCACGACGCTGATTTCATTGGCGGGTTCCGGCGCACGGGTGAACGTCCCGCGCTGGTAGCTGACCGGGTACAGCCGCACCGACCGGATGTAATCGACCCCTGGTACGGGCAGCAGGATTGCCATGATGTCCGCCGTGAACAGGTCGCGCCCGAACGGCCAGCCCTGTTTATCCACCCCGCCCGTAAGCGGGTTGAGAAATTCGTACAGCGCCGCTTCGACAGCCCGCACCACCGCATCGCCATCGTACACCGGGTTATGGCGGAAACGGATTTCGGTTTCCACCCACAGGTACGCGGGCTGCACGACATTCAACTGGGTGCTGATCAGCCGCCGATCATCCAGATACGACGAAATGCGATCCTTCAGTTCGGGGGTCAGGTTCAGGCTTTCCGGCGCGAGATACCCGGTCGCATCGCTGATGCCGGGGATGACCAGCAGGTTGATCTCGCCGCGTGTGGTAAGCGCGGGCTGCAAACAGTGGACACGGCCAATATCGCCGGGGGCGGCTTCATGCGCCAGATACTCGAAGTCTTTCGGCGTGACGGCGCGCCCCAGCGACCGCAGATAGCCGGGGACGCGCATTTTGCTCGTCTCCAGGTTTTCGGCGTTCAGGCCGCCGCGTGCCGCTTCGCGGTTGGTCACGCGGTCCACATACGGGATGGTGGTCTTGGGCGTGTTCAGCGTGTGCTTGGCGACATTGCCAATCACGCCGCCGCCCGTGCGGTAAGCGCGCATGACCAGCATTGCCCCTTGCGGCGGAATTGCGCCGAACAACTGCACCCGGCCATCGCGCTGGGGCAGGGCTGCGCCCAGGCGGATTTCCCCGCTCTGGCTGTCGATGGTGTAATGGCGGTCGTGTTCGGTGCTGGTGCTGAAATCGCTGACTTCCGTCCAGCGTTCTTCGCGCCCATCTTCCGTCCGCACGATCAGGTATTCGCCGGGCGCACGCGGCACGATAGGGGTTTCATCCAGGTAGAAAAGCTGCCCCGGCGTGCCATCGCTGCGCCCCACGACTTCCATTTCGACGCGGGTGGCGTGGGTGGTGTTCACGGTGATGCCCCAACTGGCGACATTCATCCGGTCGATTTCCGGGCTGACGCGGTAGCTGAGCGCGTTCGGCGGCGGCGCAAGGCGGCAGCGCACCCAGTACGCGCTGACTTCATGGCGGATAGCGCGGCGCATCTGCGGCAGGTGCAGGCGAATCAGCCCGCTCACGTTCAGACCCAGCGTGCTGTCGGCATCGACATCGAGCCTGGCCCAGCTTTGCAGGTCGTTCAATGCCAGCGTTTCGAACACATACGGCGGGTTGTTCGGGTCAATCCCTGCGCCTTCCGCCGTATCGACTTCCAGTTGAATCCCCAGGATGTGGTGGCTCAAGTCCTGGTCGAAGCCCAGGTAGAACGCATCATCTTCACGCGGCGGGGAACTGGGGAAGGCGAGAAACTGCTGTGACCCATTCATGACGCGCGGCGCATCGTAGCCGTTGAACGACCGGGCTTCGGTGCTGCCGCTGCTGGTCATCACATAATCGAGCCGGGGGACGAGAATTTCGGCGGGCGCATCGGTCGTGAACACGATGGAGGGTTCGGTTTCGGTGCGCAACGTCGCCACTTCCGTACCGCCGGGGATCACCAGCGAATCGGGCTGCGGCGCGGACAACCAGAAGGTGACCGGGGCGCGGGCGGCTTCGGCTTCGGCCAGCCGCATCCCAATCAGCTCCATGAACTTGACGAAATGTTTATCCGGTACGCGGTTCAGGCGGTACAGGATGATGTCGGTCATCCAGGCGAACAACTCGATCATCGTGATGCCGGGGTCGCTCAGGTTATGGTCTGTCCATTCCGGGCAGTACAGGGCGATCCGGCGGCGTGCTTCATCGACTATATCAGCGAACGCCCGGTCATCGAGGCGTGGTGTTTCTAAGGCCATGAGCGATCAATCCCTACCAACCATGTGGGTTCAACAACTGATGCATAAGTGTGATCGGTTGCGGCACGGTGCGCAAGTCAGATACGGCTGCTCATCATGCAGACGCGGCTGCCCATCATGCAGACGCGGCTGCCCATCGGGTTGGCTACCCGTTGGGGAGCAGATAAAACGGATAGACCAGGCTGCGCCGATCCGCATCGTTATGGATGCGGTATTCGACTTCGATCACCAGTTCGCCGCGTTCGGTGCCGCCCGGTGTGACGCGCACGCTCGTGAGCGTGATACGCGGCTCCCACCGGATCAGCGCTTCGGTGACATAGCGTTCGGCCATCGCGGCGGTTTCGTCGTTGGCCGGGGCGAACACCAATTCGTGAATTTCACAGCCAAAATCCGGGTGCATCAGCCGTTCGCCCGGTACGGTATTGATGATGATGTAGATCGCCTGGCGAATTTCGAGATCGTCCTGCACCATCGCGATTCGGTCACGGTCATTCAAACGCGGCGGGAACGACCACCCCCGCCCGGTGACGCTGTTGAACATATGCCATCCCTCCCTTTCGTACCGGGCTAGTTGATGTTGACGATTGCGCCCTTGATCACCACCGGGCCGCTGCCTTCCAGGTTCACGGTCGCGCCTTTCAGCATCAACTGTGTTTTGGCCTCCACGTTTACGTTCAACCCTTTGACATCGACTTTTTGCGTGGCATCGATGGTCGCATTCATCGCCTTCACCATGACATCGCCGTTGGCACACAGAATTTCGATCTTCGGCTGCGGCTTGGTGGTCATGCGCAGCACGGCTTTGTTGTCCATATCGCGGATTTCGATCATCTCGCTGGCTGCGTCTTCTTTCAGCAAAATCGAAATGCGGTCAGTTTTGAGCATCCGCTGGATGACCCCGCCCTTCACGCTGTCCGCTGCCGAGAGCGGCGCGGCATCCTTGCTGTTATACAACCCGCCAATCACGAACGGAAAGTTGATGTCCCCATGTTCAAAGCCGACCAGCACTTCATCGTTCACTTGCGGCAGCCAGAACAAGCCCCGGTTGTTGCCGCCGCCCAGCATCACCACCCGCGCCCAGGTGCTTTCGTCGGTTTCGGAAAGCCAGGGCAGCTTGACCCTGACGCGCGCCATATTCTTCGGGTCTTTGCTGTTCGTCACGACACCGATGACCAGTCCCGGCAGGGTGGGACTGGAGGCCTGAGTCACCAGGTCAGCGACGAGATGGCGCTGTGCGCCTTCAACGGTGAAATGGGTGTCGTAGCCGGTTTGAGTCGAATAGCGATGCACCGCCGATGACAGTTTGTAGGTGCCGCTGAACTGCCTCCCTACCCCGTCGATGGTCACGCTGCACCCAGCGACCAGGGTCGCATCCCCAAAAGCCGCCCCTTCAGCTTCCAGGAAATTGGCGTGGATGGTGTCCAGCAGCGCCTGTGCCTGCTTCTGTGCGGCCTCCTGGGTCGTCACCGGGCTGTACACTTCAATCGTTTTGGCATTCCCAAATTCTTTCGACAGGCCAACAGCGGTGCCACGAATGCCCACCGAAGGCGTGGCGCGGCTGGTTGTCGCTTTGCCCAGGATCACCTTTTTCTGCACGCTGTCCCAGGCTTTGACCTGCACTTCCTGCACCTGTTCGGAAAGCGTGAGGCGCGGACGAAAACTGCGCAGCGATTGGCCCCATTTCAGGGTCGCTGACCCGCGTGGTGTCGAAACCGGCTGCACCACCAGCTTGGAATCATCGACATAGACTTCCAACCCGCTGCGGCGCGCCAGCATATGTAAAAATTCCAGGTCGGACAGGTTGTGCTGAAAGACGTGATCATGTTTGATGCTGGTCGTGGTGATCTGCGTCTGAAGGCCGTTGCGTTTGGCGATAGTGGACATGATGTCGCTGTCGGTCACGTTCTGGTACGTCATCGTTATGGTGCCGCGCCCCAAACGGTGTAGTTTGTCGTAGCCGCGCACCGTGAACGTGACGGTATTGTGATCGCTGAATTCTGGCTCCAGCGACGTGATTTCACCTTTGGCAATGGATGTCAACTGGTTGGTGGTATTCGGCATCTCGACTTCAATCGCCGCGCCTATTTTGAACTTGGGATCATCGACCAGCTTCAGCTCGTCGTCGTGGAACTGAAGCACGAACATCGTCGGCATATGCAGGCTGGTATCGACTTCGGCATAGGTGAGCAAATCCAGGTACGTGTCGTCCAGCAGCGCGCCGTTGATCTTGATGGCGATATGGGGGACAACCGTATCCTGACTCGTGTTTGCGGGCATGGCGAGTCCTCTGCGCTTATTTCAGCGGCGTTCCAGGCTTGACCTTCATCGGGTTATCGATATTGTTGCGTTCGGCAATTTCGCGCTGGCTGTTCGGGTCGCCGTTCTGTTTCTGAGCGACATGATCGATCCGGTCGCCCGGTTCGACCGCGTTTTTCTTCCCATTCGCCGCCGCGCCGCCGCTCCCGCCGCTGGTGATGGGCGGCGGCAGTTCAAGATACTGTTGCAGCGTAATATCGACCGTACAGCGCAGCGGCACCCCGGATGGGTCGAACAGGGTGAACTTCTGCGACAGGCTGACGATGATCGATTTGAAGAACAGCTTGCCCCACTGAAATTCGACCGGGGGCGGCGCGGCCTTGCCCGATTTCGCGTTCACCTTCGATTCATCGATCATCATCATCTTCCACAGCGCGTTGGTGTAGGTGCGCACGTCTTTGGCTTCGGCATAGCTGTCGAAGTGCAGCGTCAGGCTCAACTGCTGCGCGCCGCCCTGCTCGAACACCACCTGGGGAAGGTTTTGCCCCATCACGGGCTTTTTCGTCCAGTCGTTCGATTTCGACAGCGAATACTCGAACGGGTTGAACATGAAGCGCACTTCTTCTTTGGTCGAAAGATTGACGATTTTGCCCGGCGCTAAGCCGCCGCGTGTCACGTTCAACATGAACCTGTTCCTTTCAGCATTCAGCGATCCCGCCGTTCACGGTCGATGCGCAGTCGGTCTTTGATGCGGTCGTAAATGCGGTGCGCCAGTTCCTCAATATCGACCGTTGGCGGCGCGGCAGGAGGGCTGTCCGTCGTGCCGCCTGACGTGGGAACGTCGTCAGAAATGGTGCGCATCAGCACATCCGGCGAAAGCGGCATGATCTGGTGCTGCACGGGCGGCGCATCCTGGCGCGGCGGGTTCGTCGGGTTGGCCTGTGCTGTGGGCTGCGGCGTGCTGTGCGGCGCACGCTGAACGGCCTGGTTAGGCGCGTTCGTATGGGGCGATGGCGGCAGCGCGGGCGTATTGCCAGGGGCAGCAGGGTCATGCGGCTGCGTGAACCATGAATCGGGAACCTGTGAAAAGTCGATGCCGTGCATGAACGCCTGAAAATCGGCCAGCTCCGGCGTTTCTGCGGGCGACTCCGCAACTGCGGACGACTCCGCATGTGCGGGCGATTCCGCAACTGCGGGTTCGACCGGATCAGCCGCCCGCCGCACGACGGGATCGGCGGGCGCATCCGGGTGCAGCGTGGGGTAAGGCGCGGCATCGTAGGCCGCCGTCTGATCGTCATACGGCGCATCGGCGTAGGCCGCATCGCTCGTATAGACCGGATCATCCGCAGACATGCGGGCATCCCCATACGTAGGGGCATCCGCAGACATGCGGGCATCCTCATACGCGGGAGCATCCTCAGAAGGGGCATTCACAGGCGCAGAGTCCGCCCGCTGCGCCGCCCGCCGCACGACGGGATCGGCGGGCGCATCCGGGTGCAGCGTGGGGTAAGGCGCGGCATCGTAGGCCGCCGTCTGATCGTCATACGGCGCATCGGCGTAGGCCGCATCGCTCGTATAGACCGGATCATCCTCATACGTAGGGGCATCCGCAGACATGCGGGCATCCTCGTACGCGGGAGCATCCTCAGAAGGGGCATTCACAGGCGCAGAGTCCGCCCTCTGCGACACCCGCCGCACGACGGGATCGGCGGGCGCATCCGGGTGCAGCGTGGGATACTGCGGGGCATCGTAGGCCGCCGTTTGATCGCCATACGGCGCGTCGGGATCAGCCGCATCGCCCGGATCATCCCCAACCATCGGCGCATGATCCATATACTGCGATGCATCCGTAACCATCCCGACATCGGTATGGGGCGCATTCACAGGCGCAGCGTCCGCCCGCTGCGCCGCCCGCCGCACGACGGGATCGGCGGGCGCGTCCGGGTGCAGCGGCGGGGACGGTGCAGCGGTGTCATGGGGTGCGTTCCACAAGGGCGATTCGCCCGTATAGCCAGGTGTGGTGGGGGGTGACGCACGCATGGGCGCAGCGACGTTGGGATCGACCGGATCGACCGCACGCCGCACAAGTGGATCAGCGGGCGCGGGCGGCACGATCTGCGGGTGCGGTGCGGGACTGCCGTCCACGTTGTAGGTGGGTGTGTCCGCATCAAATGCGGAGTCGTCCACGTCATACGGCGATTGCAGGGGGTATGCGGTTGTGTCTGCTGAACGCTGTACCGATGCCGGAGCGGTGAAGGCTGCATCATGCGATAGCGCATCATCAAATGATGCATCGTGGAATGGCGCGCTGTCATGCAGCGGCGGTGCGTCGGCGGTGCGCTCCACATCCGGGGTGGGGTGGGTGGGCGGACGTGCGGTGAACGGGATGCGCGGCAGGTTGGTTTGACGCTGCACGGTCGATCCCGCATCGGCGCGGCTTGGTGCAGCGGGCGGCGTATCCGAACGATTCGGCTGCACGGGAGTCACGGCGGGCGGGGGATCGTCATAGCGACGCGACGCGACATGGGGCGGATCGGCATCCGGTGCTGTGGTGCGCTGAAGGTTCAGCGGCGGCTCCGGCAAGTCCGTGCGTGCGGCTGCGCCCCCGTCCTGATCGCCCTGATCTGGCGTATAGGCGCTGTAATCGGTGTCCCAGTCGGCGGGATAGTCATACCCGTCGCCGCCGCTGGTGGCATAGTCATCGCCGGGCTGATCGGCACTGCCGTCGATCATGCTGCCCACATCGAGCGGCGGCAGCGAGTCAGGGTCGGGGGTGGGCTGGCGCTGAATAGGCGGGGTGACATCCTGCACACGCGGCGGCTCGCCCGGCTGACGGCGGCGCGTTAGCACGGATGAGGTGTCGCGCTGCACCGCGCCTGCACCGCTCAACGCGGTGAACACATCCACCTCATGAATCGGGTGTGCGGGCGGGGGCAACGGCGCTGGTGCGGGCGACGGCGCAGCATCGGCACGCCGCTGTACTGAGCGGGTGGTAGGCGATTCGGGATCGTTCGCTGCGGGCGCGGTCGCTTTGGGCGTGGTTCCGCTATCCGCATCCGGGTTCGCCTGGCGATTCACCGAATCAGGCCGGGGCGGCGTAGACTGTGTTGTGCGCGTCGAACCGGGCAGCCCCCCCAACGGGCGCGGCGGCGGATCATCGTCTGGCGGTGGTTCAGGCGCATCCGGGACATCGAGCTGCCAATCGTCGTCGCTGCCGCTGTCGCTACCGCTTACGTCGTCGCTACCGCTTACGTCGTCGCTGCCGCTTACGTCGTCGCTGCCGCTTAGGTCAGCAGCGGGCTGCATGGGGTTGCGCTGTACCGATGGTGAATCGAACGAGAGCGGAGCCGGGTCAGCAGCACGGGCCAAACCTTGAGGCGCAGAGTCGATAGGGAGTGGCTGGCTTTTGCGCTGCACAGGGGTATCACGCTGTATAGATGCAGCCACGGCAGGATACACGTCGGCATCGGTATCCTGATGCACGTATGCATCGGTATTTTGATGCGCGTATGCATCGGTATCCTGATGCGCGTATGCATCTGTATTTTGATACACGTCCGCATCTGTAGCTTGATACACGTCGGCATCTGTAGTTTGATGCGCGTATGCATCGGTATTTTGATGCACGTCGGCAACCGACGGGAGCATCACCTCACGCTGAAGCCAGGGCGGTGCTGTGTCTGCGCCTGGCGGAGCCAGGTCAACGGCAGGGGGAGACACCTCCCCGCTGCGCGCCTGATCGGCTTCGACCTGCCCGGCACCCGCTGAAGGGGCGGAATCGACGGGCTGGCGGCGGACGGTCGGCGGGGCGGCGAGCGGCGGCGGCGTGAACAGCGACGACAGTTCGGCGGCGGGCGAATTCGGGTCAATGTCGATGGAACCGGGCGTGGGCGACCCGGACTGCGTTTCCGGCGGGGTGATGTCCACCACCGCCCCGCGACGGCGGCGCGTGGTGCGCATGATCGATTTTTCGGGATCGCTGGGGCGAGTGCGGGCGTACAGCGGCAGGTCTTTTTCCGCTTCCTGCTTATCGGCGCGAAATTTTGCCTTCATGCTGCCGTTTTCATCAAACATCGATTCGTTCGGGTCGTACACCTCGCCGCGTTCGGCGGCTTCGGCCTGTTTGCGGGCGATCAGCGTCTCATACGCCCGCTGAAGCGCGTCCGCTGAAGGCATAGGCCGCTGTGCCGGGGGGCGCACGGGTGGCGCTGGCTGTCTTTGCGCCGCTTGAGGCGGCAGGTTCGGCGGCATAGGCGCTCGTCGTGCAGGCTGCCCCTGAACGGGCGGCATGGATGCGGGCGGCATTGGTGCCGCCTGGCGCTGCACGGGTCGCCCTGATGAAGGTCTCCCCTGGGCGGGTGGGCGCGGCCTGGGCGCGGGAGCCGAAGCATCCGGTTCCGCGCTGGCGTATGCGGTGTAATCGGCATCGTCCGCGTAGCCCGCGTCGTCTGAATCCGGGTACACGTCGTACACGTCCGCCGTTTCACGCCAGATCAACGGCTGGTTGATTCCATCGCCCCAACTGGGCGATCTTTGTGCCGCAGCGCCTGGCGGCAGCGCGGGCGGTTGATTGACCGATGCGACATGGCGGCGGATATGGCTGCGGGCAAAATTGAGCATCGCCATGCCCAACGTGCGAAACAGGCCGCGTCGTTCCGGAGGCATGGTTAGCTGACCTCGAAGCCATGATGGACGAATTCAATTTCTTCGATGGCCGTCGAACTTTCGCCCGTTTTGAGCGTTGGCCCGCCCCACTTGATCGGGTACGCCGCCTGAAACGTCCAACGGCTGATCGGTTTGCCCATCGAATCCAGAATCACCAGGGTGATCGTGCGGGTGGCGTTGGCAATATCGCCCTTCAAGACCTGCATATACCATTTCAGCAGGTCGTTCGATTTTGTCACGCCGCGCCGCAGCGTCACGCTTCCGGCGTTCACCCGCACCGGGAGCTTGTGCGAAAAACCGTGCAGCCCGCCCTCTTTTACGTCTTCGGTTTCCACCTGAAGCGTGGGCAGCGTGCATTCGCTGAAGGCGGCGACCGTCAGCCCATCCACCGTGACGACGAAGCGAAAGGTGGCGTGCAGTTCGGATAATTTCTGGATCGGTGTCGTCATGGCACGTCCTGTAATATGTTTGTACGATGAGCGACCGCTCTGTACTATGAGCGACCGTGCCAAGTGCGCCGGATCGCCGGGGTGGTTGCCGCACCCCGTTCGCGGGCGCGGCGCAGATCGTCCAGCCACAATTGATAAACGCGCTCGGTCACCCGGCGGATCAGCTCCTCACGGGTGATGATTTCGCCCGTATTCAGGCGGAAGTGCGGCGCGGAAGGTTCAGACATCAGGGTTCACCGGCTCACGTTCTGTTCAAACGGCGGTTCATCTGGTTCACCTGCCGAATCCATGCGTGCCGTTCCGGGTGCGTCAATGCCAGGATGCTTTCCCGGCTCCACCCCAGCCCGATGGATAAAAAGGCTACTTCCTCATGCAGGCGTTCAGAGGGGTAGCTCACGATTCCCCCAGCAGCGGCACATCGACCTCATAGGCATGGCCGCAGTTCGGGCATACGGTCGGCACGGTACGCTGATCGATCTCGTTGATCTGGCGGTATAAGTCCTGCAAAAACGCCATATCGGCGGCAAAAAAACTTTCCATCATCTCCGGCGTGACCTTGCGAAACGGCCCCAACCGGGTGATCACCTGGGAGAGCAGCAGGATCACCAGGTACGCCTCATTCGAGCGCACACGCGGGTCACGCAGCGGGGCGATCTCGTCCATCGCCGTCGCCATGCGCATTGCGCCGTCACGGTGCAGGTTGCCCCGGTCGTCCAGAAAGCCTTTTGGCAGGGTGAACTCGAATTCGGTCTGTAACTGCATGGCATCGCCTGACGCTGAATCGTGATCCTGGTGGTGACCAGCGGGGGAAAACCGCCGCAGCCGTTTCCCCCGCTGAAAACGAACTACATGGAGCGTTCCATCATTTCATGGGTCAGGGTCAGTTCTTCCACACCCATGTTGTTGCCATCAGTCTGCAAGCTGGGACCGCTGATCTTGACCGGCCAGGCATTGGTCAGGTTCCATTTGGCAATTGGCTCCAGTGCCTGGTTGTACATGGTGATGGTGCAGTTCACCCGTGCGCCGACAATATCGCCCTTTTCGACCTGCTGCCGCCATTTCCACATATCCATGACATCCGTGATGCCGCGTTTCAGGGTAATATCGCCGTACTTGGTGCGCCCCGGAATCTTCTGGATGAAGTCGCGTCCGGCTGGGTCGGTGACCTTGTGTTCAACGATGTCGGTTTCGCTGCTCAGGCCGCTCAATTCGGTGAAGTACCCGGCAATTTTCCCGGAAATATCCAGGCTGAAACTAAAACCTATCAGCGGGTCGGATGCGCGTGCTGGCATGTGCTGTCACTCCTTTCAGGATCGATGAATGTAAACTAGACTTCCGGCGCGTACTGGCTGACGCGGAAGATCACGAATTCGGCGGGTTTGACCGGGGCAATCCCGATTTCGCACACCAACTGCCCCAGGTCGCGCAGTTCCGGTGGGTTGGTTTCGGCATCGCACTTGACGTAGAACGCGAGCGAATCGTCCGCGCCGAACAGCGCGCCCGACCGCCACACCACGCGCAGGAACGAACGGACATCGCGTTCGACACGCGCCCACAGGTTGATGTCGTTCGGTTCGAACACCACCCACTGCGTGCCGCGTTCGATGCTTTCTTCCACGAAGTTGAACAGGCGGCGCACGTTGATGTAGCGCCACGACGGGTCGCTGCTGAGCGTGCGTGCGCCCCATACGCGAATGCCGCGACCGGGGAATGTGCGGATCACGTTCACGCCCGCCGGGTTGAGCAGGTCGTGTTCGCCTTTGGTGACCACGACTTCCAGCCCAAGCGCGCCCTGCACAACTTCATTGGCCGGGGCTTTGTGAACGCCGCGTGTATTATCGACACGGGCATAAATCCCCGCCATGTGGCCGCTGGGCGGGACGAGCCGCGTCCGACCGCCGGGACGGGTCTGGTCTGCCACTTCAATCCAGGGATAGTAGAGCGCGGCGCGGGTGGTATCGTAATTGACGGTGTTGCGCCATTCCTTCGCTTCCTGCGGCATCAGGCCGGGCGGCGTATCCAGGATGGCGAAGCAGTAGCGCACCTGTTCGCAGTAGCTGATGATGGCCGTCTGCACCGCCTGAATCCCCTTCATGTCGATCTCTTTGTTGACGTAGCTCGTCATGAGATCGGGGACGACGATCATCGTCACATCGTCGAGCGCTTCCAGCCCGCCCAACCCGGTGCGCTTGGCCGCGCTGCCCTGGTAATCGTTCAGGCTGACGGCCTTGCTGGTGACTGCGCCACCGCTCAGCGCGTAGCTGCCCGCCGCCGGGACGAGTTCGCCCTTGCCCGTCAGGTTGACATCGATCAGCTTCGATTTTTCTTTCAGTTCGGTGGCAACGGCTTTGGCATTCGCCAGGTTTTCATAGGTTTCGGCGGCCTTACCGTTCACGTTCACCACGACGGATACGCCGCTCGGCGCGCCCGCGTCGCCTTCCGCCGGGGCATCGCCCGCTTTGCCTTTCGCCGCGCTCTTGCCTGCATCCCCGCCTTTGATTTCGACGGTGATATTGTTGCCGGGTGTCCCCAGTTCCCGCGCCACGAATTCGAGCAGGGCGGCTTTATCGCCCCCCGTGACCGACGCTTTCGCGCTGGTGGCTTCTGCGCCATCCGCGCTCGCGCTCAGCGTTTTCAGGCTGATCACGTAGCAGATGCCGCCGCCGTTGGCGAAATAGCCGTACACTGAATCGGGCAGGTACGCGCCTTCAACGAACCCGCCGAACTTGGCCACGTACTGGCTCCAGTTGGTGACGAGCGTCGGTTTGCCCACCAACGAGAGGGTTTGCCCGTTGCGTTCTTCGCTGGCTTTTTCGGTGTACCCAATGAAGGCCGCGACTGCCGTCCCAACACCTTCAATCGGTTTGGTGCCCTTGTCCACTTCTTCCATGTAGACACCGGGCGATAAATAGTTCGGCATAAAGATGTTCCCTTGTACTGGTGCGATCAAATGGGCTGAGTGCGGTGACGACAGTCCAGAAGCGAAATCCCCCATCTGGCACTGTCCCGATTGGGCTGTCCCGGTGTACGGAGCTTACGGTTTGATCTTACTCCGATCCGCTTTTTGTACAACTTCCGTATCCTTCGTCTCGATTGTTTCCGACTCCGGATCGGACGATTGCCCAAAAACCAGCCGTTTCTCAAATACGAGCGGGGCTTCAAAGCCGCGCCCGGTATCGAGCGCCAAAGTAGCGACCACGACAAAGCCGAGCCGCATCTGGTTATTCAGGACGCTCCACAAATCGGTGATATTGGCATGAACTTCACCGGGGTTGGCGACCGTGACGGGAATATCGTAGGGCTGCCCTTTTAATGCATCGCCTACGCTCATGGCTTCGGTAATCAGCGGCACCTGCATCAGCGCGCCCAACGCACGCCACAATAACTGATGCTCGTCCTCCATTTTGCGCGCCCACGACGTGAGCAGATACGCCAGGTCGTAGCGGCGCGGCGGCACAGCCGCCCGGCCTATGCCGCCATTCTTGCCCGTCTTGGTAGACAGATCGGCATTGCGCAGCCGCATATTTTCGCGCAAATCGAAACACCACATATTCAGCGTCGGGCGGCTCACCCGTGCAGACCATTCGCTCGTCGGCGCGTCGAAGGCAATATCGACATCGCGGCGGTTGATCTTGCCCTGTTCGTACAGAATACGCTCGAAGGTACTGTCCAGTTCGTGGATCATGATTCGATTAACCGTCCCATCTTCTGATGTTCGCGGCGAATGGCATTCTGGATGTGTCCCATGTGAATCGTCCCGCCATCGGCAGCCGCGAAAAAGGCCGATGCGATGGCGGCGTTGCGGATGTTGCCGCCCGCCAGCCGGTGTTGTTCGGCCACACGGCGCAGATCGACATCCTGGCCGAGCGGCGCGCCAGGTGGGAAATGGTGCGCCCACAGCCGCAGCCGGTAATCCGGTTCCGGGAACGGAAAATCGATCAGGAAATCCAGGCGGCGCGTGAATGCATCGTCGATGTTCTGGCGCAGGTTCGTCGCCATGATGGCGATGCCGTCGTACTGTTCGATTTGCTGAAGCAGGTAGGCGATCTCGATGTTCGAGTAGCGGTCGCGTGCGTCCTTGACTTCGCTGCGTTTGCCGAACAGCGCGTCGGCTTCATCGAAGAACAGCACCGCATGGCTGGAACGCGCTTCCGCAAAGATCGCGCCAAGGTTCTTTTCGGTTTCGCCAATGTACTTGCTCACCACCGCCGAAAGATCGATGGTGTACATCGGCAGCCCCAGATCATGGGCGATCACTTCGGCGGCCAGCGTTTTTCCGGTGCCGCTGTCGCCCGCAAACATCGCGCTGACCCCACCCACGTTGGCGTACCTGCCGCCGAACCCCCATCGATCCTGCACCACATGGGCGAACTGCGCCCGTGCGCCAATTTCGTGCAGCATTTCGAGCGGTTCCGGCGGGAGGATCAGGTCATCCCACGTCATGCGCGGGGTGACGCGGCGGGCAAGCTGCCCCAGCCGCAGCGCCGACTGCGCCTGCGCCCCGGCGATCACATCGTCGTAGGTCATGGCCGCGCCCCGGCTGGCGGCGAGATCGGCAGCGGTTTGCAGCGCCCGTGCCGTCTGCGCCGGGGTAAAGCGGAACTTGCCCGCCACCTGTTCGACATGCGGCGCATCGATGGCCGCCGCGTGGTCGGCCATCAGCGTTCCCCACAGGTCGCGGCGTTCTTCAAAGCCGGGGATCGTCAGGGCAGCGCGCAGCAGGCGGCGGGTGCGGGCGGTTTCGAGCGGCTCCCAATGTTGAAGGCCGCACAGAAAGACCGGGTGTGGGTAATCGCGCACACGCTCCCATACCAGCCGGGCGGGATACGCCATGCGGTCGCCGCCCGCTTCATCGCGGAACACCGCGCCCCAGGCTTCGATGTACAGCGCCGCACCGATCAGGTGGGCTTCGCGCAGCGCGATCTGCCAGGCGGTTTCAGGCGGCAGGTCGGTCGTGAGCAGCGCGCCCGCGTCGATCACCACCAGCGGCATCCCGGCGCGATCTGCAAAATCGGCAGCGGCGGCGCGGCGGGTGGCTGCGTCCGCCCCTTCCAGCGCGATCATCGGGGCGGGGAGGGTTTGCGCGGCGGCAAGCTGCGCGGCTGCGATGTGCAGATGCCGGGCGGGTTCGATCCACAGTGCATGGCGCACGCGCTCATCCAGCGAATCGATCCCCATCACGGCGTGGATCACCCGCGCATCGACGAAGATCAACTGCGTGAGCAGCCCGCTGTTCGGGCGGTTGGTATCGTTGTGCAGGCGAATCAGCCCGAAATGACGTAGTGGGGCATCCGGCGCAAGCCGCGCCAGAATCGCCGCATGGTGGCTGATGTGCGACCCGAACAGGTTGATCAGCAGGTACGGGGTCGCGCGCCGCAGCGTGACATCATCCTGCAAAAAGCCGTACAGCCGTTCGTAACGCCGATCCATATCCGGCATGAGCGCGAACAGCAGCAGATACACATCGAGCGGCGAAAGGCCGAACTCATCCATCCAGCGGCCCAGGCGCGAGTCGTCCGCGATGGGCAGCGGCGGCAGGTCGAAGGCGGGCAGCGTCGAAGTCATGGGCTGCTGACCGATCAGTGCGGCGGCTTCATCCTGGGTGACCATCAACCCGCGCAGCGCATCGTTGGGGTCGCCGCCCTGGTCGATCAGGTGTGTGACAGCCTGGTTAATCAGCGTATCCAGCACGGAAAACGCCGCCTGAAGTTCGAGAAGCATGGTGCGTGTTTCTTTCGATGCGCAGCGATGAATCAGCATCGGCTACAACGGTCGATCAGGTGCGTTTCCACGCGATAAGAACCTAGTCTAACCAGAATTACATTCCTGGCAAGTTCACGATCTGCCGCCGAACAGCCGCCAGCGCTTCTTCTTCGCGTCGGGTTCCGGCGCATCGCCGCTGATGGACGGCAGTTCATCGGGTTTTGCATCTGCCGGGTGGTCGGTCGCTTTCGCGTTTTCGACTTCCAGCACGGTGAAGCGATCCGCCGCGCTGTATGAGGATGGGTAACCCGGTTCGGTGTCGGTCGGTTCCAGTTGGGTCGGCGCGTTTTCCAGGCGGCGAATTTCGGCGGTTTGGGAAGGGCGGGCGGCAGCGGTCACGCGGATGGCAGCGCTGAGGTCGGCCACGAAATCGCGCACCGTGGGGTAGCGCGTTTCGCGGGCGCTTAGCACGCGGGTGAAGGTGGCATCGAGCGCGGCGAAATCCGAATCGAGCAGGTCGGGCGGCAGTTGGGTTTTCGGGATGCGGCTGGGAATGCCCCATGCCCCGGTGCGAATGCGTTCACCCGCCTGAAAGCGCATGTAGACCTGGCTGCCCGTCGCGCCATCTTCCGGTTTGAACACCGGGTGCGTGCCGAACAGCATTTCGTAGATGACCACGCCGAAGCTGTAAACATCACTCAGCGAATCCGGGACGTTGGCTTCGGGCGGCATGTAATACACCGTCCCAACCTCGAACATGGTCATCGCGTTGGCATCGACCGGGAGCGCCAGCCCAAAATCGATCAGGTAAGGGTGATCTACGCCGATCATGTTGGCGGGCTTGACATCGCGGTGAACGAGTCCCAGGTCATGGGCCGCCGCCAGCGCATCGCCCAGCACGCGGATCATCCACAAGCGCTGTGCCAGCGGGATGCTGAGCATCGCGCCATGCGCGAACAGACGGTCGAACGATTGGCCTTCGATGAACGGCATGATCAGGTAAGGCGGGTTGAATTCCAGGTTCGAGCCGATCAGCTTGGGGATGTGCGGGTGATCGAGCAGCCGCAGCGCGTGAATTTCGCGTTCCAGCCGTTCGCGGTGCTTGGCAGCTTTGGCGCTGGTGAGCAGGATTTCGTTCATGAACTTGAGCGCGACGGGCAGGCCATCGCTCAGCCGCACCCCGCGCCACACTTCCCCACTTGCGCCCTGGCCGATCAGGGCTTCAAGCAGGTATCCATCCAACGTTGCACCGGGAAGGCGTTCCATGATACACGACTCCGAAGGACTGTTCTTGTGGACGGGCTATAGCGAAGTCACGGATGCACGGGTTTCGCCCGGCAGGATGAAGCGCACCTTGACCGCGTTGCCGAACTGCACGACATCGCCGTTCAGGATGCGTTCCGGGCGTTCCGGGGTAAGCGGCTCGAATTTGTTTTCGATTAGCACGAACGTGCCGTAAGAACTCGATTTATCCGTCACAAAATACTGATCGAGCGGCGCATTGTACGTAAAGACCGCATGTTCGCGGCTGATGCTCTTTTCATCGAACATGACCAGCACTTTCCGTTCCTGGTTGAAAAACCGCCCGATTCCGAACTCGTTGCCCGGCAGGTTGATCTCGTACAGTTCCGGCAGGCCAGACAGCACGACCAGTTTACGGCTCCCGGCAGGCGCAGGGATGGAGACGGCGGGCTGCACAGGCTGGGCGGGTGCGGGCTGGACGGGGGCAGCTTGCACAGGAGCCGGCGCGGCGCGCTGCGGTGGGGGCTGCGTAGGCGGGGGTGCGGGCGGTGCAGCCTGTGGCACCGGGGGCGATGCAAAACTGGCCGATGGGCGCGGGGCGGGCGTTGGAAGCGGGGTTGGCATGGCCTGGACGGGCGTTGGCGGCTGCATGGGGGCAGGCGGCTGCGCGAACGCCGCTTGTCCCTGGGGCGCATAGGCCAGTTCAGCAGCAGGCGGCACATAAGGGGCAGCAGCGCGGGAAGGCCGTTCGCGGCGGCGGGTGGGCAGCAGGGCGAGCAGGAACAGGTAGAGCGTTTGCAGCGTGAACAGGACGAACAGCACGCCCGCAATCAGCCACAGGATCAGGTAGACATCCATGTTTGTACGAAACCCTTGAGGTTTGGCACATGACGATGGTTTAGTTTATCCTAGTCACAGTCAAACGTGCCAGCA
Organism: bacterium; assembly: GCA_033764035.1. GTDB lineage: Bacteria > Chloroflexota > Anaerolineae > Aggregatilineales > Phototrophicaceae > Flexifilum. The sequence goes on from JANRJJ010000012.1 coordinate 51,852, forward strand.
TTTGGCGACTTACGAACACTTTTGCACAGGTTTTTGGCACACATATTGTGCTGGATACGCCGGGGACTGCCGTGACCGCCGCTGTACACATTTCGCAGATTCACCTGATCGATGAGCGCACCAGCGCCCGCACGGTGATCCATATCGGCTCCAGCGTGCGCGGCAGTGAACGCGAAATTGCGCTGGAAGGCGCGCTGCCCGCTGGCGCAAACTGGATTCCCGGTACGCCCAACATTCCCACGCAGAAGATCGTCCGGCTGCGCTTCACCCAGGTCAACCCGCGTGATTATGACGCGCCGATTGTGGTCGAACTGGCCGATGGCGATGTCGAACTGGCGGTCGATCAGCAGGGGGCGGCGGCGCTCAACGTCACGCCGGGGCTGCTGGGCGCGCCGCTGCGCCATAACAGCCTGCTGAAACTGGACGATCACACCTTCCGCTGTGAACTGCTCACGGCGGGGCGCATCCCGCCGCCGCGCTTGCAGGTCGCCTACAATTCGGTGATCGGCCCGGTGCAGGATCACAATGAGGATGCGCTCGGCATCTACCCGCACCGCAAGGCACAGTTATTCGTGCTGGCCGATGGCGTGGGCGGCGCGGAAGCGGGCGAAAAGATCAGCGAATACGCCGTCAAGTGGCTGCTGCGCGCTTTCCACCAGTACGTCCGCACCCGCGATGATGAGGAATACGACTGGCAGCTTTTGCTGGCGAGCGCCTTCCGCGCCATCAACGCCGATGTCCGCCATTTCGGGCGGCTTTCGTCCGCCGCCGCCGGGACGACGCTCACCGCCGTGATTTTGTACGGGTGGGATGCGTACATCGCGCATGTGGGCGATTCGCGCCTGTACCAGTGGAACACGGTGCAGCTTCGCCAGGTCACGCACGATCATGTATCGGTGGTGACGGAAAAGACGCTGCGCGGAACGCACAAACGCTCGGTGCTGATGAAGGCCATCGGCAAGGCCGATACGGTCGAGCCGGATATTTTCGTGATGCGCGTGCAGCCCGACGACCGCCTGATTTTATGTTCGGATGGGGTGTATAAAGTTTTGGGCGATGCTGCGCTGAGCGATCTGCTTCAGGACGGGTCGCTGAGCGCGCTGCCCGACCGGATGATCAACGCCGCCAACGAACGTTACAACAACGACAACCTGAGCGTGATCGCCGTGCGGGCGCTGCCCCCCGCGCCAGGGGCCAGCCGCCCAGAGCCGATCCCGATACGGTCGCTGCCGAAAGTGCCGCGTGTGTACCTGGGCTACCAGCGAAGCTGGCGGCTGCGCCTGAAAGCGGCAGAGGAGATCGCCACCCACCCCGGCATCCGCCGCCGTGAACAGATCGCCGCGTGGCTGCGCCGCACTTTCACCCCGCGCCGCGTGATCGTCGGCTCGGTTGTGGCGATCCTGGCACTGGTGATCGTGTACGGCGCGGTCCTGCCGACGGTGGGATGGGTGAACCAGGTCTTTCAGCCGCCGCCTTCGCCCACCCGCACATTGGACGCAATGTTTTTCAACACGCCTGTGCGCACGCCGACCCCGGTGCCGACGGTGACTCCGCTGCCGACCCTGACCGACCTCCCGCCTGGCATGACGGGCAGCACGCCGACCGTCACGCTGCCGCCCTTCCCGACGATCACGCTGCCGCCGGATTTTCGCCTGAACTGACCCTTTCGCTTGGTGACACACGGGACACTGCCAGATGAACGTTTCGCCCTTCTTCACCCGCCGCCTCCCCTTCGCTCTCGCCGTCCTGTGCAGCCTGTTGACCGGGATCGGCGCGTTTTCCAGCCAGGTCACCGCGCAAATTGAGCCGCCGCTGGCCGATCTATCCCAGCGCCTGGGGCAAGCCACGCTGATCACTTACGCCTGTAATTTCGATGCGCAGACCAACGCGCTGCGCATCATCGCCGGGTTAGCCGGGGCGGATGCCCGCCCGATTCCGGCGGACGGTTTCACGATCAGCGCCCAGGTCGGCGGCGGCATTGGCGTACTGGGGCAGGAACGCATCCGCATCACGCCGATCACGCGGCGCGCCCCGATGCGGATTGTGGTGGTGTTCGATGTGACCGATACCATGCCGCTTGCCGAGATGGTGCGCGCTTTCAGCCTGAGCTTTGCCGATGAGCTTGACCCGAACGATGAAGTCGCGCTGATCACGTTCAGTGCCGATATTGCCCCTACCACCCAGTTCTACATCGATAAAAACCGCCTGGTGACCGAACATCTGCTGGCCGCCACCCCGCGCCCCGGCGATAACCGCGTGTACGATGCCCTGCTGGAAGGCGTGAACGCCTTCACCAACGGCGGCGATCAGCGGCAGGCCGTCGTGCTGATCACCGACAGCGGGCGGCGCAATACCGACCAGACCGCATCGGCGGATATTGTGGCGCGGGCGCGGCAGTTGGGCGTGCAGATTTACCCGGTCGCGTTCTTCTATGAGGATGCGCCCGACCCCGAAGAACTGATCGCCCTGGCCGACCAGACGGGCGGCTATGCGTGGGTTTACAACGCGGATCGGTCGCGGGTGGCGGTGGGCGCGGCAGTGGGCGATTACCTGAACCAACTGGTGCGCCTGCTGAACAGCGAAGTCGAAATCACGGTCGATCTGGCGGGCGTGACCATCCCGGTGGATGCGGCGCAAGGGCTTCCGGTCGATCTCGTGATCGACCCGGCCAACGAACGCACGCTTTCGGCCAGCATCACCTGCCCGGTGCGCCCGCTCGACCACGCGATCCGCTTCCTGAACATCGACGACGGCACGACGCTGACCGTCCCGCTCAATGTGAACGTGGAGACCACCAGTGAAACCGACCTGAGCGATTCACGGGTGGTGTATTTCCTGAACGATGTCGTGGTGCGTTCGACGACCGAACGCTTTTACCGCCTGGATGTGCCAGCGCTTGCGCCGGGCGCGTATGAACTGCGCGCCGAACTGCGCGGCAGAAACGAGCAGGTTCTCGCCAGTACGCCCACGCTCACGATCTATGTGCAGCAGGGCTTACGGCTGAACACGCTCGACGGCGCGCAGACCAACCTGGCCGGGGAGGTGCAGTTTCAGGCCATCGTCAACCTGAACATGAACCTGCGCGATGTGCAGTTTCGCATCAGCCGCCGCGATACCCCCGAAACCGCCGAACCGTTCGGCGCGGGCGTAGCCCCGGTGCAGGACGACGGGCGCGCCGTGCTGACCGTGCCGGACATTCAGGCCGAAGTCGCCCGCCTGTTCCCTGGCGACCCGGCGGGCAGCGCGTATGTCGTCAGCGCCATCGTGCCGGGTGAATCGCCGGACGTGCCGCTCCTGGCGGTGAGCGATCCGCTGGCGATCACCGTGTCGGATCAGCCGTTCGTACCCGGCGCGGCGGCAAACCAGGCCGGGAATGCCAGCGCATCGGTGAACCGTCCGTCCGCGTTGGGCAGCCTGGTCAGCCCGGAATCGTGGGTGTACCAGCCGTTCACGCTGCCCATCGCGCTGATCGTGATGCTGGTAATCCTGAATATCCTCATGTTTCGGCAGGTGGGGCGGGCGCGCATCCGCCGCATGATCGCAGTGCAGGATCGCCACGAGCTGAGTGACCGCCTGATGGCGATCACCGTGCGCCGCGCCGGGATCGTGAAAACGCACCCACTCACCAAAAAGACGGTCTACATCGGGCGCGGGTCGCAGAACGATCTCAATGTGGGCGACGATGTGGCGATCTCGCGTCAGCATGGGGTGGTGATGTGGCGGCGCAATGACTGGTATTTCGCCAACCGCAGCGGGCGCGTGGTCAGCCGGGTGAACGGGCGGCGCAGACGCGGGTACGTGCTGCACCGCCTGGAGCCGATCACCGAAATTCAAATTGGGAATACGCACCTGTATTTCCACTCCAACGCGCAGCAGGACATCAGCGAAATGACCAAGACCAACCTGTGAGCCGGCCCGCCCGCATGACACCATTACGCATTGCGGCGGCCATCGTCCCGGCGCTGGAACTGCACCGCCTGTATCTTGCGCCGGGGACGACCATGCGCGCCGCCGCCGCACACCTGAACGAGACGGTGCGCACCAGCGACCCGGCGCATACCCTGGAATGGGCGCGCCCGGTCATGCCCGCGCACCGCCTGGAAGAACTCGACCTGATCGGCGGGGATCGCCTGCTGATCGTGCGGCAGCCGCCCGCCCTGTTCGGCACGGGGGCGCTGGATGGACCGCTTCCCGGCGCGGGAGCCGTCACGGTGGCGGGCGGCGGACTGGCCGTGCAGGGCGGCGGCAAACCCCGCCTGATTCTGGGCAAAGCTGACCCGTACCGGGCATTCGTGCCGGACATCGACCTCAGCCCGTTCATTGCCCCAACGCAGATCGATTACCTGTCGCGGGTGTGCGCGCTGCTCGAATTTGTGCCGCTGGCGGTCGGCGGCGGGCGCTGGCACATGAGCAAAGCGGGGGTGACCCGCGTGCTGCTCGACGATTTCGAGATCGGCGCGGAACCGATCCCAGTCGAAGGCCAGCACCGTTTACGGCTGTTCCGGGCGGCGGACGACCCGCAGCGGGGTGAAAACGCCTTCGGGGAGATGGTGATCCGTGTGGAAGCGGCGGCGGGTGGCAAAACCCCGGTGTTCATCCCAGGTGAACGCCCGACCGTGATCGGCGTGGGGCGCGAACGGGTGGGCGGGCGCATCAATGCCGATCCCACTGTGAGCGCGGCGGAACTGACCGCCCATGCCGCGGCTTTTCACCGGGTGGTGCTGCCGCCCGAAACCGATGTGTACCGGCTGCGCCTGCTTAGCCCGAACGAGACGCTAGGCGGGCTGGCGCTGGGCGGGGAGGATTTTCTCTACTACGCTGCGGCGGACGGCGCACCGCCTTCCCTATTGTCCACGCTGACGGGCGAGCCGCGCCTTTAAGCACGCCCGTCAGCCGATCAGCACCGTGCCGGTTGGCACCAGAATTTTGGAAGTCGGCGCGGGCGCGGGATCGTTGCACGTCATCACCGTATCCCCATTGCGGGCGGCGGGCTTGCCGTTGATCAGCACTGTTGCGCTGCCAATGATGACATTGCCCTGATTAGTCGGCGGAATCTGAAACGGGCCGCCCTGGGGGATGTGCGGCGGCACGTTGAGGGCGATGCTGCCCACCGTCGCGGCGGGTTTTTTCTCGATCATCACGTTCGTGCTGAGGTTCTGCATCAGCGTCCCGTTGAAGGGGTGCGGGAGCGGGGTTGGCACTGGCGGCCCCGGCGGCGCGGGAATCATGATGATGTGCGTATCCATCCCAATCACTTTATCGCCCATTTTGGCGGCGGGCATTCCAGGCATGGCGTTGTCCTTCGCAAAATTTCGCTATAATGAGCAGTATAGACCCACTCGATGAATTTTGCAGCGAGGTACAGCGCAATGGACGGCGGATCACAAGGGTTGGTACAGCTTCGCTTGGCGCAGATGCGCGAGGCCGCCGCGTCGATTGAAGCCAGCGCCCGCCGTGTGAGCGATGCCATCAGCGCCGCCGATTCGGAAATTCGCCCGCTGACCGGGGGTGCGCTTGCCAGCAGCGCCGCCGATGCCTTTTTTGCCGATTACCACCGCCTGACCCCTGAACTCCGCGAAGCGTATGCGCACCTGATGCGCTTTCAGGACAAACTGGTCAAAGCCGCCGACGAGATCGAACTCGCCGCCCGCGCCGTAGAGTAAAGAGCCAGCCCACTCATCATGACCGACACGATCCGCGTCCCGTACACCGAACTGCTCCAGCGCGCCGCCCGCATCCGCGAACAGGCCGATGCCGTGCGCCGCGAGATCACCACGCTGGGGCAAACTGTCGATGGCATCGAATGGATCGGCAGCCGCGCCGCCCGTTTTTTCGGCATGTGGGCGGAAGCCCGCCCGGAAATGGAGCGGTGGGCGGCAGCGCTCGATGGCTTTGCCGATGAGCTGGAAGCCCAGGCGCGCCGGATGCAGGCCGCCGACGATGCGTTTTAACTCGCGCCGCCCGGTTTTGGTTGACCCCATGCGATGATCCCGTTCAACCGTCCCCCGCGTGTGCCGCTGCCGTCGCTGGATGGCGCACACATCGACCTGCCCGCGCCGCCGCCGCCGATCACCGGGGGGGATACGTCATGGGCTGCCGCGCTGATCCCCATGCTGAGCGTTGGCACGATGAGCGCGATCTACGTGGTGCGCACGGGCGACCTGCTGCTGGCGCTGCCGATGATGGCGCTGGCCTTCATGGTGCTGATTGGCGTGGTGGTCAACGGGCGGGCGCGCCGCCGCAAGCACGAACGCACCCGCGCCGCCGCCGCTGCCGCGTATGAGCGGGCGCTCGACGGTGGACGGGCGCGCTTGCAGGCCGCGCACGATGCCCAGATCGGCATTTTGCAGCGCAATTTCCCCGCCCCATCCGAACTGCTCACCATCGCACTTGACCGCGAGCCGCGCCTGTGGAACCGCCGCCCTGCCGACCCGGATTTTGCCGCGTTCCGCGTAGGGGTAGGCGAAGTGCCGTCCGCCGTGAACATCCGCATCCCCGGCGGCGATTCGGCGGAGGCGCAGCCCGCCCATGACCTGGCTGCCCACTACCGCACGCTTGAACATGCGCCCGTCCCGATATCGCTCAAAAGTGGGGCGGTCGGCATGTGTGGGCTGCGGACTCTGCTGCTCCCCACTGCCCGCGCCGCCGTCGTGCATCTGGTCACCGCACATGCGCCGGATGAACTGCATCTGTATCTCGCGGCGGATGAACGCTTTCTGGAATCGTGGGAATGGCTGGAATGGCTGCCGCACGCGGAAAATCGCCTGGCGTATGACCCGGAGGCTGCACGCGGGATTGCCCATGACCTGGCCGCGCACATCGACGAACGCCGCGCCCGTGCGGGCGACCCGGCGGCGCTGATGGCGCTCCCGTTCATCGTCGTGATCGTGGATGGGGGCGAGACGGCCTTCCGGCGCGAAGCCGCGTACAGCACGATTCTGCGCGACGGCCCGGCACTGCGCATGGCGATCCTCACGCTTGCGCCGTCCTTCGAGGTGCTGCCGGGCGAATGCGCCACCGTGTTCGAGATCGACGGGAGCGGGTTTCGCGTGTTCACAGGCGCGAACGGCAGCCCCGCCGAAAACGGACAAGCGGTGCTGCGCGGGGCGGCGGCAGACACGCTTTCGCCCCGCGATGCCGAACACATCGCCCGCGCCCTGGTCGGGGTGACCCCGGTGGATAGCCGACCGCTGAGCGACGCGCCCGACCGCATCGACCTGCTGGCGCTGTACCACGTCCGCCGCGCCGATGACCTGGACGCGCTGCTGCGCGAACGCTGGTCACGGTCACCGGGCGGCACGCCGCCGGGCGCGCCCGGTGGAAACAGCGCGCTGCCGTTCCCGTTCCCCATCGGCATGGAAAGCGCGACATCGGTCTTGGAGCTGCGCCTGGATGACGCGCATCATGGCGCACATGGGATTCTCGCTGGTACGACCGGGAGCGGGAAAAGTGAACTGCTGACGACGCTGATTTGCGCGCTGGCGATTGAGCATGATCCGCGCCTGGTCAATTTCCTGCTGATCGATTTCAAAGGCGGGAGCGCCTTTCATCCGTTCGCGGCACTGCCGCACACCGTCGGCATGGTCACCAACCTGGATGGCGGGCTGATCGCCCGGACGCTGACCGCGCTCAAGGCCGAAACCGACTGGCGGCAGGGGTTCCTGAAAAAGATGGGCGTGCGCGATATTGCCCAGTATCACCGGGCGTTCGTGGCGGAACGGCGCGAACTCGATAACGTGAACACCGTCCCGCTGCCGCACCTGTTCATCATCGTGGATGAATTCGCGCAGTTGGCGAAAGAAATGCCCGATTTTCTGCGTGAACTGGTGCGTATCGCCCAGGTGGGGCGCGGCCTGGGGCTGCATCTGATACTGGGGACGCAAAGCCCGATGGACGTGATGACCGACGAGATGAACGCCAACATGCAGTTCCGGCTGTGTCTGCGCGTCCCGAACATCGAAAGCAGCCGCGCCGTGCTGCGCCGCCCGGATGCGGCCTACATCCCCGCGTCACAGGTGGGGCGGGGCTATTTCCAGGTGGGCGACGGCGGGATTTTTCGCGCTTTTCAGGCCGCATTCGTGGGCGGTGATTATGACCGCGAAACCCGCCGCCCGGCAGCGCGTGACCCGTATGGTACGCTGGAACTGGTCACAGCCACGGGAAAATCGATCAATCTGCGCCCGCCGCTGGTGAATACGCCCGCGCCCGGTGCAGCCTACACCGCCGCCCACGCCATCATCGAGACGATCAGCGCATTTGCCCGCGCTGAATGTATCCCCGCCGCCCGCCCGATTCTGCTCCCGCCCTTGCCCGACCGGATCACGCTCGATGCGGTGTACGCGCACATCGGCGCGGGCGGGTGGAACGGTCGCGGCTGGCTGGCAGCAGGCCGTGACCATGAAGGCCGTCCGATCCCGCCAGGCAGCGCGCCGATTGGCCTGATCGACGATGTGGAAAACCGGGTGCAGCTTCCGCTCTGGGTTCACCTGTGGGCGCGGGGCGATGCCGCAGAGTCAGCGGGGTCAGCGCGCCGGGAAGGTCACCTGCTGATCGTCGGCGCGCCCGGTTCCGGCAAAACCGCGCTGCTGCGGGCGCTGGCGTTTTCGCTGGCGCTGCTGCACCCGCCGGATAAACTGCACCTGTATACGATCAGCTTCACCGGGGCGGGATTGAGCGCGGTGGGCAAACTGCCGCACGCTGAAAAAGGCATGATGAGCGCAGACGGCGAACGCATCCGCCGCCTGTTCGCCCGCCTGATTCGCATCCTGGAGGCGCGCCAGGCCGAAGCCGGGATGAGCGATGCGCCATCGCCGCTGGTGCTGGTGATGGTCGATCAATATGAAGGACTGCGCGAATTCATGCGCGATGATCCCGCCCTCAGCGGCCAGTTCGAGCGGTTGATCGTGGAAGGCCGCGCCGCCGGGATCGCGTTCGCGCTCACCGCCAGCAGCGGCGACGTGATCCCCGAACGGCTGCGCGGGCTGATCCGCCAGCGGATTGCGCTTGGCATGGGCGAAGCCGCCCACTACCTGAACGTGATCGGGCGGGTCGCGCCGCTGGAAGCGGCTCCACCGGGGCGTGGGTACTGGTATGCCAGCCCGCCGCTGCTCTGCCAGGTGGCGCTGGCGAGCGACCAACCACTGAGCGATCACCTGGAACGGGCGGCCCGCACCGCGCCCGCCGCGCTGTACACGTCGGTCAATCCATCAGCGGCGGCGCTGGAAGCGGTGATCGCGGAACGCATGACCCAGACCGCCGACGCGATGCGCGCCGCCTACCATGATTTGAGCGGCAGGCCGGGCGCGCCCGACGCAGTGCTGCCGCTGCCGCGTCAGATTTTGCTGCGGGCGCTGTTCGACCTGCCCGAAAACGGCCACAGACCCGCGACTTCTGCCCTCAGCCCGCTGATCGGGCGGTGGGACGATGACGCGCTTAGCCCGTACCGCCACGACATGATCGGGACGGGTGGGGCAGCGCTGGTGATCGGCGCGCCGGGGACGGGCAAGACCAACCTGCTGCTGGCCGCAGCGCTGAGCATGGCACACGCCGCCCCACCTGAACGGCTGCGCCTGATCGTGAGCGATGTCGATCAGCGCGGGTGGGCGCTGATGCGTGACCTGCCGCATGTACTGGCCTACGCGCCCGATGCCCAGGAACTCGCGCATATCGCCGGGCGGCTGGCGGCTGACCTGGAAGCGCTGGACGATGCCGCCGTCCATACTGCCGTGTTCTTCGACCAGTACGATACCCTGCTCGATCTGCTGCGCTACAACCCGGATGCGCTGGCGGTGTGGCGCGATTTACTGCGGCGATACGGCGGGGAGCGGCTGTCGGTGTGGGTCGCTACCTATGGCGACCGCCTGAATGACCCACTGCTGCGCTTCATGACGCTGCGGCGCGGCGGTTTCGCATTGGGCGGGCGCGATGCGCTGGCGCGGCTGAATCTGCGCGTCGCCGGGTTGAGCGCCGACCCGCTCCCGCCCGGACGGGCGTACCTGCCGCTGCCCGATGGCGGGATCGGCGTGGTACAGACCGCATGGGTCGATGACCTGACGGCGGCGCTGGCGCAGATCCGCCGCCGCTGGGATCGTCACCCGCGTGCGGCGTGGGCGGCACACAGCGCACCGCGTCCAGCGGGGGAGCCTTCACGCACTACCGCGCCCGCTTTCGACGACGGGGTCAGTGACATCGACGTGCGCGGGCTGATCGACGATTTGCTGAAGGGGAACCGGTCATGAGCGCACGCAGCGACCCGGCGCTGATCAAGGCGAACGCCGCTTTTTTCAACGGTGACCGCGCCGAAACGCGCCGTTATCTGCGCGAATACCTGGATTCCCAGGGCATCGACGAGATCGACGCGGAATCGGCGGGCGTGCCGCCGCTCGTGCGCTGGCTGGACGCGCAGACCCAGGATGACCGGGCGGCGCGGCTGGAAAAGCTCCGCGTCCTGGCCGCACAGCCCGATGGGGATGGGCAGGGTTACGCGCCGATGGCGGCGGCGGCACTGGTGACCGAAGCGCGCATCGACGCGCTGCACAGGCCGGAAAAGCGCGCCGCCTGGACGACGATCCTGATCGCGCTGGCGCTGGTGGTGGTCGGCGCGTCGCTGGGCGGGACGATTGCCCTGGCGATCAACCGCAATGCGGCAAACCCGGATGGCGGCGCGGCAGGCTCCCCGGTGGCAGTGACGGCTGCCGCGCCCGCCGACCGCAGCATCGAACTGCCGTCGGAGACGCTGTACCTGGCCGAATACCCGGCGGGAGTGCTGCGGGCGGTGCGCATCGAAAACAATTCGCTGCGCGCCGTCGATTCCGCCGGGCAGATGCTCATTCCGATTGTCGGGGCGCGCTTCGCCGCCATCGAAATGCAGTTCGAATGCCGCGCCGGAATCTGTGCCGAACCGCCCCAGGCGCGCATCGACCTGCTCACGGGCGATGGGCTGACCGTGCCAGCGCGGGCAGATGCGCGCATCTTCAACGGGCGGCACTGGGAGCCGATTGCACGCGGGCGCGTGACGGGCGCATGGCTGGTCTACGAGATTCCGCTCGATGCATCGCTGCGGGCGCTGCGCGTCACCCCGGCGGGCAGCCTGCCGGATGCGCCGCCGCTCGAAATTCCGCTGGTGAGGTAGGAAAACGGCATGAACGATTTCACACAGCAGATCGCACAGCTTCGCGGCGCATCCATCCAGTTTCAGCAGTCCGCCGCATCGCTTCAGCACATCGTCGAACATGTGGGCGGGTTGATGGACGACCTGAACGCGGTCACGTCCAGCACCGCCAGCGATACCACCTTCGGGCGCTACCAGGGGCAGCGCGGTTGGATCACCGAATGGGCGGGGACGCTGGAACGGTTCGCGGAACGGCTGAGCCAGGCGGCGGACGAGATTGAATGGACGGCACAGACCGACACAGCGGCACAGGCCGACGCAGGCGCGGCGCACGATGCCCCGTTCAGCGCCGATGGCCAAGCCATGCCCACGCCCGGTGAACCTGCCGCGAACGCCAGCGATACGCCCAGTTTGCGCCGTCCATCGAGCGTGAAGCTCGATTTTGCGCCGAAGGCCGCGCCGCCGCCGCCCGCCGAATCGGATTATCTTTCGCCGTACAATCGCGTGCGCATGGATGCGCTCATGCAGGCGCAGATTTTGCTGCCCGAACGAGAGGCGGCGCTCGACCAGATTGCCCAGGAGCGCACCGCCGCCGCGCTCAGCGCCCGTATGCTGAGCGAACGGCTGGCAGCGGAGACGACGACGGGCGATCTTCAGGCGTTGGCTCGCCAGCAAGCACGGCTGCGCGACCTGGACGCAGCCTACCAGGCGGCGCGGGGTGAAGTCGAACAGCTTCGCGCCGAAGCCGATACCCTGTCGCGGCGGCTCGATCTGCTCATGCCCGAACCGGGTGCGAATACCCGGCTGATCCAGGCGATGGAAAATGGCCGCAGCCCGGAATGGCTGAAGGACAATACCTATGACTGCGTGCGCTATGTGGTGGGGCGGGTGAATATTCCGCCGGAACTCGCGCGCGATGCCTATTTGTGGGATGATCAGGCTGAAGTTTTACGCGAATACGGGCTGCGCATGGGCGCGGAGCCGATGCCGGGGTCGATCCTGGTGATGGAACGGGCGCATCCGTATGCCGATGACGTATTCGGTCATGTGATGGTGGTCGAACGGGTGGACGCGAACGGCGATGTATGGGTGACGGACAATTTCCACCCTACCGAACCCGTCCTGCTGCGCGACCTGACGGACGAAACCCGGCTGCATCTTCGATATTTGTATCTGCCCTGGCACACACGGGCATAGGCAAGGCGGCAACCGATGATCAAAGCACTGCACGGCGCATACACGGTCAGCAGCGAAGGCAAGGACTCCGGCAGGACGCGCATCACGTCGGCGGAACTGCGCACCGCCGACGGCCACGATTGGGCGATCCTGATCGCCGCTGAAAGCATCGAGATCGTCGATCAGCCGGGGCTGCCCGCTGAACTCGCCCGCGATGCCGCGCTTGAAGCGCTGCGCAAAACGGGCGGCGGCACCCCATCGACCGCGCCCGTCGATGCGATCAAAGCGGCGTTTGCGGCGGCCAATACCGCTGTGTACGAAAAAGGGCGTTTTTCGCAGTCCCGGCTGACGTGCGCGCTCGATATAGCGCTCGTGGTCGATGGCGATTCGCTGTACATCGGCCATTTGGGAACCGGGCGGATCGCGCTGTTCAGCGGGGTGGACGGGGTGACCCCGCTCACGATTGAACACACGTTCGCCAACGTGATGATCCAGAGCGGGCAGATGAGCGCGGAACAGGCATATGCCAGCCCCCGCGCCGCCGCGCTCATGCGCGGGATCGGCATCAACGATGAAGCCGAACCGGACATTGGCCTGTACCACCAGACGGCAGATTACGAGACGGCGCAAAAACGCGGCCTGGCCGGGTATCCGCTGCGCATTGGCGAAGCGGTGCTGGTCACGACGAGCGAAGGCTACCAGGTGTCCCAGGTCACCCAGGAACCGATGTTCACCGAAGCCGAACTGATCCGCACCCTGGAATCCGCCGCCGGGGAAGAAGCCGCCCGCACTCTGGGCGAATTCGTTCCGCCGCGCCAGCCGCAGAAGGACATCGCGCTCGGTGTGATCAGCCTGCCCGACCCGCGCCGCGCCGCCACTGCGCGCAGATCGAAGAACGGGGCGCTGCTGTGGGTGGCGACACTGGCGACGCTGTTCGCCTTCGGCGCGCTGGTGATCTTCCCGACGATCACGGCCACGCTCGATAACGCGCCGTTCATGACCGAAACTGCCCAGGCGCGCACCGTCGTCGCCGCCGCCAACCGGGAGGCCACGCTCACCGCGACCTACCGCCCGCCCACGCCGACGGCAGTTATGGTGCTGGCACAGGATGAAGTCGGCCTGTTCCGCCCGAACAACGAAGACCGCGATGTCGATATTCAGCGCGTGCGCCTGAACAACGGATTCATCGCCAGCGGCGGCGTTCCCTGGATGGCGCGCATCAACACCGCCAGCGGCACGATTGCCGATGCGTTCTTCTTCCTGGGGCGCGATACCAGCGTGATGATTCAGGACATTGAAGCGGGCGGACGCAGTGCCATCGCTGCACGCATGGTCAGCCGCGGACATCTGTTCATGGAAAGCGGCGGCTATACCGATGGGCTGCGGCTGGTATTGCCGGGCGAATCGTTCGCCAACGTGTCGGTATCCGGCTCGTGCATGTCGGTGATCAACGTGGGGGAAGAAACGGGCGATACCCGGATGCGCGCCGCCTGTTATGAAGGGAACTGCACTTACCAGTTGGGCGACCCGGTGGGCGATTCAACCCCCGTGCCGATCAATATCCCGGTCGGGTTTGAAGTCACGTTCAGCTACAACCCGCCCATCGTGAGCGAACCGCTGCCGATTTCACAGACCACGCGCCAGCAGGATTACCGAATTTTACGCGGCAGCGCCGCCGGACGTGCCGTTGCCGCCGCCTGTTACGGCGCGCTGATCGACACGGTGATCACCGCCACGCCCACGCCGACCACGACCGCCACCGCGACCGACTCGATCACGCCGAGCGCGACGGCCACCGAAACCGGGACGCAGACGATCACGCGCACGCCCACGCGCACCCGTGACCCGAACGCGACCGCCCGTCCATCGGCCACGCGCACGGCCACGCCGGAAATCACCAGCACGGTGACGGCCAGCCCGCTGCCGACCAACCGCCCGCTGCCGGGTGAGGAGATCGTATGTACGGGCAATTTCCAGCGCCAGGGGAACAACTGCGTGTGTCCGTCGCCGTTCGTCCAGGTTGGGATTAGCTGTCAGGCACAGGTGACGTGCAGCGCGGCCAACTCGATTCGCAACCCGGCGACGAACACCTGTGTGTGTCAGTTTACAGGCACATTCCCCAACTGCCAGCCGCAGGCCGTCGTGTGCGATGCGCCTAATTCATCCCGCGATGCCGGGACGAACACCTGTGTGTGCGATCATGGCGGCAGCTACCCGTCGTGCAATCCGCCGCCCGTCGTATGCGATGCGCCCAATTCGAGCCGCGACGTGGAATCGAACACGTGTGTGTGCGATCATGGCGGCAGCTACCCGTCGTGTAATCCGCCGCCCGTGGTATGCGATGCGCCCAATTCGACCCGCGACGTGGAATCGAACACGTGTGTGTGCGATCATGGCGGCAGCTACCCGTCGTGTAATCCGCCGCCCGTCGTATGCGATGCGCCCAATTCATCCCGCGATGCCGGGACGAACACCTGTGTGTGTAATCATGGCGGCAGCTACCCATCGTGTAATCCGCCGCCGCCGACATGCGGGCCGGGCTATGTGATCGAAAACAATGCGTGCGTTTGCCCACCGCCGAAGGTGGAGGATGGCGGATCGTGCATCGATCTGCCGGTTGGTGAGGGGAGCGTTGGGAATGATGACCCGCCGCCGTCCGACATCATCGATGAAGGGAGCGACCCATCGCCTGAATCCAGCCCCGAATCCCCGAACCCGAAACGTGCCACCACGCGCCATCCGGCGCTGGCCGCATCGTTCCCCGCCTCATTCATCGAAACGGACGATGGGCGCGGCAGGTAACGCGCTTACAGTGCGGCGCGCCCCCCTACAGCCAGCGGCGGGGTGGTGGGGGCGCTGCTGCCCGTGTCCGGCTCGACCGAAATGCCGATCAATGTATTCGTCCCCGGTGCGGCATCGACGGTGAAAACGGCCACGTTCAGCGCCGCATCGTCGATCTGAAAAATGCCGGGGCTGACCACGCTTTCGCCGTCGATCAGCCACAACTGGTACGCCTGCCCCGGCGCGAGCGGCTCCAGTTGATCGGCGTACAGCGTGACGCGGCGGTTGTCGGTATCCCAAAAAGCCGTCGCCAGCGTGATCGTGCTGTCGGCGGTTGCGCTGAGTGGGAACAAGGCGATCCCCGTGCCGCTCATCACCGCGATCAGGTCGGTCTGCCGCGCCTGAAGCGACTCGACATCGCGCTGCGTGCGGTTCCATTGAAGCGCCCACAATACGTTCGTGGCGATCAGGATCACGATGGCGGCGGCGCTTACCACGCGCCAGAAAGCGGGGCTGCGCACAGGCGCGACGGCCTGCACGATGGCGGGCGCGGGCGGCGCTTCGCCAGCGGCCAGGCGTTCCAGGAATGCGGCGCGTGCCGATGCGGGCGGGGCGACAGGTTCGACGGCCAGCAGCAGCGATTCATGCAGCGCGGCGTATTCCGGCAGTTCAGCGGCCACATCCGCGCAGCGCGGGAGCAGGGTTTCGACCCGTGCAGTGTCGTCGGCGTTGAGCAGCCCCAGCGCATACGCGGGCAGCAGCTCGCGCAGCGCGTCGCAGTCGTCCTGGTGGGGCGTATGGGCATGGTGCGGATCGTGGGTGTTCATCGTTCGTTTCGGTTCCAGCTTACGTTACAACACGCTCATATTGGTTCAGTGACTCTACGGTAGGCGGCGCGGTTTGGATTGAAACCTGCCGCTCGTTCGCCTAGCCTTCCAGTTGCAGCCATAACCCCTTCAGGGTGTGGAGCGCCTGCCGGATGCGGCTTTTCACCGTCCCCAACGGCTGCCCCAAACGTTCGGCAATTTCCTGGTGGGTGTACCCCTTGAAAAAAGCCAGTTCGAGCGCCTGCCGCTGTTCGGCGGGCAGCCGATCCAGCAGCGTCCGCATCTGCTGCGCATCGGTCACGCGGTCGGCATCGACCGCCCCGGCATCGCTGAGCAAATGCAGCAGTTGATCGAGATCGGCGGCGGAGTCGGTCGCACGGCTGCGTTCCTTGCGCAAGCGGTCGATGGCGGTATAGCGCGCCAGCGTCAGCAGCCAGGTGACGAGCTTCCCGCGTTCCGGGTTCCACTGGGCGGCCTGTTCCCATACTTTCAGGAACGTATCCTGCATGGCTTCTTCGGCCAGGGCGTTGTTTTCCAGCACGCGCACCGCCATCCCGTAGACCAGCGCGGCGAACCGATCATAAAACTCCGCCATCGCTTTTTGGTCGTGGGCTGCAATACGCCGCATCAGGTCGGCTTCGATTGCGGGCGTTGGGTCAGTCATGGCCTCTCAGCGCGGTTGAGCGTTTCGGAAATTCGGAATGCGCGCCTGTGCTGCCCGCGCATCACGCGCTGATCATTATAGCAGACGTGCGCCGTTCAGCCGCTTTTTGTGAATTTCTGCCGCTGCGGGGATGCGCTACAATCGATGGGGTACTGTGTCCGCTGAGCATGGAGCCAATGCCCGCACGATGACTCTGCCACTGCGTGGAACCCGTATTCTCGACCTCACCCGCCTGCTGCCGGGCGGCATCTGCACGATGCTGCTGGCCGACCTGGGCGCGGACGTGATCAAAGTGGAAGCGCCCGACGGCGGCGATTATGCCCGCAGCACCCCGCCGCTCATGGTCGATGGCATGGGCGCGTACTTTCACGCGACCAACCGAAACAAGCGCAGCATCACGCTTGACCTGAAAACTTCGGCGGGGACGGCGGCGCTGCACCGGTTGGTCAAAACCGCCGATGTGCTGATCGAGAGCTTTCGACCGGGCGTGATGAAGCGGCTGGGCTGCGATTATGACGCGCTGAAGGCCATCCACCCGCGCCTGGTCTACTGCGCGATCAGCGGATGGGGGCAGACAGGCGCATACGCCGCAGTCAGCGGGCATGACCTGAACTACGTCGCCATGAGCGGGTTGATTGGTGAAATGGGCAGCGCGCAGCCGTTAGGCGGCCAGGTCGCGGACGTGGGCGGGGCGTATACCGCCGCTGCCGGGATCATGGCGGCGCTGCTGCGGCGCACGCATACGGGCGAAGGCGGCTTCATCGATGTCTCGCTGTTTGAAAGCGCGCTGCCGTTCGTCGGCTACGCCTGGGTTGAAGCGGTGATGCAGGAACGGGTAGGCGATGGCGTACAGCGTGGCATCCTCTCCGGGCGGTATGCGTGCTACAACATCTACCGCACACAGGATCGGCTGCCGGTGGCGCTGGCGGCCTTGGAACCGCGCTTCTGGGCGAACTTTTGCAGCGCCATCGAACGGCCAGACCTGACCGCGTACCATGTGCTGCCGGAACGTCAGCGCTACCTGCTGGCCGAACTGGAAGCGATCTTCGCGCTGCACCCGGCGGAAACGTGGGATGCAAAACTGCTGGCCGCCGACTGCTGCTATTCGCGGGTGCAGATGCCGCACGAACTGGCGGCAGACCCGCATCTGCGGGATCGTGGGGCGCTGGATGTTGACCCCGAAAGCGCACCGTATTTCCGCAGCCCCATTCGGCTGAGCGACACCGCACACGAACGCGGGCGTGCGCCTGGGTTCGGGGAACATACCATCGATGTACTGCGCGAATCCGGCTTCAGCGATGACGACATCGCCGCGCTGATTGGCACGGATGGCGGGTGGTGAACATGGATACGATCTCGTTCGCTGATTTTGAAAAGGTCGAAATGCGCGTTGGGGTGATCCGCGAAGTGCTGGACAACGAACGGGCGCGCAAACCCGCCTACAAGGTGCGCGTCGATTTTGGCGGCGAGATTGGGGAAAAGTGGTCGTCGGCGCAGTTGACGCACTATGCCAAAGACGCGCTCATAGGGCGGCAGGTGATCGCGGTGATCAACTTCGCGCCCAAAAATATCGCCGGGTTCACGTCGGAAATCCTGATCCTGGGCGTACCGGACGCGGAAGGCCGGGCGATCCTGCTCAGCCCGGAGCGTGCGGTGGAACCGGGCGGGCGGGTGTATTGAAGGAGGGGCGAAACGAGCGCCCCTCTCTTTGTGTGCAATAACGCGACGGACGGAGCTACGCGGCGGACGGAGCTATGCGGCGGACGGAGCTATGCGGCGGCGGCATGTGCCGCCACCTTGACGCGCTGCGCGAACATCAGCGTGTAACCGTCCCGATCCTGGCAGTGGAAGGTGCGTTCGCCGTATTCCTGGTCGGCAATTTCGCGGGTGATCAGCGCGCCAGCGGCTTTCGCCCGCACGTAGATCGCGTCGATGTCCAGCCCAACGGCCTTGTCCAGATCGACGAACAGCAGGAAGCCCGTCCCGCGCTGCGCCGTGTGTTCCGGCTCGACCAACCCATCCACCAGCCCAAAAAACACCTGCGCCCCGCCCAACTGTACGCTGGCAAAATCGGTGCGCCCGGCCTGATCCGGCAGGCTCCAGTTGTGATGAAAGCCAAAAGCGGCCACGTAAAAATCGACACTTGCGTCAATATCGCGTACTGCGAGGATTGGGGATAGCATTATAACCCTCAGAAAAAACTCGCTTGCTGGACACTTATGATAGCACAGGTGTTCGGTTATTGCAACAGAATCGAGGCAGAACGTGACCCTTTTAGACGGCAAAATCGGGCTGGTGACGGGCGGCGCATCGGGCATTGGGCGGGCGGCGGCGCTGGCGATGGCACAAGCCGGGGCGCGCATCGTGGTATCGGACATCGACACGGTGGGCGGGGAAGAAACCGCCGCACAGATTCAGGCGTTAGGCCGTGAAGCGGCGTTCGTGCAGGCGGATGTATCCCAGGCCGACCAGGTGGACGCGCTGATTCAGGTGGCGGCGCGGTTGTATGGGCGCATCGACTGCGCATTCAACAATGCCGGGGTGGGCGGCGAACTTTCGGCGCTGCACGAAAAGACCGAGGCAGAATGGGATCGTGTGATCGGCATCAACCTGAAAGGGGTTTGGCTGTGCATGAAGGCCGAAATCCCGCTTATGCTCGCCAACGACGGCGGGTCGATTGTCAATATGGCATCGGTCGCCGGGTTGGTCGGCTTTCGGGCGGCGGCCCTGTACAGCGCGAGCAAACATGGCGTGATCGGCCTGACGCGCAGCGCGGCCTTGGAATATGCGCGGCGCAACATCCGCGTGAACGCCGTCTGTCCTTACTTCACCGATACGCCGATGGTGCAGCAGATGATCGATACGGTGCCAGCGATGAAGGACGCAACCGTGAGCGGCAGCCCGATGAAACGCCTGGGTACGCCCGAAGAAACGGCGGCGGCGGTGGTATGGTTGTGCAGCGATCAAGCGTCGTATATCACAGGCCACGCGCTGCCGATTGACGGCGGCGTGACCGCCAGTTGACGACGATGCGTACAAGGGGTTGATTCAGATGAAGATCGGGGTGATCGGCGCGGGGCGCATGGGCGGGAACCTGGCGCGGCGGTGGGCGGCGGCAGGGCATCAGGTCATGATCGGGTCGCGCACGCCGGATAAAGCGCGCCAGGTGGCGGGCGAGATCGGTCATGGCGTGCAGGGCGGTTCGCACGCGGAAACCGCCGCCTTCGCCGATGTGATCCTGCTTTCCGTGCCATTCAAAGCCGCCCACGAGACGCTCGATGGATTAGGCGACCTGGGCGGGAAGGTGGTGATCGAATGCACGAACGACATGAGCGGCCAGCGTGACGACAGCGCGAACAGCGCCCAGGCCGTCGCCGGGTGGGCGCGCAATGCCCGCGTGGTCAAGGCGTTCAATACCGTATTCTGGGATATTCTGACCCTGCCGCGCACCTCCGGCCTGGGCGCGGTTTTCATGGCGGGCGATGATGCGGCGGCAAAGCAGGCCGTCGCCGCGCTGATCCGTGACGCAGGTTTCGATCCGGTCGATGTGGGCGGGCTGAACGATGCGCACTACCTGGATACGCTCGTCCGGCTGATCATCCATCTCGGTTTTCAGCAGGGCATGGGGCGCAACCTGGCGTACAAGCTCGAAAACATCGTCTAGGCGGTTTGCAGCAGCGACAGGATCAGGCGGAGGGCGGCTTCGGCGCTGGCCGCCTTCACGGCTTCGCGGTCACCGCTCCACACATGGCGTTCCACCACCGGGGGAGCGCCTTTCAGCGCCGCCGCGATGTACGTCAGCCCAACAGGTTTGGCGGGCGTGCCGCCGCCCGGCCCGGCAATGCCTGTGATGGCGACGGCGGCATCCGTCCCGAACAGGTTGAGCGCGCCGATCACCATCTGCTGCGCGGTTTCGGCGCTGACAGCCCCTTGGGTATCGAGCGTTTCCTGCTTCACCTTCAGCAAATCGCGCTTCACTGCGTTGGCATAACTCACCACCCCGCCGATCACGTAGGCGCTGCTGCCGGGAATATCCGTCAGGCGGTGCATGACCAGCCCGCCCGTGCAGGACTCCGCCGCGCTGATCGTCCAGCCCCGCGCTTTCAGCGCTTCCCCGACTTGAAATTCCAGGCGTGCTTCCATACGTCGTCCCCTTCGCTGATTCCACTAAAACCGACCATCACGGTCTGCGTCAAACGCATGACAGTGTCTGTCAAGAGCATGACAGTGTCTGTCAAGAGCATGACAGAATCCGTACTGAAAATCTACGCGATTGTATGACGTGGGCGCACATGGTATTTGTGCGAATGGCTGTCCACTGGGTATACTTTTTGGCAAGTCGGAACCTGTGGGAACCTCCCCCTGATGATCGAGTTCGACTGGCGACCGTTGATCTTCCTGCTGACCATAGCGGCGTTCATGCTGCTGTGGATTGTAGGCTGTACCATCGTCACCGAGTCCGGCACCCGTTCAGCGCCGACCCAATATCCCCCGATGACGCTCACGGTTGGCAGGATTGAAACCCGGCTGACCCCGACACAGTTTACGCCCTCAGCAGCATCCGCCGGGACAATCGCTCCATTCGCCAGCCCCCCCACCGACCCACCCTCATTATCGATAGCAGCGACAGCAGCGACCACGCACCTCAATGCCGGACGGTTCGAGATCAAGGCGATGCGCCTTCATCCGCCGCGCTGTTTTGAAACCATCAATGGCGCGACTCGCTGCCTGGGGCGGGTGGATAATCCGTTCAGTGTACCGCTCAGCGGGGTGAGCGTCGAGCTGCGCCTGGGCGCGCACGCGAACGATGCCGTGCAAACCGCCGTGATCGAACAGGCGATCATCCCGGCAGGGGGGTTTGCGCCCTACCGGGTCGATTTTGCCGCCGCCTGGAATCCACAGGCAGCGGTATCGGTGGCGCTCAAAAGTGCCGAACCCGCGCCTGCATCGGCCTTCACATCGGTTGCCGTTGATGACGTGCGCATCGCGGAGCGCGGCAGCATCCGTGCCGTGAGCGCGCTGCTTCGCAGCCGCCAGCCCGTCAGCCTCAGCCGCGCCGTGATCAGCCTGATCGACGATCAGGGGGCGGTCTACGGGTATCAGGTACTCCGTTTTGAAGGCCAGCCGCTCGATGTGCTGCGCCCGGTGGCGCTGCGCACGCTGATCGTTCCACAAAGCGATCTGCCGATGCTGCACGTCGTAATCCATGCTGAAGCTCGCAAATAACCCATCCATTCAAAAATCATACATACGGATAAACTTGAAAACTGGACACACTACAGCTTGGTATCTGTCGATTCTTGTATACCGCGTTATGCAGCATGTACATGATTGGCTGCGTTAATGCGGTATAGTGATAATCGTCTGGATGGTTTCCGCGATCAAGAATGGATTTTGCATAGGTGCAAAATGTGTTAAGTGCGGAATCTGAATATCGTGACCGTGTATGAACTGTGCTGCCAGGTTGGGCGGGGTGGGCGAACCGTCAAAATCTTCGACGCTGAGCGCGGCATGATCGCCAAAGCGCACTACATGGACGGGCGCTTGAATCTGACGGATGGCCGGGTACGGGCTGGTGCTGGTGAACTGAGCATAGATGCTCGCTTCGACGTGTGGCGAACAGGCTAACGTCATCCCGTCGCCGTCGGGTTTGGGCAGCAGCCCGAATGCGCAGTAATCGCGCAGTACATCGGCATCCCAGGTGTTGAACGGGGGGCGATCCTTGAAGCGCATCCACATCGCATCCGGCGATTCAAAATCGGCGCGGCGGCGCGCCGCGAAGTGTTCGCCTTCAAATGGGGAGCCATACAGGGATTCGGCCACGATCACTGGGTCGAGCAGGATCAGCCGCGCAAACCGACTCGGTTGATCAGCAGCGGCCAGCACCATCCCGAATGCGCCCCACGAATGCCCGATGCCGATCACGTCGCGCAGGTCAAGCAGTGCTACCAGTGCGGCCAGGTCATCCCCGACGAACTGCCAGCGATACCCCGCTGGCGCGGCGGGCTTGCTGCTGCGGCCATGCCCCCGCAGATCGACGGCGTAGGCGTGCCGCCCGTGCAGTTGGGCGATCAGCCGATCCCAGATGCGGGCGTGGAACCCAGTGGCATGGGCGAACAGAAGCGGCGCACCATCCCCCGGCCATTCAAAGACGCACAGCGTTTGATCGCCCGCCTGGACGAGATGCTGAACAGGGTCGTATTGCATGGCGGAATATCCTCAATCACGGTTGCAGGGCTGCATACAATGCGGGTGTTCGCCACCCCTGACCATCACAGCGTACCATGAAGGCATGGAAAAACGAAAACGGTATACTGGTGCGCACTTGCCCGCACGAACCCGGATCGCCCGCCGACCATGAACCCACCGCCTGCCCCCAGCACGCTCTCCGACCGCGCCCGCGCCGCCTTCGCCGGGCTGACGCGCCGCGCCGGGGAATCGGTACACCGCATCGGCATCCACCCAGATACGATCACGATAGCCGGGCTGGGCGTGGTCGCCATTGGCGCGCTGGCCGTAGCGGGGGGGCAGTTCCAGGTCGGCGGGATTGTGCTGCTGCTCAGCCTGCCGCTCGATGCGCTGGACGGCGCGGTTGCGCGGGCGATGGCGCGGACGGACCGTTTTGGCGCAGTGCTGGATTCGACGCTGGATCGCTACGCCGATGGGCTGATCTTCGGGGCGATGGCGTATCATTTCGCCGTGACCGATCAGTTTACCGCGCTGGCGCTGGCACTGGGTTCGCTGATGGGCAGTTTTGTGGTAAGCTACGTGCGCGCCCGTGCCGGGGAAGCGGGGCTGAGCGTGAAGATCGGCCTGTTTTCGCGCTTCGAGCGGGCGATCCTGCTGCTGGCGCTCCTCTTGGTCCCGCCGCTCGTCATGCCGGGGTTATGGGTGCTGGCGGTTGGGACGAACATCACGGGCGTGCAGCGTTTATGGTATGTCTATCGTCACCTGGATCGGCACACGCCGCCGGAACCCTGACGGGCGCGGCGACTCATGAACTGGTCAGGCACAACGGAACCCTTCAAGGTAGGTTACGCATGGAATTTCAAGCTGAATACATCGAATTATTCGACCGCCTGCAAATTCGCTATTACGGCATCATCATCGTGGTGGGGATGCTGGTCGCGGCGGCGGTGGCGGCGCGGCTGGCGAAGCGTGCAGGCCAGGACCCGGATCACATCTGGGGTGGGCTGACCTGGGCGATCATCCCGGCGATCATCGGGGCGCGCCTGTGGTACATCCTGCTCCCGCCCATCAGCGCAGTCGAAGCCGGGCAGACCACCCAGTGGTACTTTGAAAACTTCTTCAACCTGCAAAACGGAGCCGTCGCCATCTGGAGCGGCGGCCTGCACATCTTCGGCGCGTTCGTGGGCGGGTTCCTGGGCGCGCTGGCCTACATCGTGCGGAATAAACTTTCGCTGTGGTTCTGGCTCGATATTGCCGGGGTCACGCTCCCGCTGGGGCAGGCGATTGGCCGCTGGGCGAACTTCATCAACCAGGAATTGTACGGCACGCCGACCACGCTCCCCTGGGGCATCGCCATCGACCGCGATAACCGCGTCGGCCAGTATGCCAGCCTGGTCGATTACCCGGCAGAGACGCGCTTTCACCCGCTGTTCCTGTACGAATCGCTGTGGAATTTCCTGGCCTTCATCGTACTGTTGAATCTGTGGCAGCGGGCGCGGGGCAAAACGCTGCGCCATGGCGATATTTTCCTGCTGTATATCATGCAGTATGCGTTCATCCGCTTTCTGCTCGAATTTCTGCGCGTGGAAGTGGCGCTGGTCGGCGGGGTCAACACCTCACAGGCCGGGTGCGTGGTCGCATTCGTGATCGCGCTGGTGATCTTCATCGCCCGCCGCCGCGCCGCGCCGGATTCGACGCAGACGCGCACGACCGCCTGAGCGCGCCGTCCCTCAACGTGAGCGATTCGCGGATTCTGATCCTGTTCGACATCGACGGCACGCTGGTATGGACACGCGGCGCAGGCCGAGCTGCCATGCTCGACGCGCTCGACCGGATGTTCAGCCATGATGCAGCGCTGGCCGAACGGCTGCGCCAGCGCTGCCAGACGCACAGCTTCGGCGGCAAAACCGATTGGCTGACGCTGGTCGAACTGCTGCGCGACGAAGGCTACAGCCCGCAGTCGGTTGGGGCGCTCATGGCCGACTTCAACCAGGTGATGGGCGCGAGCATCGACCGGCTGATCGGCGGGTTCGATGTGCAGCCATGTACGGGCGGGCGCGAGACGGTCGCCGCACTGAAGGCGCGGGAGGATGTGCGGCTGGCGCTGGTCACGGGCAATGTCAGCCGCAGCGCCCCGGTCAAGCTGCGGGCGGCGGGCTATGCCCCGGCGGATTTTCCCGTTGGCGCGTTTGGCGATGATGCGATGGATCGCGATCACCTGCCGCCGCTCGCCTTCGAGCGCGCATGTGCGCATTATGCCTGTTCGTTCGCGCCGCACAACGTGATTGTGGTGGGCGATACGCTGGCGGATATTCAGTGCGCACGGGCGGCGGGGTTTCGGGCAGTCGCCGTGTGTACCGGGTTTGAAGCCCGCGATGTGCTGCTGGCCGCCGCGCCGGATGCGCTGATCGACGACCTGCACGGGTTGGCGGCGGTGCTGCCAGGCGCGTAAACCCGTTCACCGGGTGCTTTCACCCAATTGTTGCGGCTCATGATCCGCTCACCTATACTTTTCGCGTCAAGTCATCACCTTGACTGCACCAAACGATCACCTTCACTTTAAGGAGTCTTTTACATGAAACGTTCGCTTCGCGTGATGCCGATCATGCTGATGGTCGTGCTGGCGTTGGGCATGGTCGTGCCTGTCACCTTCGCGCAGGATGTCACCTTTCCCGAAACCGACGCGCTGACCATCACCGATGGCAATTTGGCGTATGCGGCGGCAAGCTGCGATTACGGCGGCACGATCCAGTCGATCACGGCAGTCGATGCGCGCACAGTCGAGTTCGTGCTGTGCGAACCCGACGGCGCATTCCCGCAGAAGGTCGCGTTTTCGTCGGTCGGCATTCAACCGCTGGAACACCTGGTCGCAACAGGCGGCGGCGGTGAAGCGCTGTTCCGCAACCCGATTGGTACCGGCCCTTACGTGCTGGAAGAATGGAACCTGGGCAGCGAGATCGTGCTGACGCGCCACGAAAGCTACTGGGGCGACCCGGCAGCCGAACAGACCGCGATTTTCCGCTGGACGAGCGAAGCCGCTGCGCGCCTGGTCGAACTGCAAGCGGGGACGGTCGATGGCATCGACAACCCCGGCGCGGGCGATTTTGAAGTGATCGCCAACGACCCGAACCTGCAACTGTTCGAACGCGAAGGGCTGAATATTTTCTACCTGGGCTTCAACAACCTGTTCCCGCCGTTCGATAATGAACTGGTGCGCCAGGCGTTCGCCCACGCCATCGACAAGCAGCGCATCGTCGATAACTACTACCCGCCCGGTTCGACGGTCGCCACCCAGTTCATGCCGTCGGCCATCTTCGGGTACACCGCTTCGACCGAACCGTTCCCGTATGACCCGGCGCGCGCCCAGGAACTGCTGGCCGAAGCCGGCGTTGAACTGCCGCTGAATATCACCCTCAACTACCGCGACGTGGTGCGCGGCTACCTGCCGCAGCCGGGCATCGTCGCCCAGGATATTCAGGCGCAGTTGGCCGATGTCGGCATCAACGTCACCATCGAAGTGATGGAATCGGGCGCGTTCCTGGATGCGGCGGATCGCGGTGAACTGGCGTTCTACCTGCTGGGCTGGGGCGCGGACTACCCGGACGCGACCAATTTCCTGGATGTGCATTTCGGCCAGGGCGCGACCCCGCAGTTCGGTGACAAGAACCAGGAAATTGTCGATCTGCTCAATGAAGCGGGCCGCACCGCCGACCCGGATGCGCGCCTGGAGCTGTACGGCCAGGTGAACGCGCTGATCCGCGATTTCGCGCCGATGCTGCCGATTGCCAACGGCGGTTCGGGCGTGGCGTACACCGCCGATATTGTCGGCGCGCACGTCAGCCCGCTCGGTAACGAATCGCTGGCGGTGATGGAAGACCCCGACGACGACAATTTCATCTTTATGCAGAACGGTGAACCGGCGGGTCTGTACTGCGCCGATGAAACCGACGGCGAAGCGCTGCGCGTGTGCGAACAGATCACCGAACCGCTGCTGGCCTACGAAGTCGGCGGGACGGCGGTCGTCCCGGCGCTGGCGACCGATTACACCGTGAGCGAAGATGGCCTGACCTGGACGTTCACGCTGCGTGAAGCGGCCTTCCATGATGGGTCGGCCTTCGATGCCAACGATGTGGTGGCCAGCTACGCCGTCCAATGGGATGCGGCGCACCCGCTGCATGTCGGGCGCGATGGCGGCTTCAGCTATTGGACGTACCTGTTCAAGGCGTTCCTGAACGCGCCCGAATAAGGCCGTTCCGTTTCAACAGTATTGACGTAGGGGCGGCCTCCACCGGGGGTTCCGTCCCTGCGTTTTTTCTGGCAGTATGCAGGGGGTAACCCCGTAACAGCGAGTTCATATGATTGCATTTATTGTGCGCCGTCTCGTCAGTTCGATTCCGGTGATCGTCGGCATCCTGGCGGTGACGTTCCTGATCGCCCGCGTGATCCCCGGCAATCCATGTACGGCCATTTATGGGGAACGGGCGACCCCCGAACTGTGCCGGGCGTTCGCCGTGCGCTATGGTCTGGATCAGCCGCTCCCGCAGCAGTTCGTGACGTATGTCGGCCAGTTCGCGACGGGCGACCTGGGCGATTCGATTCGCTATTCGCTGCCGATCACGCGGCTGATTGCGGAACGGCTGCCCGTCACGCTTGAATTAGGGCTGCTGGCGCTCACCTTCGCCACGCTGGTCGGAATCCCGCTCGGCGTGATTTCAGCGTACCGCCGCAATTCGGCGGTGGACGTGGGGACGATGCTGATCGCCAACATCGGCGTGAGTATGCCCGTGTTCTGGCTAGGCCTGATGCTGGCGTACATCTTCAGCGTGGGGCTGCGCGGTACGTTCCTGCAACTGCCGCCCAGCGGCGAACTCCCGCCCGGCTTTCGCTACCTGCCGTTCTACGTCGCGTGGGGGCTTGCGCCCAGTACTGACGCTGCTTCCCCATTTCTGATTTTCCTGGGCAACCTGAAAATTCTGAACGCGATCCTGACGCTGAACGGCGAACTGCTCGTCAACGCGCTGCGCTACCTGATCCTGCCCGCCGTCGCTGTCGGCACCATCCCAATGTCGATCATCGCCCGTATGACTCGCTCCGCCGTGCTGGAAACGCTCGGTCAGGATTATGTGCGCACCGCCCGCAGCAAAGGCTTACGGGAAGGGGTGGTCGTGGTGCGGCACGCCGTGCGCAATGCCTTGCTGCCGGTCGTCACGATCATCGGCCTGAACTTTGGGCTGCTGGTCAGCGGCGCGGTGCTGACCGAAACGATCTTCGGGCTGACCGGGGTAGGCCGCACGCTGGTCGATGGCATCACCTCCCGCGATTACCCGCTGGTACAGGGGTTCACCGTGTTCATCGCCGTCGCGTTTGTGCTGATCAACCTGATCGTCGATGTGTTGTATGGGGTGCTTGATCCCCGAATCCGCGTGAACTGAACCGGGGGCGAAACCATCTCATGAGCCGTCAAACCAAGCTTGTCCCAAAACTGACCACGACGCAGATCGCGCTTTCTGGCGGTCGGCGTTCTCAAAGCCTGTGGGCTGAAGCGATCCGCAATCTCTTTCGCAATCGGTCGGCCATCATCGGCCTGATCATCATCGCGGCGCTGCTGCTCATCGCCTTGTTCGCTCCGGCCATCGCGCCGTACCCGCCGAATGAACAGTTGTTCAACGATGAAGCGCATCGCGGTATCGGGCGGCTGCCGGGCCGCCCGCCGTGCATCCATCTATTGGGCTGTCCTGCCGAACAGCCGCAGCACCTGATGGGGCTTGACCTGAACGCCCGCGACATGTTCAGCCGCGTGATCTACGGGTCGCAGATTTCGCTGTTCGTCGGCTTCTTCAGCGTGATCGTGTCGATCTTCACGGGCAGCCTGTTGGGGATGCTGGCCGGGTACGCGGGCGGGTGGGTCGATAACGCCATCATGCGGCTGATGGATGTGCTGCTCGCTTTTCCATCGCTGCTCCTGGCGATTGCCATCGTCACATTTCTGGGGCCGGGGCTGCAAAATGCACTGCTGGCGATCAGCATCGTGTCGATTCCGGCGTATGCCCGGCTCGCCCGCGCCAGCGTGTTACAGGTGAAAGAGTTCGAGTACATCACGGCGGTACGCACCCTGGGCGCGCCGTCTGGCCGCATCCTGTTCGGGCATATCCTGCCCAACATCCTCACCCCGCTGATCGTGCAGGGGACGCTTGGCATTGGCACAGCGGTGCTGGATGCGGCGGCGCTCTCGTTCCTGGGGCTTGGCGCGCAGCCGCCCGACCCCGAATGGGGCGCGATTTTGAGCGAAGGCCGCAACCGCGTGTTCACCGAACCGCACCTGGTGTTTTTTCCCG
Organism: bacterium; assembly: GCA_033764035.1. Lineage (GTDB taxonomy): Bacteria > Chloroflexota > Anaerolineae > Aggregatilineales > Phototrophicaceae > Flexifilum. Next base: position 80,934 of record JANRJJ010000012.1, read on the forward strand.
GCCTGGCGATCATGCTCACCGTGCTGGGGTTCAACCTGCTCGGTGACGGGATGCGCGATGCGCTCGACCCGCGCCTGAACCGTATTTGAGGATGTATAACCGCTCATGGTGTACCCCGGCCAGCGCATCGAAAACCCGGTCACGGGCGAAATCTGGGAGCTGATCACCACCAGCGCCCAGGCGAACGCGCCGCACGTTCAAATGACGTGGACGGTCAAGCCCGAACGCCCGATCCCGTTCCCACACCTGCACCCGGCCTTCGATGAGCGTATCGACGTGCTGCATGGCGGGGAAATGCGCGTCGCCATGCACGGTAAAACCCACATCGTCTACCCCAATGGGCGCATCACTATCCCCCGAAACACGCCCCACCAGGCCTACAACCCGTCGATCCTGCCGCTGGTGTGCCGGGTGACGTACACCCCTGCCGGGCCAGTCGATCAGGTGATCGAAACACTGGGCTGGATGGCCGGGCATGGCTACGTGAACAAGCGCGGGATGCCGCCGCTGCTCGCGCTGATCGTGCTGGCGGAGGCGTTCCCCGGCGCATATGCGACCACCCGTATGACCACGTTCAGCCCGGCAGTGCTGCGCGGGCTGGCGTTCATCGGGCGTATGTCGGGGTTTCGGGCGCATTACGGCGGCGATAAAGCCCTGCCCGAACGTGCGTCTAGGCCGAAGCGTTAGGCCGCGACGACCGCGCCGGGTTGGGCGCGGCGCTGAAGCGATCCGCCACCGCGTGCCGTTCGGTCAGCGCGCGGTGCTGGGTTTCGATGCGGGTGCGCACGTCGTCGGTCGAAAGATCGAGCCGCATGTCATACGCATCTTCGCCGTTGTTGTGGTAGTAACGGGGCTTGGTTCCCCAGATCACGAAGCCGTGTTTTTTGTAGAGATTCTGCGCGGTCGTGTTGCTCACGCGGACTTCCAGCACCACATACGCTGCTTTCAGCACGCACGCCTTGCGCAGCATCCCGCTCAGCACCAGTTCGCCCCACCCACGCCCGCGGTAATCGGGATGCACAGCAATCGTGCTGATGTGCGCTTCATCGACGATATTCCAGATGCCGCCATAAGCCGTGATGATCGGCTCATCGTCGCGCCCACCATTCAGGTTCTGGAACAGGCGCTTCCAGGGGTTGATCGGTTTATCATCGCCGCGGCTGCCCATTTCCAGCACAATCATATGGCTGTACGACGATTCGCTGATTTCATATGCATACGAACGCGCCGACCAGGGCGGGTCGAACGAAACGCGGTCGATGGAGGCCACCTGCTGTACATCCGGCAGGCGCATATAACGCAGAGTCAGGGTCATAATGCAGTTTTCACATACACCGGGACGAGCGCCGCCGGGTCGAAAGCCCCCGCGCCCTTCGCCGCCAGACGAGTCCATGCTTCCTGTGCCAAAAAACCTGCCCGCCGCACCCGTTCGGCGGGCGCAGCCAGCGTGATGGGGATGCTGTGTGCCGCTGCCGCAATCAGCGCCGCGCCCACCGTGTCGATCTCGCCCGTCAGGTGCGCGGGGGAGCCGCGTGCGCGCACCCCGGCGATCAGCGCGTCCCAGGTGAAATTTTCCGGGTCGCTGACCGCGCTCCAGCGCCCGCTTTCAGCGTGCCAGTGGCAGCGCACCGCCGTCACCCGTCCCCGTCCGGCTCCCACCAGCGGGATCAGTTCGTGGGCGGCGGGCGGCTGTGCCAGCGCGAGAATCTCCCACGTCGTCACGCCGATCAGCGGCAGGCGGCGGGCGGCTGCCGCGCCTTTGGCGAACGCCACGCCGATGCGTAACGCACTGTACGAGCCGGGACCAACGGCGGCGGCCAGCGCACTGACCGCGCCCCACCCGCCCACATGGGCGAGCAGGTCATGCACGGCGGGCGCGAGTTCGAGCGTGTGGTTCTGCGCCGAATGCCAGGTCGCTTCGCTTTGCACCCGTTCACCATCGTACAACGCCAGGCTGATCTGGGCGGTGGCGGTATCAATCGCTAACAGCATCGCTTTTTCGTCCGTCGAACGCTTCGAGCAGCGCCCGTGCGCGTGTCCCATAAGCTTGCAGCGTGATCGTCCGGCGCTGGTCGTCCAGCAGCGCCAGCTCGATCCACACATGATCGGCGGGCAGCGCATCCAGCACCCGTTCCGCCCATTCGACCACGACCGCGCCGGAGCCGTCGAAGATGGCATCCCACCCCAACGCCGCCACCTGATCGGCACTGTCCAGCCGGTACGCATCGATATGGTACAGCCGCAGCGAATCGGCAGCGCGGCGGTGCGGATGCACCAGCGTGAACGTCGGGCTGGTCACCGGGTCAAGCGCGCCCCACCCCACGCCAATTCCGCCTGTGAAGGTGGTCTTGCCCGCGCCCAGGTCGCCCGACAGCGCGATTACGTCGCCGCCGCGCAGCAGCGCGCCCAACCGCTGCCCGTGACGGCGCGTTTCATCCGGGCTTTCGCTGACCCGTTCGAGCGCGATCAGCGGTGCGTCGTTCACGGTGAGAGGATTTTGCACGGGTTCGTCAGCGTGCCAAGCCCGTCGATGGTGACGGACACGGTGTCGCCATCCTTCATGAACACCTGGGGGCTGCGCGCCATTCCTACGCCTGCTGGCGTTCCCGTCAGGATCATGTCGCCGGGTTCCAGGGTGAAAAATTTGCTCAGGTACGCGACGAGCGTCGGGATTTTGAAGATCAGGTCGCGGGTATTGCCGTCCTGCATCACCTGATCGTTCAGCACCGTCTTGATCGCCAGGGCATGTGGATCGGGGACTTCATCTTTGGTGACCAGCCAGGGTCCTAATGGGCAGAACGTATCGATGCCTTTGGCGCGCACCCACTGGCCTTCCTGCAAATCGCGGGCGCTGACATCGTTGGCGGCGGCGAAGCCGAACACATGATCCATCGCCTGGTCTTCGCTGATGCGCTGGGCGCGCTTGCCGATGATCACGGCCAGTTCACCTTCATAATCCACCTGGTTGGTGATCGTAGTATCCCAGGTGATCGCCTGGTGGATGCCGATCACGGCGCTGTTCTGTTTGGCGAACACCAGGGGTTCTGGCGGGGCTTCGCGCCCGGTTTCGGCGGCGTGATCGGCATAGTTCAGGCCGATCCCGAAAATTTTGCCGGGGCGCAGCGGCGCTTCCAGCGTGACATCGGCCATTGGAAAGCGTTCCCAGGTGCGGTTGGGCATGATTCCGCGCCGCAGCAGGCTGAGCATCGAATCTGCCCAGGCGATGGTATAGATCGTATCGCCGTCCACTTCGCCAAGCCGCGTGCGCCCTTTGTACGTAAAAGTGACCAGTTTCATCGGTGTAAGTCCGCCTGCCTATGTCATAAGAGGATCAATAATCGAACCTGCGTGCTGTCAGCGGGGGTGTGCCGCGTGCAGCCTGTGGACAAAATCGGCCACCGCGCCGCCCTGGTCGCTGGCGACCAGCACCCCGGCGACCTTCTGAATCACCAGTTCGCCTAATGCGGCGATCACGCGGTTGGCCTGTTCGCGCATGACCAGCAGCACATCATCCCAGTGAATGCCTTTGGGGAGCAGCGGTTCGCGCAAAGACCGCAGACTGTTCATGTAGGTGATGAGCGGGTCGGCAGTGGGGAACACGAACGCCGACGGCATATCGTAGCGCACCACCGTATAGAACTGCCGCGCCAGCACCCGCGTCCCGTTTTCGAGCGTGTAAGCGTTGTAGATCGGCGCGATGCTTCCGCCAACGCTCCCTGTCTGGCCCAACAGCACGATGGCGCGCTGGAACAGGAAGTTCAGTTCGGGCATGGTGGTCGCGCTGTTGGTGGCCGTGACCAGCACGCCATCCGGCTTGAGCGCCCGCTTGAACTCGCGGATCGCCGCTTCCACATCCGGCACATGATGCAGCATGTAATTCGCCATGATCACATCGAACGCGCCATCCGCAAACGGCAGATGCTGCGCATCCCCGACGATCACATGCCCCTGAGCCGGGTGCGTTTCCAGCATCCCCGCCGAAAGATCGAGGCCGATATACTGTCCTTCCGTCACCATGTCATGGACGGGTGCGGAATACACCCCTGTCCCCGTCCCCACGTCGAGGATGCGCTCCCCGCCGCGCCAGGGCAGACGGCTGAGTACCCAGGCCGGAAAATCGATCCTGGGGACGCTGTAAACATCATGCGTTTGCTGGCGCAGCTTCAGTTTATAGTCGCTGCCGTACTGTTCACGCAGAACTTCAGGATCGTTGGACGGGATCATGCAGGATTCACCGGGTGGATGGGTCAACTATGCCCATTATAGCGGATAACGACAACCCGCACGATCCATAAGCGTGTTAACATCCTCGCCGCGCATGGTTGTACACCACCCACGATATGCCTATGATAATACGCACTAGTGTACACGCAACAGAAGCATTAAGGACTGGCTATGACCGTCGATCCGCCGCGCCAGCGTGACCTGCCCGAAGAACTGTCCACGCCGCGCATGATCCTGCGTCCGCCGCGCATCGGCGATGGCACCATCGTCAATGAAGCGGTGCGCGAAACCTTCCCGGCGCTCAACCAGTGGATGCCCTGGGCGCGGCACATGCCCAGCATCGCGGAAACCGAAACCGTGATGCGCGAAGCCGCCGCCCGCTGGCGCACCAAAGATGAACTCACGCTGCTCATGTTTCGCAAGGGGCGCGGCACGCTGGTCGGGCTGATCTCGCTGCACCACATCGATTGGGACGTGCCAAAATTCGAGCTGGGCTACTGGATTCGGGCGGGCGAAAGCGGGCATGGCCTGATGACCGAAGCCGTGATCGCGCTGACCGATTTCGCCTTCGCCTACTGGGATGCCGAACGCCTGGAAATCCGCTGTGATTCGCGCAACACCCGCAGCGCTGCCGTCGCGGTGCGGGCGCACTACACGCTTGAAGCAACGCTGCGGCGCGATGGGCGCGATAACCAGGGGCAACTGCGCGATACGCAGATTTACGTCCAGTTGAACGCGCATACCCCGTGAGTCACGCGCTCATTCCACCCGCGTCACGGCCATTGGGGTCAGGTCGATGTTGTCCGACCAGTTGCCCGCCAGGTCAACCGCCCACAGCGCAAATTCATAGGTGCGCCCCGGCTCCCCGTCATAGAGCGCCTGGGTATCGGTCGTCTCCAGCCACACCGCCCATGCGCCGCCATCGACGCGCACCCACACCACATACCCGGCGATCCCGCTTTCATCGCCAGCGCCCCACAGCACCCCGAACGGCGTACCGCTCACGGGGGGCAGTGCGCCCACAAACGGGCGCGGGGCGGCGGTATCGAATGCCGGGTCAAGGGTGGGCGGCGGGGGTGGGACGCTCGTCGGCACGGGCGCGGAATCCGGCGGCGGCGGTGGGAGCGTCCCTAGGGCGGGCTGGCCGCTCTCAGCCGGATCGGTCGCCTGACCGGGCGGCGGTTCGCCTTCAAAATGTGCCTGGTTGGGGTCGGCCAGCACAGTGCCGGGGAACAGCGTTTCGACCATGACATAGGGCGGCGCGCCGATCTCCGCGAGATCGTTTCCATTCAGCGTGGGATACCCCGGCGGGGCGGCGGGCTGTAAACCGATGGTATATTCGCCTGCGGTGGCATTGACGGCGAAATCCTGGTTATCCATCGTGTACAGCATCGTCGTGCCGCCGCTGGCCGGGATCAGCAGGTTGAGCCATTCCCCGGTGCGGTTCCACACCACGTACACCCGCTGATCGAAATTGGCCGGGTCGAACGGCGATTGGCGGTCGAAACTGATGAGCGTCGCCCGCCCGCCCAGGTTGATCACCTGAGGGTTGACGAACGTCCCCTGCCCGAATACCTGAGCCATCAGCCGAAAGGCCGCCGCTGCCGGGCGCGGAGTCCCCGGTTGGGGGTGCTGGCTGAAACACGACATGCCGCGCACATTGCGGAAGATGCCGAACGCATCGCCCGCGCTGCGCGTGTTTGGGGCGAAGTCCGTGCCGGCAGGTTGATTCCCGCAGTCATCGTACAGTTGGTGAAAAAACACCACGTCCGCGCCGTTCGCCCACGCCAGCGCCGTACTCTGAATCACATACGCCGCCTGCTGAATCATCGTCCCGCGATACAGCCGATCCGCCGGGGTGCTGCGCGTCCATGTTGGCCCTGGATAATCGTCCCACACCGGGATACCGCTCTCGTTCAGCCAGATCGGGCGGGCGATGCCATAGCGGTTGAGCGTCTCGCGGATGCGCCGCACCATCACCCCGGAACGGCGGGCGCTGCTGTAGGCGTGGACGGCGGCAATATCGAAATACCAGTTGTTGGCCGCCGCCGCCGGGTCACGCGCCAGCACCGCCAGCGTGCGATCCAGCCAGTTATCGGTATCCGGGTTGTTGAAGGCCAGCCCCGCGAACATCACCCGCGCCGATGGATCGGCAGCCCTGACCGCCAGATACGTCACCTTCAGCACGCGGGCATATGCCTCTACGCCGCCCGTCCAGAACATGCCCAAATCCGGCTCGTTCCACGCCTCCCAGATGCTCACGCCCACGCCTGCACCCCATCCCTGCTGAACGGCCAGCGTCCCGCCGGGTTTGTAACGGTTGACGGTCTGGGCGACATATACGGCATACGGGTTCGCCGGGTTGATCGGCTTGCCCGCGCCGGGCGTATCCGTGCCATCCGCGAACACGGGCGCGGACAAACTGCGGATCGCGCCGCCATCGGCCTGAAAGGGCGGAATACCCATCAGAATCGCGTTGATGCGTAACCCGCTGCGCACATCCGCGATCACCTGGGGGTCATACGCCGCCCAGTTCCACTGGCCGGGGGCGGTTTCCAGGCTGTTCCAGTAAAACGGGTAGCGCGTCCAGCCCGCGCCCAACAAAAGCGCGTTGCGGTAGCGTTCGGCGGCGTTGGGGGGATTGCCCGTGCTGACGAACGTGAATCCCAGGCGGGGCGACCGGATATAGCCATCGGCGCTGGTGGCCTGGGCGTGGAGCGGCTGTTCGACCGGGACCAGCAGACCCCAGACCAGGAGGAGCAGCACCCAGGCGGCACTGCGCACGATCAACGCCCGCATCGTTATGAGGCTGCCGTGGTGGTTTCCTGTGTGCCGAAGACCTGCGCATCGGTCTTGGCGCTTTCCCACATGATGCGGTACTGGCTTTCCCAGTATTCAAACCAGTGCGCCGACTGGGTGCGGGCGATGTTGATGTGCATCCGGCTTTTGATGTTGCGGTTCTGGTAGCCGAAATACTCGATCACCAGGTGACCGCTGCGCCCATCGGGATCGACGACGCTCATGCTGAAACCGGGGCTGTACGGCAGGAAACGGTATTCAAGCTTGGGGTGCATCGGCTTGACGCGCCGCAGCACTTCAATCGAATTCTTGATGTCGCTCTCCAGGTTGTACACCTGGTCGAGCTGCTGTTTGAGCTGGTTCATGGCATGGGTTTCGTTCGGGTTCTGGATCAGAAAGCGGACGGTCGCGCCGTTTTCGAGCAGGTCGATCCAGGCGGTATCGCGCAGCACATTGGTGGACGACGGGCCGTACACCCACAATTCACGCGCCCCGGCGACAAAATCGCGGTATGGCCCATAGGACTGGCGATCCAGCAGCACCTGATCGAGATCGATCACGACTTCATCCGGCTTGGTGGAACGGAACACCAGCACCACCAGCGCGGCGATGATCACCGTCAGCTTCAGGCCGTCGTCCACATCGCCCAGGATGTCCAGGATCAGCAGTGCCGCACCGATCAGGCTGACGACGTAAGCCTCCAGGTTGCGGCCTTTAAGAATGTCTGACCCAATGCGCTTGAACCCGCGCTGAAATGCGTCGATCACGGCGACTGTCCTTTAGCTGAAACGAACCGACGAATGTAAGCGTGAGTATAGCGCATTGCGCCCAAGTCGGCATTTGAAAAGCGGAAGGTACATCTTCAGCGTTTGGGGGTTTTGGCGTTTGCTTCTACAATTAGGCGCAAACAAGGAGCCGTTTATTCATGAAATCACGTTCGGTGATACTCCTTTCCGCCCTGGTCATGCTGCTCATCGCGGGTATTGCGCTGGTGGCGCGCCCCGCCGTGCTGACGGTTCACGCCCAGGCGACCGCCTTCCCGACTCTGCCCGGCGTGATCGTGGCGACCAACACGCCCGGCACGCCGACAATCCCACCCACCTTCACCGTGCGCCCGGATGCGACGCAGCCCGGCTGTACCACGCCGCTCTCGCTCGTGCCGGGCAGCGTCGTGATCATCACTGGCGGGCTGAACGTGCGCTCGTCGCCATCGCTGTCTGCGCCGCTGGTGACGTACTTCGCGGAAGAAACCCGCGCCCGCCTGACCGGAACCTCCCAGTGCGCGAATGGGCTGATCTGGTGGCCGATTGCGCGCTGGGGCGGCGAACCCGGCGCGAATCAGGGCTGGGTGATACAGGGTTCACGCGATGGCGCGCTGTACATCGAACCCGCGTTCATCGCCCCAACCGACCCGTGCTATTTTCCGCTGGAACTGGGCGCAGGCGATACGGCGGTGGCGCTGGCGAACACCCGGCTGCGCAACGCGCCGACGCTTTCGGCCTATACCGTAAGCGTGGTGCCGCTCGATGCCACCCTGCGCATTCTGGAAGGTCCGGCCTGTCAGAACGGGATCAACTGGTGGCGCGTCAGCACCGCCTTTCAGACCAGCGGCGTTCCGGTCGAAGGCTGGGTCGCGGAAGGCTACCCCGGCGAATATTACATCTATGCTGCCGACGAACTGACGGGCGTGATCGAAATTCCGTGCGTGCTGCCGCTCACGCTCGATGCAGGGTCGCGCATCAACGTGAACTACCGCGATGGCGTGCCGCGCCGTCTGCGCGCCGCCCCGAACGTGAACGCCGCAATCACGCTGTTCATGCCCGACGAGATCGCGCTCGAAATCATCGGCGGGCCGGAATGCAGCAATGGCTACAACTGGTGGCAGGTGCAGGTGTTGACGACCGGGTTCACCGGGTGGATTGCCGAAGGCCGTCCGGGACGCTACAACATCGAGATCATTTACCCTTAAAGTAGCCAGGTTTGCAGGTGATGCAGGATGAGTGAGATGAATCGTTCCCCTTCAGCGCGTGTGTGCATCATCGGCGCGGGACCTTCGGGTATTGCCGCCGCCAAAAACTGTTTGCAGGTCGGCATCACCCCAGTGGTGTATGAAAAAGGTGATCAGGTGGGCGGGAACTGGGTGTATTCGCCCCGCCTCAGCCATTCGAGCGTGTTCGAAACCACGCACATCATCAGCAGCAAGCGGCATTCGCAGTATCTCGATTACCCGATGCCGCCGGATTACCCGGATTACCCGTCGCATCAGCAGGTCTTGCGCTATTTTCAGGACTACGCCGCGCATTTCGGCGTGACCGAACACGTCCGCTTCAATACCGAAGTGGCGCACATCGAAAAAGTGCCGGGCGAACAGTGGCGCGTCACGCTGAGCGATGGCAGCCGTGAGGTGTTCGATTACCTGATGGTCGCCAACGGCCACCACTGGAACCCGCGTATGCCGGAGTATCCGGGGACGTTCACCGGGGAACTGCTGCATTCGCACAGCTACAAGACCGCCGCGCCGTTCCGCGATAAACGGGTGCTGGTGGTCGGCGGGGGCAATTCAGCGTGCGATATTGCCGTCGAAACCAGCCGCATCAGCGCGTTCACGGCGATCAGTATGCGGCGCGGGTATTTCATCGTCCCCAAGTTTTCGCTCAACGGCAAGCCGACCGATGTCGCCGCCGAACCGCTCTACCTGCTGCGGCTGCCGCTGTGGGCGCGCAACCTGCTCATGCGCATGATCGTATGGCTGATGGTGGGCGATTACAAAAGTTACGGCCTGGAACGCCCGAAAAACAAAGTCCTGGGCGCGCACCTGGTCAACAACAGCGAACTGCTGTATTTTCTGCGGCATGGCAAAATTCACCCGCGCCGCGATATTGCCCGTTTCGACGGCGACAGGGTGCATTTCGTCGATGGCCGCTGCGAAACCTACGATACCGTAATCGCCGCGACGGGCTACCGCATCACCTTCCCGTTCTTCGACCCCGGTTTGATCGACTTTGGCGATGGGAAGGACGTGCCGCTGTATCACCGGGTTTTTCATCCGGATCACCCGTCGCTGTTCTTCATCGGGTTGATTCAGCCGCTCGGCACGATCTGGCCGCTGGCCGACCTGCAAAGCAAGCTCGCCGCGAACTGGATCATCGGCAATTATCAGCTCCCGCCGGATGTGCGGGCGCGGGCGGCAGCCGATGCCGCCCGTATCCGGCGGCAGTTTTTGCACACCCCACGCCACACCATCGAAGTGGAGGGGTTCACCCACAAGCAGGAATTGATCGACGAGATTCCCAAAGATGCCCCGGCCTGGCCTTACCTCACCCGTGACCGAAATGGATTGACCGCGTGATCTCTGTCATTGCCACCGTGTTGAATGAAGGCGAAGCCATCACCCGCCTGATGGAGTCGCTGCTGGCGCAGACCGTGCGCCCGGATGAAGTCGTGATCGTGGACGGCGGCAGCCGCGACCGCACGATCTACGTGCTGCGCCGCTACGAAAACCGCCTGCCGCTCAAGCTGATCGTCGCGCCGGGGTGCAATATCAGCCAGGGGCGCAACCTGGCGATCCGCGAAGCGCACGGCGACCTGATCGCCGTGACGGATGCCGGGGTATCGCTCGCCCCGGATTGGCTCGACCAGATCACGCGGCCTTTGCGCGAAAACCGCCGCATCCATGTGGTGAGCGGCTTCTTCCGCGCCGACCCGCACACGATCTTTGAAGCGGCGATGGGCGCGACCGTGCTGCCGCTGGAGGACGAGATCGACCCGGTCGGTTTTCTGCCCAGCAGCCGCAGCGTCGCCTTTCGTAAGGCCGCGTGGGAGGCGGTGGGCGGCTACCCGGAATGGCTCGATTACTGCGAAGACCTGGTATTCGACCTGCGGCTGCGCGCACGGTTCGGCGCGTTCGCGTTTGCGCCGCAGGCCGTGGTGTATTTTCGCCCGCGTGCCTCACTGCCCGCGTATTTCCGGCAGTACCGCCTGTACGCACGCGGCGACGGCAAGGCCGATCTGTGGCGGATGCGCCATGCCGTGCGTTATGGGACGTACCTGGCCGCCGTCCCGCTGATCTATGGGTTGGGGCGGCGCGTGCATCCGCTGTTGTGGGGGCTGTTCGTGGTGGGGGCGGCCATTTACACGCGCAAGCCGTACCGCCGGCTGAAACGGGTGCTGCGCGCCGCCGCTGAAACCAATCAGGTGCGGGTCGATTTACGGGCGAACGCGCTGGCGGTCGCGCTCGTCCCGGTGATTCGGCTGGTGGGCGATCTCGCCAAGATGATCGGCTACCCGGTGGGGTGGCTGTGGCGGGTGCGCAGCCATCCCCCGAACTGGCGCAAAGGTTAATGGGTGCAAACGGCGTTCGCGCCTTCCAGCCAACCGCTAATCGTCTTCGTCGGCAAAGCGCGTCAGGCGCATGAAGGCGCGTTCCTGGGGCGACATATCGTGCGGGTAGTCGGTTTCGTCTTCCGATTCCAGGATGCGGTACGCCTCTTTGATGTAGCTGCGAATCGTATGCAGGCTGATCCCCATTTCATCGGCGGCCAACTGCGCGGGCATCCCGTTCACCACGCATAGTTCGACGGCCTGGCGGATGCGCGGAGTCAACTGGGTGTATTCGCGGCGCGGCGGCAGCGTGCGGGCGCGGCGCAGACGCGGATCGCCCGTATGTGCGGCAGCCTGGGCGATTCCCGCCGTCACGATGAAATCGACCTTGCCGACGCTGGCCAGCACAATCGCCCAGGCGATCTGCGAGCGCACTTCGCCTTTGAGCAGATGCCCGCGTGCGCCCGCTTTCGCAGATGCTTCGATCAGCCGGGTATCGGCGGTCTGCGCCAGGCAGATCACCATCACCTGCGCGATCTTCTGGCGCAGTTTTTCAATCGAATAGTGCAGAATATCCGCCCCGCCCAGGTGATCGGCATCCATCAGGATCACGTCCGGCAGTTCGGCCAGCGGGGTATGGTTCAGGTAGTCCCACATACCGGGTTCGCTGTCGCAGAGCTGGGTCACCCGTGTACGGCGATCCCACGCGAGATAGCTGTTGATCGCATGACGTGCGTAAAAGTCCGTATCCATCAACAAGACTTTCAGGTTGACATTGACGTAATTCATAATGTGTCGTCCCCAGCAGTGACCGTGCTGCGCTGCGATTTCCCCCGGATAAAACTGCGGTCAATTATACGCTTTTTCGAGCCATTGCGATGGTCACCGCCCCAAAATGGCCAGGGCGAACGCCGCCCGCCCTAGCAAAACGGGCAGGTCGCCCGGTACAGGGTTGACCATGCCGCGCCGCCCGCGCATCTGCTACTATACGCATGAGTGGAAAAATGGAGGCAAGCACATGTCGCTATATAACGTTGTCCCGATGGTGATCGAACGCGGCGACCGTATGGAACGCGCCTATGACATTTTTTCGCTGCTGCTCAAGGAACGGCTGATCATCCTGGGCGGGGCGATTGAAAGCCAGATGGCGAACCTGATCGTCGCACAGCTTCTCTTTTTGAACCGTGAAGACCAGGAACGTCCGGTGCAGATGTATGTGCATTCGCCCGGCGGCGCGGTGTATGCAGGCATGGCGATCTACGACACGATCCAGGAGATCGCCGTCCCGGTCAGCACGACGGCGGTGGGGCTGACGGCCAGCTTCGGCACGGTCATTTTGACCTCTGGCGCGAAGGGGATGCGCTACGCGCTACCGAATGCGACCGTTCACATGCACCAGCCGCACGGCGGCGCGGAAGGCCAGGCCAGCGACATCGTGATCGCCGCGAACGAAGCCAACCGCCTGAAACAGCGCTTGCAGGACATTTTTGTCAAGCACACCGGGCAGCCGCGTGAACGCATCGAGATCGACCAGGATCGTGACATCTGGATGGATGCGCAGCAGGCAGTCGCCTATGGCCTGGTGGACGCAGTGCTGACGGGCGCGCCGAACAAGCAGACGCATCACCTGAACGGGACCAACGGCGCGAAATAAGCGCCTGAATGCCGACATTTGCCGAACCCCGCTCACTATCCTGCGGGGTTCATGATTCAGGGGTCACAGGCAGGCAGGCTGCCAGGCGGGTAGGCCCACACCCCGTCGATCTGAGCGGTGGCGGCCATTTCGCGGTACTCGTTGTACGTCGCCGTCAGCGTCACGCAGTCGCCCAGAATTTCGGCGGCCTGCCCCTGAAGATACCAGCACTCGAAGCGCCGATCTGCGACCGGAACGGCCTGCATCACCTGAAGCGATGAGCATTGGCGCAGATGATCGCGTGCCTGCTCGAACGCGCCCACCATGAAATATTCACGCCCCAACCGGTACCAGCCATCCGCCCACGCGGGCGCACGTTCGGTCACCTGGGTACAGTACGTGATCGCCTGTTCATGTTCGCGCAGCAGGCTGGAGGTTTCGCACAGCCGCAGCCGCGCTTTGACATTTTCAGGATCGACCGCCAGCACTTGAAAATAAGCCACCGTCGCCGCGTCGGTATTGCCCAGTTGCAGCGCGTACAGCGCTTTTTCAAAGTACAGCAGCAGGATGTGATCGTTCAGCGCGATGGCCTGTTCGACGGTGCGGCCCGCGCCCGCATAATCGCCCAGGTCGCTTTGGGCAATCGCCAGGGCGCGCAGCGCATCGATCAGAAATGTACCGTTCGCATAGCCCGCCGCATCGCTGACCGCCCGTTCGCTTTCGCGGCGCGCCATTTCATATGCGCCCACCCGCCCATAGGCGAGCGCCTGGGCAGTGCGTGCCAATGCATTGTCGGCATGGCGGTTCAGGACCCGTTCGGCGGCTTCAGCGGCTTCGGCGGGCTGGCTTACTGCCGCCAGCGTGAAGGCATACACCGCCTGAAGATCGGGGTCGAGCGGGTCGCGCAGCGCGGCACGGGTGACGACTTCCAGCGCCAGATCGCGGTCGATGGCGCGGTCATAATCGGCATAACTGCGGTAGATCAGCGCGCGCGCCAGCACCGCCAGCGCCCCGGTATCGTCCGGCTGCGCCGCCAGCGCCAGCCGCGCCGCTTCGATGGCGGTATGCAGATCGCCCGCCGCGAACGCCCGCGCTGCGATCCGCCGCTGATCGGCATTCTGGGACGCGCCGCGATCTGTCGGGTCAGACGCGAACCAGCCCGCAATCCAGGTGGACGAGAGCGCGCCCACGCCCATCAGCAAACCAAGCAGGACGACAAAGGACAAGCAGCCTGAACGCGGTTGGCGGCGGCGAAACGACAACCGGGATCGCGAACGGACGATACGCATAAGTGTGTGTCGTTTTCCCCTGTGCGGGATGACTCATGAGGCTGCCGCGAAGTGTAGCGAATCGCGGCGCGCATCACCACACTGGGCTATCCACTATTCGTACTACGTTCGTACCCGCTGTGCGTTATTTCTGGCGCGGAAAACGGGGGTCTTCAAAGTCCCAGTCATCGGGCGTGCCGGGGCGCGGTGGGTTCTGCGTCCCAAAACTGCCTGGGGGGTACTGCGGCGCTTGCGGCGGCGGGTTCTGGGGATTCTGTGGGGTTGGCTGGCTGTACCCCGGTGGAACCTGGGGTGCTTGCGGCGGGTATTGGGGGTTCTGCGGATAGGGTTGGCCGTAGCCCGGCGGCGTTTGCGGGGGGTACTGGGGAACCTGGGGAGTCGGCGGGTACGGCTGCTGATAGGGAGCCTGTGGAGGGCGCTGCTGTGCAGTGTAGCCCGGCGGCATGTTCTGCTGAATCACACGGTTGAACTGCGCGTCCAGGTCTGGGCGCTGCTTTTCGATCACGTAGCGCACTTCGGTGACTTTTTCTACGCGGGTGCTGCGGGTGCGGCTTCCGAACAGCCATTCGAGCAGGATCGTCGTCACGGTGATGATCAGCGCGGCGACGAAGCCGTTCACGAACGTATCGATCTGAAGCTGCCCGCCCGTGACCGGGATCAGCGCGGTGCTGCCCCACACCGTCAGGTAGAGCATCAGCACATTGATCAGCACGCCCACCAGACCCAGCGACAGCACGATGAACGGGCAGGTGAGAAAACGCAGCACGGGTTTGATCGTCAGGTTGATCAGCGCGAAGATCACCGAAATGGCGACCCAGGTCGTGGTCACATTGCCGATGATGCGCACGCCGGGCAGGATGCCCGATGTGATGACCGCCATCACAATTGCGCTGATGATGAACCGCACCAGTAACCACCGCATCGCCGGACTCCGTTCCCGTACCGAATCAAAACCGCTGTGCGCTTCACTATAGCACAAATGCGCTGACGCTGGCGCTTCAAAACCTCTCACCCCGTCCGCAAAACAGCGCGCACGGGATGAGGGATATAGGCAAAACCCTTAGCCCGTGACCGGGACGCTGTTCAGGTTGGCATTGGCCGGGTTGAGGATGGCGTACTGCGCCGTCACCCACCCCACGATCCCGTTATAGTTGATCTGGTACCACTGATTGGCCGCGTTCCGCCCAATCAGCGCTGCCGTTTCGCCCGATGGCAGGCGACCGATCCGGCTGCTGGTGGTGCTGGGGCCGGTGCGGATATTCACCGTGTACGGGCTGGCGATCACCTGAATGCCCGTGTTCGCGCTGGGCTGTGAGGGCGGCTGCTGCTGTGCCGAACCCGTCGTATTGACGACCGGGATATTGGTGCCGTTCAGGATGGTGAGGAAGCGCGAACTCGCCCACCCCTGCTGATTGCCCACTTGCAGGAAATACCACGATCCGTCGCCGTTGCGCCCCAGTACCGGGTACGTTTCATTACGGCTGATCTGTGTGACGCGGGCGGCCAGCGGGTCGGGCGCTTGGCGCACGTTCAGGCGGAAGGCGGTCACGACGGCCTGTGCGCCCGTGGTGGGCGGCGTGGTCGGCACGACCTGGGCGGGCGGGATCAACTGTAAATCGAGGAAGGCCGCGCCCGTGAATTCGATGTATTCGACCTGGAAATTGTTCGACCCCGCCGGGAGCGTGAGCTGTGCCTGGTAGACCTGCCCGGTGAAGCCGCCGAACTGATTGATGATCAGCGCGCCGTTCACGAACACACGCACCCCGTCATCGACGTTCACGCGCAGCGTATACTGCCCACCGGAAAGGTTCTGCACGCTGGTGAACCGCGCCGACCAGTTATCCGCTGGCACCGAGACAATCGGCTGGTTGTTGGCGTAGTTGAAATTGACCGTCGGCACGGTGAGGATCGCCGCCGGGTCACCCGTCAGTGCGGTGTTCGCGTAGTACTGCGCCGTCCAGGGGGACGTGAGCGCGACCCCGCCGCCGCTGCCGCCGCCCGTCACCGGGGGGTTGGTGACCGGGAAATTCGGCTGCGGGTTGTTGGCGACGTTGCCATAGGTGAAATTGACGAACGCGGTCGCATCCACTTCACGGTAGTCGATCTGGATGTGATACACGCCCGCATTCGTCACGGTGACATCGCCGGAAACCGTCTGCCCGACTGCCGGGTTGGTGAACGTATCGATCACCACCTGGGAATAGTTGAACGTGACGCGGGCATTATCGTCCGCCTGCAAGAAGAAGCGGTACGTGCCGGGGTTCAGCGAGACATCGGTCGCAAACCGCGCCGAAAAGCCATCGGCATTGATGCCGCTGCCCGGCGAATTGACCCCGAAATTGAGGGCAATCGCGTTTTCGTAACGGGTGAGCGCGGGAGTGCCGCTCAATGTCGGGTTGTTGTAGTATTCCGCGTACCAGATCGATCCCTGGGCGGATGCCGGGATCATGACTGCCAGGCTGAACAGTGCGATCAGCACCATCAGTATGACTCTGCGACTCATCGCAAGCCTCCTATACTCCACATCATCTGCACATTTGCTCTACTCCGCATTATATGCAGGTTGCATCCAGAATCATGGGATCGTAGGCTGAACGTCCGGTAAGCGCTTCGCACTATGCGCACGAATGCGCCGCACCTTGCGTTTACCCTACAGGCCGCGCAAAAGGCCGTACTGCGTTAGAATGTGGGGCAAAAGTCGTCGAATACTGGGAACTGCTGTCATGTCGTTTCTGTCGCCTTCCGAAGCCCGTACCCTGGCCGCAATCTGTGATGCGCTGGTGCCATCGCTGCCCGCCGAAGCAGGCGAAGATGCCGCTTTCTTCGCCCGTGCCGCCGCCGATCTCGACCTGGCCGCGCATGTCGAAACCGCGCTTGAACAGATCACCAGCGCCGCCGATCAAACGCAGATTCGGCTGGTGATGGCCGCACTGGGAAACCCGCTGTTCAACCAGTTCACGGCGGGCAGGGGCAAAGCCTTCGCCGCCATGACCCAGGACGAACGCGAGGCCACGCTGCGCGCCTGGTCGCTCAGTCCCATCCCGGCGGCGCGCAAAGCCTTTCAGATGTTCAAACGCATGGGGCTGTTCCTGTTCTACAGCCTGATGCCGGGCGGCCAGCCCAACCCGGCCTGGGCGCAGTTTCGCTATACGCTCCCGGCACCCGTCGATACCCCGCGCCCGCTCCACCCGATCCCTGTGACGGGCGATACCACGCTCACCTGTGACGCGCTCGTGATCGGTTCCGGGGCGGGCGGCGGGGTGGTGGCGGCGGAACTGAGCGCCGCTGGCCTGGGTGTGCTGGTCGTCGAAAAGGGCGGCTACTACGCCGAACGCGATTTTCACGGCCAGGAATTGAACGCGATGCGCGAACTGTACGAAAAACAGGGGTCGATCTCGACGCACGATCTCGGCATCGGCATCCTGGCGGGCAGCACATTGGGCGGCGGCACGACCGTGAACTGGCAGGCTTCGCTGCGCACGCCCGCGTATGTGCTGTGCGAATGGGCGCACGAGTACGGGTTCAGCGCCGCCGAATCGCCCGCTTACGCCGCCAGCCTGGACGCGGTGCATGTGCGTATGAACATTGGCGACGTGGAAAGCGCCGCCAACCAGATGAACTGTATCCTGGAGGAAGGCGCGCACAAACTTGGCCTGGGCATCGCGGCGATCCCGCGCAACACACGCGGCTGTTTTCACGACGGGGATGCGCCGGACGCACACGGCGGCTACCGCTGCGGATTCTGTGGGTTCGGCTGCCGCTACGGAGCCAAACAGGGGACGGTGAAAACCTACTTACAGGATGCGGTAGACTGCGGCGCGCGTATTCTGGTGCGGGCGCATGTGGATCGCGTGCTGATCGAACGCGGGGCGGCAGTCGGCGCGGCGGTGCGCGTGACGGCTGACGACGGGCAGACACACCAGGTCACCATCAAAGCGCGGCTCGTCGTCGTCGCGGCGGGGAGCCTGCACACCCCGGCCCTGCTGATCCGCAGCGGGTTGGGCAACGCGCACATTGGCGCGAACCTGAAATTGCACCCCGTTTCGCCCATTTACGGCATGTTCGATCAGCCCGTGCGCGGCTGGACGGGCGCGCCGATGACGCGCATCACCACCGATTTCAACGATCTGGATGGGGAGGGGTACGGCGTGCGGCTGGAAACCGCGCCGATCCATCCCGGCCTGGGCGCGCTGGCGACCGCCTGGCGCGGCGGACGGCAGCACAAACGGGTGATGCAGCAGTTCGAGCATCTGAGCAACATCATCGCCATCACCCGCGATAAACACGGCGGGCGGGTGACGGTCGATGCGGCGGGCGACCCGGTGATCCATTACCGCCTGCACCCGCATGATGCCAGGCACCTGCTCCGCGGCGTGCTTGAAGCGCTGCGAATCGCGGCGGCGGCGGGCGCATACGAGATCGCCAGCCCGCACAACGCGCATATGGTCTATTACCCACGCCCGGAAGCCGCGCCGTTCCCGGTGCAGAACCGCTATCCCAGCCTGGAAGCGTTTCTGAGCGCGGTCGAAACCGCCGGCATCCACACGAACAGGTTTGCAGTGTTCAGCGCGCACCAGATGGCCTCATGCCGCATCGCCGGGTCGCCGGCGCTGGGCGCGGTCAAGCCAGATGGGGAGACGTGGGAAGTCCGCCACCTGTATGTGACCGACGGCAGCGCGATGCCCACCGCCAGCGGAGTCAACCCGATGGTTTCGATCATGGGGCTGGCGCACTACCTGGCACAGCGCATCAAGGCGTGATGTATACTGACTAAACAGGCTCGAAAATGTGAGGTGAAGGTCATGATCGCATCCATGCGCCAGCGGGTGACGCTGGCCGACTATGAAGCGCTGATCGCCCTGCCGGAAAACGCCGACCGCCGCCTGGAACTGATCGACGGGGAGATCATCGACGACATGCCCACGCCTGAACATGGTTTGATCGTACAAGCAGTGCTGATGTTCATCGGCCTGTACCTGCTCAAAAACCCGGTCGGTGTGGTCTTTCCCCAAGTCCGCTATCTGCTGCCAGGGGACGACGCTACAGCGCTGATCCCGGATGTCTCGTTCATCGCCCAGGGTCGCCCGTTCGACCTGAAAGCCCCGGTGCCGTTCATGCCCGACCTGGCGATTGAGGTGCAGTCGCCGCGCCAGACCAAGAAAATCCTGGCGACCAAAGCCGCCTACTACCTGGCGAACGGGGCGCGGCTGGTATGGCTGGTCTACCCCGATGAACAGATCGTCGAAGCGATCTCGCGGGCGGATCGGCAGTTGTTGCAGGCCGATAAAATGCTCGATGGCGGCGACGTGCTGCCGGGGTTCAGCATCCCGGTGCGCGACCTGTTCCCCGCCCTGCCGTAAGCCGTCCGGTCACAGTTGAGGTAAATCCAATGGTCACACCGACGCGCCAGCGGGTGACGCTGGCCGATTATGAAGCGCTGATCGCCCTGCCGGAAAACGCCGACCGCCGCCTGGAACTGATTGACGGGGAGATCATCGACGACATGCCCACGCCTGAACATTCGTACATCGTCCGTGCGTTGATCAAGGCACTGGAACGCTATCTCGATGTTCACCCAGCCGCCGAACTGCTGATCGAAGTGCGTTTCCGGCTGGAAACCGACGACTCGTTCGGCGTGATCCCCGATCTGGCGCTGATCGCCCAGGGTCGCCCGTTCGACCTGAAAGCCCCGGTGCCGTTCATGCCCGACCTGGCGATTGAGGTGCAGTCCCCGCGCCAGACCAAGAAAATCCTGGCGACCAAAGCCGCCTACTACCTGGCGAACGGGGTGCGGCTGGTGTGGCTGCTCTACCCCGATGAACAGATCGTCGAAGCGATCTCGCGGACGGATCGGCAGTTGTTGCAGGTCGATAAAACGCTCGATGGCGGGGAGGTGCTGCCGGGGTTCAGCGTCCCGGTGCGCGATATTTTCCCTGTTTTGCCGTGACGCGGCGCAACTTCGATGCAGGTCGCGCCGTACTAGGGAATAGTATTCTTCATCACATCAGGAGCAGTGAATCTCATGGGCATGGAACCGACCCCGACCAAACGTCTCGCCCGTTCGCGTACCGACCGTCAGATTGCAGGGGTGGCGGGCGGGCTGGCCGTCTATTTCAATACCGATCCGACGATCATCCGCATTCTGTTCGTGGTGCTGGCGCTGGTGGGCGGCCCCGGTCTGCTGCTCTACATCATCCTGGCGCTGGTCATGCCGGAAGCGGACTAAGACGGGCTGGTGGTGACCTCTCACGGGTGCATGTGCGCACCAGCGAGAGGTCATCGGGTCTGAGACGATCACGGCCCGACGGTGAATGGATCGCTTTCCGCCAGCGTGATGTAATCATCGTCGAGCATCAGCCGGGCGACATACTCCCCCGGTTCCAATGGGAACCCGTCGTACTGATCGAGCGTATCCCCGATCATGAGCGTGCCATCGGTCGCCGCCCCGGTGTAGCGAAACAGCCAGTAATTTTCCAGGTCGGCATCGCCCGCTGTATAGATGCCCACCCAATCGAGTCGGTTTCCCGGCGCGTCCGCAAATTCAACGCGAATCACGTCGTTGCGGAGGAACTGTGTGCCATCGACCCGGATCGTCGGGGTTTCGTCCCCACTACGGACGCGAAAGCTGCTGGCCGCCACTGTGTTACGCGGCGCATCTTCGCCCCCGGCACGTACCGTGACGGTGTAGACATCCGCTGCCAATCCTTCGGGGAGGGTGACCGCACCATGCCCATTCACGGACGCACTGAACACGTCCACGTCACCGCTCCCGCCTTCGACAGACAGCGTGAATGACCCTTCCGGCAGGCTGTAGCGGATCGTGACGGGATCGCCCACGGTGTAGTAGGGGCGTTCGCTCGCCGCCAGCGTGGGCGGGGCTGCCGGAACGACTTCCAATGTGCTGATGACGGCGCGGTGATCCGACCCATACGGATCGACCACGACATCGACGATGGCCGGGTTTTCGGCTTCGCCCACGACGGCACTATCGATCACGCGGACGTTCCCGCCCGCCAGCACCCAATCGATGCGATCCGGCACTTCATCCGGCTCGACGATAGGCGGAAGTGCGGGTGTCCAGGTGAATCCAGGCCGGGCGACCGGGTCGGGATGGGCGGTGCGGTAGGTATCGATGAACCCCATCTGCGCGATCACGCTCGATACCGGCCATGTGACTGGGTAGGCGATCACGTCCCGCGCTTCATCGGCGGCGGGTGTCCAATCCAGATGCGAAGGCGAATTGAAATCGCCCACCCAGACCACCGGGTAACCCATTTCGACCAGGTTGGGCAGCACTTCGACGTACCGTCCAATTTCCGGCAGGCGCAGCGACTGTTCCAGTGCCAGCACTGCATCGAGCGGTTCGCCATCGCGCACCAGGTACGGACCATACGGGTCGCTGGTCAGGTGTACGTTTGCCATTGCCATGACCTGGCCGGGCGCGACTTCGATGAAGGTGTAGCTGCCATCGAAATCCGGCGGGGTCAGCAGGGGGAATTTCGAGATGATGTGCATCCGCTCATCGCCATACGGGTAGCCCAGGTCGGCGGCGATGCGCCACACGTTGCCCATCGGTTCCTGCAAGCCGATGATGTCGGGATCGGTCACGCGGATCGCTTCCAACATCTGGTCGTAATCGATCTCGTCGCCGCCGTACAGGATGTTGTACGTCATCACGGTGATGCGTACGGGTTCAGCGGCGGTTGGGGCGGTGCCTTGCGCAGTGGTCGGCATGGAGGGCAGGCTCAGGGTGAGGCTGAACAGCAGGATACAGGCGGCGACCCACACGAAGAAACGTCGTTTCATGAAAAGGCTTCTCCATCGCTGGTGCTAAACGAACGGGCGATGGAGAAGATAACGCGGTCATGTTAAGGAAAAATCCTCACCTTCGCGCAGCAGGCATCACGTATTTTTGCGTTTCGGCTTGTCGAACGTGGCCGCGTGCAGCATCCCGCCCAATGCGCCTGTGACGCTATAGACCAGCGCTGCGCCGATCACCCACCCGAAGCACGGGATCAGGTTGATCACGGTGAGCGCGACCAACGCGATCACCAAGCCCGTCCACCAGGTGGCGACCGCATCGAAGTGGGTGCGAAAGACATCCCACAGCGCGCCCAGTTCAAAAAAGACCGCAAAACGCCGCGTTTCAGCGTAGCGTCCCTGGGCGATGGTGAACATGGGCAGCGCGACCAGGTTATACCCCAACACGAGCGGGAACAGGCAGCAGGCAATCGCCAGGCTGACCCCACCGCTCACGATGCTGGTATTGCCCGCCGCCGCCGTTGTCAGCCCGGTGAACGCGCCGATCAGCAGGTTGGGCAGCATGTAGATCAGGTAGGCGATCAACACCGGAAAACCGTCGCTGATCAGGCGGCCCCAGTCCGCCCAGGGCGGCAGGATCGGCGTGGCATTCTGGCGCACATTGCGCATGAGCGCGCCCTGATAGCCGAACAGCAGCGCGAACACGGCAAAGCCGATCAGCAGCGGGCTGGTGAACAGGCCGAAAAAGACCAGGATCACCAGGATGACGATCTTGCTGACCCAATCCGGGTCTTCAAAAATGTACGTGAACGCCCTTGAAATCGTCATCGTGGTTCCTCTTTGTCCCGGCGGCACGGGCGGGAGTGTGTCGGCGCGCTAACTCGCGGCTTGTACGGCTTCGACATAGCCGTTCAATTCTTCCAGCGTCACTTCACCATATTTAGGATAGCGTACAATCCCGTTTGGGTCGATCACGAACGTGACGGGAAGCTGAAACACGCCGTAATCGTCCGCGACACTGCCCGCCGGGTCGAGCAGGATCGTGAGTCCGCTCAGGCCGTTTTCGGCCAGGTACGCATCGACGATTTCGGCATTTTCGCCGTAATTCACCGCCAGGATGACCGGATCATCGGGGGCGGGGTTGTCGGCGGTGAAGCGGGCGAAGGCGGGCAGTTCGCGCTTGCAGGGTTCGCACCACGTCGCCCAGAAGTTGAGGAACACGATTCTGCCCGCAAAATCGCTCAGGCTGAGCGTGCTGCCCGCCGGGGTGGGCAGTTCAAAATCGATCATCGGCGCATCGACCACGTTGACCAGCGTCGGCACTTCGACCGGGCGCGGCGTAGCCGGGGCGCTCACCGCCGCCGGGGTGCGGCCTGCGCTTTCGGTCAGGATCAGTGCGGCAGCGGCGGCGATGCCGAAAACCGGAAAGACGAGAAAGATCAGCAGCGCGGGCGAAAAACGTGGTTTCGTCGCGCCCGGCGTAGGGGAATCGGTCATGGTGGTCAAAGCCTTCTATACGGATTACGGCACCCACTGCGGTAAGTAGCTGTTGAGCGCTACGCGCAGCCGTGCGCCGGTTTCGGTATTCACCGTCCAGATTTCCGGGCGCGCCAGGTTGTCCGGCTGCCCCTGTTCATCCAGCAGGCGGATGCGCTGCGCGACGATCTGCGTCCCGGTGGGATCCCACTGGAACACGCCGTCGGCATACGCGGGATCGTCGATCAGCGGGCGCGCTGCTTCAGGCGCATCCACATCCAGCACGTACAGTTGATACCCGCGTGTGTAGCGTTCATCCTGGTAACGCCGGGTGATCGCCACACGCTGGCCGTCCGGGTTCCAGCGCGCCTGGTCATCCTCCAGTGGGTCGCCGGGCGACGAGATCGCCGCGCTCGATTGATCGGCAATATCGATCAGGCGGAGATACTGGCGCACCGCTTCGCCTTCGGTCACGGCGGGGACTTCGCTGAAGATCAGGCGCGTGCCATCGGGCGAAAGCGCGCCGCTCGTCCCGCTGCGGCTGGGGACGGCGAAAATCTCCCCGGTCGTGAAGTCGTAGATCAGGATCGCCACGCTCGAATTATCGAACAGCGCGATCCGGTTGCCATCGGCGCTCCACTGCGGGTTATAGCCCAGAATCTGCGATTCCTCGAACAAGGGGCGCGTCGTGGCCGGGTCAGCGATGGGGTCTAACAACCAGATGCGCGTTGGGCTGCGGTTCAGGTTCAGGTCGGTATTGAAATCGACCCGCTCATACGCGATCAACCGACCATCAGGCCGCCACACCGGGGTGGTGCAGCTTGAATCCTGGCAGTTGGTGAGCTGGCGCAGCGCCCCGGTTTCCAGGTCGATCAGTTTGATGTCGTTGGTGCCGTTGGTGTTGCGTTCAGCAAACGCGATCTGCGTCCCATCCGGGCTGACGGCGAAATCGTAGATGCCAGTTGGGCTGTCGGTGATTTGCGCGGGTGCATCCGGGTTGGCAGGGTCTACCACCCAGATATTCTGCGGCACGTCGTCGGCGGGGTACAAATACGCCACGCGCGGCGTGCGCACGCTGAAGCTGAAGCGGATGGTGGATAGCAGCGCCCGTCCGCTTTCGCTCTGCGCGCCCGGCTCAAGTTCGACCTGGTAGGCCGCGCCGGGGATCAGCACTTCAGTGGGGCGAAAGGTGAGCGTCGCCCCATTCCAGCTAAAATCACCGTCCAGCGGTGGCTCGACGCGGAAGCGGCTTTCGACCGTTTCGCGCTGCATGTTTTCGCTGAACGTGACGCGGATTGGGCTGGTCGAACGCGCTTCGCCCAACGGTGTGACGCGGCTGACCTGCACCCCGACGCGATCCCCAAGCAGGATCGTCACGACGATCAGCCCGGCGACCGCCGCGATCACGGTCAGCACCACCCGGTCAAAAGCACTGAAACGGCGGAACGTTCCGCCAGAAGTCACGGTGGTAACCTGCATAGTCCTTTACGGATAAAGATACGGATGTTTGGGCTGTTCGACGGGTTCGAGCGCGTCGGCCACCAGCACGGGCATGGTATCGCCCTGAAAATCCCCGACGGTGAACGCGCCGCGCACGCGCACCCATGCGCCCTGCTCCAGCGTGGCGGAGTCGGCAAACTGGACGGGTACGCCGATGGCCGACGCATCGGCCACGCAGCAGCTCACCGTGAAGCGCGCCACCATGAACTGATCGTCCCCGAACGTCGGTTCCTTGTACACGAACCCGATCACGTCGGCGGGCTGGCCGACCGCTTCCTGATAATCGCCCAGGGTGGCGAAGTAGCGCAGCCAGTCCAGCACATTCCGATCCAGCGGCTGCGTGGTGAACGTGGTGGTCGCGCCGATGCTGGCGCTCGTCGCCAGGTTGCCGCTGATCGCTTCCGCGCCCAACGGACGGGACGGGATCAGCGTCCCCAACAGCAGCGGGATCGCCAGGATCGCCAGTGTCCCCCACGAAATCTGTTCATGGGTGTGGTCAGCATCATGATCGTGATCATGGTCGTGATTCAGCGCCTGATGCAGTGCTGCATCGCTGCGTGAAGCGCGGACGGCGATCCACAGGCTGTACAACCCCAACAGCAGGAACAGCGCCGCCGCCAGGTAGCTGAGCCACGCGAACCGCTCGTTGATGTAGTTCGTCAGGCTGCCGGTGACGATTGTGCGCACGAAATACACGCCCAGCCCGATCAGCAGGGCGGTTTTCAGCCACAGCATGAGCAGGTCGGCACGGTGATCGTGGCCGCCGTCGTGGTCATGATCGTGATCGTGCGCAGGATGATCGTGATCCCCATGCGGCACGGGGTAGGTCAGTTCGCTCATCGTTGTGCTATCCTCACCACGCGATATTCAGATTCAGCCACACGCCGAACAAGAGCGTGAGCAGGAAGGGCAGCGCAATCAGGTAGATCACCACGCGCTGTTTGAACACGCCCATGAACATCAGCGTGCTTTTAATATCGACCATCGGCCCAAAGACCAGGAAGGCCAGGATCGAACCCGTCGTGAACGTCCCGGCGAACGCCAGCGCCAGGAATGCATCGACCGTCGAACACACGCTGAGGACGAACGCGAGAAGCTGCATCGCCACCACGCTGACGACGGGTCCGCGCCCCAGCGCTAACAGCACATCCTGGCTAATCAGCGTTTGCATGGTGGCGGCCAGCAGCGTACCGATCACCAGGTAGCGCCCCATCTCGAAAAATTCGCTCCCGGCCATCAGCAGCGCATCGCGCAGCCCGACGATCAGCGGTTTACGGCGCGTCGGCACGGCGATTGCGTCCAGCACGGGGAGCGCGGCGGGCGCAAAATCGGCATTGGCGGTTGTGCCACCACCACCACCGCCGCCGCCGCCCACAGGCACAGGGGAACGCCCGAAGGATTTGACCAGCGCCCCCGGCTGAAGCACTTCCTGAGGGCGCGCCGCGAACGCGAACACCAGCCCGACCAGGATCGCCACGACTGCCGTCAGGACGAACCGCCCGATCAGCACGGGCCCCACGCCGAACGCGGCATACGTCCCGGCCAGCACAATCGGGTTGATCACCGGGGCGGCGAGCAGAAAGGCCACGCCGACGCTCATCGGCAGGCCTTTGGTGAACAAACGCCGCACGACAGGCACTACGCCGCATTCGCACACCGGGAAGGCGAAGCCCATGAACGTCCCGGCGAACGTCGCCAGCACCGGGTTACGCGGAATCCAGCGGGCGATGTCGTCCGCGCTGATGAACGAATCGATCAGGCCGCTGACCAGCGTCCCCAACAGCAGGAACGGGACGGCCTCGATGAAGATGCCCAGGAAGCGGGTGCTGAAAATGCTGAGGACGGTCCCCGCATCTTCGCCCGACCCCAGCACGGCGGCGAACAGCAGGGCAACGACCCCCACCCCGCCGACTTGCAGCACCAGTTTACGTAATCCTTGTGCCGACTCTGTGTCCATGCGCAGCCAGGTCAACTCGTTTTACGAATGCGCGTATTGTACCCGCTCTGCGTTAAGGGTAAAGTCACGACCCTACGGCGGCGATCAATCGTAGGGATGGACGAAACCCCATGCTTGACCTGAACCCCCAGAATAAAAAGCTGATCCTGTCCATCGATGGCGGCGGGATGCGCGGTACGATCACGATCACCATGCTGGCGGCGCTTGAACGCCTGACCGGGAAGCCCGCTTACGACCTGTTCGACCTGATCGGCGGCACCAGCACAGGCGCGATCATCGCGGCGGGGCTGTGTACGGGCTACAGCGCGCAGGAGATTCTTGAACTGGTATACCGCGACCGCCTGCCGAAAGCCTTTGGGAGCGGCGGAATCGCGGCGGCGCTGCGCTACCTGCTCAACGGCTTTCGCCACCTGTACGAACTGACCCCCTTCATCGACTCGCTTGCGCCGCTGGTGGCAGGCCGCACGATTCGCGATCTCGTCAAGCCGATCATCTTCATGACGGCGCACGATGTGCGCACCAGCAGCACGATCTACATTGTGAGCAAAGGTCCCGGCGCGCTGCTCACCGCCGATTACCCGCTCAGCGGAGCCGTCGCCGCCAGCGGAGCCGCGCCGATCTATTTTCCGCCCGTCGCGGGCAACCTGATCGATGGCGGGGTGGGGTCATACAGCAACCCATGTTTTGCCACCGCCGTCGAAGCGATGGAATATATCGGCGCGGCGGAGGGATTCACCCCTGGCAACGTGATCCTGATGTCGGTGGGGACGGGTTACGCGCCCAACCTACAGGCCGAAGGCCGGGCGGGGCGCTTCAACCTGATCGACTGGGTGCGCTACATCATCGGGGAACAGCTCGACGAAGCCGGCTTGCAGCAGACCACGATCACCCGCGCCGTGTATGGCGACCGCATCGATTTTCGCCGCTACAACCCCCTGCTCACCCGCGCCAGTGTCGAAGATGCGCTGGGCATCGATACCACCGGGCGGCCTGACCCGGCAGCGCTGGCGCTCGATTCGCGTGCGCCCCAGGCTATCGCGCTGATGGAGGATATTGGCCGCGCCTACGCCGAACGCATCGACTGGCTGCAACCCGGCGTAATGCCCTGGGATACCATCGGCGGCCATGACGCACCGAACACCAACCGCCTGCCCATCGACTGGTCGAATACGCCGTTTCGATGAGACGAACGCTCAACAAAAAAGCGGATCGTCTTGACAAAGACGATCCGCCAGCCATACAGGGTCAAGGTTTGCGGGTCAGTTCTCGAAGAACGGCACTGTATCGCACGCCTGACCAGCGGGTTTCACGCGGGGGCTTTCCGCCAGCGCGAAGCCTGCGGGTGTGTGCCACAGGTTGGGATAGGTGACGACACCGCCCAGGTCATCGCCCACCATGTCGTAATTGAACGTCACATGCAGGTAGATGCCATCGGAAGCGCGCACATCGAGCGGTTGCAGCGTGTCGGTGACTGCGCCGTAATCGCTGGCGGGTGTGACGACCAGCGCATCCGCCAGGCTGTCGGTGGTCAACTGGCCGGGCAGCCAGGGCGATTCGACGATGTGCAGCGGCAGCGCACCATAGTTGACGATGTAGCACAGGTCGTTTTCGATGGCTGGGCCAGCCGCCGGGCGTGTGCCGCGTGCGCCGTACTGCACTTCGGGGCAGGTCAGGCTGCCCGTGATCTGGCTGGTGGGGCCGCCCAGGTCGAGTACGTACCCCTGGGCGGTGACCCAGAAGCTGAACGGGATGACCCCCGCCGGGTTATTGTCTTCGATGCGGTCGAACCAGAACGGATAGCCCGATACGCGGTACAGCGCCGGGATGGTCGCACCCGCAGCGAATTCACCCGTCACCCCGCCGAAATGGTGCGGCAGCGCGGGGGTATTGGTCTGGCCGTCGTTGCTCAGCGCCAACTGCCCCGGCATGCTGGGATCGGTCACGAACGAGTAGGCGAAGGCGCTTTCGTTGGTGATGCGGCACTGGAACAGGGTCGGGTCGAAATCGACCACGATCAAATCGCCCTGGGGCTGCGGCGGGGTGAGCGTGGGCGAACGCCACAGGCGGCCTGCATTGGCGTTGGCATCGCGCTGCGGGCAGGGTTCCATCCCGGCTTCTTCGACCTGGGGCAGGAAGGTCGTCAGCACGTACCCGGCTTCGGTCTGGTAGAACGAGCTGAGGACGAACGGCGAATCGCCGTATAGTGCGTCATCCAGGACGGTGGGGTTGTAGAACGGGTAGTTGTGGACGAGCAGTTCCGCTTCCATGATCGCGCCGGGCGCGAGTTCCCCGGTCTGGCCGCCAAAATCGGCGGGGTCGCTGAGCGCGCCGGGTCCGACATAGGTATCGAGTTCCCCGGTGCGCGATGGGTCGGCCACAATCGGAATCGGGCGGTCGGTGACGTTGCGAATGGCGCAGGTATACAGGGTCACCAGGTCGGGCAGGTTCGGCGGCAGGCTCACGATCACGGGCGTGGGCGGAACCGGGGTTGGGATGGGGCAGCCCTGGGTGAAGCCCGTGCCGGGTTGATCCGGGCAGGCATCGACGAAATCGGCCACGCCGTCGCCGTCGCGGTCATCGGCAGGGCGGTTATCGCCAGGGGCGGGCAGCGGACAGAAGCCGTTTTCACGCGGGCCAGGCTCATTGGGGCAGCGGTCGATGTTCTGGTCGCCGCCGTCGCCATCGGTATCCTGCACCTGGGCATAAACGGTCTGGGGGAGCGATGCGCTGGCGATGAACAGCGCGCCGATGATGAGCAGGGTGAACAGGAACAGGATGCGTGTGCGTTTCACAGGGTTACCTTCTTCGGTCATGATGTCACATGCTTCTTTATAACATTCTTTATGACAAAGCGGCTGCTAAGAACCTGTAAAATCTGCTTAATGCGAACTGTAATACATCAGTGAAAAAAAAGACCCCGAATGGGGTCTGTGGCAGTGTCACCCAGTACGGGCGCGGCGGTTACGCGGGTCACGATACGCTTCCAGCAGCCGGTCGGCTTCCTGGGTGGTGCGCAGCACGAACGTCTTGCGCGCCAGGTCTGGAAAACCGTTCAGGATCACGCGCATGACCTGGTGATAGAACTCGAACGGGGTGACGAACACCAGCAGCCGCCGTGCGGTGACATCGCTCTGCACCAGATGTGTGAGATGGGTGACTGCGCCGGACGAAAGCATGTTCACGGCGGCGCTTTGGTCGATGAGCAGAATTACCGGGTGTTCCACATGCGAACGGAGGGCGACGGTTTTATGCAGTGCGGCTTGCACATCCGCCCACGTCCACATTTCCGCAAATGTCCAGCGCACAATCATATGGCTGGAATCTTCCCAATACACCTGAATTGACATCCTGTACCGCCGCTCTGGACAATCTGTTGACATATCGACAGTGTAATGGGCTAAACGTCCGGTTACATGAGAACCGTACCAATTTTGTATGAAATCGCGTACAGGACTTACGGCCTAATTCGTTTACAATTTTCAGGAGAGAACACGACAGAAAAGGCCGACGACACAAAAAAAGCACCGCATGAGATTTTCGGGTTCATGCGGTGCTTTCAAAGCGGATTCGTCGTTCTTGCGCTACTGCCTGGGCTGATCCTGCGGCGGCGCTGCGGGTTTCTGGCCTTCGATCACCTGGGGCTGCGGCGGCGGCACATCGAGCGCCAATGCCTGGGTGATCAGGTCGCGCAGCACGGGTTCGGGGAGCGCACCGGGCTGGTTGAAGATCATGGTGCGGTTCTTGACGATCATCAGGTTGGGGATGCTGCGAATCTGGAACGCCTGGGAAAGACCGGGATTTTCATCGGTGTTCACTTTGGCGATCTTGATCTTCCCGGCGAATTCGCCCGCCAGCTTTTCCAGCACCGGGGCGACCATGCGGCACGGGCCGCACCATTCCGCCCAGAAATCCACCAGCACGGGCAGGTCGCTGTTCAGCACTTCCTGCTCGAAGGTGGCATCGGTCACGGTCACGGGTTTCTTGTGTACCACATTCACAGCTTTCGACTCCTTCACGGCAGCGGGAACCGTCTGCGCAGGCTGATCGGCCTTGACGGGTTGATTGGCACTATACGCCTTCTGCACGACTTCCAGCGCCAGCGGCAGATCGCTCCCCCAGGGGCGCGCACGGCGGGCGATCTCTTCGCCGCAGTACCACGCGACCATGACGGGCTTTTCGCCCACGCCGAAACGAGCGGCGGCGGCGGGGTTCTTCGCCGGGTCAATGCGGGCGAAAATCATATGCTGGTGGGCGGCATCGGCTGCCGCCTTGTTGAAGGCGACGCGGAAATCTCCGCGTAAGCCATCGCCGTTGGAGATCAGCAGCAGGACGGGTTGGGTGCCGTTCATCACGCTGTCAAGGGTTGCATCGG
Organism: bacterium; assembly: GCA_033764035.1. Lineage (GTDB taxonomy): Bacteria > Chloroflexota > Anaerolineae > Aggregatilineales > Phototrophicaceae > Flexifilum. The sequence goes on from JANRJJ010000012.1 coordinate 112,265, forward strand.
TCAGTTCAATCGGTTCGCGCATTCGGCTGCCTCGCCTAATCGATCTCATTACTCAACATGGACGCGGTGCTGCACGGAATCTTACGCCGGGTCACGGCAGGTAAATTGCGCCCGCCAGCACAAGTGCCGCTGCGGATGTCAGCATTGCGCCATAGACGAAGGGACGCACCTGCGTTTCAAGCAGCGTGAGCTGACGGTCAATCTGGTTTTTATCCGGGATTCCCTGGGTATGACGGTAAATCCAGGCGAGCGGCGTGCGCATGATGGGAACCACACCACCAGCCCAAAGACTATACCCTATGGCCAGCACCAGCATCGTTGGAAACCGTTCTCCTTCCAGGAAGGGCAGCATCAGGAAGGTGATCAGCGCTGTCCAGATCAACATCAACAGCGTCCGTACATAGCGCAGCACCAACCGCCGCAGGTAAAGGATATGCCGCACCAGCGATAATTCAGTGGTGGCGACTTCTTCAACAAGCTGGCGATCCAGCGTGCGCGCCAGGCCAAAGGCGGCATTCAGCCGTTCGACTGTGACCCGATTTACGCTGGGGTCAATGACCCCACTTTCCACAAGCCCATCATACCCGCGTGATTTGGGCAAGATTGCACCATCGGTGGTGCGAATCGTCTCATCGAAATACTGTTCGCGCCGTTCTTTGCTGAACGGAATGGCAAAATTGATCGATTCTGATTTGTATTGCGATTCAAACACGCGCTTTTTGACCTGGGGACTTTCATCCGGCGAAAAACTGATCCCCGATAGTGCAAACGACGGCGTGATCAACGAATGCGGGAAACCGGGCGCATAAATCGTGAAGTAGAAATGCACCACATCCTTGATCAGAATGTACATGGAATACACAGGAATGGAAAAAGAGAGCAGGAACGGGTAGCCCACGCAAGCGTACAGGAACAGCCGGACTGCGGCGGCGCTGCTGGCATCGACCGGAATCGGTTCACTGATGTGCGCTAAAAACACGCGGATAAGGGTGACGATCTCGTCTTTGAAGAACATAGGGAAGAGGAACAACAGCCCGGCTCCGCTGATGAATGCAACCGCAATTCGGTGCAGGGTGGATAACCGAACTTCGCTCCGCTGCAAATAGGCACGCATCGCGTTGCGCTCGTCAGGTGTAAGCGGCGTGTGGTCGTCGATGGGAGTGGATGAAGGAGGGATAGAAGCCATCGTGTTACGCCTTGTTGATCTGGGGGGTTAAACCCGCCACCTCACCCGCTGATCACAGGCGGGCGCGGCAGGTACAGCGTTTGCCCCACGAACAGGTTATCCGGGTTGTTCAGGCAGTTGGTCGTCGTCAACTGCTGGATCGTACTGCCCGTCTGCTGAGCCAGCAGTCCCATCGAATCGCCCGTCTCGACGGTATATTCTACCCACCCCGGCGGGATCACGCACACCTGCCCGTTTTCGCCCGTCACGGTGCGGCCTCCACCCTGCCCCAATGGGGTGAGCGATGGCTGCCCCGGCAGCGGCGTGGGCGGGACGAACGCCGGAGTCGGCTGCGGTGTGGGCGTTGGGATGGGACGGGCAAGGTTACACGCGCTGACGAACGCGGCAGCGCACACCAGTATCAGGATCGGTCTGAGCTTGATAGGGGTCATGCTGCGCCTTTTCGCTTCCTGTTATGCCAATGCTTCCAGCGGTTCGGTATGGATCGTCACCCGGCGGATACGCGGGTCAGCCGATCTTAGCAGGGTTTCGGCTTCTTCCGCCAGTCGGTGCGCGGCTTCAACCGTGATCTGCGCATCCAGCCCGACATGGAGCGTGACCGTGAAGCCCTGATCCGACGCGCCCGCCGCCCGCAGATCGTGCCAGTCGGCGGAAGGGAACCGAGCCTTCAGCAGACCCAACGCCCGTGCGCATACGGCCTCCGCCGCGTTTTCATCGGTGAGCGCGGCGGCGTTTTCACGCGGCTCGATGTGCGTGACCACTTCGGCCAGTTCTGGCAGGCTGGCGCGTACCTGGGCTTCCAGCGCGCTCACCTGGGCGTGCGCTTCGCCCAACGTCTGCCCCGGCGGGACTTCGACATGCATTTCGAGCAGTTTACCCGCGGGCAGGTCGTTCACCCGCACCTCATGGGTCGATAACCCCATCGCATCGGCGTGGGCGCGGGCTTCCAGCGCGTAATCGGCAGGCGCGTGCGCGGGCGGCTGGAAATGCACTTCGATTTCGCTCACCCCGTCCAGGTGATCGCGCATCTGCTGGCGGATCGCTTCGGCAATCGCGGCGGTCTGCACGGCGGTCATGGCCGGGTGAACCTGGACATCGATGTCGATATGGGCTGCATCCGGGGTTCCCCGGCTGCGGGCGCGGATCACGCTTTCCACGCCCGGCGCGCTGGCCGCCAGCCCCGCCAGCCGATCCGACGGATACGGCGCGGTATCGACCAGCACGCCGCCCGTGCGTCTCAAAATCTGCCAGGCCGCCCGCCCAATCAGCCCGACGATGATGAGCGCGGCCAGGGTATCCGCCCATACCCACCCTGCCGCGACCAGGAACATGCTGAGCAGCACCGAAAGCGTCACATACACATCCGCGCCCGTGTTGGCCGCGTCCGCGATCAGCAGTTCGGAACGCAGCCGCCGCCCTTCGCGGCGTTCATAGGTACTCACGATCACGTTTACGATCAGCGTGCCAACCAGCACCGCCACTGTGAGCGGCGAAACCTGCGGCGGCTGTGGATTTTGCAGCCGTTCCAGCGCCCCGCTCACGATCTCGAAGGCGGTCACCAGCAGCAGCACGCCCACCCCCGCCGCTGCCAGCGTCTCATAGCGCCGATGCCCATACGGATGGTCGGCATCGGCAGGTTTCCCGGCGATTCGGTGAGCGACCAGGCCGAGCAGGTTCGATGCGCCGTCCATCAGTGAATGAAACCCGTCCGCTGTGACCGACAGCGCCCCTGTGACCACGCCAATCACGATCTTGGCCGCCGAAACCGTCAGGTTGAGCGCCAGCGTGATCACCAGCACGCGGCGCACCGCCGTTCGCGTATCGTGCATGAAGCCATTCCTTCTCTTATCCTTCGCTTGCATCATAGGCGCACCTGGCGCATTTCGACAAGCGTGATCCCAGAACATTGGGCGTTCACAATCGTGGTTTTGGCGGGCTGAAACCGAAACCCCCGGTCTGGTTGTCTCACAAAGTTAATGTATACTGACAAGCGATTTTTGCAGGAGCGTACAGCGCATATGGACTCCCTTCAGTTTGTGCCAATTCTCGTGGTCGGCTTCGCCGCTTCGCTGAGCCTGACCCCGCTTTCGCGGGCGATTGCCTTCCGGTTGGGCGTGATCGACAAGCCCAACCCGCAGCGAAAGATTCACGTCGAAGCCAAGCCGCTCATGGGCGGGCTGGCGATCTTCGCGGCGTTCCTGATCTCGCTCATCCTGTTCAGCCCGCCGCAGCACATCGTCGAACTGGGCGCGGTGCTGACGGGTGCGGGGATGCTGGCGCTGGTGGGGCTGGCCGATGACCGCTACAACCTGGGGATCGGCGTGCGCCTGGTCGCGCAGTCCATCGCCGCGCTGATCCTGATCGGCAGCGGCATCCATATCCGCCTGTTCGATGCCGCGCTCATCGATTATACGCTCACCGTGTTATGGGTGGTCGGGCTGACTAACGCCATGAACTTCATGGATAACATGGATGGGCTGGCCGCCGGGCTGACCGGGATCGCCGCGATCTTTTTTACCCTGCTGGCCTTCAATGAAGGGCTGACGCTGGTCAGTTCGCTGGCGGCGGCGCTGGCGGGCAGTGCCTTCGGCTTTCTGATCTACAATTTCAACCCGGCCAGCACCTTTATGGGCGATATGGGGTCGCTGGTGTTGGGATTCGTACTGGCGGTGCTGGGAATCAAACTGGAGTTCGGCGCGCAGCCGCTCAACGTGACGTGGATGGTGCCGATCCTGGTCCTGGGCGTGCCGCTGACCGATACTTTTCTGGTCGTAGTCACGCGCCTGGTAGAGAAGCGTTCGCCGCTGCTGGGCGGGAAAGATCATTCATCGCACCGGCTGCTCAATACCGGGCTGAGCCAGCGGCAAACCCTGTTCATCCTGTACGGCCTGGCGATCCTGTTCGGAACGTTCGGGCTGGCCGTCAGCCTGCTGCCGCCGCACACCGCGCTGATCATGGGGGCAGCCGGGTTAGCAGGGATGGGGATCATGTTTGGGGTGATGATGGCATTGTGGCAGGCGCACAAGCGCCGCACTGCCGCGCCCACTGCGTGAATTGACCTGCATTCAACCGCATTCTTGAAGGACGCGACAGCACAGCATATGACGACGAAACGACGGTACGCAGTCACAGGCGGGGCGGGCTTCATCGGGTCACACCTGGTCGAACGGCTGGTGAGCGACGGTCATGAAGTCCGCGTGATCGACAACCTGACGACGGGCAAGCGCGACAACCTGGCGCATTTGCCGCCGGAAAGCTACACCTTCCACGAAGCGAGCGTGACCGATCTACCGGCGCTGCGCGAGATTTTTCAGGGCGTAGAGGTCGTGTTCCATCAGGCGGCGCTGCCATCCGTGCCGCGCAGCATCGATGACCCGCTGACCACGCATGAATTCAACGTGACCGGGACGCTGAATGTGCTGATTGCCGCGAAAGACAATGCGGTGCGGCGCGTGGTGTATGCTGCGTCGTCGTCGGCCTATGGCGATATTGAAGGCGAATTCAAGGACGAAACCATGCCCCCGCACCCGCTCTCGCCGTATGGCGTAAGCAAGCTGGCGGGCGAATATTACTGCCAGGCGTTCACAGCGGTCTACGGGCTGGAGACGGTCGCGCTGCGCTATTTCAACGTGTTCGGGGCGCGCCAGGATGAAACCAGCCAGTACGCGGCAGTGATCCCCAGGTTCGCCGGGGCGATGCTGCGCGGCGAAGCGCCCATCATCTACGGCGATGGCGCACAATCGCGCGATTTTACGTACATCGATAACGTGGTGTATGGCAACCTGCTGGCATCGTCCGCGCCGAATGCCACCGGGCAGGTGATGAACCTGGCGACGGGCGGGCGGATTTCGCTGCTCGACCTGCTCGACAAAATGAACGCAATTTTAGGCACGACTCTCGCGCCCCAGTTCGCCCCGGAACGCGCCGGTGACATCAGACACAGCCGCGCCGCCATTCAGAAAGCGGTCGATCTGCTCGATTTTCGCCCCGTCGTCGATTTCGATACCGGGCTGGCGCGCACGCTCGAATGGTATAAGACGTTCGTCGCGGGCGGAACCGCGTCCGTCGCGGACGGAACCAACCGAAGCGGCTGATGCACGTCGTCCATCTCATCAAGGTGACGGGCATCGCGGGCGCAGAGCGTCACCTGCTCACCCTGCTGCCGGGGCTGCGCGCCGCCGGAACCGATGCCCGGCTGATCGCGCTGGTCGAACCCGGTCACCCGGTCGATGCGCTGGCGCACGCCGCCGCACAGGTCGGTGTCCCGTTCGAGCGTGCCATCATCCACCATCATGGCGATGTCGGGCTGATCCGCCGCCTGATCCCACTTTTGCGGCGCGAACGCCCGGACATCGTGCATACGCATCTGCTCCATGCCGACCTGTACGGGATTCCCGCCGCGAAACTGGCGGGCGTGCGCCGGGTGGTCACCAGCCGCCACAACGACGATGCCTTCCGCCGCCAACCGCACTGGCGGGCGATCCACGCCGCGCAGTGGCGCATGGTCGATCAGGGTATCGCCATTTCCGACGCGATCCGAGCCTTCAGCATCGCGGTCGAAAGCGCGCCGCCGTCCAAAATCACCCGCATCCATTATGGGCTGCCGTCAGCGCCGCCCGCCGCGCCGCCCGACCTGCGCGCTGCACTGGGCATCCCCCCCGGCACGCCGCTGATCGGCATGGTGGGGCGCGTGACGGCGCAAAAAGGGATGCGCTACGGGCTGATCGGTTTTTTGCAGGCTGCCGATACTTTCCCGGATGCGCACCTGGTGATCGTGGGCGATGGCGACGAACGCGCCGCGCTGGAAAGCCTGGTTGCGGATAGAATGGATGCAAAGAACGTGCATTTTCTGGGCTGGCGTGCCGATGCCGCCGCACTCATGGGCGCGTTCGATGTGTTCCTGATGCCGTCGCTGTGGGAAGGCTTCGGGCTGGTGCTGCTGGAAGCGATGGCGGCGGGCAAGCCCGTGATCGCCAGCCGTGCCAGCGCGATCCCCGAAATTGTCGTCGATGGCGCGACCGGGCTGCTCGTTCCGCCGCGTGATCCGGACGCGATCACTGCTGCGCTGCGTCACCTGCTGGCCGATGCGGGGCTGCGGGCGCAGATGGGCGCGGCGGGCGCGGCGCGGCTGCGCGAACACTTCACGCCCGACGGCATGATCGCAGCGACGCAAGCATTGTATGACCGTATTTTGACCTCAGGGCGTTGAAAGAGCAGAGATCGTGTGCGGGATCGCGGGCATTGTCTATGTGAACGGGGAACAGGCCAACCCCGCCGAAGTCGAGCCGATGATCGCGCAGATCGTCCATCGCGGGCCGGATCAAGGGGCGGTGGCCGCCGATGGCGCGGCGGCATTGGGCAACCGACGGCTGGCGATTCTCGATCTTTCGCCTGCCGGGGCGCTGCCCATGCGTTCGCACGATGGGCGCTACACACTGGCCTACAACGGCGAACTGTACAACCATCTAGAACTGCGCGAACGGCTCCCGCCGCTCCGTGAGGTGCGCTGGCGCAGCACCAGCGATGCCGAAACGCTGATCGAGCTGTACCGCGCCGAAGGGCTGGCCGGGCTGCGCCATGTGCGCGGCATGTTCGCGTTCGCGCTGTGGGATGCGCAAACGGGCGAACTGCACATCGCCCGTGACCGCATGGGCGAAAAGCCGCTGTACTACTATCTCGATCACACGGTCTGCGCCTTCGCCAGCGAAATAAAAGCGCTGCTGGCGCACCCGCTCGTCCCGCGTCAATCACGTTTCGAGCGCGATACGGCCATGCTGCCCGCGTATCTCAGCTTCGGGTATCTGCCCGCGCCGGAAACGGCGTTCAGCTTCATTCAGGCGGTGCTGCCGGGGCAAACGCTCACGATTCGCACGCGCGGCGCAGACCGCGAGCGCATCAAAAGCGAAGCCGATTACTGGAGGCCGCCCACCCCCGCCGACTCCGCGCCCGATGCGGCGGACGCTGCCCGCTCCTGGGCGGAACGGGTGCGCGCCGCGCTGGAAGAATCGGTCAAGCAATGCCTGCTGAGCGATGTCCCGCTGGGCGCATTTCTCAGCGGCGGCCTGGATAGTTCGCTCGTCGTCGCGCTGATGAAGCGCCACGCCGGGACGGTCAAGACCTTCAGCATCGGCTTCGAGGGCGACTCCAGCTTCGATGAGACGGGGTATGCCGAACAGGTCGCCCGCCACCTGGGGACGGAACACACCGCCTTCACCGTCAAGGCCGACGCGCTCGACCTGCTGCCCAAACTGGTCTGGCATCACGATCAGCCGTTCGCGGACAGCAGCGCGATCCCGACCTACCTGGTGAGCAAACTCACCCGCGAACATGTCACCGTCGCGCTCACGGGCGATGGCGGCGACGAGCTGTTTGCCGGGTACGAACGCTTTTACGCGGCGGGGGTGGCGCGGCGGCTTCAGCAGGCCGTCCCGGCGCGCCTGATCCGGGCGGGGGCGGGCGCGCTCAACCGCCTGCCGGAAGGCACAGGCTATTACAACCTGCTCAAGCGCGCCAAACGTTTCCTGAATGCGGCGGCGCTGCCTCCGTCACAAGCGTATTTCGACCTGATCCGCGTGTTCAGCTTCGATCACGTCAAAGCGCTGCTCAACGCCGAGCGTTTTCACCCCGAAACCGACCTGGCCGGGGCGATGTTTGAAGCGCACATGCAGCATGGCGGCTCCCTGCCCGATTTGCTGTTCGGCAACATGCGCACGTACTTGCCCGACGACCTGCTGATCAAGACGGATCGCGCCGCGATGGCGGCCAGCCTGGAAGGGCGCGCCCCGTTTCTCGATCATGCGCTCATCGAACTGGCCGCGCAGATTCCGGCGAATCTCAAGCTGAAAGGGCGCACGACCAAGTTTATTCTGAAGGAAAGCGCACGCGGGCTGCTGCCGGATTCGATCATCGACCGCCCGAAACATGGGTTCGGCGTGCCGCTTGGGGCGTGGCTGCGGCGCGATTCGCGCATCGTCCGCGAGATTCTGCTCGATGACAGGGCGCGGGATCGCGGCCTGCTGCACATGCCCGCCGTCCGCCGCCTGATCGATGATCATGTGGAGGGCAGGCGCGATCATGGTGGGCGCTTGTGGGCGCTGTTGACCTTAGAAGCGTGGCACCGGGCGTTCATCGATTCACCGTGAGCGCCGCCCGGCCTGCCCGTTTTCACAGCTTTAGGACGAACGTATGAATTCCCCAGAGTCGAAACCGATCCGCATCGTGCGCGTGATCGCCCGGCTGAACATCGGCGGGCCTGCCATTCACGTCACCCTGCTCACGGAAAAACTGACCACCCCGGCCTATGAAAGCGTGCTGCTCAGCGGCAGCGTCGGCGCTGATGAAGGTGATATGGCCTATTACGCCGCGCAGCACGGGGTGACCCCGCGCATCCTGCCCGAACTGGGGCGGGAACTCAACCCCGTGCGTGACCTGATCACCGTGTACAAGGTGTACCGTCTGCTGCGCGAACTGAAGCCGGATATTGTGCATACCCACACCGCCAAAGCCGGGTTCGTCGGGCGCATCGCCGCGAAGCTGGCGGGTGTCCCGGTGATCGTGCATACCTTTCATGGGCATACCTTTCGCGGCTACTTCAATCCATTGCTCACCCGCGTGTTCATCCTGATCGAACGCTTCACCGCCCGCCTCAGCGATACCGTGATCACGCTCACCGAAGGGCTGCGGCGCGAACTGGCCGACGAATTTCGCATCGCCCGGCGGTCGCGCATCACCGTGCTGCCGCTTGGCCTTGACCTGGAACGCTTCGCCCGCATCCCGCGCCATGAGGGGAACTTCCGGGCGCAGCACGGCATCCCGGCGGATGCTCCGCTGATCGGCGTGGTCGGGCGGCTCGTCCCGGTGAAAAATCATGCGCTGTTCCTGAACGCGGCGGCGCGCATCCGCCAGGCAATGCCAGCGGCGCGGTTCATGCTGGTGGGGGATGGCGAACTGCGGTCAGCGCTGGAAGCGCAGATCGCCGCATTGGGGCTGGCCGATGCGGTCGTGATCACCGGGTGGATTGAGGATGTCGCGCCAATTTACAGCGATCTTGACCTGCTGGTGATCAGCAGTGTGAATGAAGGCACGCCCGTCACCGTGATCGAAGGGCTGGCGGCGGGTCTCCCGGTGGTGGCGACGGCGGTCGGCGGCCTGCCCGACCTGCTCGATCAAGGGCAGTTCGGGGTACTGGTTCCCAGCGAGCATGTCGAAGCGCTGGCCGACGCGATTCTGAAAGCAGTGCGCCAGCCGCCGAAGGCAGCCGCCATCGCCGCCGCACAAGCCGCGATGGTGGATCGTTATGGAATCGACCGCCTGGTCACGGATATGGACAGTCTGTATCGCGGCCTGCTGGCGAAAAAAGGGCGGCGCGGCTGACATCGACTGAACCAGAACGATTGTTCAATCGCAGCACGTCAAATGACCTGTATAATGGATTTATCGACCCGAACGGGGAGCAGCGGAGACGGGAATCATGGTACTGCGTACCGAACCGCAGGTGAGCGCCGACGCGCTGGCAGGCGCACGGGCATTGGACATTCACGGGGACATCATCGCGGCGGGCGTGGCGCTGGAGGACTATCTGGCGCGCTATGCAGCCGGACACTGCGAATACATCGAAGGGTATGTGATCCAATTGTCGCCTACACAGCTCAGACATTCGCTCATCTTGCAGTATCTCCTGATCCTACTTCGGTCTTATTTCGAGACGACACAGCATGGGCGGGTGATCCTACAGCCGTTCGTGATGCGGCTGCCTGCCTTTCCCAACCGCCGCCGTGAGCCTGACCTGTTCGTCGTGCTGAATGACAACCCGCACCCGCTCACGCCGACGTATATGGATGGCCCGGCGGACATCGTGATCGAGATCATCTCTGAGGAGAGCGACATCCGGGATCGCGGCGAGAAGTTCACCGAATACGAGCAGGGCGGCGTGCCGGAATACTGGTTGATCGACCCGCTGCGCGACCAGGCGATGTTCTACCGCCAGGCGAGCGATCACGGGTATCGGCTGCAAGCGCTCGATGCCGACGAGTGCTACACCACGCCCGCGCTCCCCGGCCTGAAAGTGCATGTGCCGACGCTGTGGGGCGACCCACTCCCGACGATTTTCGAGACGCTCGAAGCCGTCAAAGCCATGCTCACTGCCGCCGAATGAAACGGATGAACGCCGCCTTATGAGCCGTATTTTCATCAATTACCGCCGTGTCGATTCGGAAGGCCATGTCGGGCGGATGCTCGACCACCTGCTTCAGCATTTCGACGCAAAAGATATTTTCATGGATATTGAAAGCATCAAACCGGGGCAGGATTTCGTGGAAACGATTGAAAATGCCGTCGCCGGGTGCGATGTCTTTCTGATCGTGATCGGTCCGCAGTGGCTCACCGCCAGCGATGAAACCGGGCGGCGGCGGCTCGACCTGTGGGATGATTTTGTGCGGCTGGAAATTGCGGCGGCGCTTCAGCGCGAAAAACGCATCATTCCGGTACTGGTGGGGCGTGCGGCGCTCCCATCGCCGGATCAACTGCCGGAGGAACTGCGCCCGTTCATGCGGCGGCAGGCATTGGAGCTGAGCCACACCCGCTTTGCGCTCGATATGCAAAAGCTGATCGTCGCCATCCGCGAAGCACTGCCTAACCGCGTCAGCCGCAAGCCGCACACCGATGCCGTCACCTTCGCCCGTAAAGAAGCGATGCTGCGCGAGCTGCGGCTGCGGCTGGTGAACGCGACCGATTCGCCGCTGTATGGGTTCCGCGTCAAAAGCGGCGGGCTGCCCGTGCTGGGCGAAGGCAGCCCGGATGCCAATATCCTGTTCATTGGGGAATCGCCTGGCAAAAATGAAGCCGAACAAGGGGTGCCGTTCATTGGGCAGTCGGGCGAAGTGTTGAACGAAATGCTGAACGCGATCAACCTGAAGCGCGACGATGTGTTCGTGACCAACCTGCTGCTCGACCGCCCGCCGGAAAAGCGCGACCCGCTGCCGGAAGAACTGGCCTATTACAGCGCTTACGTCGATCAACTGATCGAGATCATTCAGCCAGGGGTGATCGTCGCGCTGGGGCGGTTTGCGATGGCGTACCTGCTCAAAAAGCTTGACCTGCCCGAACAGGGCGGCAAGATCAGCGAATTACACGGGCGGCTGCTGCGCGGCAAGCTGCCGTATGGCGATATTCACCTGCTCCCGCTGTATCATCCGGCGGTGGTCCTGTACAGTGCCAGCCAGCGCGATACGCTGCGCAAGGATTTTCAGAAGCTCAAGCTGTTCATCTGAACGCGACCACAGACTCAACAAAAACGGGCGGCTCCTGACAGAGCCGCCCGCTGTACCCGTCGATTCGCTTAAACGTTGGCGCTAATCGCCCGCTGCGGGAGCCGCCGCCGCTGCGCGTTTGCCCGCTTCGGTCGCGGTGTCTTCGGGGTGCGGCAGCACATCCGGCCACACACTTGCGCCGTGTTCGTAAATGTCGATCCCAACCAGGTCGGCTTTGGGGTTCACGCGCAGCCGCTTGACTGCCGCCAGCACGCCGAACATGATCACGGTCGTCACGCTCACATACACAATCGTGGCAGCCGAGCCGAGAATTTGCGTGAACAGAATATCGGTGCCGCCGCCCAGGAACAGCCCCGCCTTGCCCGCGTGCGCGCCGAAGGTGGTGAGCGTCGGTTCCGCCCACAGGCCAATCGCCAGCGTCCCCATGATGCCGCACGCGCCATGCACCGCAAATGCGCCCACCGCATCATCGATTTTGGCGCGTTCGATGACTTCCGCCGCCAGGATCATCAGGACACCGCCCGTTGCACCAATCACGATGGCGGCGACGGGTGAAACGAACGCGCAGCCCGCCGTCACGCCCACCAGCCCGGCCAGCGTCCCGTTGAGCGCCATCATCAGATCCCACTTGCCCGTGCGGAAGTACTGGAAGAACATCGCCATCATTGCGCCCGCACCTGCGCCCAGTGTGGTATTCAGCGTCACCACGCCGATCAGGTTTTCATAGCCAATCACACCGAGCGTAGAACCAGGGTTGAACCCGTACCACCCGAACCACAGGATCATGGTGCCGAGCGTCGCCAGTGCCAGGTTGTGCGGGCGCGGCGGTTTGCCCCACACGCGGCCTGGACGAGCGCCAAGCATGATCGCGCCGATCAGGGCGATTACCCCGCCGACGGTATGCACGACGGTGCTGCCCGCGAAATCGTAGAAGCCCTGGGTCGCCAGCCAGCCGCCGCCCCACACCCAATGGACGATCACGGGGTAGATGGCGATGGCGATGATGGCGCTGTAGATCAGGTCACCGACGAAATCGGTGCGTTCGGCCATTGCGCCCGTCGTGATGGTGCTGGCAGTGGCCGCGAATGCGAACTGGAAGAAGAAGAACGTGCCGATGCTGATGTTGAGCGCCCCGAACGGCTGGCTGAGTTCCGCAAGCCCCGGCGCGAACAGCGTTGTGCCGAACAAGCCGCTGCCGTTATCGGCACCGAAGGCGATCCCGAAGCCGATAGCCCACCAGACCAGCACGGTCAGGCCTGCGTCGATGAAGTTTTCCAGCAGCGCATTGACCGCGCTTTTGTGGGTGATGATGCCCGTTTCCAGCAGTGCGAACCCGGTCTGCATGAAAAAGACCAGGAAGCCCGTCAGCATGACCCATGCGGTATCGATCCCGAATCTCAAGGTCGTGATGTCCTGCATGGAGGGGGTAGCATCCTGAGCCGACACCGACGTGATGCCGAATGCAGCCAGGACAAGCGTCGCCACTGCCAGGGTGAACAGCCGCTTTCCTAAACGTAGATAGTTCCGCATGGGGGTTTCTCCAGTAGTACGGTCGTTCCTACAAAATGACACAACCGGAAGTGTACGCCCCCACACAACAGCGAAGCATATTCATGTAAAATGAAAAAACCGACGCTATTTTAGCGGTTTTGCACAAGCAGGATTTCCATTTGGTGCTTTTTGCCCGCCTATCCCACCGTGAATCACACGATCATCTAACCCCGTAACCGCTTGACCTGTGCAGAATCACCAGGGGTGAGGCTGTACGATATTGCCAAAGCCTGGAAAGAACACGAATGAACGGCGTAGGCTTTCCAGGCGCGATGGCAGCGTCGCTAGGCCTGCATTGACACAGGGGTTTGTGTATTTGTACCAGCCGTTTCAGCGGATTCCACCTGTGGGGTGCGGCGTTCAATGCGCATCCGAATGCCGTTTTTCGGGCGCAGCGTGATCAGCGCTTCCGGCACGACGGGCGCGGCCTGATCGACACGCAGTGCATACCGCTGCGCCATTGTCGCCAGCACCAGCCGCGCTTCCATCATGGCGAAGCTGTTGCCAATGCACACACGCGGCCCGCCGCCGAACGGGAAATAGGCGTAGCGCGGCAGGGCTTTCTCGAATTCTGGTGTCCAGCGTTCCGGCATGAACTGATCGACCTGCTCGAAATAGCGCGGGTCACGGTGCATGACATATGGTGAAATGAACGCGACCGTACCTTTTTCCAGTCGGTAGCCGTCGATCTCGAAATTTTCCTGGGGCGCACGTCCGTTCAGAATCCACGCGGGCGGGTACAGCCGCATCGATTCCTTGATCACCTGTTCGGTGTATTTCAGCTTCGGCAGGTCGGCCAGCGTCGGCGTGCGCCCGGCCAGCACCGCATCGAGTTCGGCGTGCAGCTTCGCTTCAGCGTCGGGGTGCTGCGCCAGCAGATACCACGTCCACGAGAGCGCATTAGAGGTGGTTTCATGCCCGGCCACGAACAGAGTCGCCGCTTCATCGCGCACCTGCTGGTCAGTCATGCCGCTGCCCGTCTCTTCATCCTGGGCAGCCAGCAGCATCGAAAGCAGGTCGCCCCGGTCTTCGCCGCTTTTGCGCCGCGCTTCAATGACGGGCATCAGGGCAGCATCCAGGTCTTTGACCGCCCGCTGAATGCGCCGATTCTGCGGGATGGGAATCCACGAAGGTACGGTGAACCCCTGTTTGTACTGTTCTTCGCCTTCATGGTTGATGAGGTGTACGGCTTCGCCAATGCCGTCGGCCTGTTGGCTCAAATCCGCGTCGTAGAGAACTTTGCTCACCACGAACAGCGTGAGTTTGGTCATGGCATCGTGAATATCGACCTGCCCGCCCGTGCGCCAGTCCGCGATCAGCTTTTCGGTGAAATCGGTCGTGACTGCGCCGTAATTTTCGATGCGCTTGGCATGAAAAGCGGGCTGCATCAGCTTGCGCTGCTGCTTGTGCGCCGCGCCTTCGTTGGTGATCAGCCCTTGACCCAACGACTGCCGGAAGATGGCATGATCGAGCGGGCTTTTCTGCACTTTGTCGGCATGTTCCACCAGCACCGCCTGAATCAGATCGGGGTGGTTGATCAGGATCACGCGCTGCGTGAAGAAGGGAATTTCGACGATGTCCCCGAACCGGTCACGCGCACGCAGCAGAAAGCCGAGCTGGTCGGCACGGAATTCGCTCAAAGCCCCGATGATGGGCGGCGCCGGATATTTCGGAATCGACTTGACCATATCAATGCCATCCTGTGAATGTAAGGTTGCGAATGCTGGACGATCCAGGCCGATGTGGATAATTCTATACAGCATGTCTACAATACAGGCAGTCCGTTTGCCGCGTCAAGCTGTGAATTTTACGCTGTGTCCAGAATTTGACATTTCAACCGTTTCAAGAGACGACACCCTGTCTTAGGAGGCACGATGAAAGATGAAAAAAGCGCCCGTCCGGATCGCCGCCGCGCCCGCACCCGTAAAATGCTGGCCGATGCGCTGATCGCGCTCACGCTCGAACGCGGCTATGACCCGATCACGATTCAGGACATCGCAGACCGTGCCGATCTCAGCCGTGCCACATTCTACCTGCACTACGATGACAAGGACGATCTGCTGATCAACTGCCTGAAGGATATGTACGATGCGTTCATGGCCGATAAACCGGGCTTCACCACCGCCGACCTGCGGCGCGACGGCCACCCGCCCAGCCTGGTCGCGTTTCAGCAGGCGGAGGAGTTCCGCGACCTGTACCGCGTGCTTCAGCGCGCCAGCACCGCCCACGCGCTGAACGCAAGTATCAAGGCGTATCTGGCCGGGCAAATTCGCAAGCAGTTCACGGATTATGCCGCCGCCGCCGGGATCGGCAGCTTTCATCTGCCGTTCGATGTGCTGATCGAACACATGGCTTCATCGCTGATCGGGCTGATCCTGTGGTGGCTGGAAAACGACACGCCGTACACCGCGCTCGACATGGCGCGGCTGTACCACACGATGAACGTCGATGCGTGGACGCAGACGTTGGGCTTACCGCCTCACGATGCGCCCGTCCCATCGGTGAACGGCGGGCGCGGCGGCGGTGCGCTGAACCCGTAATAGACCGCGTACATGCCAAGATCGGCACGGCTGTAGGTAATGCCCGCCGCCGCGAACTGGCCTTCCAGCCAGGCGCGGATCGGCGTGACGTTGGGCGTTGTCTGGGCAATGATGAACGCCAGCGGTTCGCCCGCGTCATAGGCGGCATCGGCGGCGGCGCGGTACGGCGCGTAGCGTTCGTCCAGCGGGGTATAGCGTAAATTCGGCAGGTACGGCAGGCTGGCGCTGTACTGCATCCGTTCGCCCGTCAGGAACGCCAGGCGAAAACTGATCCAGTACTGGGTATAGCCGCGCCGCAGCCCCTGCGCATCGATAAACGCGATCAGCGCCGCGTCCTGGTCGTTGGGGATGTGCGTATCCAGGTTGAACTGGGTGGTGAAGCCGGGATAAGTCAGCGCTGTGCTGATCTGCCCCGCCGCCTGGTAGCCGATCACGAGCGCCAGGATTGCAGCGGCCAGGATGCGGCGCGGAACGGTGGCGCTTTCCCATGACTGCCCGACCCACGCGCCCACCACGACGGCGAACGGCAGCACCAGCGGCAGAAAATAGCGCCCGGTGGGGTCGAAGCTGAAACGGGAGGCCAGATACACCACCGAAAACCCCACGATCAGCACGCCAATTACCAGGCGGCTATCGGCGGGAATGGATCGCCGTGCCGCGCCGAAGAAGAATCGGAACAGGGCAATCCCCACCACCGCCGCCGCGAACAAGCCGACAGCGGGCAGGAAATAAGCCGGGAACCAGGGGAAACGCAGCCCGAACACGGTCGGGATGCCGAGCAGGAAGAAACCGAGCAGGCGTTCGCTCAACGGCAGGCTGAACACGTCCGTCCCGGCGAAGCCCGACCCCGACCCGGAACCGGTCAGGAAGGCGAGCGGGGCAAAATTCGTCTCCAGCGCGAACGCCCACCAGGGCGCGCCGCCGACCAGGAAGCCGACCAACGCGATGCCTATCCCCCGCATCAGCACCGGGAGCGTGATCCGCCCATGTGCGGCACGGTACAGAATCAGCACGGCGGCAGGCAGCCCGTAAATCGCGATCAGCGCGTTCGTCCACCAGCCGACTCCGGCGCATACGCCCAACGCAGCCCAGCGCAGCGGCGACCGGGCGCGCGCGCCGTCCAGGTCGAACGCCAGAATCAGCACCAGCGACCCCAGGAGCAGGGTTTCGTTGTACCCGCCCAGGGTGGCAGTGGTGTACGTGACGAACAGCACCGATGGCACGGCCAGGATCAACCCGGCGGCAGCGGCGGCGGGCGCGCTGCGCGTCACCTTCCAGGCGGCGGCGAACCCCGACGCGACGATCCCCAGGTAAAGCGCGCCCTGTACCAGCCGGATCGTCGTCACCGACTGGCCGAACAGCGCGAAGCCGACCGCGATCAGCCACGCATCGAGCGACCCCATATACGCCTGGCCGTAGAAGAACGTCGGGCGCTGGCCTTCCAGAATGTGCCGTGCCATCAGCGCGACGACGGCTTCATCGCCATGAAACGAGACGGTGTTCGATGCGATCAGCAGCGCCCGCCCGAACAGCGCGATGCACACGACGATCACCAGCAGGCGCAGCGGAAAGCGGACGGCAGCAGCAGGGGGAGTCAGCGTCATGAGGGGGTGAGCGTCTCCAGCAGCAGGGCAAAAACCGAATCGAGCGCGGCGGGGTCGGCGGCGCTGCCGCTGATCGTGATCGCCGTCTGCCCAATAAAGCGGGATTGGGTCGCTGTGATGGGGCTGCTGGCGCACGCGGCATCGATGGCCGGCGGGGGGGGTTCAACCGATACGCTGACCTGCACCACCGTGCAGTTATCCGGCGCGGCCAGGATCACGAACGGCGGTTCGCCCGCCGGACTGGTGATCACGCGCCAGCCCGCCGGATAATCGACCTGAAAGGCGGCAGTGATTACGCGGTCGGCGGTCACGGTGACGGGCGATCCGGGCGTGGCATCGCGTACCGCCGGGGACTGGGCTGGCACGCACGCCGCCATCAGCATGATTGCGCACAGGCCGCCCCGCGCCGCACAGCTACGGCGCACGGTTGGGCGCGTCCAGGTTGCGCGCCATGTTGCGCGAACGTTCGTCACCGCAGTGAATCCAGCCCGCCCACCCCGCGACCACCCATTGACCATCCGTCAGCCGTTCCATGCGCACATAAATGCACACCCCGCTGAAGCCCACCCCTTCGGCATAGGTGGCGATCAGATCGACATCCCAGGAGGTGTTGTCCGGGGTGGCGCGGCGAAAGACCACGCTCTGAAATGCGCCCCATTCATCCGGGATCAGCGTATTCAGGCAGGTGGCGATCTGCCCGTTCGGGCAGTTGTAGATCACCCATTCACGGGTGGTTGGGTGCAGCGTGCGTTGTGCGGCCAGGTTATCCTGGCGGCCAATCGCTTCGGCAAACTGGAGCGCGACCTGGAACGCGGGTTCGGTGGCCGCCGGGGTGAACGCAGCAGTCGCGGCGATGATGGCGGCGACCACGCCGATCAGGACGATCACGCCGATCACGATCAGGGTTCGTCTGGAACGCATGGCTGTCCTTCTTTGCTGTGCAAGGCCTGGTTCAAGGGGCGGTTTTCAACGCACGTACCGCCAGGTCGCGGGCTTCGCGCAGCGCATCGCGCATCCGCACGCTTTCCCGCAGCGTATCGACCTTCTGCATCCCATGTTTGCCGGGGATGTTCATCATTTCGACGCACACCGCGCCGCCGTACCCGCGTTCGATCAGGTCGTGGATGACACGCGGCACATCGATTTTGCCTTTCTCGAACGGAGTCTGAAGCTGATTGCGGGCGGCCTGGCGCATCTGCACATGGCGCGTGTGCGGCAGCAGGCGCAGAATCTCGTCATGGGCGATGTTCTGGCAGACCATCTGCGCCCAATCGAGCGTGATCCCCAGGCCGGGGACGGCGTTCACCAGCCGCAGCGCTGCGGCTGGCGTGGCGGCCATCGAATCCAGGTGTGGCTCGATGCTCAGCGGCAGTCCCGCCGCCCGCGCCGCATCCGTCATCACGGTGAGCGCGGTACACGTTCGGTCGAATGCGCCGTCGTCCTTTTGCACCATGCCGGGCGAAACGGTGATCCCCGGCGGTTTCAGTTCGGCCAGGAACGGCAGCAGCGCTTTGAACAGGTCAAGTTCGGTGGTGCGGCGCGCCGCATCGTCGGCGGTGATGCGTGGGAGGAGCAGGTAGAAATCGGTCAGGGACAGGTCATAGACGATCAGCTCATCGCGCAGGTCGGCGGCGGCACGGCGCGGCTGGCTGAGCGCCAGGTTGAGGTTGAAGCCCGTGCCTGTACCAACATCGGCAGCGCGAAAACCGAGCCGCGCTATCGTGCCGAGCGCTTCGGTGAGCGTGAGGTCATGAAAAGCCCAGGTGTGGCAGGAAAAATCCATGCAGAACGGTATCCATCACGGCACAAGATCAGGGAAACACCTTAACTATACCCGATCTTGGGCGGCAGGTGGACAGGCCGCGCAGCGCGGTTTTGTGCCAGTTCCTTAGCATCCGTCCAGCCGTCCCAGTGGGCAATCGAGCGCCGCCCGCGTATAATTTTCCACTACTCGCCAGTATGACGATTGCACATCAGGAACAGGCCATGACGACTACCCCCCAGGATCGGCGGCAGGAACTGCGCGCCCAGATCGACCAGATCAACCTGCAAATGCTCGAACTGCTCAGCGAACGCGGGCGCATCGTGCAGGAGATCGACAAACTGCACCAGACGATGAACCAGGACTTTTACGACCCGCAGCGCGAAGCGCAAATGCTGACCGCGCTGGAGATGGCGAACAAAGGGCCGTTCAGCAATGAGACGATCAAGGCGCTGTTCCGCGAAATTTTCCGCGCATCGCTCGCCATGACCGAACAGGCTGGGCGCGCCAAGATTCTCGTCCACCGCAAGACCGCCGACGAACGCACCGTGATCACTCTGCCGGACGGCGTGACCAAAATTGGCGACGGCAGTTTTCAGGTGATCAGCGGACCGTGCGCGGTCGAAAATTATGACGTGATGGACGAAACAGCGGCAGCGCTGGCGCAGCGCGGCGTGAAGATTCTGCGCGGCATGGCCTACAAACCGCGCACATCGCCCTATGAATTTCAGGGATTAGGCGAACCGGGTCTGAAGATCGCCCGGCAGGTGGCCGACAAGTACGGTATGTTCATCACCAGCGAAATCATGGATCAAAGCCAGATCGCCATGTTCATGGATTATGTCGATATTTTCTGGGTGGGGGCGCGCAACATGCAGAACAGCTTCCTGCTCAAGGCGCTGGGCAAAATCGACCGCCCGGTGATCCTCAAGCGCGGGCTGAGCGCCACCCTGGAAGAATTTCTGTACTCGGCGGAATACATCGTCAGCAGCGGCAACCCGAACGTGATCCTGATCGAACGCGGCATCCGCACCTTTGAAAAATGGACGCGCAACACGCTCGATATTGGCGGCGTGACCGTGCTGAAGCTGGAAAGCCACCTGCCCGTGATCGTGGACATCAGCCATTCGGCAGGGCGGCGCGATATTGCCAAACCGCTGGCGCGGGTCGCAAAGGCGAGCGGCGCGGACGGGCTGATGGTGGAAGTTCATCCGAATCCGCCCGTCGCGCTGAGCGATGCGAAACAGCAGTTGTACATTCCGCAGTTCCACGCGCTCATGGACGAGATTGGCAATGTGATGGAAACGGTATAAGCCGTTCTGCGAAGGCCAGTGGTATCGACCCGCTGGCCTTCCCCCAAATGCATGGGGATCATCCGTCCAGCGCCCCTTTTCACCCCCCGTCGCACGCCGGATTTAACACAAAAAGCGTATAGTGAGATAGACGAAGTGAAACCTTTGTATCAAGGAGACTCCATGCGTTTTTCTCAGCGGAACCTGGTCATTTTCGTCACGCTGGCGCTGATTCTGGCCGCGTGCAGCGGGGGCAGCAGCGGCGGAAATGCCAGCAGCGTCACCGCGCCGCCGCTTCCCAACTACATGCGCGCCACCAATGAATCCTACCCCGAGTTCGGCGGCGTTGCCCGCCCGAACAACGCGGTCGATGTGTTCATCGCCTATTCGCCCGAAACACAGCAGTACATGCCGCGCATCATCGCCGCCTTCAACCAGGCATCAGCAGCCGGGACGAACCCGGTCACCGGGCAGCCCTGGGGCGGACAGCCGCCCGTGTTCGTGCGCGGCCAGCAGCCCACCAGCGGATCATCGGGCGCGGTCGCCCAGGGGATCGTGAATGCCATCACTGCGCCGAATGAGGCGAACCAGTACCACCCGACGATTTTTCAGCCGTCCGTGAGCCACTGGCTGGAGATCGTCAACGTGAATGCCGGTCAGCAGGTGTTCGACCTGGCCGCCGCGCAGCCGACGGCGCTCACCCCGGTCGTGATCGGCATGTGGGAAAGCCGGGTGCAGGCCATTCAGGCGACGACGGGCAAAACCACCATCAGTTGGGATGACCTGATCAACGTGCTGGAAAGCCCGAACGGGTGGGAAGATTACGGCATCTTCGCCGGGCGGCGCGCCGTATATTACGGCCATGCCGACCCGACCAATAGTTCGACCGGGCTTTCAACCACCATTGCCGAATATTACGCCTGTGCGCGCCGCGCCGGCTACACCGAACGGCGGCTGAGCCTGGATGCCGTCGAAGACCAGGCTGTGCGCGACTGCGTGAGCCAGATCGAAACGCTGATCCGCCATTATTCGGCCAGCACGGAGGATTTCATCGAATACATCGGGCGCGGTCCCGATTTTCTCGATTTCCTGGCGCTGGAAGAAACCGACCTGATCTGCCTGAACCGGGGCGCACAGCAGGGCGACCGCACCTGCAACCGCCCGCGTGAACGCCTGGTCGCCATCTACCCGGAAGAAGGCACGTTCTGGCACGAACACCCGTTCGCCATCGTGAACGCCAGTTGGGTCACCCCCGAACAGCAGACGGCAGCGCGCATCTTCACCGATTTCGTGCTGACCCCGCCCATGCAGCAGATTATCATGAGCGAAGGCTTCCGCCCGGCCAATCCCAGCGTCCCGCTCGATTTTCCATTCGTGGAGGAAAACGGGGTTGACCCCAACCAACCGACCGCGATCCTGGATGTGCCATCGGCGGACGCGCTGATCGGCATTCAGAATAGTTGGACACAGGTCAAAAAGCCCGCCGATGTGCTAATTCTGGTGGATGTGTCCGGCTCGATGGAGAATGAAGGCCGTCTGGATCAGGCACGCGGGGCAATCACGGCATTCGTCAACGCGATGAGTGCGAACAACCGTATCGGGCTGATGACGTTCAGCGACCGAATCACGGTCTGGCAGCCGTTGAGCAATGTAGAAAGCGCCCGCCCGTCGATTCTGACGTACGTCAACTGCCAGTTCGGGGGCGGGACGGTGCGCACCGATGTATGGCTGTACGGCAGTTGTTTACAGCCGGGCGGCAGTACATCGCTGTACACGGCAGCCCGCACCGCCATCGACGCACTGGAAACGATCAGCGACCCGAACCGCATTCGCGCCCTGCTGATCCTGAGCGATGGGCAGGATACGTGTGACTCCGAAGGGTGTTCGCGGCTGGAGGACGTGATCAGCAAGATCGAACGCACCCGCGAAGACCTGAACCCGGTGATCGTGATCCCGGTGGCGTATGGCACCGATGCGGATACGGCGGCGCTGGGCGAAATCGCCCGCTCCAGCCTGACCGAAGTCGTGAGCGGCAGCCCGGAAAACATCCTGGATGTGCTGGATTCGATCAGCAGCTTCTTCTAAACGCGAACCAACCGCGGGCGGGGTGAACATGCTGACCACCCCGCCCATGCCAGCCTCAAAACGGCTATAATGACGTGAACCGTCGTCCAGCAGTAGGCTCGTTCCCGCCCACAGGCAGCCCATGACCCACGCCAGTCGTTTTCATGTGTTCGTGTCGTATTCCACCAAAGATTACCCGTTCGTTGAACGGCTGCGCGCTAACCTGAACGCCGCGCACATCAGCTATTGGCTCGATACCGAAAGCCTGATGCCCGGTACGCCCAATTGGGAAAAGGCGATTAAGAAGGCGATTCAGGATGTGGCCGCCGTGATCCTGGTCGCAACGCCCAACGTGCCGGATTCCAGCTATGTGACCTGGGAGATCGCGGTCGCGCTCATGTTCAACAAGCCGATCTATGCGGTGTGGGCGGATGGCGATCACTGGGTGCAGTGCGTCCCCGCTGAAATTTACCGCACCCAGCACATCGATATGCGCGGCGCGGCCTTCGATTCCGGTTTCGGCAAGCTGACGGGTGCATTAAGCGGCACGCTGGCCGATTTTGTCTACACGCCGCCCCCGGTCAAACCGCTGGCGGCGGGGGTGAAGCAGCGCAGCCCATACAAGGGACTGAACGCTTTCAAAGAGGATGATGCGGGCGATTTTTATGGGCGGGCGGCGGCCATCCATGCCCTGGTCGAACGATTCACCGAACGGGCAACCGCGCCAGATTCCCGCCTGCTGGCCGTGATGGGTGCAAGCGGCAGCGGTAAATCGAGCGTGGTCATGGCCGGGTTGATCCCGCGCCTGAAGAAAACCCCACCGAGCGCCGAGTGGCTGTACATCCCGCCGATCACGCCGGGCAGCACGCCGATTCGGGCGCTGGCACGCGGGCTGTTCCGCGCACTGCCGCATATCCCGTTCAGCACGCTGGAGGACGAACTGCGCCACCCCAACGGCCTGGGGTTGGCGAACCTGGGCTACGCGCTCGATCAGCGGGTGGTGCTGTTCATCGACCAGTTTGAGGAATTGTTCATGCCCGGTGTCGAGCCGGAAGAACGCGACCACATCATCAACCTGATCGTCCAGGCTGCCAACGAGCCGGACGGCGCGGTTGCGGTGCTGCTCACCCTGCGCGCTGATTATTACGACCGTCCGCTCAACTATCATGACCTGGGCGGGCTGATCATGCGGCATCAATACGGGCTGCTGCCCATGACGCTGATGGAACTGCGCGAAGCCGTCGAACTGCCCGCGCACCAGCCCGATGCCGGACTCGCGTTCGCACCGGGGCTGGTGGGCGAAATCGTGTTCGACCTGCGCGAAAGCAAGGACAAGATGGCGCTGGCCGGGGCGCTGCCGCTGCTTCAGTTCACGCTGGAACAGCTTTATCTTCAGCGCGATACCTCCGCGCCCGTCCACAGGCTGACGCTGGAAGCGTATGTCGCGATGGGCGGGGTGAGCGGCGCGATCAGCCGTCACGCCGAAGCAATTTTCACGGCGCTTGACCGCGAAGCCCAATCCCGGTTGGAGCGGGTGTTCGTCCGGCTGATCAATGTCGATGATCGCGGTGACCCCACCCGCGTGCGCGCCCCGTTTGCCGATTTTGCCGCCGATGAAGCCGCGCTGCGCCTGATCAACGCGCTGGTGAATGGCCGTCTGCTGCTGGTAGACCGCGCCGACGAGCAGGTCACCGTCGAAGTGGCGCATGAAGCGCTGCTGCGCAACTGGGAACGGCTGGTGCGCTGGATTGCGACGGCGGCGGAACAAAAGCGGCTGCTGCAAAAACTGGAGACCGACGCGGCGTACTGGGCGCGGCGCGGCAGACCGCGTGACCAGTTCCGCTACGTGCATGAACAATGGGCGGAAATCGAGACGATTCGCCAGCAGTGGGGGATCACGTTCAGCCCGCTGATCGAAGCCTTCTTGCAGCCGGAAATCGACCGGCTGGTCGAAGATTTGGCGTTGGGTGGGTTGAAAGGCCGCGTCGCGGAGGATCGGCTGCGCACGCTGAAGGCGGATGCCGCGCCCGCGCTGATCGGCGCGCTGCGCAATCACAATGTCTCGCGCCGCAACTTCGCGGCCAAGCTGTTGGGCGAAGCCGGCGATCCGGGGGCGGTCGAGCCGTTGATCGAAGCACTGGGCGATAGCGCGCAGAGCGTGCGCGGCAATGCGGCGCGCAGCCTGGGCGTGTTGGGCGACCCCCGCGCCATCGACGCGCTGATCGCCCTGCTAAGCGACAAGGATACCACCGTGCGGGCGAACGCCGCGTCCAGCCTGGGCAAGATCGGGGATGCGCGCGCGTTCGAGCCGCTGGTCGCCCTGCTGAACGACCCTGCCGAAAGCGCACGCAGCAGCGCGACCGCCGCCCTGGGCAAGCTGAACGATGCGCGGGCGCTGGAACCGCTGCGCGGGATGCTGCACGACGAATCGCCAGAGGTGCGGCGCAACGCGGTCACCGCGTTCGGCACGCTCAACGATCTGCGGGCGTTCGATTGGGTGGCCGCCGTGCTGTCGCGCAGCCGCGATCACATCATGGTGCGGCGCAGCGCGGTCTACGTACTGGGCAGGTGGGGGGATGTACGGGCGCTGGAACTGCTGACCGAAGCGCTGCACGATTCCGACGAGCAGATGCGCCGCAATGCCGCCGAAGCGCTGGCGAAGCTGGACGATCCCCGCGCCATCGATGCGCTGTTCGACGCGCTGAACGACGCTGATTTGACCGTCCGCCACCGCGCCGTGAGTGGGTTGGGGCGGTTGGCGGCGCTGCACCCGGCGGAACAAGCCCGCGTGATCGATGTGCTGGCGGGGGTGAAGGAAAGCGAAACGCAGTGGTATGTGCGTAACGCGGCACAGGAAGCGCTTACCGCGCTGACCCACCCGGTCCCGCCCGATGCCTGACCGGGGCGGGAGGCCGGGCGGCGATCAATCGACAAAGCGATACTTGATCAGCGTCCACATGGCGATGGGACCATCCGTCCACTTGATCTTTTTGCCTTCCGTCCATTCGCGCCCGTTGTAGCTGATCGGCACTTCATAGATGCGAATGCCCTGCTTCAGCACTTTGGCGGTGAATTCCGGCTCGAATTCGAATCCGCGTGCGTGAATCTGCATGTTCCTGACCACATCGCGCCGGAACACTTTGTAGCACGTTTCCATATCGCTGATGATGGCGTTGTACAGGAAATTGGTCGTGAAGGTGAGAATTTTGTTGGCGACCATGTTCCAGAAGTTCATCGCCTTGCGCGGGCCGCCCAGAAAACGCGAACCGTACACCACCGTCGCAATGCCTTCCTGAATCGGCTTGAGCAGCACGCCGTATTCGCGGGGGTCATATTCCAAATCGGCATCCTGAATCAGCATGACATCGCTCGTCGCGTAGCCGAACCCGGTCACCAGCGCTGCGCCTTTGCCCTGGTTGACGGCGTGATACACGATCTTGATGTGCGGGCGTTCCGCTTCAATGCGCTTCAGCACATCGCGGGTGCCATCCACCGACCCATCATCCACGATGATGATCTCGTCGGCCAGCCCGACCGATTCAACGCGGTCGAGGACATCCTCTACGGTGTGGACTTCGTTGTAACACGGGATGATCACGCTCAGCGTCAGCTTATCGTGCGCCTTGAACGGATCGGGTTTGCGGGTGGTCGTCATGGGTTGCTTCGAGCCTTGTCGTGTGCAAAATCGCGGGCATTATAGCGGGATGAGGGCAAATTTTCTAATCCGCCTCGCTATGGGGATCGTTTCCATACTTCACACGACGGGTCGCCCCGGCGCACCACGATGCGGTATGCACCCCAATCGACCCACGATGCGCCAGACGCGGCCATGCGCGCTTGCACCGCGTCGGCTTCTGCGCGGATCAGCCGTTCGGCGGCGGCGTTGATGCGCCGGAAACGCGGTGAAACGACCGTGCGCAGCCGCCCAAACACATCCAGCGGTGCGGCGAGCGCGCTCCCCCCGAATGGATGTGCTGGGCTGTACACATTGAGTGAGTAATGCAGCGTCCGGGCGATCACGCGGCGGACGGCTTCCGCATCGAAGGCCGGGAGCGCCTGGCGGTACTGGCGCGGGTTTTCGATCCACAAAGCGCGGGCGGCATACCCCAACCGCCGCACCGCCCCATCCAGGATCAGATCGTCCTCCAGCGTGGTGGTATCGGCCTGCACACGCAGCCCGGCGCACATCCCTGCCGGGATCAGGCTCATTTTGCCCCATACGCCCTGCACCTGGTCGCGCCACAGCTTGCAGCGGAAGGTCACGTCGCGGTTGAAGGCCGCGTTGAGCATCCTGATCACGTCCTCAGGGATGTCCACGCCGGGGACAGGTGAATGCTGCCAGTACGTATACGGGCTGACCGCCGCCCCAAGCCCGGCGCGTGCATGGCGCTGGCTGAACCGGATAAGCCGTTCCAGCAGTCCCGCGCCCCACACCGCATCATGGGCAGGCATGGCGAGCATCGCGCCTGGCTCGTGTGCCGCCCGTTCCAGCGCGGCCAGAATGCGCGCCCACCGGTCGGTCATCGTCAGCCGCGTCCAGCCTTGCGGTAGTTCCCATGCAAGCTGGCGCGGGGTGTCGATCTCTGGCACGCCTGCGAACGGGGGCGGATTCACGATGTGCGTCTCGAACTGCGGTAGAGCGCGCCCCAGCCCGAACGACCGGACGAGCGCGGTCACGCTGTGCGCCGCCGCGTGATCCGCACACAGCCACAGCACGGTATCGCGCCCCGTCAACTGCTGGAATCGAGAACGGAGCGCATAGGCGTACACAGCCCGCGCACGGGCATCGACCGGAACGGTGCTGTAGATGAACTCCGCCACGATCAGGCGCGGGCGGGACGATGAACGGACGATCACCATAAGGCAAAACAGGCGGGCGAACGGATCAGGCTTCCAGTGTGCGCGGGGATCGGGCGGAAGTCAAGCAGTCACCCGGCGGGGTTTACGCCGGGTTCATCACCTGCTTAGCCACTTCTTAGAAAACCGCATTGACTTGGAAATAGAAACGGGCATATCATTTGAAAAGCTAACCATTAGCAAAGCGAAGCAGCGCGCATGTCGCACCTTGAAAACCGAACGATTGCCTTGAAAACGCTGGAGATCATCCCGGTGATCATGCGTGTGATGAGCGCGCAGATGCGCGTGGGCGTGACCCCGATCAGCACTACGCAGATCGTGGTGATGCGTATTTTGCTGGATAAGCGCGAAACCCTGAGCGAACTTGCCAAGCAAACGCAGGTGACGCTGCCCACGATGTCGAACACGATCAGCACGCTTGAAGAACGGGGCTGGGTGAGCCGCGAGCGCGATGCACAGGATCGCCGGGTGGTGTGGATCGAGATAACCCCTCTGGGGCGCGAGATTTACCAGCAGGCGCAGGATCACATGATTGACCAGATCGCGGCGCTTTTGGAAACGCTCTCGCGGGATGAGCAGGAGCAGGTATCGGGCGCGCTTTCGATGCTGAACGCAGCCTTCGCCGCCGCCATTGCCCAGAACCCACACGCGCTGAGTCATCGGTTTGATGACGGTCATCAAGGGGATGACGGTCATCGAACCGATAACCAGCAGCCCTGAAGGGCATCGTTCACAGACAGTCGACAATCGAACATAAGTTCATGCAGTCCGAGTTCATGCAGTCCGAGTTCATGCCGGGAGGGTCATGTCATGCTAACAGGCGAAATCATAGCGGAGAAGCTGATCAAACGATTTGGGGACTTCACGGCGGTGAACGGCGTGTCGTTCAAAGTGAACAGCGGGGAAGTGTTCGGTTTTCTGGGACCGAACGGCGCGGGCAAAAGCACCACCGTCGTCATGCTGACCACACTGGCGCTGCCGACCGATGGCCGGGCCACAGTCGGTGGGTACGATGTCGTTTCGCAGGCGGGGGACGTGCGCCGCATTGCCGGGGTCGCGCTTCAGGAGATCGGCCTTGACCCGCTGATGAAATCGCTGGAACTGCTCACCATTCAGGGGCAGTTGTTCGGCATGTCGCGGCGCGAATCGCAGAGCCGCGCCCGTGAACTGCTGCAAATCGTCAAGCTGGATGACCCGAAGGTGATCGAACGGCGCGTCGGCAAGTATTCCGGTGGGATGCGCCGCCGCCTTGACCTGGCGATGGCGCTGGTGCATCGCCCGCAAATCCTGTTCCTGGATGAACCGACCACCGGGCTTGACCCGGCCAGCCGCCGCGATGTGTGGACGGAAGTGCGCCGCCTGAACCGCGAATATGGCATGACGATCTTCCTGACCACCCAGTATCTTGAAGAAGCCGACGAACTGGCCGACCGCGTCGCCATCATCGACCGGGGGGTCATCGCGGCGGAAGGTAAACCGACCGAACTGAAGGCCGCTTTGGGCGGCGAATCGATCAACGTCACGTTCGCCACTCAGGAAAACGCACTGCGCGCCCAGGACGAGTTACAAGGCATGGCCGACCGCTTCCAGATCGACCGGAACACGCTGCGTCTGTACCGCCCGAAGGCCGCCGAAGTCGTCCCGGCGGTGGTCAGCCGCCTGAACGAGCGCAGTCTCGTGCCGACCGCGCTCACGCTCAGCCAGCCGACGCTCGACGATGTATTCCTGCAAGTGACCGGGCAGCGCTTCGACCAGGAAACCGACGCACAGCAGGACGACGCGCCCCAGGATCAAGCGCCGGATCGCCGCAAATCCAAGCGCGCCGCCGCGCCTACGAACGCTTAATCCAAGTTACCGAACAGACTGCGACCTGACCGCACTGCATGAATTGTGAGGAGAGACACGACCTATGGCGACCATCAGCCAATCGAATCCCGGCATGATCGGGGTGAAGGCCAGCACCCAGGGCGGCAGTATGCCGTTCGTCCTGCAAGTGACCACGATGACATGGCGCAGCGTGAAAAATACGCTGCGCGTCCCGGCGGCGATCATCCCAGGCATCCTGATCAGCATTTTCTTTCTGTTCATCTACACCGGGACGCTGGGCGATGCCGCGCAGTTTTTACCGGGGCTGGCCGGGCAAAGCTATCTCGGCTTCATCCTGCCGCTTTCCGTGCTGAGCGCGGCGCTGAGCGGTTCGACGCTGGCGGGCGAAGGCATCGTCCGCGATATTGAGAATGGCTACTTCGATAAGCTGATGCTCACCCCGGCCAGCCGTGCCGCGCTGCTGCTTGGTCACATGATCAGCGGGGCGCTGCTGCTGGTGGTGCAAACGCTCGTCGTGATCGGCGTGGCGCTGCTCATGGGGCTGAACCCGGCGACCGGTGTGGTCGGCGTGATCGCGCTGATCGGGATCGCGCTGCTGTTGGGGACTGCGTTCGCAGGGCTGCCCGTCGGCGTGGCGCTGGCGACTGGGAGCAGCGCCGCCACCAGCGGGGCAAGCTTCCTGTTCTTCCCGCTTTCGTTTCTCACCGCATCGTTCGTGCCGCTCAACCTGCTTAGCGGGTGGATTGAAACGGCAGCGCTGTACAACCCGGTCACGTATGTGATCGAAGCAGGAAGGGCGCTGCTCAACACGGGGTGGGACAATGAGGTGATGCTGCGCGGGTTTTCGAGCATCGCGGTCATGGGCGCGATCTTCTTCGGCTTCGCGCTGTACGCGCTGCGCATTCGCCTGAAGCGGAAGTAAGCACGGCAGCAAGATAAAGACTCAATGCAACGACGCGGCCAACTATCGGTTGCCATGAAAAACCAAAGGCGCAAGGAAAGAAACCAAAACCTTGCGCCTTTGCGTCGGTTCGTTTGATGCGCTAGTCCCCGTTGTACGTTTCCAGCCGTTCCACCAGCCGCGTCGGGACGTTCAAATGCACATGCGCATCGACGGTGTGAATCCAGTCGGTGGGGATCAGCTTGCGCGTCTGGCCTAACAACCCCTGGCTGATCAGGATGTGCGAGACGCGATCCTCATGCTGTGACGTGAACAGCCGTTCCAGCGTACCGACGCGCTCCCCATCCCGGCTGATCACCTCCGCGCCGATAGGCAGCGCGACTGTGCCATCGGGGATGTTCTGCACGGTCTGCACCCCGCCCGCGTCCGCCCCAGCGGCATCGGGCATAGCGGTATAGCGCGGCAGCGCGCCCGCGCCCATATCCGGGTAGCCGAAAAAGCTGTAGTACGGCGGAAAAACGCCCGGCGTGCCGTAGAAATAGTAGGCGGGCGGCACCGCGCCGGAAACCGTGTCCGGCGTGGGTTCGCCCTGTGCGCCGTATTCGATGCGCTGATATTCGCTCAGGTCTTCATCGCTGATGTACTGCGATTCTTCAAAACGCGGCAGTTGGTCGATCTGCCCTTCGCCATCGTTCAGGATCAGGTTGCCATCGTCATCGGTGCGGGCGATCCAGCGAATCGGCAGTACCCGTTCTTCAGTGAACAGGAACCCGCGTTCGATCACCAGGTCGGTAATCTCCTGCGTGCGCGGGGTCATCACGACCGATTTCACCCGTCCCAACCGTTCGCCGTCCGCCGTCAGCACCACTGCTCCATGTTTGACCTGCATCGTTCTGGTTCCTCCGTCTAGTTGTGGACGCGATGCACGAATCGTATGTGCAAGTCCGCGCCGGGGGATGGGCCAGGGGGACAGACTTCAGCGGGGTCTTTCGGACGTGTGCGGGTTTGAATCCTGGTTCAGCCAGAGACGATCCACCAGCCGCAGTAAGCCAGCGCTGCGAACAGCGCGGCGCGGATCAGCCGTTCGTCGCGGGGCTGGTCGGCGCGGCGGGTGAAGCGGTGCAGCGCCACCGGCAGCATGATTGCCGCGAACGGGAGCAGGTGCGCCGGGAACACCCCGCTGAGCGTGAAAATCAGCGCGGCCAGCCCCAACAACCCGGTGATCGTGCGCAGCAGGACGGCGGTCGTGCGCTGGCCGTAGCGGGTGGTGAAATTGCGTTCGATGTCCCGTTCGGCAGCGTAATCCCGCGCCTGCTGTTCCAACTGCGCGCCCAGTGAAGCCAGGATGAACAGCGCCAGCAGCGCCCGGTCAAGCGGGGTAAACGGGAGATCGAGCAGGATCAGCGTGATCGTGTACGGGAAGGTCTGCACGAACGCCGCGTGTGCCATCAGGTCGAAAAGCGGACGGCTTTTCAGGCGCAGCGGCGGCGCGGAATATGCCCAGGCCGCCAGCCCGCCGGCCACCAGCACGGCGATTCCGCGCCACGCGAACACGGCATACGCCAGCACCGGGGCAGCCAGCGCAATTCCGATTCCAACCGTGACGATAACCCGGCGTGAGGGCATGATGCCGATGAACGGATTGCGCGACTGCTTGCGCGGGTCTGCCGCATCAATCGGCGCGTCGCAGTAATCGTTGAAGGCGAAGCCGATCCATGTCGCGCCCATCACCGCCGCGACCAGCGCGCCCGCCTGCCATGACCAGGCATGGTGCAGCGTGACCGCCGCCGCCGCGATCATGCCCGCCAGCCCCCAGGCATCGGCATGATTCCACATCAGTCTGAAGATGAACCCGCGCACCCGCCGCTGCTCCGCGTGAAATTCCTTTGCATCGGCGCGATTGTATCCGCAGCGCATCCGTGCCGGACAGAGAAGAAGCGTTAAACTTCTGGGGAGAAAAGGATCAGGGTCGCCAGGCCGGGGATGAATCGACCGTGCGCGATGCGGTCACACGGTGTGAATGGCCGGGCGTGCCATCCGGGTTGACCGCCGTCACGAACAGGTCATAGCTGCCGTTGAGCAGGGCGACATACGCCACGCTGCGCGAATCCGGCGACCACACCGGGCTTTCATAGAAGCTGCGCCCCAGCCCGGCCAGCAGGATCGCGCCATGCCGCGCCCGGCTGCGGGCGGTATAGATGCCCCACTGCGCGCCATCGTGCCGCATGAACAGCACGCGGCTGCCATTCGGGGCGCTGGCTCCGCCAATGCCGCCGCGATCCGTCGCCAGGTCGAGCGTCATCGTGCGGGCGGCGGTGTCGATGCCTTCGCCGCTCAACTGGATGAGCGCGCCCGTCGTCACATCCACGCTGTAGAGCGTGCGCGGATCGCGGGCGAACACGACAGTCGTGCCGTCGCGTGTCCACTGCGGGGCGCTGCCGGGTATATCGGCAAGCCGCCGTACCGACCGCCCCAACGCATCCATCAGGTAGATGTGCAGCGCGCCCGCCCGGTCGGAATGAAAGGCGATCCATTCGCCATCCGGTGACCATGCGGGCGCGCCGTCGAACTCATCCGGCGTGCGCGTCAGGTTATGGTGAATGCCGCGCCCCAGGTCGGTCAGGAAAATATCCGGGTAGGCGCGTTCGGCGGGGTACGAGACATACGCCATTTCGACCGTTGACGCGAATACGCCCACCGCATCGAACGCGGCGGCCAGCAGCACACACAGGCCGATCAACCCCCCGCCAATTCGCCCACAACCGCGCAGCAGCACCGCTTACCTATCCCCTGGAACGCCCCTAATCTTCGTACTTGCGCAGCACGCGGACGTAGCGTTCCGGCTCATTGCCGTGACTTTCGCTTTCCAACCGCGCCATGCGCACCATTTCGTGCTGCGCCCGGCGGATCGTCTGCACCTGCGGTCGAAGATCGACATACGGCAGCCCACCGTTACGCACGCGGGCAATGGCATCGCGGGCTTCGTTCAACGCCTGTGCGACCGGATCGTTCGGGTCGTCGCTGTCGCCCTTCTGGAACAGCTCGATCAGGAAATTTTCCATCTGCGTCACGGTGTTGGCGCGCAGCACATAGATCGGCGTGCCGCGCCGTTCCGCATCCACGATCAGCTTGGGGCGGCGGCGGTAGTAATTCTTGAGCGTGACGATCATATCGACCTGGCCGGGGTCGTCCACCATCACCACCGGGACATGCAGCCGCTTGGCCGACTGCTGCAAGCGGTTGCGCGCCACGCCGAAGGCATACACGCGCACGGCCTTGCCATCACGGGCGACGATGCCTTCCGACGGCACGGCGGCGGGCGACCATTCGCCGCTGTCAGAATCCAGGTCACGGTAAGCGGCGGCGCGCCCCGCACGCGGACGATCTTCCCCGTTGACGGGCGCATCGCCTTTGCGCGGGCGCGCCCCGTTGCGTTCGCCGCTGCGGGTGGTGCGTTCCCCGCGCCGTTCGGTCAGCGACCGGGCATCGGTCGTCGCGGTTTCGACCACGATTTCGCCCTGTTCATTGCGGTAGCGAATCTCGATGGGCAGCGGTTTATCGCGCAGCACCAGATCGACCGCGCCGCTCACATCTTCATGCACCACCAGCCGATCCCGCGTTTGCAGTTCCAGCAGCACATCGAATGTAGGGGGCGCTTTGCGTTCCAGCACGGTCTTTTGCGTGCCGCGCTTGCGCGCTTCTTCGTCGCTAAGCGTGACGGCCTGAATCCCGCCGACCAGGTCGCTCAAGGTGGGGTTGAGCAGCAGGTTATCGAGCGCGTTCCCGTGCGCCGTGCCGATCAACTGCACGCCGCGTTCGGCAATCGTGCGCGCCGCCATCGCTTCCAGTTCGCGGCCAATTTCGTCGATCACGATCACTTCGGGGTTGTGGTTCTCCACCGCTTCAATCATGACCTCATGCTGGCGTTCCGGGTGCGATACCTGCATCCGGCGCGCTTTGCCGACGGCAGGATGCGGCACATCGCCATCCCCGCCGATCTCGTTGCTGGTATCGACGATCACCACGCGGCGGCTTTCGGCCAGCACCCGCGCCGATTCGCGCAGCATGGTCGTCTTGCCCACCCCTGGGGGGCCCAGGATCAGGATGCTTTGGCCGCTTTCGACCAAATCCTGAATGATGTCAATCGTCCCGTACACAGCGCGCCCGATGCGGCACGTCAGGCCGATCACGGCGCTGTTCCGGTTGCGAATGGCCGAAATGCGATGCAGCGTGCGTTCGATTCCGGCGCGGTTGTCGGCATCGAACGAGCCAATGCTGTTGACGATGGCATCCAGTTCGGTGCGGGTGACTTCATGATTCGAGAGCGGCTGTTCGCCAAAGGTAAACCGGGCGGTGGGGATGCGCCCCAGGTCGAGGACAATTTCAAGTAAATCGTCGCCGTGTCCAATTTCGTCCAGTTTGGCGTTCAGGTGCGGCGGCAGGCTCCGCCGCAGTTCGTACATATCGTCCGTTATCCGACGTTCCATTGAGGGGTAACTGCTTCTCCCGGTTGCAAAGGTCTGATCGTTTTAATCAGGCGTTGGGTGGGTGTGCGCGCCGCCGCTGGCAGGGTATCGAGTACCTGCGCCAGCGATGGATACGCCGCATGGCGCACCCCGGCGGCAATATGCCGCACCATGACCGCCTGCTGTCCACACATCTCGAAGCCGAGCATCGTCAGGGCGGTATCCAGCCAGTCCTGGTAACGGCGCACGCAGACGGTGATCGGGCGTTTTTCCGGGCGGGGCAGGGCGTTCAGCGCGCCCGCCAGCACCGCCGCCACTTGTTCCGTCCCAATATCCGGGTGCAGGAAGGGGACGACGTAAATGCCGTTCTTGCCTTCGCTCACGGTGATGTAGCCGCGCACCTGGCCGTTTTCGCGGTATACCCAGCCTTCGCAGTCCGGCGGCGGCACGACGACGGGCTGCACCAGGCGCGGGACGATGCTGCTGTACAGCAGTTGAATATCGAACGCATCGTCGCCCGTCTCCCGCGTCAGCGTGACGGGCTGAAAGCGCGTCGTTTCCCCCGCCAGCGGCAGCCCGGCACGCCACAATTCCTGGCGGGCGTACACCGCGAAATTGGCCGTGCGCAGCGTGGTGAACAGCGGGCTTAGCTCGTCCACTTCGGCGGTGAGCATGTGCGCCCCGCGCCGCCCGGCCACGAGCGCCAGCGCATCGACCAGGTTCAGCAGCGGGGTATTGTCATCGCCTTCTTCAACCGACGGCGCGACGAATACGATCTGCGCCAGGTGATCCGCAGGGTGAATGCGAATCTGCCCGGCGATCATCTGCTTGTGCGCTTTGCCCACAATGGTGTAATGATCCCGCGACCACAGGCCGCCGCTGATCAACGCCCCATGTACGCCGACCGTATCGCGGGTGCAGTACATTTCGCTGTCGAGAATCGACGCATGTTCGGTCAAGCGCCGCAGCACCGGGAGATCGACCAATTTGGCGGCGCGGATGTCTGGATCGTAATATGTTGGCATCATGCTACCCTTCCGCCGGAACGCCTTTCCTGATTATAGCACAAAGCACGGGTTCTGGTCGTTTGTCTCAAGTCCCCATCGCCTGGCAGTGGTCTGCACTGAGGCTAGCGCAGGAGATCGCATTTTCTAGAATCTATTGTTGATAACACACAAAAGGAGCAAACGATGCCCGCCACCACCCGCGATTATGCCGATCTTCCGCCCGACCACGTGCGCCGCGCCGACCGCCAGGTCACGGACGAAGCCTGGATCGTTGAACTGCTGAACCGCGCCGCCACCGGCAGCCTGGCGACGGCGCATGAAGGCCAGCCGTTCATCAATACCAACCTGTTCGTCTACGATTCTGCCCGCCATGCGATCTACATGCACACCGCCCGCGCCGGGCGCACCCGCGCCAACGTCGAAATCAGCGAAAAAGTGTGCTTCACCGTCACCGAAATGGGGCGGCTGCTCCCGGCGGAAGAAGCGCTCGAATTCAGCGTCGAGTACAGCGGCGTGGTCGCCTTCGGCAGCGCGTGCATCGTTGACCAGCCCGCCGAACAGCGCTATGGCTTGCAACTGCTCATGGACAAGTATTTTCCGCACCTGAAACCGGGCGATGATTACCGCCCGATTGCCGATGAAGAACTGGTGCGCACATCCGTCTACCGCATCGACATCACGACATGGACGGGCAAACGCAAGCAGGTGGAGGACGATTTTCCCGGCGCATTCTTCTACCCGGTGCAGCGCTGATCCAGCCGCGTCACAGCATGATGGCGCGGTGCGCCCTCACAGCATGATGGCGCGGGTGCGCCAGTATTCGGCTCCGTTGGGGGTGCGGTTCAGGTAGCCCTGCTCGTACAGGGTGCGCCGCAGCAGCGCCGGGTCGTTGAACAGGTGATGCGCGTTCAGAATCGCGTTCACCTCTTTTTCGGTATAGGTGCGCCCGAAGCTGAACTTGCCCGCCAGGTACGCGACCGCGAGATCGTTCAGGCGCGCTTTGGCCGACCATGCCCTGACACGCCCCTCAGCATCGAGCAGCGGGCGCACTTCTTCCCATTCTGCGGGCGTGAGGGGGCTGTCATCGTCGAGCGTGAGCGTATCCGCTGGCTTGGAGCGCGGCGCGAGAAAACCATCCGGCAGCAGCCCGCCCGTGAGCGACTGCACGTAAATATCTTCATGCCAGGGGATCATGACCGCCGTCTGATCGATCCACGTATCCGTCAGCACGATCTCCGCGCCGCGCACGATGGCGAACGGGGTCGCTTCATCGCGTTCACCCATCACCAGTTCTGCCGCCGCCACAATCTGATCGGTGATGCTGCGCCGGGTGACGACAAGCGGATTTCCGAACAAGTCCGGCTTGCCGCGTTCATCGGCCAGTGGTTGAAACCCGCTGGTGGCCAGTGCCACGCCCGTTGTGCCTAAGCGACCGGGCATCAGCCAGCTATCGGTCAGGATCACGCCGATGCGGGTATTCGTGCGCGCTTGCAGCGCGGCGCGGATGCGTGCCGCCGACTGATACGGCTGCTGCGGGAACAGCACCGCATACCCATGCGGGATGTTCGAGCGGTCGATGCCCGCATTCGGCGCGATGATCCCGTCCTTCTGCGTGAGCAAAAAGCCGGGAATGCCGCCGAAAATGTGATCGGCTTCCTGCAAGACCAACTGCGCCATGACCGGGTTCATCTGGTAGCGTTCGGCCAGGCGGCGGGCTTCATCGCCGACGCGGATCGAATCGAGCGCGACGACACGGCCTTCGCTGATGGCCGTGTATTTACTGCTGATCGCCACGACATCGCCATCGTGCAGGGCTGCATCCGCCGCCGTCAGCGACTCGAAGAACACATCGATCAGCGAAAAAGCCGCGCTTTGTACCGGGGCGGGAACCGGGATGATCGAAAGGGTTGTGCGTTTCATAGGGAAAATAGGCATCCTCACCGGAAAACGCCCCATCCGCGTGGGGCCAGTCCGCCGAATCGTACACGATGCGCGGCGCGGATCAACGGTGTATCGCGCCTACCCCCGAAAAGCACCCCGGTTGTGCTACAATGAGGCCCATGTTTTCAATTCTGCGTTCGATTCTGCCGTATGCACTACCGCTCCTGTTGGCCGCCGCCGCGCTGATTCGTGTCGTGGTGTACTTTGCCTTCCCATCGGTGTTCGCCTGGGACGCGACCGGGGCGATTCACGGGTCGGCCTCTTACGATCAGTATGCCGTGAACCTGCTCGAAACCGGGGTGTACGGCCTCTCACCCGGCATCCCGGATGCGGTGATCCCGCCGCTGTACAGCACCGTCGTGGCCGGGCTGTACGCGCTGTTCGGGCGCGGTTCGCTGACGATTGCGCTGGCGCATACCGCCTTCGATCTTGTGGCTGTAGCGCTGCTGGTCGATACCGCCCGGCGCTTGTTCAGGCCTTACGGCCAGTGGATCGGTCTGGTGGCGGGGGCGCTGTACGCGCTCTACCCGTACCTGATCTTCCAGAACCTCACGCTGATCGATACCCCGCTGTTCATGCTGCTGCTGCATCTGTTCACCTGGCTGGTCGTGCGCCTGCGCGAACGCGATCACACCGACGCGGCGGCCTGGGCGCTGGCGGTGACGGCGGGTTTCGTGCTGGGCGCGGCGGCGCTGGTGCGCCCGGTGGTCGCCTTCTTCGCGCTGGTGCTGCCGCTGTGGTTTCTCATGCGCCGCCCGCTGGCTGTCGCGCTGGTACGGCTGATCCCGGTTGCGGCGGCCAGCCTGGTCGTCCTGCTCCCCTGGATGGTGCGCAATCACGCTGTATACGGGCAGTTCGTCGCCATGAGCATCACCGCCGGGTCTAACTTTTACCAGGGCAACAATCCGGACGTGATCCCGCTGATGCGGGCGGGTTACGATGTGCAGTGGACGGCTCCCGACCCAGCGCTGATCGATGCGCCGCCCGGTTCGCCCGAAGCCGACCGCCAGCGCCAGCAGATCGCGCTTGACTGGCTGCGCGCCAACCCGCACATCGTCCCCGAACTGCTGTGGGTGAAGTTCGTCACGCACTGGAGCATCGACGTGTTCCCCTGGCAGAACCCGACCGAAGGTGCAGACCCGAACCCGGATGTACCGGGGGATGCGGCGATTACGCTGGAGGGCGCGCCGGGCGCTGCGCCCGCCGTGAACATCACAGGGCTGCCCCAGGGCGATCCCGTCACGGCTTACGCGGGCGGCGCTTTCGCGTTGGGGCGCATCGTCCACCGTTTCTATTTCGGCGGCCTGCTGATCCTGGCGCTGATCGGCCTCACGATCACGCGGCGCGGGTGGCGCGATGTGTCGCTGATATGGCTGATGCAGATTGCCATGACGCTGGCCTACGTGATCTTCCATTCGTCCACCCGCTACCGCGTCCCCACCGATCCGTTCCTGTTCACGTTCAGCGCAGCGGCATGGGTCTATGGGGCGGCGGCGCTGCGCACATGGGCAAGCGCCCGCCGTTCGCCCCGCATGAACCCACCCGCGCCCGCGTGACGCGCTCACAGCGTCCTGACGAATTTCGGAAAATCTTTACTACTCCCTTACGGGTCTTTACGTGCGCCCTGGTAAGCGATATGTTATCCTTGTCGCTATCCGCCTGAACTCCCAGACATAAGCGCGCACAAGCCATGATCGGACGCATTTTAAAACAACGGTACGAGATCAAAGAACTCCTGGGCGAAGGATCGACCGCCGCCGTGTATAAGGCGCTGGATCGTAAACTGGGGCGCATTGTCGCGCTCAAAATTCTGCTGCCCCACGTCAAAGAAACCACGCGCAAGCGCTTTTTTCAGGAAGCGCTTGCCGTCGCACAGTTGAACCATCCCAACATCATGGCGATTTACGACAGCGATGAGGACGATGGCGCGCAGTTTCTGATTGTGGAATATGTGCAGGGCGATTCGCTCACCAAGTACATTCCCGCCGCGCCCGAAAAAGTGGTCGATCTGGGACGGCAGATCGCGCTGGCGCTGCAATACGCGCACGAACGCCAGATCATCCACCGCGATGTCAAACCCGCCAACATCATGGTCACCCCTGCCGGGCAGGTCAAGATCATGGACTTGGGGCTGGCGCTGCCCCGCGAAGCCAAGCGCGTGACCGCCGACGGCATGATCATCGGCACGCCTGCCTACCTTTCGCCAGAACAGGCACAGGGCATGGCGCTTGACCCGCGCACCGATATTTATTCGTTGGGCGTGGTGATCTACGAAATGGCGACCGGGCAGCTTCCGTTTTCGACGGACGATATTCCCGCGCTGCTGCTTCAGCATGTCAAACAGCCGCCGCCGCCGCCCCGCCTGCACAGCAGCGCGATTTCGCCGCAGCTTGAGGCGGTGATCCTGAAAACGCTGGAAAAGAACCCGTCGCGCCGCTTTCAATCGATGGAAGCGCTCGCCCAGGCGCTGAGCGAAACCAAGCTGACCACGACCGAACAGAAATCGCAGCATCCCACGCAGCAGACCCGTGCCGCAGGCGCGAAAACGCTGCGCGTGGTGCTGGCGGACGATCATACGATTCTGCGCCGGGCGCTGATGAGTATGCTGGCGGAACGCGACGATATTCTGGTGATCGGCGAAGCCAGCGACGGCGAAGGCGCGGTCGAAAAAGTGATTGAAGCGATGCCGGATGTGCTGATACTCGACCTGAACATGCCGGGCAAGGGCGGGCTGGACGTGCTGCCGGAAATCCGCGAAAAATCGCCGGAAACAAAGGTGCTGGTGCTGACGGGCCGCGATGAGGACTGGTACATCATGCAGGCGCTGCGGGCGGGCGCGCATGGCTACATCCTGAAAAGCGCGGACGAAAGCGACCTGATCGACAGCATCGCCAAAGTGGTGGCGGGCAACATCGTCCTGGGGAAAGGCGTGGCCGAAAAGGTCGTGACCGGGATGCTGGGCAGCCGCCAGGACAAAAAGCTGACCGACACTGAACGGACGATCATCCTCAATATCGCGTTGGGCATGGACAATGAACAGATCGCCCAGCGCATGAACATCACCATGATGACGCTGATGGAAACGCTGGCCCAGGCGATGAGCAAACTGGGCGCGAAGAACCGCGACCAGGCGGCGCTGCAAGCCCTGCGGCGCGGCGATATTCTGCTGGACGAGCTGCAAGGGTACTGACCGCGCAGTTCAACCCCAAAAATTTTTGGACTATAGTTGTCTTAAGAGGCTGCTGAATGCGTGCAGGATCTTTTTTCATTGCAAGCCCTGGCGGTTCAAACGGGGCTGTGACTCAGTTGAAAACCCTGGCCGATGCGCTGATCGCACGCGGGCATCGGGTCGTGTACATCGTGCAGGGCAATACCAGCCTGACCGATAGCGCTCATTTCAAGGTGTACCGATTTCCATCACCCCGCCCGACCCGCCCCCGTGATTTCATTTTCCTGCATCGACTAGTGCGGCAGTACAGGCCGGACTGCATGATCGGCAATTTTGCCACCGTCAACGTGATGACCCTCACCGGCTGGCTGAACGGCGTACCCAACCGGGTGAACTGGTACCGCACCCTGTCCGCCGCCATCGACCATGATGCTGCGCCGAAACCACGCCATCCCCTGCTGGCACGGCTGCTGCACCTGCGCAAAAAAGGCGTGTATGCCCTTTCTACGAATCTCGTGGCGAACTCGAAGGCGGCCTATGAGGATATGCTGCACGTCTATCAAATACCGTGCCGTAAAGCCAGGCTGATTTACAACGCCATCCCGGATGTCGGCATGTCGTTGGGCATTACCCCGCTGCCCGCTGCACAGCGTAAGGGAATCATCGCCATTGGGCGGCTGGAAATGACCAAAGGGCAGGATATACTGCTGCGGGCGCTGAAAATCCTCAGGGATCGCGGGCTGACTCCCCAGGTCAGTTTTTTGGGGCAGGGCAGCCAGGCAGCCGCCTGGAAAGCGCTGGCCGAACAGTTGGGCGTTCAGGATCAATGTCGCTTTTTAGGGTATGTCGCCTACCAGGATGTGTTCCAGCACATGGCGCAAGCTGCATTATGCATTTCCCCCAGCCGCAGCGATGCCTTCGGGTGGGTGAATATCGAAGCGATGTCGATGTTCACCCCGGTCATCGCGTCGGCGGTGGGCGGCGTGCCGGAAGTGATCTGCGACGGGATCGACGGTTTCTTAGTCCCGTCAGAGAATCCTGAAGCGCTGGCGGATACCATTCAGCGGGTGCTGCCCGATGTGAGGCTGCGCGCACAGATCGGCCAGCAGGCGCGGCGGCGGTTTCTCAGTACGTTCGAGCAAACCCGGAACATCGAACAGCAGGTCCTGTGGTTTGAAAGCCTGATCGACCGCGCTGGCAGCTCGCCCGTTCAACCGCCCTCCATAATGCACCGTTTACGGTAGGTAACCCATGAAGCCCGTCCACCAGCGCGATTTTCACCTGTTTCTGAGCCACGCCAGCGCCGATAAATCCGTCGTGGTCGAAAAACTGTTCCACTGGCTGACGGAGAGTGCCGGGCTGCGCGTGTGGTACGATGCCGATGCCATCGCGGGTGGGTCGGCGTTTGGGTCGGTGCTGCCCCAGGCCATCGAACAGTGCCGGGCATTGGTGCTGATGCTCTCGAAAGCGTCGCTCCATTCGGCCTGGGTGCAGCAGGAATACCAATACGCGCTGGTACATCAAAGCCAGTACCCGGATTTTCGCATCATCCCGGTGCTGCTGGAAGAGGTGCAGCCGCCGGGGTTCATGGCCAACGTGAACAACCTGAAATTTCCGAATGCCGATTTTGACCTGGACGCGGCAGACCGCCTGCTGAAAGCGCTGAGCAATTTCAACCCATCGCTGCAAGCCAAGCTCAAGTATGGGCGGGTGCGCGATATTTACGTCAGCCGCACCTGGCGCGACAGCGAAAGCGCTCTGGCCGACGCGGTATCCCTGGTATTCGCAGATGCGGATTTCCGGCTGATCGGGGATTCGCGTGATCAGAACATCGAAAGCAAGACGCGCATCACCACCATCATGCAAAGCTGCGGCGGCCTGCTGGCAATTCTGCCACACCGCGCCGAAGAAGCGTCGAAAACATCGCCGTACATCATCGACGAACTGCACTGGGCGGCGGATATGGGCATCCCCTATGCCGTGATCTGCGAAGCCGATGGCGTGTTACTGCCGGACAAACTTCAGGCGGGCGCGGCGTTCAAGGCGATTCTGCCCTCAGGTGCGTCG
Organism: bacterium; assembly: GCA_033764035.1. Taxonomy (GTDB): domain Bacteria; phylum Chloroflexota; class Anaerolineae; order Aggregatilineales; family Phototrophicaceae; genus Flexifilum. The sequence goes on from JANRJJ010000012.1 coordinate 154,767, forward strand.
CCGGATGAAGTGACCGCGCTGGCACGTAAAGCCGCGTATGCGCTCAGCGATGCATGGCGTGAACCGACCCATAAACAGTACGTGTTTTTCGCGACCGATTTTCACAGCGAACACAAAAAGCGCAATGCGACCGTGCGCGGGCTGATCGAGCGGGTGACGGCCATGCCGTGCGTGATCGGCGACGAAATCGAACGCACGGGCAGTACGTCGGTGCAGCAGGTGATCGTCAACCTGATCAAAGGGGCGCAGTTGGTGGTCGCGGATATTACCGACGACAACCTGAACACGATCTATGAAGCGGGAATTGCACGCGGCGCAGGCGTACAGACCGTGCTGATCAGCGGGAGCGCCCGCCAGCCCCCGCCGTTCATGCTCACCGATCAGCAGGTGTTCTACTATGGCGACGATGTGGAAATGCTGGGGCGTGTGAACAAGCTGATCTACCCGTACCGCCGCCGCGTGCTGAACCATTACCTCAGCCAGAAATGAGGATAGGCGCGTTGGATACGGAGCGGCTGTAGGCCTGTTAGCCTACATGTTCGTGAAGCATGATGCGCAGCACAACCTATGCGCCCCGCTCCATCGACCCGCTGAACAAGCCGATGCGCACCCCGTCCGCCCGTTCCGCCACCACGTCGAGCGGCAGATCGTGCGCCGGAACGCCCGTGAACGGATACCATTCGCGGGCGGTGCTGACCACGATCAGCAGGCCGTGCGGGTCGCCCACCGCCGTGAACGTATCGGTCGCTGCATCGAGATAGAACGCCGCACCCAACCGATCCCGGTACGTGGACGCATCCGCGATCACATCGTCGGAGGCCAGGCCAATTTCGCTGATCGAAAGCAGGCTGGCAGCGCTGAAAGGCGCATCCTGCGCATTATCCAGGGTATGCCGGGCGATCAGTTCGACCACATTGCCAAGCGCATCGAAAAAATAGACCGCGTGCGCATCCCACGAACGAAAATGATTGAACCGTTCGCCGTTTTCGTTCTCGATCAGCGGGGCGTGCTGCTGCACCCAGGCTGCGCCCGCCTCAATCTGGTTGTGGGGGATGTTGAAGGCGAAGTGAAAGCGTCCGCCGCCTGCGGTTTCGCGGAAGATCAGGCGCGAATGGCCGACCTGCACGATGAGTCCCGCATTGGCATCGTGAGTGGCTGGCAAACCGAGCGTTTCGGCGTAGAAGTGCTGCGCCGCCGCCAGCGATGCCGCCGGGAGGATCAGATCGTGTATGCGCATGGTGGATGGCCTCCGTGTCAGAACATCATGCCTTTACGGGCGTGCAGCGCCGCGATCACCTGGCGATCCGCCTTGCCGAACGAATACCGTTCCAGGTCGGCGGGCAGCACCCACGCCCACGCCTTCACGCCCAACGTCTGGGGTTCGCCGCCCAGGTAGCGGCAGGTGAAAGCGTGCAGGGTAATTTTAAAGTGGGTGAAGGCGTGCTGCACGACCGCGAATTTGTCGCCCACTTCGACGCGGATCGCCAGTTCTTCGCGCAGTTCGCGCACCAGGCACGCTTCGAGCGTTTCGCCCGGCTCCTGCTTGCCGCCCGGAAACTCCCACAGCCCGCCAAGCAGCCCATCGAGCGGGCGCTGCGCGATCAGCAAACGCCCTGCATCATCCCAGATCATGCCCGCCGCAACATCGTAATGCGGTGTCGCTGCCCGCGCTTTCTTGACCGGGCGCTGTGCCTGGGTGCCGCCCGCATAAGCGGCACAGTGTGCCTGAACTGGGCATTGGCTGCACAACGGATGGCGCGGTTTGCAGATCACCCGTCCCAGTTCCATGAGCGCCTGATTGTAATCCCCAGGCCGCGCATCCGGCAGCCAGTCGGCGGCCACCTGCCATAATTTCGCCTGGGTTTTCGGTTGTGTTACGTCGTCCGGCAGATCGAGCAGGCGGGCAAACACGCGGATCACGTTGCCATCCAGCACCGGGGCGCGTTCGCCAAACGCAATGCTGGCGACTGCGCCCGCCGTGTAGCGCCCCACGCCGGGCAGTGCCAGCAGCCCTTCGACCGTGCGCGGAAACGCGCCGCCATGCTGGAACGCGACCTGCTGCGCGGCGCGGTGCAGATTGCGGGCGCGGCTGTAATACCCCAGCCCCTCCCATAGTTTCAGCACGTCGTCCAGCGGCGCGGCGGCCAGGTCGGTCACGGTGGGGTAGGCGGCCAGAAACTTTTCAAAGTACGGCTTTACGGTTTCGACCTGGGTCTGCTGTAGCATGATCTCGCTTAGCCAGACGCGGTACGGGTCATGATTCGCACGCCAGGGCAGCGCGGCATGATGTACGTCGTACCAGGCGAGCAGAGCCAGGGCAATTGAGTCGGTCATCGGTCATCCATTTAGGAAGGCAGTCATCCCAAAATTCGGAACTGTAAAAGTTTTTTTCATGTTTTTACGGGTTTGAATCGCCTGTGAATGCCAAGCGGCTTATATACTACCTATATCCTATTCACAAAAGGAGCAACTTTGATGAAACGTCGTTTTGTACTCCCTTTGCTTGTCGCAGCACTGGCCATCCTGGCAGTAGGAACGGTTTACGCCGCCAGCGGCGCATCGATTTCGTTCGGCAGCGGGAATGGGCCGGCGTATTTTATCAACGGCGTGACCGATCTGGTTGAAGATGAAACTAATTGTGACCGGGTTGCGATGATGATGACCGATTCCACCGGCGCACTGCTCGATATTGATATGTTCTGCATCGATACCACTACGGGCAGCGGGAGCGATGACGCAGATTACGGCACAGGCTCCGAATTCAGCGAGATCAACGCTGGCCCGGTCACGTACAGCCTGTTCGACGTTTTCGCTGGCGATTCGGCGAGCGATGAAAACACGCTCGCGTTCGGGGCATTCCTGCTGGCGAACCGCACCTGCATCGCCGAAGAATTTTACTTTGGCGACTCTGTCGCCCAGGGCAGCCCGCGCTCAGTGTGCAGCTTCGGCAGCAGCGCGAGCGGCTGCCGTCTCACCATCCCCAGTGGCAGCGTGGTCGGTGATGCACCGTTCGGCGCACAGGTCTACTGGCGGCCTGGCGATGTATCGCCCGGCGTGGTGCTGAACCCCGGCACGTACACCGTCGTCGGCCAGGATGAAAGCGAAACGTACTACCGCATCGTGCTGGCGTGCCAGTTCGTTTGGGTGCGCAAGGATACCATGCAGCCCAGCTTCCAGGCTCCCCAGAACGGCGAACCGCTGCCTACGCGCATCGTCGGCTAGTTTTTCGGCCTGTCACGTCCTCAAAGAGCGCCTCATGACCGGGGCGCTCTTTCTTTTTGCACTTTATGATGCCGTTTTTATGCCGTTTTTTGAAGTCCGCCCGATTTACGAGTTTCACGAAAATGCGATTCGCCTATACTGCTTAAGTATCCGGTATCAAGGCTGACCGGGGTACAAAGGAGCATCTGCATGAGCGGGAACGCAGTACGCATTTCGATGTACGTGATCGCCATCATCGTGGGGATCATCGGGATCATTGTCGGTGCAACCAGCAGCGATCCCATGACCCGTCGGGGGTTCATCGCCATCGGCGCGACCATTCTGCTGAATGGGATTTACGCCTGGATTCGCGGGTTAGGCCCCGCCGACCCGCCGGATCGGCCAGGCTGGCGCTTCGATTTCTGGCCGGATGGCGTGGTCATCATCGCCATTGGGGCGGTGTGCTTCCTCGTCGCCTTCCTCGCCATCCCCTGATTTTTTGCCCCGACATTGCCGCCGGGAGTTCGTGCCTGTGCGCGATCTCCCGGATTTTTTGTCAGTTGTTCCAGTCGCGCCCGCCGCGATCTCCACGATCCCCGCGCCCGCTGCCCAGCGAACCAGGATTGCGGCGCGAACCGCCCGAATCGCGGTCGAGCGGGTGCGGACGGTTGATCAGCGCACGTTTGGCCTTTTGCACATCGCTTTCATGCTTCAGCAGCACGGTGAGCGTGGTTTCGAGCGTCTCTTTATCGAGCGAATCGGCATTCAGCATGACCAGCGCCCGCGCCCAGTCGATGGTTTCGCTCACGCTGGGATTCTTCTTCAAGTCCATCCCGCGCAAGCCCTGCACCACTTCGACGGCCTGCTGTGCAAGCTTGGCGCTGAGCGCAGGGACGCGCATTCGCACGATGTTCATTTCGGTTTCCGACGACGGATAATCGATGAACAGGTATAGACACCGCCGCTTGAGCGCTTCGCTCAGTTCGCGGGTGTTGTTGCTGGTCAGCAGCACAATCGGCTGATGCTTGGCCTTGATCGTCCCCAGTTCGGGGATTGACACCTGGAAATCGCTCAGCACTTCGAGCAGGAACGCCTCAAATTCGGCATCGGCGCGGTCAATTTCGTCGATGAGCAGGACGACGGGTTCATCGCTGGTCACCGCTTTCAGCAGCGGGCGCGCCAGCAGAAAACGGTCGCTGAAGAATACGTCATCCTCCGATGCCAGCCGATCCGCCGCTTCAGTGAGCGACTGCGCATCGGACAGCAGCGCGCTCAGCTTATCGCGCAGCAGTTGGGTATACAGCATCTGCTTGGCATATTCCCATTCATACAGCGCCTTGCTTTCGTCCAGTCCCTCATAACACTGCAAGCGGATCAGCGGTTTCCCGGAAATGTTCGCCCACGCTTTAGCCAGTTCGGTCTTGCCCACCCCGGCGGGGCCTTCGGCCAGCACCGGTTTACCCAGGCGTTCCGCCAGAAACATCACAGTGGCGATCTCGTCGGTGGCGATGTACTGCGTTTCCCGAAGTGCCTGCTTCACCCGGTTCGTATCATGACTCATGTTGATTTCGTCCTAAACACACATACCCATTGGCGGGACGTTCTCTATTCTAACGCGGATTCCCCGCTGCGTATGCCCTGGCGTGTTTTCCTAACCGAACGTGCAGGATCGACTGTCAATGCCACAGCGTGCCGTACATGCAGCAGTGCGCATCTTTTACAATTTTCAGTCAATCTATAGATTTGTCCGCTTTGCTTACTCCTTACACTTTAGTAAAGGTTTGTTTTTAGTTCACATCTCAGTTCACATTTATTGAAGAACGCGAGGAACGCAGCCGCAATGAAGCAGTTCAGACTTTTCAGCCTCATCATGCTTAGTATTGTGATCATCTTCCAGGTGGGTTCATTGGCATCGCAGTCCCCGTGCGATCCGTCCGTTGCATTGTGCAGCGTGGAATATGCCAGTAATGGCGCAAACGGAACGGAAGGTACAAATGGCGCGAACGGCGCAAATGGAAGCGCCGGTTCCAATGGCGCGGATGGCGCGGACGGAGCCGATGGCACCTGGTCGCTTTCCGGCGCGAACGTGGACGGCGGCGCAGGGGAAGACGGCGCGGACGGCGGCAGCGGCACGAATGGTTCGGACGGGACGAATGGGACGAACGGCACGAACGGCACCGATGGCCAGGACGGTCCCACCCTCATCCTTTCGACCAACACCGTCGTGAATGGTGATGTGTATATTGCCAGCATCGGCGGCACAGGCGGCACAGGCGGCACGGGTGGCACAGGCGGCACAGGCGGCGCGGGCGGCAATGGCGGCAGCGGTGGGAACGGCGGCAGCGGCGGCGATGGCTCTGCGACCTTCAACATCCTGCTAGCGCCCGGCATTGGTGGGAATGGCGGCAGTGGTGGGAATGGCGGGAACGGTGGCAATGGTGGGAGCGGCGGGAGCGGCGGCAGCGGTGGCAGCGGCGGCGATGGCGGCAACGGCGGCACCCTGATCATCGTCGTCAATTCGACCGTGAACGGGAACATCAACGCCTTTAGCGTGGGCGGGAACGGTGGCAATGGCGGCAATGCTGGTTATGGCGCATCCGGTGGCTACGGTGCGTATCCGGGCGCAGCCGGGCATGGGGGCTGCGGCGGTAATGGCGGCGGCGTACCCAATGGCGGCGCGGGCAATGCGGGCAGCGGCGGCGATGGTGGCAGCGGCTATTACGGTGGAGACGGCGGCTGCGGCGGTGAAGGCGGCGGCGCGGCCAGCCTGGCCGGAACCACACGCGGCGGATTCGGCGGCGACGGCGGCGATGGCGGCTTCGGGTATGAAACGGGCGGCAGCGGTGGCAGCGGCGGCGATGGTGGAGACGTGTTCCGCATCGGCGGGAGAGCTGTCGGCGGGACGGGCGGCAGCGGCGGCGATGGCGGCAGCGCCTATGCCTACACCTATGCCGGGTCGCCCACCAGCGGCACGCCCGGCAGCGGCGGCAGCGGCGGTGCGGGCGGCACCGTGTCCGGAAGAGGAACGGGGACGACGGGCGGGGCGGGCAGCGATGGCGCTGCTGGCGAAACGCTCGATACTCTGCCACTGGATGTGCCGCAGTTCGGCGCGGATGGCACAAACGGGGTTGACGGCACCGCCGGAAAACCTGGACAGAACGGGGTCGGCGGCGCGATCCTGATCACCATCAACGCCCGCGTGAACGGGAATATCAGCGCGATTAGCGAAGGCGGCACGGTCGATATTTTCCTGGAGAACGGCGCAGTCGTGACTGGGGAGCTGAACGGCGGCGGCGATGTAGGCGACAGCGCGCTGTGGTTCCGCATGGTCATGCGCAATGAAGACCAGTACAACGCGGCGCTGCAAGCCCTGGCCAGCGCCAGCCCCAGCGGGGGGACGCTCATGATCGATGATCGGCTGTTCACCTGGACGAACTTCGATCAGCTCGTCAACCTGCTTTCGGTGGTGCGCGGTGTGCCGACGGCGGAGTTTCTGTGCCAGGGGACGGTGAGCAATCAGGTACGGCTGTTCGGCAGCACGGCAGCGTTCCTGGACGCGGCACATACGCAGTTCGCCATGACGCTCGACGGCACGGCGATGCAGAAATACCTGGTGTGCGACCACAGCCTGACGGCAAACGCCACCACCTGGCGGGTGTACCTGGCGGGTGTTTTGTATCACATCCCGGCAGGCAGCGGTGAAGTCGTGCCGCGCAACTGGACGGATGGCCTAAGCTAGCCGAATGGTTGAGTAAGCAGCACTGAAGCACAATAATCAGCGCCAGGTTATGAAACGGGTTCCGTCTCATGGCCTGGCGCTGTGCTTTACGATGAACGTGAATGGGAGCGGGGCTATTCGTCGTCGATCTGTTCGTCGGTTTTGCCGAAGCGCCGTTTGCGCTGGCTGTATTCGACAATGGCGCGGTGCAGTTCCGCCCCATCGAAATCCGGCCAGTACGTTTGGGTATAGTAATACTCGCTGTACGCGCCCTGCCAGATCAGGAAATTGCTCACGCGCAGTTCGCCGCTGGTGCGGATGATCAGGTCGGGGTCGGGGATGCCCGCCGTGTAAAGATACTGGCTGATCGTCTCCTCCGTCACCTGGTCGGGCGGGATGCCCGCCTGCATGATGCGGCGCACCGCCTGGGTGATTTCGGCGCGCCCACCATAATTGAAGGCGACGTTGAGCGTGATGCGCGTGTTGCTGCGCGTCAGCTCCATCGCCTGGTAAATTTTCTGGCGAATGCTGGGCTGCACTTTGTCCAGTTCGCCCAGGTGGTGCAGATGCACCCCGTTTTCATGCAGTTCGTACAGTTCGCGTTCCAAAAACATTTCCAGAATGCGCATCAGCATACGGACTTCGGCGGGTGGGCGGCTCCAGTTTTCCGTCGAAAAGGCGTAGATCGTCAGAATCTTCACCCCTTCTTCCACGCTGGCGCGCAGGATGCGGCGCAGATTTTCCGACCCCTGCCGATGCCCTTCGGTGCGCGGCAGTCCGCGCTGCTGCGCCCAACGACCATTGCCATCCATGATGATGGCCACGTGCGCTGGCACTTTAAGCGGCGGCGTACTGCCTTCAAGCTGCGTTTGTTCGCGCACCAGGTCAACCATAATCTCTGTCCTCTTTTCAGGGGTTCCCGCTACACGGCGAGAATTTCCTGTTCCTTGTGCTTACCCAGTTCTTCGACCTGATCGATGAACTTGTCGGTCAGCTTCTGAATTTCGTTTTCGCCGCGTTCCATGTCGTCTTCGCTGATCAGCTTTTCGCGTTCGTATTCTTTCAGTTCGTCGTTGGCGTGGCGGCGCACATTGCGAATGGCGATGCGCGCATCTTCGCTGCGCTGGTTCAAATGCTTGACGAGTTCCTGACGGCGTTCGCGGGTGAGCGGCGGCATGTTCAGGCGGATCACATCGCCATCCACCTGGGGATTGATGCTCAGCTTGCTGTCGCGGATCGCCTTTTCGATGGATTTGACCGCGCCTTTGTCGAATGGGCGAATCAGGATTTGCATCGGTTCGGGCGTGCTGATCGTCGCCAATTGGCGAAGTTCGGTCGCGGACCCGTAATATTCGACTTCCAGCCGATCCACGAGCGATGGGCTGGCGCGGCCTCCGCGCATCCCCAGCAAATCCTGCTCGTAGACGCTGAGCGCCGACTTCATCTTCTGTTGGGCTTCTTTTACTATGTCTTCAACCATTTTGCGCTGCACCGTCAATTTGAGTAGACGGGACGCGGTGGGCGCTGTCTGTTCATTCACCAATGCGCCGCGCCGTTCCCACACCAAAACACAAAACCTGCATAGCGTTTAATCATACACGACAACCGTCTAAATGCCGCACCAAATCCTTTAAGCCGTCGTTCCCGGTTTTGCTTGCAGTAGATGACGAACGATGCGAGTGTAAATAGGCGTGATGGTTTCTAATAGGTGCCGAATTAGAGAAATTTCGCTATACTTTCACAGTCAATATTACACCTGCTCACGAAAGACTCCTTATGAAACGCGATATTGATGCTTTACCAATCATCCCTCCTTATATCTGGAAATCGCTGATGCAGCATCGGGACGAAGATGTCCGCACAACGGCACAGACTGCACTGGAGAACGATCAGGATTTTCGGGCGCACCGTGCCGCCATTACGAAACGCATGACAGCTAATCGTGTGCCGACAATACCAGCGTTCGCGCTGGACTGTACGACGCTTTCGCGGAAAATACTCATTCATGCCAACGGACAATTTGGGCCAGAACCGGCGTGCGCGGATCAACCGCCTTCGCTCAACAGGGTAACGGGTGATCTGGCGGTCGATGAAGCCTTCGATGGCCTGAAGGCGGTCTATGAACTTTTTTGCCAGGTCTACCAGCGTCCCACCATCAACGGCGATAAGGATGTGGTCGCAGTTGTGCATTACGAATACGAACCCGGTGTGCCGTATCCGAATGCATTCTGGGATTCGGTATCGCGCCGGATGTATTTTGGCGATGGCGATGTGAACGGCTACCTGACTCGGTTCACGCGCAGCCTGGACATCATCGGCCATGAAGTCACACACGGAATCATGCTCTCGCATGTCGCATTGAAGCGCACTAATCAACCGGGCGCACTTTCCGAATCGATCCCAGATGTGTTCGGGTCGATGGTGAAGCAGTACGCCCACCGTCAAACCGTTGACCAGGCCGATTGGCTGATTGGTGACCTGTTGTTCACCGATAAAGTGAAAAAACCTGCCGCACTACGGTCGCTCAAAGCCCCAGGCAGCGCTTTTCGTGACCCGGATACGATTGGCAGCGATCCCCAACCGAAGCACTTCGATGACTACGTAAAGCCAGAGACGCTGGACGAACCCAACGAGGCCATCTATATCAACTGCGGCATCCCCAACCATGCATTTTACCTGGCATCCATGGAAATTGGCGGCACTGCATGGAACACCACCGGGCAAATCTGGTACAATGCCTTAACGGATACGAAATTCGTGCGGGATTATGGCTTTGAACGGTTTGCGCGGCTCACCCATGAACATGCACGTACCTTGTTCGGGGTAAGCAGCAGAGAAGCGGCAGCCGTGCAGAACGGCTGGCGGCAGGTCGGCGTGTCGATTGAGTAAGTCAATGTTCGCTGTGAGTGCAATGGCAATCAAGGACTGACGAATGATGTTGAAAATCGTCCTGAAAAGATCGGGTGGTATCGCTTATCTGCCCGGATTGAACCGCCCTATCGAGATCGACACGCAGACCTTACCGCACGCCGAAGCCGCCGAATTGCAGACATTGGTTGAAAAGGCGAAGGTATTCAGCCTGCCCAGGCAGGTGAACAGCGCGGGCGACGGATCTGCCGATCACTTTCGTTACAGCCTGACGGTGCAGAACGGCCAGCGTCAGCACAGCATTCGCTTTGTCGATCCCATTGACAACGAGCCGCTGCGCGCACTGGTGGCTTATATCCAGAAACACGGCGCAGCACAGCCCAACTCATAGCCGAACTCACAGGTTCGGCTTTTCGGCGTGCGCCCATCCGTTCCAACTGCGCGCCTGCCACGCGGCATACAGCGCGACCGAACCGACGGTCGATACGTTCAGGCTGGCGACTGCGCCGCGCATAGGCAGGCACAGCAGCATATCGCACGTATCGCGCACCAGGCGGCGCATCCCTTCGCCTTCGCTCCCTAACACGATGCCGATGCTCATGTTCAGGTCGGTTTTGTCGATGGGCGGCACATTTGGGCCAATATCCATGCCCACCAGCCAGATATCCTGTTCCTTGAGCGCCTTCATCGTCTGCGACAGGTTGGTCACCTGGACGATGTGCAGATGTTCGACCGCGCCGCTGGACGCATTCACGACGGCGGGCGTGATCGCCACCCCGCGCCGATCCTGGATGATCACCCCATGCACGCCGACGGCATCGGCCACGCGCATCAGCGACCCGACGTTCTGCGGGTCTTTGAGCAAATCGAGCAGGAGCAGGAACGGGCGTTCCCCGCGCCGTTTCGCCAGCGCCAGCGCCTCATCGACCTTGACATAGGGATATTCGCTGGTGCGCATGACCATGCCCTGATGGTTGGCATGTTCCGGCACCAGATCATCGATGATGCGGCGCGGGACGCGCGTCACCTTCACGCCTTTTTGCGCCGCCGTCGCCAGGATGTCGGCGGTGTTGCCTTTTTCTTCGACGGTTTCGCTGACGAGAAACTGATCGATCTGCCGCCGCCCGCTGCGCAGCGTCTCCATGATTGCCCAATGGCCGTACAAAAAGTCTGCCATGAGAAAATGCCTTAGCTGACCTTCCAGATCGTGCCGTCGGCGCGGTCTTCCAGCACCACGCCCACTTTTGCCAGTGCGTCGCGCAGCCGGTCGCTTTCTTGCCAGTTCTTTGCAGCGCGGGCTTCGGCGCGCAGGTTGATGATCAGCTCGATCAGCCCGGTTTCGCGGGCTGCGTCGCCGCCCGCTGCCTCGTCGGCCTTCGGGACGATTCCCAGGACATCGCCGCCCAGGTCGCTGAAGGCGCTATGAATCGCATTCAGCACGTCCAGCCCCACGGTCACGCCGCTGTTGAGCAATCCGTTGGTTTCGCGCACGAGTTCCTGAAGCGCGGCCAGCGCCAGCGGCGCGTTGAAGTCATCGTCCATCGCGGCGGTGAAATCGGCGCGGGTTTTGCGCACCACGTCCACGATTGCATTGCCGTCGGCGGTCTGCGGGGCGGTGTTCATGGCCCGGCGCGTCAGCCGCACGGCGTTGGTCAGGCGTTCGTGCGCCCGCGCCACGCCCTGAATCGCTTCATCGCTGTAATCGAACGGGCTGGAATAATGCACGCCCGCCATGAACATGCGAATCACTTCGGGGCGGTACTGCTTCAGCGCATCCTTGATCGTGAGGAAATTCCCCAGCGACTTGCTCATCTTCACGCCATCGACCGTCAGGCTGCCGACCAGCATCCAGTAGCGGGCGAACGCGGCATCGTTGGCGCATTCGCTCTGCGCGATCTCGCTTTCGTTGTGCGGGAAGATGTTGTCGATTCCGCCGCCGTGAATATCGAAAGTTTCGCCCAGGTATTTTTTCGCCATCGCTGAACATTCGATGTGCCAGCCGGGGAAGCCTTCGCCCCAGGGCGATTCCCAGCGCAGGATATGTTCCGGTTCGGCAAATTTCCACAGCGCGAAGTCCTCTGGGTTGCGTTTATCGCCCCGCACCTGAATTTCTTCGCGTGCGCCCGCCTGCTGCGTGTCGATGCGGCGGTTGCTCAGCTTGCCGTAATCCGCGTCGGTGGTGACATCGAAATACACGCTGCCTTCAGAGACATAGGCATGGCCTTTGGCGATCAGCGTTTCGATCATTTTGATCTGTTCGGGGATGTGCGCGCTGGCACGCGGGGAAATATCCGGGCGCGCCACGCCAAGCGCGTCCATGTCCTCGAAGTAGCTGCGGGCGTACTGCTCTACCAACTGCATGGGCAGCGCCTGGGTACGGCGGGCAGCCTTCAGAATGCGGTCTTCCCCGGTATCGAGCAGGTGACCGACATCGGTCAGGTTTTGGACGTACAGCACCTTGTAGCCGCTGAAGCGCAGATATTTGACCACGACATCGAAGGCGATATAGTTCTTCGCGTGGCCGATGTGCGCGTGATCGTATACCGTTGGCCCGCACACGTACATTTTGACCTGGCCGGCTTCGAGCGGCTCGAAGGGCTGTTTTTCACGTCCCAGCACGTTGTAAATTTGCAGCGCCATAAGGCTCATCGTCTTTCGTCGTCGGTTGCATTACACTAGACTATTGTAGCGTAGACGGGGCAAATCCTCACCCCCCAACGGGAAAGACGGGCGCAGCATGAGCAAACGGGCGTATGTGGATGTGAACGCCGACGGGTACTGGGCGCTGTTTGAAGGGGACGGCAGCGAAGACGAGCCGATCCTGCTGGCGGTGGGCGATGTGTTCGAGCCAGGCGCGCCGATCCGAGAGGTGATGGAAGGGCTGGAATCCTGGGCGGCGGCCAACGATTACGTGATCGTGCCGCCCGCATACTCCAAACGTGCCGATCTCGACCTGGACGATCTGCTGAGCGAATGACCCCCGCCGCGCCTCTGATCACCCGCAAAGAATGGAACCGGGTCGCCGGGTTCGCCCTGTTCGTGGTCGCGCTGACCACGCTGCCCTACCTGCTGGCGTGGAGCCAGCAAACGCCGGATCGCATTTTTGCGGGGGCGCTGTTCGGCGCGGAAGATGCCAACAGCTACCTGGCGAAGATGCGCATCGGCTGGCGCGGTGAGTGGGCGTTTTCGCTGTTCTATACCCCGGAACCGACCACGCCCGAATACGGGGTGTTTCTGCCGTACATCGCCGCCGGGCAGATCGTGCGCTTGTTCGTGACCGACCCGGCGCAGACCCCCGCCGCGCTGCTGATCGCCTACCAGGTCATGCGCATCACCTTTGATGCCGTGCTGATCCTGGCGCTGTACCGCTTCATCGCCCATTTCACGGCGCATGAGCGGGTGCGCTACAATGCGCTGGCGCTGGCGTGCCTGGGCGGGGGACTGGGGTGGATCACAGCGGTCTTTCCCATTACCACTGCCGCCATGCCCGACCTGACCATCCCCGAAGGCTTTACCTTCCTCATTCTGTACGGTCTGCCCCATTTAGCACTGGCGCGGGCGGCGCTGCTCACCGGGCTGGCGGCGCTGATCGTCGCGGACGATGCCCGTCTTTCGCCCAGCGATGGTTCGTCGCTGCGGCGCGGGGTCATGGCCGGGGTGCTGTTCAACATCGTCGGGCTGTGCGTCCCGTTCTACATGGCCGTGATCTATGCCGTGCTGGGGTTCTGGGGGCTGGCGGCCTGGGCTGCGCACCGTCGTTTCCCCTGGGCGCTGTTCGTGCGCGCTGTGCTGGCCGCCGCGCTCACCCTGCCGCTCTTGATCTACACCGCGCTGATCTTCACGCGCAACCCGGCGTTCGCCCAGTGGAGCGCGCAAAATCTGCTGTTTTCGCCGCCGCCCTGGGAGTACGCACTCGCGTATGCGCCGCTGGCGATGTGCGCGGCGCTGGCCGTCCGTCATTTCTGGCGCAGCGCGCAGTCGCACATCGCGCACGCCCTGCTGATCGGCTGGTTGGCTGGCGCGCCCATCCTGGTGTACCTGCCGATCAATGTACAGCGCCGCCTGGCCGAAGGGGTGATCGTCCCGTTGGCGATCCTGGCCGCGTGGGGGATTCGCCAGTGGATATGGCGCGACCAGGCTGGCACTGCTTCACCGCCCGTTCGCAAAGGCAACACCGTTCGCACGCTGTTCGTACTGATGTTCCTGTGCGCCACCACCGTTTTGTGGATTTCTACCGGGGCGCTGGCCGGGTTGGTCAAGGCCGACCCGACCTACCGCGACGGCGCAGAACTGCGCGCTTTCGCCTGGATGCAAGCGAATACCTGGTCGAAAACGAACGTGCTGGCGGCCTGGGCGACCGGGAACGCGATCCCGGTCTATACCGATCTGCGTCCGTTCGTCGGCCTGGGGCCGGAAACGCTGCTGGCCGAAGCCAAAGAAGCGCAGACTATCGCGTATTTTCGGGATATGCTCACCCCGGCTGAACGCGCCGCGCTGTACGAATCGCCGTGTACCGCCGCATGGATCACTTCAGGGTCAGCCGTCGAGCTGGAACCATGCCGCATCACGTATGTGTTCTGGGGGCGGCACGAACGGGCGCTGTGGGGGGATACGCCCATCCCGGATGTGCTGAACTGGCAAAACGATCTCACGCCGATCTACCAGGACGGCGGCGTGACCGTGTACGAGGTCAACCGATGAACACCACGACACTTACGCCGGAACCGCCCGCGCCGCCGAAGCTCACCGCGCTTCAGATGATCGAAGTTATGTTCGGCAACCCGGCGTTCATCATGATCGTGCTGGTGATCGTGATTCTGGGCGCGATGCGCGTCTTGCAGATCAACGATACCGATAATCTGTTTCAAAGCCGCGCCAGTTGGAACGTGTACGCGAACCGCATTTTTCCGTTTCAGGACACGCTGGAACAGGCGCGCACGGTGTATTTTCACCCCGCGCACACCGCGTTTCTGACCGCGCCGTTCCTGATGTTCGGGCGGTATATCGCGGCGTTTTTCAACGTGCTTTTCATCATGATGCTGCTGATTGGGGAGCGGCGCGGGTGGGCGGTGCTGGCGACGCTGCCGTACATCGTCGCGCCGCCGCTGGTGGTGGTGTTCGCGGCGGTCAACATGCCCGGCGTGACGACGGCGCTGGGGCTGATCTTCATTCTGGCGGGCAAACGCTCACCGCTGCGCGGGTATGCCTGGGCGCTGCTGGCGTGCCGCCCACAGGATAACGTACTGACCCTGGTCTACGACGGGCTGCGGGCGCTGCGCGGGCGCGATTGGGGCGCGTTCCTGTTCGCGGCGGGGCTGATGCTGCCGACGCTGGTCACGTTGGGTCACTGGCTCTCGATCCTGCCGACCAGTTCAACGCGCCTGGCGATCAACCCGGCGGAATTTTATACGATGAGCCTGCCGATCAATATCGGCGTGATCCCCGCCGTGCTGATCGTCGCGGCCATCATCGGCTGGCGCTTGATCGTGATCCGCGTGAGCTTGCGCGGCGGTGCAGCCGGGGGACGTGTGCGCATTGCCCGCCGTGCTTTCAGCACGATCACGCTGACGGAGCGCATCTGGCTGACGTATGTGCTGTGGCTGCTGCTCATGCCCTATTTTCTGGCGTATGTGCTGTGGGTAATGCTGATCCCGCTGCGGCTGTTCAGCGCCCGCCGCACGCTGATCGCCTTCCCGATTCTGATGGGAATCGGCGCGTTCACGTTCAATACGCTGGTGTATGACAGCGCCTGGATTCCGGCGCTGCTCACCACGATCACGATAGCGGCGCTCACCCCGAAAGACGGCTAGCGGCTTGAGGGCGAACGCATCAAAATTCAGCCTCGCCTAACACCACCCCTCACCCTGCTCAGCAAAGCTGAGCCGTCCCTCTCCCACGCAAGCGGGTAGAGGGACAAAAGCAAGGCATTTTCCCCTTCTCCTCGCTTGCGTGGGAGAAGGGGCCAGGGGATGAGGGGTTTTTGATGCCTTTCACGCTGACAGCGGCTTGTGCGCCCCTACACAAAGCGTGCTGGCTGTGCTATCATGCAGTCCGTCCATTTTGATCAGCACATATCGGGACTTGGAGCGCGTGTTGTCGCGGGTTGTTTTCTGCGGAAAACACCGTGTTTTCGGGCCGAAAACAGAGTCGTGTTCCTGACGAAACACAGGTCTGTTTCTGAACGAAAGCCAACGCGATTGCGCTGCCGGGGATGAACGATATGGATGTGCAAACACACGCAGGAGAACCTGAACCTAATGCCCTCGAATGTTTCCATGAAAGCCCTTCTGGAGACGGGTGTTCACTTCGGCCACCGTACCACCAAGTGGAACCCGAAGATGAAACCGTTCATCTTTGCCGAACGCAACGGCATTCACATCATCGACCTTCAGCAGACGGTCGTCAACCTGAACACCTACTGCGATATGCTGCGCGACATTGGGCAGCGCGGCGGGACGGTGCTGTTCGTCGGCACCAAGCGCCAGGCGCAGGAAGCCGTCGCCCGTGAAGCCGACCGCTGCGGGATGCCGCACGTAACCGCCCGCTGGCTCGGCGGGACGCTTACCAACTGGCGCACGATCCGCGACCGCATCGATACGCTGAAGAAGCTCGAACGCAAGCGTGAAGCGGGCGAATTCGATGTGCTGCCCAAGAAGGAACAGCTCGTCATCGACCGCAAGATCGAAAAGCTCCAGCTTCGCCTGGGCGGTCTGCGCGTGATGAAGAAACTGCCGGATATGATGGTCGTGATCGACACCAAGCGTGAAAGCACCGCCGTCAAAGAGGCGAACACGCTCAATATCCCGGTGATGGCGCTGGCGGATACCAACAGTGACCCGGACGTGATCGACTACATCATCCCGGCCAACGATGATGCCGTCCGCGCGATCAAGCTGCTGGTGGGCGCGCTGGCCGATGCGATTGCCGAAGGCCAGGCGATGCGTAAGACCGACGACATGCCTGCGGGCGAAGAAAATGCGGCGGCCATGAGCGCGGCCAAGTTCAACGCCGATGAAGACGGCGACGACGAAAAGTTCCTGGGCGCATCCACGCTGGCGAAAATTCGCGGCCAGCAGTTGTTCGAGGACACGCCCGAATAAGTGCGTGAGGACGGGCAGAAAGGGCATCCACTGGATGCCCTTTCGCTGTAATGTCCGCCCGGTCAACCCCGTTTCGACCCATATTTTCGTTCACTCCACATCACGAATGACACCAAAAGGATCAGGACAATGACGCAAATCACGGCTCAGATGGTCAAAGACTTGCGCGAAGTCACCGGCGCAGGCCCGCTCGATTGCAAAAAGGCGCTTGAAGCGACGGGCGGCGATATGCAGAAAGCGGCGGAATTTCTGCGCGAAAAGGGCATGGCAAAGGCGCTGAAGAAGCTGAACGCAGGCCGCACCATGAATGAAGGGCTGGTGTATGCTTACGTTCACCACAACAAGCGCATCGGCGTGCTGGTGGAAGTGAACTGCGAAACCGACTTCGTCGCCAATACCCAGCAGTTCCAGGATTTCACCCGCAACCTGGCGCTGCACATCGCCAACATGAAGCCGGAATACGTCAAGCGTGAAGATGTCCCCGCCGCCGTGTTCCAGGCCGAACAGGATATGCAGATGCGCATCCTGAAAGAGGACGAAAAGAACGCGAAGAAGCCCGCCGAAATTCTCGCCAAGATCGTCGAAGGCCGCATGGACAAGTTCTATGAAGAGCTGGTGCTGATGGAACAGCCGTACCTGCTGGACGACACCAAGACGATCACGCAGCTTCTCAAGGAAACGGTATCCGAACTGGGCGAAAGCATCGAAGTGCGCCGCTTTGCGCGCTTTGCCATTGGCGAAACTGCCGAAGACGAGAATGCCGCCGAATAGCCCGCGCCCCGTTTTAGCACGCCGTGCGCACCGCATATGTTGATGATGGAGAGGGAGCAGCGATCTCGCTAGTCCCTCTTTTTTTGCCTCCAACCCGGCAGCGCGGCGATTCCCGCCCTGCCCGCCTTAAGTGAAGGAGCAGTGAACTTTATGACCACCCACGAAACCAGCGGCCAACCCCCAAAACCCGCCTTCAACCGAATCATCCTCAAGCTGAGCGGCGAAGCGCTGGCGGGCGAAAACGGCTTCGGCATCGACGCGGATCGCGCCGAATTCATTGCGGAAAAAGTCAAGCAGATTCACGAACTGGGCGTACAGATCGGCATCGTCATCGGCGGCGGCAATTTGTGGCGCGGTGCGACGGGCGAAACGATGGGCATGGATCGCACCACTGCCGATCACATTGGCCTGTTGGGAACGCTGATGAATTCGCTGGCGCTGCGCGATGCGATGGAGCGCTACGGCGTGGCCACCCGCGTGCAAACGTCGATTTCGGTGACCGCCGTCGCGGAGCCGTACATCCGGCTGCGGGCGATTCGCCATATGGAAAAAGGCCGCGTGGTGATCTTCGCGGGTGGTACGGGCAACCCGTATTTCACCACCGATACCGCCGCTGCGCTGCGCGCCGCCGAAATCAAGGCCGATATTGTGATCAAGGCGACCAAAGTCAACGGGGTGTACACTGCCGACCCGAAGAAAGACGCGAACGCCATCCGGTACAGCGAACTGACCTACATGCAGGTGATCACCGACCGCCTGAGCGTGATGGATATGACCGCGTTCACGATCTGCCAGGAAAACGATGTGCCGATCATGGTGCTGAACTTCTGGAACGACGGCGACCTGTACCATGCCGTGCTGGGCGATGAACAGGTGGGGACGATCATCCGCTAACCGACCCGCGCCTGCCCCTCAATCCCGCTGATCACCAGGTCGGCCAGCACGTCGGGGAGGCGGTCATACGCCTCCTCCACGACCGGATCGCCGATGATGTGATGCAGCATCAACCCCAGGATCATCCCGGAGATCGCCCGCAGTGTGAGCGCGGCGGCTTCCGGGTCAAGGCCGCGCCCGGCGGCATACGCCCGCAGATACGCTTCGCCCACGCCAAGCGCGGGCTGCAAAATCTCGCGCTGGTACAGCGCCCGCAGTTCGTCGTTGACCATCATTTCCGCCAGCACGATGCGAAACAGCCCGAAATTGTCCCGTTTCAAGGCCATGAGCGGCGGCACCAGAAACGCCCGCATGAAGGTGCGCACGTCCGGCAGTGCGGCGGGCGGCGCGCTGGTGAGCGATTCGGCTTCGCGCAGTATCACATCGCGCATCCGCTGGAAGATGCCCATCAGCAGGGCGGGCTTGCTCTCGAAATAGTTGTAAATCGTGCCGTCCGCAATGCCCGCGTGCCGGGCAATATCGCGGATCGTGGTCTGGTGAAAGCCTTTGGCCGCGAACACGACCGCCGCCGCGTCGAGAATCTGATCCCGGCGGGCGGCGATCAACGCCTGTTGGGTAGGGTCGGTCATGGGGAAAGCGCTCCGTTCGTCCTGCCGCGAATCCTACCCGATGGGGTGAAGGTGTGCTATCCCCCGTCCTGATGCAGGGGCTTTTGCGGCAGATGGCGGTAGCTGAACACGAGCAGAAAAAAGCTGATCACCATGAAGGTCAGCCCCGGCAGGATGACCAGATGCGTGCCATTGATCAGGAATGACTGCGCGGCGGTGAGCAGCCCACCCAACGACAGCCTGAACCCGATGCCCAGAAACGACACCAGCCCTTCGAGCAGCAGCACCTGTGCCGCCGTCAGCGCCCACACCGGGATCAGGCGCTCCAGCGGCTCCCGGTAAAGCAGCGCCGCCGCCGGGACGATGAACGGGAGCGCGAGCAGCACGATCATGTTTTCGCGCGACGGGCGGTGCCACATCAGCGCCAGCAGCACCAGCGGG
This sequence comes from bacterium, assembly GCA_033764035.1. Classification (GTDB taxonomy): domain Bacteria; phylum Chloroflexota; class Anaerolineae; order Aggregatilineales; family Phototrophicaceae; genus Flexifilum. The sequence goes on from JANRJJ010000012.1 coordinate 174,368, forward strand.
AAGAAGCACACGAACGCATTCACATACGCCAGCGAACGCACGATCTGCGCGGGCAGCGCTCGCCCCAGGATGGTTCCCCCAATGACAGCGGCCAGGCCAGCGACCAGCGCGACAAAGACCGACTCCTGCGCCCCTGCCAGCAGGCGCACCGTGAAGTTGCGCCCCAGTTCATCGGTGCCAAGCAGGTATACGGTACCGTCTGCGCTTGCGCCGGGCGGCAGCAAAGCGGTGCTGACATCCAGCGCGAACGGGTCCAGCCCGGCCATGCCGATCAGCACGCCCGTGAACACCGCAAACAGCGCCAGGATGCCCAGCACGATCAGCAGCGGGCGGTAGGTGCGCAGCGTCGGCGCATCGGGCGGCACGGCTGCGACTGCCGGATCGGACGGGCGCGCCGGGATCTGAGAGAGAAAGCGCGGGATCAGCCCGGCGGCAATGGTGACTGTGGATAGCACGACCGTCGCCCCGCCGATCATGGGTGAATCGAGTGTCGTCAGCGCATCGATCAAGAGTCGACCGATGCCCGGCCACGCGAAAATGACTTCGACGACGATGATCGCCGCGATTAGGCCGGGAAGTTCATCCGCGAAAGCCCGCGCCGCCGCCCGCCAGCCGCGTTCGCGCCCGCGCAGCGCGAGCAGAAACCGCCCCTGTAGGTACACCAGCAGGGTGAGGCCGGGCAGCACCAGGTATTCCAGCCGTCCCGTCAGCGGCGGCGTGCCACCCGTAAGCGAAAGCCGCATACGCCCGGATGCTGGAAACGCGCTGACCTGCAAACCCAGGATCAGGATCAGCACCAGCGCCCACCAGAAAAACGGGATCGACGCAGTGAGGCTGCGGGCGACGGCGACATCGCGCCGCACCTGGGCGATGAGGAGCGCGAACAGCGCGACGATCACCGCCAGCCCGAACAATTCCACCGTCGCGGCGGCGCGTTCGCTCAGCAGTTCGTTCACCGGGCGGCGAAAAGTGGCCGATTCGCCAAAGTCGAGCGCGAAAGCACGGGTGATCCAGTCGCTGTAATCCTGCGCGGGTGCAGGTCGCGGCAGTTCGGTCAACAGGCTGAACAGCACGAACATGACGATCAACCAGGCGGCGATCCCTTCAGCGAGTGTGCGGAATAAGGCAGCGATCATGGTGTCCATCCTAGTGCAAAGTGCGGCGTGCGGTCGGAACCAGCACCGTGCCAGCGCTGATGCACGCCGGCGCGGTTCACGGAATGCCGTTTTATTCGCTCGACCCGTGCAGGCGCGTTTCCTTGTTGGCCAGCACCCCTTCGATGGCCGCCATCACGTCGGATGTCAGCTTCGGCATCACGTCGAGCGCGTCGAAGTTTTCCTCCACCTGCGAAAGCTTGCTCGCCCCGGTGATCACCGTGCTGACGTGCGGGTTCATCGCGCACCACGCCAGCGCCAGCTTGGGCAGCGTCGTCCCCAGGTCACCGGCGATCTGCGCCAGCGCGGGCAGCTTTTGCATGTCGGCCTGCCAGACCGGGTCTTGCAGCCGTTCTTTCAGCCATTCGTAGCCCGGCAGGTTGATCCGGCTGTCGTCGGGGATGCCGTCGTTGTATTTCCCGGTGAGCAGCCCGCTCGCCAGCGGTGACCAGATCGTCGTCCCCAACCCAACCGTATCCGGGTGATACAGGCGTGCGTATTCCGTTTCAACGCGGTAGCGCGTGAACATGTTGTACTGCGGCTGTTCCATCGTCGGCGGGATCAGGTGGTACTGCCGGGCGACGGCATACGCCTCCATGATCTCGGTCGCTGACCATTCGCTCGTCCCCCAGTACAACACATCGCCGCGCAAAATCAGCTCGGTCATGGCGCGCACGGTTTCCTCAATCGGCACGCTGCGATCTGGGCGGTGGCAGAAATACAGGTCGAGATAGTCGCACTGCAAGCGGTCGATAGCCTGGTAACACGCTTCATAAATGTGCTTGCGCGAAAGCCCGCGCTGGATGGGCGATGGGTTATCGATTGCGCCGCCGTACACCTTGCTGGAGACGATGTAGCTGTCGCGCCGCCACCCGGCCTTGACCAGCGCTTCCCCCATGATCGTTTCGGCGCGCCCGCGTGCGTATACCTCGGCGTTATCGAAGAAATTGCAGCCTTTGTCATAGGCCGCCGCCATCAGTTCAAGCGCGCCGTTCACATCCAGTTGAGTCCCGAAGGTGACCCACGCGCCGAACGAGAGGACGCTCACCTTGAGTCCCGATTTTCCCAACCGACGAAATTCCATCTGTCATCCTTTGAATAGTCACTCATTTATCAAATGGCGGTTCGCCGTCCTGCCGCTGTGATGATACCGCCGCACCGCCGCCGCCGCACCCCGTCCGGGAACTACGATTCGCGCTCATTCGGCTGGCGGTAGCGCACGCCAAGCGCGTCCAGCCGCAGCAGATGCGCGTTCAGGCGCGCCGCAAAATCGCCGTAATCGCGTTCGGCGGGCGCAGTCCACAGCGCTTCGGCCAGCGCCGCCGCACGCGGGTAGGCCATATATTCGACCTGGGCTTCGGTCGGCATGTATTCCGTCCACAGGTTGCCCTGCCCGCCCAGCACATGCCCGCTTTTATCAGCCGGGACACCCTCCGCCGGGTTGAAGCGGTATACCTGATCGATAGGCAGGTACCCGCCGATGGCCGGGGGTTCGTTGTCGGTATCTTCGGATTGGTAGTAATCGAGATAGCAGTGCGACATGGGCGACATGACGACATCATGCCCCGCCGCCGCCGCCGCGATTCCGCCTTCCGTGCCGCGCCAGCTCATCACGGTGGCGTTCGGCGCTAAGCCGCCCTCCAGAATTTCATCCCACCCGATCAGGCGGCGGCCTTTCGCGTTCAGAAAAGTTTCCATGCGCCGGATGAACCAGCTTTGCAGTTCGTGTTCATCCTTCAGCCCTTCGCGTGCGATGGCGGCCTGGCATTTCGGACACTGCTCCCAGCGCACCTTTGGGCATTCGTCCCCGCCAACGTGGATGAACGCGCTGGGGAACAGATCGATCACTTCGGACAGGACATTTTCCAGGAACGTGAATACCTGGTCATTGCCCGCGCAGAATACATCGTCCTCAATGCCCCAGAAGGTGCGCACCTGGTAGCCGCTCCCCACACAGCCCAGTTCCGGGTAGCTGGCGAGCGCGGCGGCGGCGTGGCCGGGCATTTCGATTTCCGGCACTACGGTGATGAAGCGATCCGCCGCATAGGCGATCACGTCGCGGACTTCATCCTGAGTGTAGAACCCGCCGTAGGGCTGGCCGTCGAGCGTCTTTCGATCCGCCGGGATAGGCGTGGCCGCACGCTGTGAGCCGATCTCGGTCAGGCGCGGGTACGCCTTGATCTCGATGCGCCAGCCCTGATCATCGGTCAGATGCCAGTGAAAAGTATTGAATTTGTGCAGCGCCATCCAATCGAGAAAGCGCTTGATGAAGGCGACGGGCATCATGTGGCGCGCGCAATCCAGGTGCAGCCCACGCCAGCGGTAGCGCGGCGCGTCCTCAATATCCAGGCAGGGAACCGCGGCGGGCGGTTCGCCTGCTGTGGGCGGGGTTTCCAGTTCCGCCGGGAGAAGCTGGCGCAGTGTTTGCGCGCCATAGAACAGCCCGGCGGGGGTGTTTGCCTCCAGCCGAATCGAATCGGGCATGACATCCAAACGGTAGCCTTCATCGTCGAGTTCGGGGTCAGAATCGAGCAAAATCAGTTCAATCGTGTTGTCCAACGCGGCTTCGGCTTCGCTGATTGTGAGCGGCGCGGTCAGAATCGGGAAGCCCGTCCCATGCCGCAGAAAGACGGCCAGCCAGTCGGCGGCGGGTTCCGCGCCGCGCATGGCGCGAATTTGCGTATCGGAATCGATCACGAAATGCCCTTCATCGTGCGTCAGGGCGTGGGGATACGGAATGAGCGGACGTGCGGGTGTCATAAATGGAAATCTTTCGCAGCAAAGGCCAGGTCATATGCCGCACTATAACCGCAATCCATCAGCGCGGCAACCGCCCCATTGCGGCGCTGAATTCTGATGCATTTTATAGACACGTGTCCGGGAATTGATGCTATACTACAAGTCTCCACAACCCCCAATAAGCGCAGCTTCAAGAGGAATAATGGAAAAGACCCGACGGGAACAAAAACCGCTGTCGGATGCTTTGGCTTGGCTGGAGCTGACGTACAGCAATCTCAAAATCGAGTCGTATCTGATCTTCGTGATCGTTGGCCTGCTCATCGCGGTGATGAGCGTGGGCGCGCATCAGGAAGCGGTGCGGCAAAGCAGCCTGTTTTTCGGCGTAGTCCCCGCGCAGACCGAGCCTTCGCTCGTGAATAGTGTGCTGCGGCTGGTCAACGACTACGGTTTCGCCGCGCTGATCGCGGTGTGTTACTTCAGCAACGCCACCAAAGGCGATAAACGCCGTGAACTGACCGTCGATGCGCTGTGCATCGCCTTCGGGTTGATCATCCCGCAGTTGGTCTTTCATGGGTCGTGGCTGTTCATGGCGCACCAGTTCGTGAATACGCGCATCCCGGTGATCAGCGCGCTTCAGTTCAACGGCACCACTGGCGAATGGCTGATCACGTTCGGCCTGGTCGCCGCGTTCACCGTGACGCTGGCGCAAACCTGGCGGGTGATCCGCCGGGGACGGGCGGAAGCCGCCGCCCCTGCCAAACCCGCCGCGAAGAAGTAAACGGGCAGGGTTTCAAAAAAGCACCCCTCAACGGTGAGGGGTGCTTTTTTGTTACGGTTCGGCCAGTTTCCACAATTGGTTGATGGGGTGGCGCGCCCGCATCATGATTTCGACCAGCACCACATTGAGCAGGAACAGCACCGTGACCAGCCCGACGATCAGCGGCGGCAGCGGTACGAACCCGATTACGCCCGCCAGCAAGTACGGCGCGATCAACCCGACGACGGCCAGCAGCCCACCCAGGATCACGCTCCAGCGGTTTTCGATGAAGGTGCGCGGACGCAAAAACTCCACGCCTTGCGCCCACCAGAAAATATACGTCCCGTACAGCAGGATGTAGATCGTCAAGGCGCTGCGCGACAGCACCACGTCGAAGCCGCTGGCGCGGTAAGTGACGAAATACAGCGCCGCCAGCGCCACCGCGCCCACGATCCCGCTGGTGATCACGAAATCCAGCACATCGCGCCGAAACTGGGTAAGCATACGCGGCTTGATCAGCCCCAGGCCGTACAGCCCGCCCTGAAGGTTGGAGGTGAAGAACGTGGCAATCGCCGTTTGGGTGGGCGAAATGGGGAATGGCAGCGTCATGACGGCGGCAAAGATCATCAATAAGGTGATGAAGGCATTTTTGGCCAGGAACATGATCGCCGTCGCGTAGATCGTGCGGGTGATCTCACCGCCCTTCTGGAACGCAAGCGGCAGCGTGGTCATGGCGTTGTTGAGCAGGATGATGTCGGCCACGTCTTTGGCGATGCGCGCCCCATTGTTCATCACGACAGCCAGGTTCGCCGCCTTCAGCGCGGGGACATCGTTCACGCCGTCGCCCACCATCGCTACGTATTCGCCCTGCTTTTGCAGCGCCCGGATCACGCGGCGCTTGCCTTCCGGCGAAATGCGAGCGAACAACTGCGTATCGCGCACCACGCCATCGAGTTCGGCATCGCTCATCGCGTCGATCTGGTCGCCCGTGTACGCTTTATCGATGGGCAGGCCCGCGTCGTAGGCAATCGCCCGGACGGTTTTCAGGTGGTCACCGCTCAGAATCTTCAGACTGACGTTGAGCGCCCGGAACCGATCGAGTGTCTCGCGGATGTCGTCGCGCAGTTGGTCGCTTAGCACCAGCAGGGCGAGCGGCTGCACCGCGTTGTTCAGGTCGGGCGCATCCAGCGCGCCCGCCACGCGCCCAAAAGCCAGCACGCGCAGCCCGGTTTCGGCCAGCGCATCGGCCTTGAGCAGGGCGGTTTCGCCCACCCCATTGGCCGAATGCGCCAGCAGCCGATCCGACGCGCCCAATACCAGCGTGTGATCGGGGAAGATGATCGCGCCCCATTTGCGCGATGATGCGAACGGAATTTCGCGCAGCTTGCGCCGCCCTGCCGGGGCATCCGGGCGGGGGGGGCGTGTTTCCAGGTACGTGAGAATCGCCTGGGAAGTGGTGTTGTGGCTGCCAATGTTGGCGGTGTAATCGCGCAGCGCCGCCACGATGTCGGCCTCATCCGCGCCGCCCAACGGGATCACCTGGCTGACGCACAATTCATTGCGGGTGAGCGTCCCGGTTTTGTCGAAACACAGCACGGTCGCGTTGCTCACGCTTTCGACGGCGTTCACGCGCTGAATCAGCGTCCTGTGGCGGCTGATCAGAATCGCGCCGACGGTGAGCGAGAGCGTGCTGACCAGCACCAACCCCTGTGGGACTAAACTGGTGATCAGCACCACCAGGTCACGCGCAATATCGAGCGGCGCTTTGTTCTGCATCCACCCGGCGATCAGGATCGACCCGCCCAGCACGAACATCGCCAGGATCGTCAGTTCGACCAGCGCGGAAACCTTCTGCTGGGTCGGCGTGAGGATGCGCCGGAAGGCTTTGGCGATGCTGGTCAGTTGGTTCACCGTGCTGTCGCGGCCAATGCGGGTGGCGCGCATCAGGCCCGTCCCGGCCAGCACATACGATCCCGATGTGACCGGATGACCCGGCGCTTTTTCGACCGGGTCGCTTTCACCCGTCAACTGCGATTCGTCCATCTCCAGCGCATCGACGGCGATCATATCGCCATCGACGGGCAGCAGCGCCCCCGGCGTGAGCAGGATCACCTCATCTTTGACGATCTCGCGGGCGGGCAGGGTGATCAACTGGCCATCGCGGTACACCTGGACTTCTTTGGCCGCCATCGCCGCCAGTTGATCGAGCTTGCGTTTGGCGCTCACCTCTTGCAGCGTCCCCAGGATGGTATTGGTGATGACGGAAAACCCGGCGGTGAACAGTGTCGCCCAATCGCGGAAGAAGAACACCACGATCAACAGTGCGGTGAGGGTAATGTTGAACAGATTGAGGAAGTTATCGCGCACGATGTCCCAATAGCTGCGCCCGGTGCGCGGCTGGTAGGCATTGGTTTCGCCGCGCTGCTGGCGTTCGGCAACGTCGGCGCTGGTCAGGCCGGGGTGTACCAGCGTGGACGACTGCGGCGGTGTCTGTTCCGTGACATTCATTCGTTTTCAGTTACACCTTCTCAACGGCTGACAATGAAAACCCCGCCGCCGTGCGTGCGTCACGGGCGGGCGACCCGATGCGGCTCGACGAGCGGCTGATAGGTCATTTCGACGAAACGGCGGTAGCGGTCGGCGGGCTGGTTGTGCGCGTACCACGCCCGTGCATGGGCGCGCATGGCGGCCAGCCGTTCCCCATCCGCCAGCAGGTCGCGCAGCAGGCGGACGGTGCCGTCTGCGTCATCCAGCGCGAAAGTAACGCCCGCACCGGCGGCCAGCACATCGGGCGCGCTGCCTGCCGTATCCGCCGTCAGCACGGGCAGACCCATCGCCATCGCCTCCAGCGAAACCAGGCCGAACGTCTCATTCCAGCTTGGCATCAGAAACACAGTCGCGGCGGCATACGCGCTCCACAAATCCGCACCGTGCGCCCACCCGGTGATCGTCACGTTGGGCAGTCCTTCGAGGGTGTATTGCAGCACCCCGCCGCCCACCGCGACAAAATGCACGTCCGGGCAGCGGCGTGCCAAAGTCGCCAGCAGGGGCAGGTTTTTGTCCAGCCCGAAACGCCCGACGTAAAGCACACGCGGGCGGTCTGCCGGCAGGTTGAAGCGGCGGATGAATGCCTCCGGGTCGGCCTGGGTGGGATCGAGATCGTGCCGCAGCGTAGCGGGGACGACCAGCGGATTCAGGTTCAGCGCCCGTTCCCGAATGCCGACGGCGATCTTTTCGGCTTCGCAGCACACCACGTCGCACGGTTCATAGACCATGCGTTCGGTAATGCGGTTGACGGTCTGCATCACCGTCGATGCGCCGTAGCGCAGAATCGGATTCGGGACCATCACTTCGAGTACCTGGGGCGTTTGCATCGACAGGTAATCGGTGTGGAAATACCCAACGAGCGGCACGCCGAAGTCTTTTGCCAGCCGCCTGCCGAACATCCCGACGGGTCCCGGTGTAGCGACGTGGATCACGTCCGGTTCGGCCTGGGCGACCGCCTGGCGGAACTGATCGCGATCCGGCACATCCAGACGAATGCTTTTATCGACCGGGAAATGCACGCTCATCCACGCGCCCACCCGTGCCAGCACCGACCCGTTCACTATTTCGCGGGACGGCGGCGACCCGTGCGCTTTTGGCGCGATCACCGTCAGGTTCACGCCCGCGCCTTGCGCCAGGTGAAGCTGGCTGGCATAAGTGGTGCTGATCCCGCTGATGTGGTCGAAAGCGTCGAGCAGTACGCAGACGTTCATGGCTGGTAATTCCCGGCGGTGCGCCCGAAATGGCTGTGTGCGTTATTATACGTCAAAGCCTGCCGAACCGTAGCAGCCGCGCCAGAATTTATATTTCCTTGAGGTACACAGCGGCAAAAGCAGCATACAATAGCGTTAGTGCGTTATGCTGAAAAACGGTAGGATTTCCTTATGCGCTTTATCCAAAATATGCTCGATGTGTGTGTCGGTGGGCGTGCGGCTTTTCATGCCAACTGGGGCGAAACGCATTTTCTGCATGGCGACATGCCCGCCGCCGTTGAACGTTACACACAGGCGCTGCTGCTGGAACCGGACAACATCCCCTTACGGCTTCAACGCGCCCGCGTCTACCTGCACCTGGGCGATTATGAACACGCGCTGGCCGATGACCAACACTGCCTGACGCTCGACTCCCACTGCGCGCTGGCGCATCTGCACATTGGCCTGATCGCGTTCGAGCAGGGCGACCACGAAACCGCCCTTGGCCATGTCAACCTGGCGATCTATTACGATCCGCGCCAGCCGCTCGCGTACAACCAGCGCGGGCTGATCAACGAAGCATTGGGCAACGCATTGGGCGCGATTGCCGATTACACCCAGGCGATTCGGCTCAGCCCGTCCAGCGCGGTGATCGATATTGCGTATACCAATCGCGGCGGCGCGCGGGCCAAACATGGCGATCTGCGCGGCGCGCTGGCGGATTACCGCCGCTACCTGGCGATGGGCGGCGGCCAGCGGCACGGCGATCAGCGCGAGATTGAACGGCTGATCGACGCGCTCGAACAGCGGCACTGAAGCCAGCTCCCGCGCAGCTTCACCCACGACAGGGAATCAACTGGTACTTGATCCGCGCCGTAAACTGGACGACGATCAACCCCAGTGATCCTGAACGAACCTGGTGAGGAACGCGGACGCATGAAGGTAGGCGTATTGGCGCTGCAAGGCGCATTTGTGGAACATGAACAGCGGCTGCGCGGGCTGGGCGCAGAACCCGTACAGGTGCGCCTGCCCGAACATCTGCATGAGCTGGACGGGCTGATCATCCCCGGCGGCGAAAGCACCACGATTGGCAAACTGGCCGCCGCGTATGGATTGATTGACCCGCTGCGCACGTTCGCCCAGACCAACCCCACCTGGGGGACATGCGCCGGGATGATCTTCCTGGCGAAAGACATCGGCATCGACCGTCAGCCGATTCTGGGTGTGATGGACATCACCGTGAACCGCAACGCCTTCGGGCGGCAGATCGACAGCTTCGAGACGGAATTGCACATTCCCAGGCTGGGGGATGCGCCGCTGCACGCGGTATTCATCCGTGCGCCCATTGTCACTGCTGCCGGGGCAGGCGTGGACGTGCTTTCGACGCTCGACGATGGCCGTATCGTGGCGGTGCAGCAGGGGCATCTGCTGGCGACGGCGTTTCATCCTGAACTCACGCCCGATTCGCGTTTTCATGCCTATTTTCTGGGCTTGATCGCCGGGGCGAATTCGTCATAACATCATTTAACGTAAACTGGGCAGATGGCATCTTCACAAACGGGACGACGATGCTACAATACGCGCGCTTTACGCTACAATGGCCAATAGGACGGATCGCAACCGAACAGGTGAGAGCGACATGGATTACGAATTGGAACTGATTCTGAACCGAGTGGATTTCCCTGAAGGCGATGAAGAAGCCGCCGAACCGGATGAAGAGCTGGAAGGCGATGAATTTGAAGAAGACGAATTTGAAGAGGACGAAGCCGAATTCGTCGATGAAGATGAGGATTTCCTCGAAGACGACTTTGAAGATGACGACTTCGACGACGAAGACGAAGACTTTGAAGAGGACGAGGACGACGATTACTTCGACGATGAAGACGACGACTACGACTATGAAGACGAAGACGACGATTATTAGGCTTCCCTAGCCGAAAGATATTCCATGCGCCTACCGAACATCGCAGCAGCGCCCGCCGCTCTCCTGGCCGTTGCGGTCGTGCTGGGCGGACTGCACGCCGCTTTCAACCTGCCGCGTGCGGTGGCTCAGGAATCGGGTTCGACACCGGGGGGTTCCGCGCCCATTGCCCGTGTCGATGCCGGGGATTTTCGTGCGCTCGCCGTCAGCACCGACGGCCAATGGCTGATGGTAGCCGATGCCGCCGCTGACCAACTGCGTGTGTACGACCTACAGGCGGACGATCAACCGCTGACCGCTGCTGTTCCGCTGGAAGGGATGCCGCTCGATGTCGCGGCGGGGCTGGATTTTGCGGTGACGGCGGTCGATTCGGGGGGCAGGACGGGGTTGGTGCAGGTGATCGGCCTTGCGCCATATGACCCCGCGCAGACCTTCGCGCCGCTTACCGTGTTCGACCTGCCGGATCGTCCGCGTTCGGTGTCGATCTCGCCGGATGGCGCGTGGGCGATGGTGGTGAGTGAAGGCGGTTGGCTGCTGGCCGAACTGGTCACGGTCGATACCGTGAACACCACGTTTTACCCGTCGCCCATCAACGATGCAATTCTGCTCAACAATTTTGCCGTGCTGGCAGCGCGCAACCAACCCGAATTATTCACTGCCGCGCTCAATGAAGGCGCACAGGCATCGGTCAATCGTGCGCAGCCGCTCACCCTGGCAGCCCCGGCGCAGCGCTTGACGGTGAACCAGAATGGCACGCTGGCGGCAGCACTGCTGACCGATGGATCGCTGGTGCTGTTCGACCCACGCGCCATGCAACTGCTGGCGACGCTGCAAGCCGGTGCGCTGGCCGACCTGCGCTTCCTCACCTTCGAGGGAGGGGAATGGCTGGTGCTGCTGGCCGAAAACCGCGCCGAAATTTACCTGGTCGATGTCAGTGACCCCGAAGCCGCCGCTGAACTCGGCAGCCTGCCCATCGAAGCGACCCCGGTGCAGGCCATCACCACCTATGACGATCTGATTTTCGTGGCCGACCGCAGCAGTGTGCGCATCTGGCAGGCGGCAGTCAACCAGGTGCAGTGACCCCCCAATCCTTGAGCCTTTCCCCTCTTTACACGCGGTGCAAAGGGGGGTATAGTGTCGCAATGAATGAGACGCACCACCAGCGCGCTCATTTTTCGTTTTGCCGTTCAAGTGAAGGACTTCATGAACGCTGGCAGTACCATCGAACAGATGCCGTCATTACCCGGCGGCGGTACGCAGCGCTGATTTTCCCTCTGAAAAGCCTCTGTACAATGGGGTGACCACCGGGAAAAGGCAGTGCGCACGTACTGCCGACTCCGCGACAGCGGGGCGACCCCCGGTTTGAATGCACGATCTCTGTTCCAACACCACAGCATCACAGTAAGTTTCGTCCTGGCGGGCTGCCCGCAGGCGCGTAATGTCATGTACGCTGCCCCGGTGCTGCTCATGCATGTGTGTGAAAGAGAGTTGCCCCATGTACAACGATCTGCTGCTGAAGGGCATTGTGCCACCCACCGATGATGAGGGTCAGATCGACGATCTGATCGCTGAAATTGAAGAACTGGAAAATCTGCTCAGCCCGGAAGCCCAATCGCTCATCCGTGATTTGCGCCCACACATCGTCACCGACGACGTGTACGAGGACATCGATGAACGCGCCTCACTGGGCGACCGCATGGCGGATAAACTTTCGTCGTTCGCGGGCAGTTGGAAGTTCATCAGCCTGTTTCTGGGGGCAATGCTCGCCTGGATGGGCATTAATATTGCGCTGGGCGAACGGGCTTTCGATACGTTCCCGTTCATCCTGCTCAATCTGGCCTTAAGCACCCTGGCGGCGCTGCAAGCCCCCGTCATCCTGATGAGCCAGAACCGCCAGGCCGCCAAAGACCGTGCCGTCGCCCAGAACGATTACCAGGTCAACCTGAAGAACGAAGTCGAAATTGCCGACCTGCATCGCAAGCTCGATGCGCTGACCGATGCGCTGACCATGCAGACCCGCCTGGTGAACGCACTGGTGGAAGCGCGCCGTAAAGAACTAAACGCCACCGTCCGCATGATTGAACATGCCCGCACCGATTCCGGCCTGATGACCGAACCTGGCGCATCGTTCGGCAAGTAGGTTCGTCAGCGCCCACGCATTTTCACAGCAGTTCACGCCGCCAACAGCGTGAACTGCTCTTTTATATCCGTCGGTTGCAGGCGAGCAGCCCCGTAAATTTTTTGTCATATGCATGAATTTCCATTTGATTACTGCATCAATTTTTCAAATGCCCCGTATACTTATACACAACACACTGCATTTAAACATTTAATTTGTGACCGCTTTGAAGTAATTCGTCTGCAATGCGGAGCAGGGCAACTGAATAGAAGCCTTATGGCTTTTCGTTCACGTTGCACAGCATTTTTTGGCGCACAATTTCATTTGTCATATCCTTTTAATGAGAATCTATCTGGCATATCCGTAGTCCTTTGGTATACTATTTGATGCGCGGATCGTTTACATCAAAATACAACTAACGTAATAAATTGTTATCACTGCCCATCCGCCGTCCTTGAACCTATCATCAGCTCAGGGCAGCCGCTCCGTTACATCTGCCTTGAGGACGGAGTAACCACATGTCAACCGAAACATCGATGCGCCGTGTCCCCCGGCAGCAGCGGAGCCAGAAGCGTGTCGAAGTGATTCTGCGCGCCGCCGCTGAACTCGTCACCGAGATGGGCTATGAAGCGATGACGACCTCGGCCATTGCGGAACGCGCCGGGACTTCTATCGGGTCGCTTTATCAGTTTTTTCCCAACAAAGATTCGGTACTCTACGCACTTGCCCAACGGTATACCGAAGAAATGCGTTCTATGACCAGCCGGGTCTTTTCGCCCGATGTGGAATACGTGCCTACCCCAGTGTTGATCGACCGCACCGTCAATGCCCTGGTCGATTTTGAATATACGCATCCCGGCTTCAACCTGATCTTCAACAGCGCGTGGATTTCACAGGAACTCAAGTTTGCCTCTGACGGCATCACCGACGCGATGATCGAAGATTTCGACCGGGTGATCGCGCTCAAATCGCCCACGCTGGCGGATGAACACCGTCGGGTATGCGCCGAAACCATGATGGGGATGATCAAAGGACTGCTGCCGCTCACGCTCACCGATGATCTGCCGTATCGCGGCCAGGTGATTCATGAGTTCAAGCGCGCCCTGCAAGCCTACCTGACGGCACTCATCCCGCTGGATGGGCCAGCCTGATGCCGCGCCGCTAGGGTTCAGGGAAAATCTTGCCGGGGTTCAAAATCCCGTTCGCGTCAAGCACCTGCTTGATTGCCCGCATCACGTGTAATGCCTCTCCGTGTTCGGCGGGGAGGTACGGAGCCTTGCCGATGCCTACGCCGTGTTCCCCGGTGGCCGTGCCGCCCAGTTCAATCGCCTTCAATACAATCCGTTTGTTGGCCGCCAGCGCCAGTTGATAACTTTCGTCGCTGTCGAACGGAAATTCACAGTGAATGTTGCCATCCCCGGCATGGCCGATCATGTAGGTGACGATGCCCATGTCCTCCCGCACTTGCTGCACATAATCGATCAACGTGGGGTAGCTGCTGATCGGCACGGCCACATCGTTGATGAAAAAACGTTTATCCGGGTGCGACCGCACCATGATTTCATACGAATGGTGGCGAGCGTGCCACAGCCGTTTACGCTCGGTCGGGTCGGTCGTGGCGTGGATGCGCGCCGCGCCCATTTCTTCGCAAATCTGGCGGGCAGTCTCCAGCCCGGCTTCGAGCGCTGCGGGCAGCGCGGCGTGAAACTCCATGAAGAGGGTCGGTAAATCCGGCAAATCGACCCCTTCGGTTTCGCGCAGCATCCGGCAGTGCGCCGCATCGATCAGTTCGAGCGCCGCCGGGTCAAGACCGCTGCCGCGCACCGCGACGACGGTTTCCACCGCCGCATGAACCGTCGGAAACGAAGCCACGACCGCGCTCATATGCGCCGGGATCGGGATCAGCTTGAGCGTCGCTTCGGTGATCACGCCGAGCGTGCCTTCACTGCCGACGAACAGATGCAGCAGGTCATAGCCGCTCGCCTGTTTGACCGACCGCGACCCGACATGGATCAGCCGTCCATCGGCCAGCGCGACCTGCATCCGCAGCACGTTGTCTTTGCTTGCGCCATAACGCACCGTGCGAATCCCGGCGGCATTGTTCGCCAGCATCCCGCCGACCGTCGCATTTGCCCCCGGATCGGGCGGGAAGAACAGCCCATGCCGCGCCAGTGCTGCATTCAGGTCTTTATGACCAATACCCGGCTGCACGGTGACCTGAAAATCATCGGCATGGACAGCGATGATCCGGTTCATGCGCTCGAACGACATCAGAATTCCACCGTGAAGCGGAATCGCGTTCCCTTCCAGACCCGTGCCAACCCCCCAGGGCGTGACCGGGATACAAGCCTGGTTCGCCAGCCGCAGCACCGCCGCCACCCCTTCAGGCGTGGTGGGAAAAATCACGACTTCGGCCAGGTGCGCGGCATGGTGCGATGAATCTTTGGCATGAAGATCAAGATCGGCGCGGGCGGTGCTGACTGCATCATCCCCCAGAATCGCGATCAGGTCGCGCACGACTTCAGGGGTGACGGGGGAAAAGTGCGGCATGGGCTGTGTCCTTCTCTGCTCAAAAACGCGGTATTGTAGACCGGGATTGTACCGAATCGTCAGCCGAACAGCCCTTTACGCACGGGCAGCCCGTGTGTAAGCGTGGTGAAGCCGCCGCCGTGTATATCCACCACGGGGCGCAGATCGGTCAGCACGGTGTACAGGTCTTTCAAACGGGTGCGGCGGTGGACGATCTCCAGATAGCCGCCGTGCTGCCGAAAAACCGCCTGCACCGCTTCAACTGGCAAATCAGCGTCCCAGGCCCATTTTTGCGTCGTGTAGAAATAGTAGATCGGGTAAATGGCCGCCGTGACGGCGGTCACCCCGCGCACCGCATACCCCCACAGGTCGAGCGGCTCGCCGCTGTGCGCGGCAGCTTCGGCCATCAGCACCAGTGCGGATGCGGCCAAGACCTGCCGCTCCAGCCCGCGCCCATCGTCGTTTTTCACCGCGTTGGGGATGAACCCCTGTGGGCGCACATCCTCACGAATCGCGGTTTCAAAGGTTTCGACGGCCAGCGCCATCACCGCCGGGCGTTCCAGCGCGATTCCCGCTGCCATATAGAGCGTACCCATCCACAGCCATTCAATATAGCCGGGATTTGGGTGACCCAGACTCAGCGCCTCCACCCGTTCCGCCAGCCGATCCAGCCAGCGTTCAACGAACGCGGGATCGCAGTGCGGGTGGTCGCGCAGCAGTTCAAAGGCGTGAACGGCTGTGTGCAGGTGCATGATCTGACCGAGCAGGCCGGGCGCGGCGGGCGGTTTGTCCAGCGCATCTTCCAGCGGGAGCAGCGCCAGCGCACCGGCGTTCACGTCCTCCAGGATTTTCCAGCGGCAGCCGGCCTGTACCCATGCGCCGCTGCCAGGGTAGGCTCCGTTTTCGAGCGCGGCGAACGCGGCCTGAAACGGCTCACGGGTGCGGCTGCTGCGCGCCATCTGCACATGTTCACGGGTAAAATACAATCCACCATGATTCATCGGTCGGGTTCACCCTGTTTCGTCCATTCCCTGCCAAATGTCCGTGATGATACCACGCCGCAGCGCCGTCCTATCGGCTTTGCGGCGGTTAACTATGTATGGAAAGACGTTAACCGGATGTTCCTGTTCAAATTGTGGTTTGCGCATACAATCTATGACACAGAAACCTATTCCATTCGACATAGAACAGGTGAGGTTGGTATGTCCCATTCGCTTTTCAGCCCGGCGACGGCTGCGCGGGCGCGCGAGATCGATCACATGCGCGTTGGTTTTCCTACCGAAATCGCCTGGTCAGCGAATGGCACGATGCTGGCCGTCGCCCACGCGGGCGGCGTGTCGGTCTGGCACGGCGGCTTCGGCGGCGACCCCCGCTACCAGTTCGCGCACGATGCGCCCGTCAAGGGAGTCGCCTTCAGCCCGGATAGTAAAGTGCTGGCGACGGCGTGCAGCGATACCCATGTGCGCCTGTGGCTGATCGCATCGGAAGATGTCGTCCACACCGCACGCGGCCATGTCGATGCGGTGAATACCGTCGCCATCAGCCCGAACACGCATTTCATCGCCAGCGCGGGCGCAGACCGCATCGTGCGGCTGGTCGATGTCAACGACAGCCGGGGTGCATCCCTGCTAAGCGGCCACTGCGATGAAGTGTATACGCTGGCGTTCGCGCTGCATGGGAATGTGCTGGCCAGCGGCGGCCAGGACAACATGATCCTGCTGTGGGATGTCGAAACCCGCCAGCAGCGCGCCGTGCTTCAGCATGAGGACTGGGTGCGGCATCTCACCGTCAGCCCGGATGGCCGGGTGATTGCAGCGGCGTGCAAAGACGACCGCGTGTACCTGTGGGATGTCGAAACGGCATCGCTGCTGCTGGCCTTCGAGGCGCACGACGGCGGCGCGGATGCGGTCGCGTTCAGCCCGGATGGCTCCGTGATTGCCACTGGCGGGCGTGACCATGCCGTGCGCCTGTGGGACGCAGCCACGACCGAACCGCTGGCGGTGCTGGAAACGCACGAAAAACCGGTGCTGGCGCTGGCCTTCAACCCCACCGGGCGGATGCTGATCAGCGCAGCGGGCGATAATACGGTCAGGCTGTGGATGACGAGCTAGCCTCACTCACCAAATGTTAGGTTGATGCTCTGAGGCTTCTCAGCGAGCCTGGGTACAACGGGGTACATTTCGCGTGCGCTGCGCAAGGATGCTGCATGAAGTATTTTGGGTTTCTGTTTCGGTTTGTCGTGATCCCGCTGGCCGCGCTCACTTTCATCGCCTGGCGGGATAAACAGCGCGGCAAAGGCTTACCGGAAACGTTCAAGGGCGTAGCGCCAGAAGCGACACTGGCAGGCCTGGCGACCGTCGCCGTTGCGTATACCACCCCCTGGGATAACTACCTGGTGGCAACCCGCGTGTGGTGGTACGATCCCAAGCTGGTCACCGGGATCGTGTTCGGGTGGGTGCCGCTGGAGGAATACACCTTTTTCGTGCTGCAAACCCTGCTCACCGGGTCATGGATGCTGTTCCTGGCGCGGCATCTGCCCGTGAACGAACGCAAGCCGAAAAACCCGCTGCTCATTCGGTTGGGCATGACGGCGGCGCTCGGCGTGATCTGGGCGCGGGCGCTGTACGGTTTCGTGAAAGGCGGAAAATCGCGGACGTATCTCAGCATCACCCTCGCATGGGCGCTGATCCCGATCATGATCCAAACGCTGTTCGGCGGTGATATTTTGTGGCAGCACCGGCGTTTGGTCGCGTTGGGCATCATCCCCACGTCGATCTACCTGAGCGCGGCGGATTCGCTCGCGATTGAAGGCGGGACGTGGACGATCAACCCGGAAAAATCGGTCAATTTCAAGATCGGCGGCAAACTGCCGTTTGAAGAAGCCTTGTTCTTTTTCGTCACCAATACCCTGATCAGCATGGGCGTGACGCTGGTACTGGCGAAAGACAGCCAGCAGCGCGCCCCGGCCTGGCTGCTGCGGCTGTTGCGCATCCGGCGCAGTTGACGCGCGAAATGAGCGCGCTCATTTCGCGTGCTGAATCAGGCATGGTCACCCCGTTGGAGGGGTTATGAGTAAGCGCGTGTGTGTATTTTGTGGTTCGGCAGATGGAGTGAACCCCGCCTACCGCGCCGCTGCGGTCGAACTGGGGAATGCGCTGGCCGAACGCGGCTGGACGCTGGTCTACGGCGGCGGCAGGGTGGGCTTGATGGGCGCGGTTGCGGATGCAGCCCTGGCAAAGGGGGGCCGCGTGATCGGTGTGATTCCGCGTGCGCTGGTGGAACGGGAGGTCGCCCATACCGGGCTGACCGAACTGCACATCACCGAGACGATGCACCAGCGTAAAGCATTGATGGCCGAACTTTCCGACAGCGTGGTCACACTGCCCGGTGGTTTCGGCACGCTGGACGAGATCGCGGAACTCGTCACCTGGGCGCAGTTAGGCTACCACCGCAAGCCGCTGGTGCTGTTGAATACAGCCGACTTTTACGCGCCGTTCCTGGCCTATTTCGATCATATGTCGGCACAGGGGTTCATTCGGCCTCATCATCGCGGCATCCTGGTCGTGCGTACCGATATTGCCAGCACCCTTGAAACGCTGGAGACATACCAGCCGCCGCTGATCGATAAATGGCTTGAAAAGAAAGACCTGTAAGCGCAAGCGGGAGTAGTACGGGAATGATGTCGATCTGGTCATTTCAGCAGGTGCTGTCACAGCGGCTGCTGGCCTGGAATATCTGGAATTTCACGGGCGGGCTGCTCATGCTGCTCAGTCAGAATGCATTCGTGCAGGGGGTAGGATCGCAGTTTTCCGGTTGGGCGGTGATCAATGCGCTGATCGCCATCTTCGGACAGAACGGCGCAGCCCGCCGCCGCGCCACGCTGGCGGATGCCGAAACGCCCGAACGCCGCGCCAAAGAAGCCCGCAATCTGCGCCTGATCCTGTGGGTGAATGCCGGACTCGACCTCCTGTACATGCTCGGCGGGTGGCGGCTGCTGACGCGGGCGCACAACCGCGAACGGCTGCGCGGCGTAGGCCTGGGCATCCTCTTGCAGGGCGTATTCCTGTTCGTGTTCGATGTGATCCACGCACAGCATGTCCCCGACCAGCGCCCCCGCTGACTCCGCGAGTGCGGCGAAGCGCTTCGCGGCGCAGTTCAACGCGCCAGAACACCGCTCGTTCGCGCTGGAAGGGACGAACGGCGCGGCGGCGGTCATGGTGCATGGGTTCCCCGGCACGCCCGCCGAAATGCGTCCGCTGGCAGACGTGTTCCATGCCGACGGTTGGACGGTGAGCGCCCCGCTGCTGCCCGGCTTCGGCCATGACCTGGAAACGCTGGCGCACCGTACCTGGCAGGAATGGGCGGCGGCGGTCGATTCGGCGGTCGAAGCGCTCAGGCCGGATCACCGGGTTGTGATGGGGGTCGGCCTGTCGATGGGCGGCGCGCTCATGCTGCATACGGCGGCACGCGGCAAGATCGATGCGGTGGCCGGGGTGAACCCGTTCTGGAAGCTGGATAATGCGCTCTGGAATCTGCTCCCGGCCATCAAGATTGCGCTCCCGAACTTCAAGCCGTTCAGCCTGATGCCGAT
The DNA here is from genome assembly GCA_033764035.1 of bacterium. Classification (GTDB taxonomy): domain Bacteria; phylum Chloroflexota; class Anaerolineae; order Aggregatilineales; family Phototrophicaceae; genus Flexifilum. The sequence continues at coordinate 193,915 of JANRJJ010000012.1, forward strand.
CAATTTCGACGATCCCGAAACACGGCGCGGGATGGCCGCCTTCATGCCCGATGCCGACCTGGACGACCCTGCGGTACAGCAGGCCGTCAAACAGTTCAGCATCCCAACCCACATGCTCGATCAGATTCGGGCGATTGGCGCTCTGGCCGGGCGGCAGGGGCACACGATTCGCGTGCCAGCCCTGATCGTACAGGGCGCACAGGATCAGCTCGTCAGGCCAGCGCTCACCCGTGAACTGGCAGGCCGAATCGCATCCGCCCAGTACCGCGAAATTACCGGGGAACATAACCTGCTGGCGCGTACTTCGCCCGGCGCGGAACAGGCATATTCGATCCTGCTGGCGTTTGCAAACCAGCAGATCAGGCGTTAATGTCGCATTCTGATGTGTGAAACCGGCTGCCTATCAGAACTGAGGTCACAAGCGAACGATGCAAGTCAAAGAACGGGTGCTGCACAAAGTGACCGCGTTCGTCACCCGCACCAGCGCGGCGGGGCGCGAACTGCTCGTGTTTGAACATCCCCACGCCGGGGTACAGCTCCCCGCCGGGACGGTGGAGGCGAACGAGGAACCGGAACAGGCCGCGCTGCGCGAAGTCCGCGAAGAAACCGGGCTGGTCAGGCTCAGTCTGCGCGGGTGTCTGGGCGCGTTCGACCAGCCCATGCCCGAACGTTCCAGTATGATCTTCCGCGATTCGATGCTGCAAAGCACACCGCAGCGCGATGCCACGCTGATCCGCCAGTTCTTGCGGCGCGGGCTGCCGGTTGAAGTGGGGGATGAGGTCAATCAGTTCGTCAAGGTCACCTTCCGCGAAACCGATCTGCGCACCGGGAACGTGATCGCGCAGCAGAGCGGGTGGATTCCGGTGATCTCGCTGGCCGAACGGGTGGTGCGCTCGTGCTTTCAGGTTGAAGCCGAACCCGATACGCCCGATCAATGGCATCACCAGGCCGACCGCGATCACACGTTCGCGCTGTTCTGGGTTCCGCTCGATTCTGATCCCGGCCTGCACCCGGCACAAGCCGAATGGCTGACGTTCGCCCGTGCGCACGGCCTGCACTGATCCGCCTGGAATGAGGACATGAACCCAATGCAGGACTGGCTCACACAGATACGCCATCCCAACTGGTATCACGGCCACCACCAGCGCCCGCCCTTTTTTGAAGGCTGGTACTACAAACTGGTCACGCCAGATCGCGCCGCACGGTACGCGATCATCCCCGGTATCTTTCTCAGCGACGATCCCGCGCAGCATCATGCGTTCGTCCAGGTGTTCGACGGCGTGAGCGGACGTGCGACCTATCACCGCTACCCGGCTGACCAGTTCCACGCCGCTGCTGACCGTTTCGACGTGCGCATCGGCGCGAATCACTTCACCGCCGATGGTTTCACGCTGGCTATCGATGATTCGCTGCGCCGTGTGGCGGCGGAAGTCCGCTTCACCGGGCTGACTCCCTACCCGGTCACCGCGCTTTCGCCGGGGATCATGGGGCCGTTCGCCTACCTGCCGTTCATGGAATGTTATCATGGCGTGGTCAGCCTGGATCATGCCGTCGCGGGGATACTGCACGACGACGACCAAGCAATTCGTTTCGACGGCGGGCGCGGCTACATCGAAAAGGACTGGGGCAAGTCGTTTCCGGCGGGGTGGGTGTGGATGCAGACCAACCATTTCGATGCGCTCGGCACATCGCTCAGCGCCAGCATCGCCGTCACGCCGATGCTCGGCCAGTGGTTCCCCGGTTTCATCGCCGCATTCTGGCACGCGGGAACGCTGCACCGCTTCACGACGTACACCGGGGCGCGGGTGGAAACGCTCGCCATCCGCGATGACCAGGTGCATTGGGTGATGCGCGGCATCGAGCATCGGCTGGAGATTCACGCGGCACGCGCCGATGCATCGCTGCTGCCGGGGCCTGACCGCGTGGCGATGGACATGCGCGTGCCGGAGACGCTGAAGGCCAGCATTCATGTCTGCCTCTCCCGGCTGCGCGGCGGCTCGCGTCCGCTGTTCGATGGGACGGGCGAATGCGCCGGGCTGGAAGTGGCGGGCGACGTAGCGCGATTGGTCAAAGCCGTCAATGGATAATCCACGCTTGAACCTCCTGCGCCTGATTTCAACGATTGATCCGCTGACTGGGGTGACGGTCGCGGTGTGGGTGCTGGCCATGATCGCCGTGCCGATCCAGCGCTGGATCGGCGGGGATGCCGCGCTCCCGCTGGCGATCAGCCTGGGCGTGATCCTGCAAATTGCCGCGTCGCTGACCGCGCTCGCACGCGGGACGGCACCCTCACGCGGATGGGGCATCGGGCGGGCGCTGCTGCTGCTGGCCGTCGTCGCGCCGACTGCCTGGCTGATCGAGTGGGTTGGCCACACGACCGATTTTCCGTTTGGGGCATATGCTTACACCGACCGCTTGCAGCCCCAGGCGGGCGGCGTGCCGTTCTTGGTCCCGCTGGCGTGGCTGATGATGATCCCCCCGGCCTGGGCGGTGGCGCAAACGCTCGTCGGGCATATGCCCGGCGTGCGCGGACGCGCCGCGTTCATCGGCACGGCTATGCTCGCCTTCACGGCCTGGGACTTGTTCCTTGACCCGCAGATGGTGGCATGGAACCTGTGGGTGTGGGACGACCCCGGCACGTTCAACTACTTCGGCATCCCCTGGATCAATTATGCCGGGTGGCTGCTGGCCGCTGGCGTGATCACGACGCTGGCAATGGGGGTTTTCGCGCTCATTGGCCAGGACATCCGCGTGCTGCCGCTGACCCCACTGCTGATCATCTACGCGATCACCTGGGTGCTGCAATCCATCGGCCACTGGTTTTTTTGGGGGCTGCCCGGTTCCGGCACCGTCGGGTTCATCGTAATGGGCGCGTTCACGCTGGCGGCGGCCCGCCGCTGGTGGATCGCCGCCAGCGCCGCGCCCCCTTTCGCCCACACAGCCCATGAGCCAACGCCATGACCCCCAGCACTGTGAACATGATCGTGCTGACCCTGCTCGGTTTCCTGCTCGGTTCGCTGATGTGGTCGTACTGGCTGGGCAAGTGGGTGCTGCGCCGCGACATCCGCGAAATTGGCGACGGCAACCCCGGTGCGTTCAACCTGATGAAGACGGGTAATAGAACCGTCGCGCTGGTGGGCGTGATGCTTGACATCGGCAAAGGCGTAATCCCGACCGGGCTGGCGCTCACGTTTTTACCCGTCACCGAATGGCAGCTCGTCCCGGTCGCCATCGCCCCGGTGTTAGGCCATGCCTTCTCGCCATTTCTGCGCTTCAAAGGCGGCAAAGCGGTCGCGGCACTGGGCGGCGCGCACCTGGGAATGCAGCCGGATTTCACCCTGCTGATCGGCATTCCGGTGTTCGTCCTCAGCTACCTGGTGATCAACCTTTCCGGGTGGGCGATGGCCGTCACCCTGTTCACGCTGATGGGCTTGCAAGCCGTGCTGCGTCCGTCCGCCCCACTCATGGTGATCTGGATCATTCATACCGCGCTCATCCTGTACAAGTACCGCGCCGATCTGCGCCAGCCGTTCGGCTTCAAGCGGCGCAAAGCCGCCCGCTAGCCGCGCTCACCTTCTTATCGGTCTCTTTTTCGATCATCCTGTGACACCATGACCGTACTCACGCTGCTGCTGCTGTTCGTCACCGCCGCACTGATCGCCATGACATCGATTGCGGTTGTGAATACGCTCACCTTTCCGCGTCTACGGCGCACCGCCGCTCCGTTAGCACCTGGGGCATATCCGCGCTTGGCGGTGCTGATCCCGGCGCGCAACGAAGCCGCCGTGATCGCTGCGACGATCCGTTCGCTGCTGGCTCAGGAGTATCCCAATGCCCGCGTGATCCTGCTCGATGACGGCAGCGACGACGGCACGGGCGAAATCGCACGGGCGGCAGCGGATGGCGATCCGCGTTTGCGCATCCTGAACGGGAGTCCGCTGCTGCCGGGGTGGTTGGGCAAAAATTGGGCGTGCCACCAACTGGCGCAAAGCGCGCTGTCCGAACTCGAAGCGCCCGACGACGTGCTGATCTTCACCGATGCCGATGTGACGTGGGAGCCGGGCGCGCTGACGGCGCTCGTCCACATGCTGACGCGCCACCGGGTCGATCTGCTCACCGTGTGGAGTACGCAGACGACGATCACCTGGGGGGAACGGCTGGTCGTCCCGCTCATGGCGCTGGTGATCCTGGGGTACCTGCCCGCCCTGCTCACCAACCGGACGCGCTGGTCAGCGTTCGCGGCGGCGAATGGGCAGTGTCTCGCCTTTCGGCGGGCGGCCTATCAGGCGGTCGGGGGACATGCCGCCGTCAAAAGCTCGATTGTGGAGGACATCACGTTTGCGCGGCGCATCAAGCGAAAAGGGCTGCGCCTGTGGATGGCCGATGGCGCGGGGTTGGTCGTCTGCCGCATGTACCGCAGTTGGCAGCAGGTGCGCGATGGCTACGCCAAGAATATCATCGCCGGGTACGGGAGCGTGTTCGGGCTGGCACTGGGCGCGGTCTTTCACTGGCTGGTCTTTCTGCTCCCGCCCATCGTGCTGATCGTGAGCCTGTTCAACCCGGTCACCCCGCTTTCGCCCTGGTGGGAACTGGCGCTGACGGCGTTGGGAATCGGTGTGCGGGCGCTGACCGCCGCTGCCACCCGCCAGCGCGTGATCGATGCGCTGTGGATGCCCGTTTCGGCGCTGCTGATGACGCGCATTGCCGCGCAAGCGCTGTACTGGCAGCTACGCTACGGCGGCCCGCAGTGGAAAGGCCGCACGATCCGGCGCGGGGCAGCCTGACCGTTTATCAGTGCGGGCGGACGTGGTAGACTTCGCCCGGTCAAGCTGGTTCTGGAGCATGTGACCGTTGAAACGACTCGCTTTGTTCGCCTGTGTGTTGTGCGCCGTCTGCGTCGCCAGTGTATTGGCTCCCTTCGCGCTGAACGCCCAGGAGCAGCCGCCCGCCACCGCTGAAAGCGGATTCGACGAAAGTGGACTTGATGCGGTGTCGGGAACGCCGCTCGCCCCGCTGGTGCGCGCCAGCCGCCCCACACCCGATACCGTGATCCGCACCGATGACGGCGGCACGACGATGGAAATCTATTTCCGGGCGCTGCCCCAGGGCAGTTCGGGAATCGTGCGCGTGTTTGGCGAAAATGCGGCGGGCAGCCCGGTCGAAAGCGTCACGGCGGCTTTTCTGGATGATGCGCTTGCATTCTACCCGGCCAGCGTGACCGGGCTGGATGACAGCTTTTACGCGATTGCGTCCGCAGGCATGGAGCAGAACGCCCGCCCCGGCTACGACTTCACCGCGCTGATCCGCTATGCCGATGGCAGCGAAGCGACGCTGATCCAGCCGCTCGATGTGGTGGTGGGGCCGTTCATCCGCCAGATCGTCACGCTGCCGCCGGATACCGCCTTCCTGCTCGATGCCGAAACCGAACGTAACGAACTCGCACGCCTGGAAAGCATTCATGGCGCGTACACCCCGGAACGCTTCTGGGATGCGGACGGCTTTCAACTGCCGATTCGGAACGAACTCACCTCCCCGTTCGGGGCGTTCCGCACCTTCAACGACTCGGTGAACACGCGCCATACCGGGTGGGACATCCGCACCACGATGGGCATCCCGGTCATGGCGAGCGAAGCCGGGCGCGTCGCCTTCGCCGGGCGGCTGTCGATTCGCGGCAGCCATGTGATCGTCGATCACGGTTACGGCGTGTTCAGCGGCTATTCGCACCTTTCGCAGATTCACGTCACCACCGGGCAAACCCTGACCAAAGGCCAGATCATCGGCATGACTGGGGCGACAGGCCGCACGAGCGGGCCGCATTTCCATTGGGAAATGGCCGTGAACGGCGATTATGTGGACAGTGTGCAGTTCCTTGAAATGTGGATGCCTTAACGCCAAAACGCATCACGCCTAAACGGGTTCGGCGGCGGGCGTGGGCGGCATCGCGGGCGCTTCGGGCGTTTCAGGTTTCGCCTGGTAATCGGGGATCGTCCGATCCAGGTTGCGAATCGACGGCACAGCCAGCACGATCAGCGATGTGATCACCACGCTTGCCCCGCAGACGAACAGCACCAGCCCCGTCCCCGCGCCCGCTGCCGCGCCGAAGAATGGCGCGAAGGCCGCCCATCCGGGCAGAGTCACAGCGGGTTCGGCCAGCCCATCGACCGCCGGCCCGATCAGCAGGTACGACGCGGGGATCAGCACGCTGGCAAGCTGCGCCAGCACCGCCAGCACCCGTCCCTGTAAATCCTGGGGGACTTTAGCCTGAATCAACCCGACCACGGACGCATTGATGACCGGGATCGCGATCATCGAAAAGAAGCGCGTCGCCGTGAGCGTGACGGGCGTTTGGCTCATGCCGTACAGGGCGATGCACCCGCCCGCCAGCACCAGCCCCAGCAGGATGATGTGAATGCGGGCGGCGGTTCCCTTCCATGCGCTGAACAGCAGCCCGCCGATCAGCGCGCCCGCGTTGGCCGCCGCCAGGAACACGCCCAGGAACGCTTCGCTGCCCGTGCGCGCCAGGATGTACGGGGTGGTCAGCACGCTTTGCCCGGCCAGCATGAAATTGACGAACGCGATATGGATCGTCACCCAGAACAGCGGGCGCATCTTCCACAGGTAGGCCGCGCCGCCCGTGACTTCGCGCCACAGCGACCCTTTGGCGGCGCGGCCTTCCGCGCTTTCAACAGGCGGCGGGATGCGTACCAACAGGACGACGACCACCGCCACCAGAAACGTGATCAGGTCGAGCGCGATCACGCCAGCCAACCCCACCGCCGCGTACAGCAGCCCCGCCAGCATCGGCGCGATGATGCCCGATGTCGGGCCGATCATCTCCATCAGGGCATTGGCACGGTTGCGCCCGTCCGTCGGAATCATGGTCGTCACCGATGCCATGAACGCGGGCGATTGAAACATGCCGAACAGCGATTGAATGAACGTGACCGTATATAAATGCCAGAGCTGAAAACCGCCGGATGCCACGCTGACGAGCAGCAGCACCGTGCCGACGGCCTGACCCGCATCCGCCAGTGCCATCACCTTACGGCGGTCAAAGCGGTCTGCAATCACCCCGGCGATGCTGGAGCCGATCACGCCGGGCAGGAATTGGAACAGTGCCGTCAGCGCCAGGGGAGTCACGCTGCCCGTTTCGCCATACAGGTATATTCCCAACGCCAGCGCCGTCATGCGGCTGCCGATGGTGGATAGTACCTGGGTCAGGATCAGGATATAGAACGTGCGGACGGAATTGTGCGGCGTGGCCGGGTGCTGCGCAGCCATGTGTTCGGCTCCCCTGTTTTGGATGCGTCCATTCAGCATAACGCATCATTTAAAATTGTTCAAATGGTCAGTGCAAATTAAAAAAGCGAGACGGTACTGACCCTCTCGCCTTTCATGTTCAGGGTGGGCGCACAACAGAGCGCTGTCGAAGGGTTGGGTTTGCGGTGTTTACGGCGCGTTCACCCGGCTGCGCGGATGATCTTGATCACCATTTGCAGCCGCCCGAATTCGAGTTCATCGCCGTTGCGCAGACGGTAGCGCCTGCCGCTTTGAACGGGAAACCCGTTGATGCGCGTGCCGTTGGTGCTTTGCAGGTCTTCCACTTCCAGCGTGCCATCGGCGAAGTAAAACGCGGCGTGCTGGCGTGAAACGCCCGTATTCACCGCATCGAACAGGGCAAGGTCGATATCGACCGGGACGGGCGTATCGACGCTGGTGCGCCCGACGATCAGCTTGTCGCGCATTCGCGTCGCCAGGATTTTGGGCGCGCCGCCCGTCGGGTTCTGGATGTGCAGCACCAGGCGCAGCGGCAGTTCGTCACCGTGCGGGGTGGCGGTCGGTGTCGGTTTTTTGCTGCCGCTCTTGTTCATGAGAAAGCGTTTGTTCTGCTGTTTCGGGTAGGGCGCTTGCATGGCACACCGATCAGGACTACACCTGTCAGGACAGGCTGCGACTCATGATCCATTGTATGCTGCATGTGTTGTCCGAAGTTGGGTGAATTACGGAAAAATTTATGAAAAATTCATCCTCATAAATCATCCAATTCGCCGTTATGCAAACTGCGCTCGAAAGCCCGCCCAATCATCAGGACGAACTCCGTCCACGTTGCCAGGTCATCTTCATCGAACATTTCCGTGAGCAGATCATACATCGGATCGGGCAGCGTGTTGAGTAGTTCTGTAGTCAGACACGCCATCGCCTGCTGCACGGAATCGCGGTCATGAACCGACGGCGGTTCCCCTTCGACCAGCCGTTCATACCACCGCTCGACGACCGGATGCACCTGTTCGCACGACGACCCGTGATCGAGCGTTTGATTCGCCAGGTCTTCAAACTCTTTCAGCCAGTTGGGATCATCGGCAGGCCGTTGATCGGGGCTGGGGGGAAGTCCGTCTATGTTCATGTGAATTACGCGCCTCCGTATCACTCGTGTGCGGTGTCAGGGTCACCGTAGTTTAATCGTACCGTGAAGCCCCCGCAAAAACCCTCTAGAAATGTTCAGCCTATCGGATGTTATAATCATCCCGCATTGACCAAGGATGGAGCATGAAACGACAGCAGCGCTTATTGGTGATCGTCGGGCTGGCGATCAGCGTGTTCTTTTTGGTCATCGCCTTCAACGGCTTAAGTCCCGCGCTGGTAGTCGATTACATGCGCACTGCCGACCCGCTCCCGCTGGTGGGCGGTGCAGCCTGGTACTTCACCGCCGTCGCGGTGATCAGCCTGCGCTGGGGGTTCCTGCTCCGTTCCAGCAAAGCCGTCCGGTTCGGGATGCTGTTCCGGCTGGTGTGCATCGGCTATATGGGCAACAACGTCTACCCGCTGCGCAGCGGCGAACTGCTGCGGATTTTTCTGCTGCAAGTGCGTGCGGGCGTGCCGATGGTGCGGGCGACCACCGTCGTGATCATCGAACGCATTTTCGACGGCCTGGTCATGCTCACGTTCATCGTGGTGGCGCTGGCGCTGACGGGGATCGCATCGCCAGCGATCACCGCCATCGTCACGTTCGCCGCGCCGCTGTTCATCGCCGCGCTGCTGATTTTTTTTGCGCTGGCGGCGCGGCCTCAGGCATTGGCGGCGCTGATCACGACCGTCACGAAAGTCCTGCCTGTTGCGCTGCGCGACAAAGTGAACGCGCTTGGCCAGGACGTGATTGACGGGCTGGCCTGTTTTCGCTCCCCGGCAGACCTGTTCGGCGCGGTCATCGCATCGTATGTGAGTTGGATGCTTGAAGCGAGTGTATATGCCATTGTCTCATGGGCGTTTGGCCTGAATATCAGCTACGGGCTGGCGCTGCTGGTGGTGGGCGTGGTCAACCTGGCCGGGCTGATTCCCGCGTCGCCGGGGCAGTTCGGGGTGTATGAATTTTTCGTGCGCACCGTCTTGATCGCCGCTGGAATCGGCCAGGGAATCGCCACCGCTTACGCTTTCACGATTCATCTGGTGATCTGGCTGCCCGTCACGCTGCTCGGCTTCTTCTTCCTGATCCGGCAGGGGATGGGCGGGGTTGGCGTGGTTGCCCAGGCGCGTCAGCGGACGACTCCGCTGGAACAGCAGACGACTCCGCTGGAACAGCGGACGACTCCGCTGGAACAGCGGACGACTCCACGCTAGCAGTGGACGACGACTCTGCTTTAGGAGCAGACAATACCGGGCGAATACCAAAAGGAGTCTATACGGATGCAGATCGGCATCATCGGCGCGGGCGCTGCGGGTATGGCCGCCGCTTGGGATTTGGTCAGCGCGGGACACGACGTCACCCTGTTTGAAGCGGGCGCGGAGGTCGGCGGGCTGGCGGCGGGCTTCAAAGAGCCGGAATGGGATTGGACGCTGGAAAAGTTCTATCACCACTGGTTTGAAACCGATGCGGACATTCTGAAACTGGTGGGCGAACTGGGTAAAAGCGATAAGCTGATGTTCCCGCGCCCGAAAACGAGCTACTGGCTGGATGGGCAGATCGTCCGTTCGGAAATGACCCCGCAGTCGGTCTTGTTCGCGCTCCCGCTCAGCCTGCCCGCCAAAATCCGGCTGGCGTTCGGCGGCGGGCTGCTCAAATACCTGACCCGTGATTGGCGCGGGCTGGAAAAAGTCACCGCCGATACCTGGCTGCGCCGGGTGATGGGCAAAGAAGCCTATGAACGGTTGTGGCGGCCTTTGCTGATCGGCAAATTCAGCGACCGCTATACCCGCGTAAATATGGCATGGCTGTGGGCGCGCATCATCACGCGGTCGGTCAGGCTGGGCATCTACCAGGGCGGGTTTCAGGCGTTTCTGAACGACCTGGCCGCGGCACTGACGGCCAAAGGCGCGCACCTGCTCCTGAATGCGCCCGTCGAGCATATCGGCACGCAAGGCGGCAAACCGACGCTGACGGTGAAGGGCGAAACGCACGTCTTCGACCGCGTGCTGAGTACGGTTTCGCCGGGGCTGATGCTGAAGATGGCCGATGGGCTGGCGAACACCCCGTATGGCCAGCAGACCGCCGCGCTGGAAAGCATTGGCGCGCTGTGCGTGGTGTTCGCGCTCAAACAATCGCTGCTGGTGGATGGCACGTACTGGCTCAACCTGCCCGCCGCCAGCCCGGACAAGCAGAAAAATCCGTTCCCGTTCCTGGCGCTGGTCGAACATACCAACTGGATGGACAAAGCGCACTACAACGGCGATGTGCTGGTGTACTGCGGCGATTACGTCCCGGTCGATCATGCCTACTTCCGGCTGAGCGATGCCGAGCTGGCCGACCGTTTCGCCGCCGTGCTGCCCCAGTTCAATCCCGCGTTCCAGCCGGATTGGATTCGTAAATCGTGGGTATGGCGTGCGCCGTATGCCCAACCTGTCCCCGGCGTGAACCACAGCGCACGCATCCCGGATGTACGAACGCCGCTGCCCGGCGTATTCTGGGCGAGCATGAGCCACGTCTACCCGTATGATCGCGGGACGAACTATGCGGTGCGGCTGGGGCGCGAAACAGCGGCCAAGATGCAGGCGTGAACGGGTGCGCGCCCGCCGAAACCCATCAGCCTTAAGAATCTAAGCCTACCTGAAGTCGGTCATCCCCCTTTACAATGAGGGGATTAGGAAACGCTATCCAACTGCACAGGCAATGAGGACAACCCGATGAAAATCATCGTCGTCGGTACAGGCTTTGTGGGGCTTACCCACGCCGCCACCACGTCGGAATACGGGCATGAAGTGTACGCCTACGACATCGATGCCGAACGCATCGCTGCATATCAATCAGCAGACCCGGCGCGCATCGAGCGCTATGTCAACGAACCGGGCCTTTCCCAGGTGATCGCGGACAACATCAACCGCTACCTGTTTTTCACGACCGATATTGCGTCGGTGATTGAAGGGGTGGATGCGGTATTTTTATGCACCGCCACGCCGCCGATGTACAACGGCAGCACCGACCTGAGCTATTACACCAACGCGGCCAATACCCTGGCCGAACTGCTGGCCAAACGGCAGGATCAGCGCCGCGTGGTGATTGTGAACAAAAGCACCGTCCCGATTGGCACTGCCCGCTACCTGGAAAGCATCCTGCGCGAACACGATGTCCCGAACGCGGGCGTGGCCTCCAACCCGGAATTTCTGCCCGAAGGCGATGCGGTCGAAAAATCGCGCAAGCCGGATCGGGTGGTGGTGGGGGCAGACAGCGAAGCCGATTTCGCCATTCTGCGGCGCATCTATTCCCAGTTCAACAACCATGTGCGCATTCGTTACATCGAAACCACGCCGGAAACCGCCGAAGGCATCAAATACCTGGCGAACACGCTGCTGCTCACCTATATTTCGTTCTGGAATGGCGTGGGCGCACGCCTGGGCGAAACCTTCCCCAACATCCGCATGGAAGACCTGAAGCGCGGCGTTACGTCGGATAACCGCATCAGCACATGGGGATCGTATGTCTCGAATGGCGCAGGCGGCTCGTGCTTCGGCAAGGATATTCAAAGCCTGATCTACCAGTTCCAGAGCAACGGCCAGCCCGCCGATCTGCTGCAATCGGTGTACAGCATCAACGAGTACCAGAAAACGTACCTGATCGACCGGGCGATCCGCGAAGCGAAAGCGGTGTTCAATCAGAAATCGGTCGCGCTGTTGGGGTTGTCGTTCAAGCAGCGCACGAACGATATGCGCGATTCATCGTCGCTGAAGGTAGTCGAGACGCTGCTCAGCCGGGGCGTGAAATCGATTCGGGCGTATGACCCGCTGGCGATGCACGAAGCGCAGCGCTTCTTCAACCCGGAACACAATCACCTGTACGAGAAGATCACCTATCACGCCACCGCCCGCGAAGCGCTGGAAGGCAGCGATATGCTGTTCATCAGCACCGATTGGGAAGAATTCCGGGGCTTAAGCGGCACGATTGAAAAGACTGTGCAGCCGCCGTACCTGATTTTGGACGGGCGGCGCATGATCCCCGATTACCGCGAACTGGTCGCACGCGGGTACAGCTATCTGGCCGTCGGGTCGGCCTATATGGCGGGCGCGAACGGCAGCCACGCCTGATACAACCCCTCACCCTGTCCCTCTCCAGGGCGAACTTCGTTCGCCAGCAAGCGGGTAGAGGGACAACAACCTGTCTTTTCCCGCTCGCCCTAATCCCCCACTTACGGCCAGTGATGCGCCGCCCGAAAACCCGCTACAATCCACCTGAATGACACATTTACATGAGGAGGTTGCCTGTGAGCAGCGTCACCCGGCATGTGCTGGATAACGGGATGGTCGTCCTGTTGAAAGAAGTCCGCAACGCGCCGATCATTAGCTGGCGCGTGATGTACCGCGTGGGCAGCCGCAACGAACGCACCGGAATCACGGGCGTTTCGCACTGGGTTGAACACATGATGTTCAAAGGCACGGACAAATTTCCGCCCGGCGTGCTGGATAAAGCCATCGACCGGGTAGGCGGTTCCTGGAATGCCTCCACCTGGATCGATACGACGGCGTATTACGAAACACTGCCCGCGCAGCATATCGATTTGGCGCTGGAAGCCGAAGCCGACCGGATGATCAACGCGAAATTCGACCCCGAAGAAGTCGAAAGCGAACGCACCGTGATCATCAGCGAACGCCAGGGCAGCGAAAATTCGCCGTTCTTCTGGCTGGCGGAAGAAGTGCAGGCCGCCGCGTTCCGCGTGCATGGTTACCACCACGAGATCATCGGGGACATGATCGACCTGGAGACCATGACCCGCGACGACCTGTACCAGCACTACAAAGCGCACTACGCGCCGAACAATGCCGTCGCCGTCGCGGTTGGGGATTTCGACAGCGCGGCCATGCTCGACCGCATTAAAGCGCTGTATGGAGCGCTGCCGTCGGGCGAACCCGTCAGGCTGTTTCAGCGCCCGGAACCGCCGCAGCAGGGCGAACGCCGCGTCACCGTCGAACGCCCGTCCGGGTCGCCGCTGGTGATCGTCGGCTACCGTGCGCCCGCTGCGCTGGATGCCGATTTCTTCCCGATGGAGATGGTGGCAAGCCTGCTGTGCGGCGCGGACAGCGTGGGCGGCAGCGGTATCGACAACAAGACCAGCCGCCTGTACAAGGCACTGGTGGCGACCGAACTGGCCGCGTCGGTCGATGGCGGGGTGTACCCGACGATTGACCCGTTCCTGTTCCTGATCTACATGACGGTGCGCGAAGGCGCAGACCCGGAAGCGGTAATCGCCGCGCTGGATGCGGAAATTGAGCGGCTGCGCAGCGGTGATGTGACCGAAGCGGAACTGGCGCGGGTGAAGAAACAGGCGCGGGCGCTGTTCGCGTACAGCACCGAACGCATCACGACTCAGGCTTCACTGCTGGCGAACGCCGAAATTCTGGGCGATCACCTGTGGTATGAACAGTATTTCGATAAGTTGAACGCCGTCACGCTGGAGCAGGTCAAAGCAGCCGCTGCCGCGTATCTGCGCCCGCAAACGCGCACAGTGGGCGTGCTGGTTCCGACGGGCGGCGACGGCGACGCTGAGTATGGCGACGGCGACTACGCCGACGACGCAATGAGCGACGATGAGGCCTAACCCATGACCCTGACACAGCCACACCCCACGTTATCGCTCCCCGGCGCGCACAACATCCACCGGGAAACCCTCCCGAACGGGATCGTCGTGCTGGTGTACGAAAACTTCGCCGCGCAAAGCGTAGTCATCAGCGGGAGCATTCGGGCGGGCAGCCAGTTTGAAACGCCCGCCCAGAACGGCCTGGCATCGCTGACGGCCAGCGCGCTGCTGCGCGGCACGGCACAGTACGATTTCGATACGATCAACGAACGGCTCGAATCGGCAGCGGCAGACCTGGACTTCGGCGGCGCGGTGCATCGCACCAGCTTCAGCGGCAAGGCGCTGGCCGAAGACCTGCCGCTCCTGATCGATCTGCTGGCAGAAGCGGTGCGCCGCCCGGCGTTTCCGGCGGCGCAGATCGAACGGCTGCGCGGCGAACTGCTCACCTTTCTGAACATCCGCCAGCAGGATACGCGCTACCGTGCGGGGCGCGCCTTCAGCGAGACGCTGTTCCCGCCGGATCATCCCTATCACTACAGCACACGCGGCACGCTCGAAACCGTGCCGACGCTCAGCGTCGATGACCTGACCGCGTTCCATGCGCGCCATTACGGGCCTGCCGGGATGATCCTGGTGATCGTCGGGGCAGTCAAAGCGGATGAGGCGCTGCGCATCGTGCGTGATGGCCTGGGCGACTGGACGAACGCCGCACAGCCGGAACCGCCGTCCATCCCCCAAGTGGAGCCGCTGCGCGAAACGCGCCGCGCTGCGGTGGGGCTGGCCGGGAAAACGCAGTCGGATATTGTCTTGGGCGTGGTGGGGCCGTCGCGCTTCGCGCCCGATTACCAGGCGGCATCGCTCGCCAACAGCGTGTTGGGGCAGTTCGGCATGATGGGGCGTATTGGCCACAGCGTGCGCGAAACGCTCGGCCTGGCCTATTACGCTTACAGCGCCCTGGATGGCGGCTATGCGCCGAGTCCCTGGTCGGTGACCGCCGGTGTGAACCCGGCCAACGTCGAACTGGCGATTGCCCGCATCACCGACGAACTGCGCCGTCTGAGCAGCGAACCCATCAGCGCCGACGACCTGGCCGATAACCAGTCGTATTTCACCGGGCGGCTGCCGCTGCAACTGGAGACCAACGAAGGCATCGCCGGGTCGATCCTGAACATGGAAATTTACGGCCTGGGGCTGGATTACCTGGTCACCTACCGCGACCGTATCTACGCGCTCACCGCCGATGATGTACTGGCGGCGGCACGGCAGTATCTCACCCCGGATGCGCTGGTGATCGCCGTCGCCGGTCCGGCCTGATCCGGCTTCTAACCATGCGGCGGCACGGCTTCTACTCAGTGCCGCCGCTGTACTGCTCATTCGTCGTACACCTCAAGTTCAGGTGAGAGCGTGGGTTCGGTTCCGGTCAGCCGTCCGCGCCCCTTGCGCAGATGCGCCGCCCCCCGCGTGACCGACTCGATATGCCCGGTCGCTTTTGCCAGTCCGATGGGCGGCATGTTGCCGTACAAGGCTTCGACCTGCCCCGGCGCGACGAGATAGGTTTCATGCCAGATGCCCACACTGCCATCGTAGCCAACTTTACGGTTGAAATCGTGCCAGGCGGCCAGGTGTGGATCATCCTTCGAGCGCGAGAAACGTTCGAGATCGTCATAGGAACGCCAGTACGAGATCATCACGGTTGCCAGCGGAATCAGCGTGAAATACACATCGCCATGCAAAAAACCTTTTTCGGGGTGCGCCCGCAGTGTATCGAGCATCGGCGTGAACGCGCTGAACACCTGAAGGGTCTGGCGCAGCTTGCGCAGATGGTTGGCGCGTGCGCCCAGCACGAACACGACCATCGGCTGATCGATATGAGTGGTGAATTTGTCCGCGACCACGGGATCGGGCGGCATGTTCCGGTTCCTTTCGTGAATACTGCACAGGGATTCTTCCCTTTCTAATACGCGGGTAGGGTAAAATAAGTGTCAACGTTCAGCGAGACAGGAAATGACAGCTTGATTCGGAAACTCGTGAAACAGTACGCCTGGGTATGCGGCGCTGCCGTTGGGATCATGGTCATGAGCATGACCGCAGCGGCACAAACGGACACCGTGATCACCCGTGAAGGCGCGCCGGATGCTGCCAGCGTGCAGATGGTGGAAGTGGCGAACGGTTTTGACCGTCCGCTGTTGGTCACACACGCGGGCGATGGCTCGAACCGCCTGTTCGTGGTCGAACAAGGCGGGGTAGTCTGGGTTGTGCGCGACGGGCAGCGGCTGGAAACCCCGTTCCTGAACGTGTCGTCGCTCATCAGCCCGGAAGCGACCACCGCCAGCGGCTATACCGAACGCGGGCTGCTTGGCCTGGCCTTCGACCCCGCTTACGCGGATAACGGACGGTTTTTCGTGAACTACACCGATATTCAGGGCAATACCGTGCTGGCACGCTACCAGGTCACGGCGGATAACCCCAACCAGGCCGACCCGAACAGCGCCGTGATCCTGCTCACCCAGGCGCAGCCCTTCGCCAACCACAACGGCGGGCATCTGGCGTTCGGCCCGGATGGGTACCTGTACGTCGGCCTGGGCGATGGCGGCTCTGGCGGTGACCCGCTCATGGCCGGGCAAGACCTGAATACCTGGTTGGGCAAAATTCTGCGCATCGACGTGAGCGGGGATGGCTATGCCGTGCCGGACGATAACCCGTTCGTTGGGCAGGATGGGGCGCTCCCGGAAATCTGGGCGTATGGGCTGCGCAACCCCTGGCGTTTCACGTTCGACCGGGCGACGGGTGACCTGTATACCGCCGATGTCGGCCAGCGCAACTGGGAAGAGGTCAATTTCCAGCCTGCCAGCAGTCCGGGCGGCGAGAACTACGGCTGGAACGTGTATGAAGGGCTGCACCCGTACAGCGGCGCGGTCGCCCCGGCGGATATGGTGCTGCCGATTGCCGAATACGATCACAGCGAAGGTGTATCGGTCACGGGCGGCTATGTGTATCGCGGATCGCAGATTCCCGCATTGCAGGGCGCGTACCTGTATGGCGATTTCGGCACCGGGCGCATCTGGGCCGCCTGGCGCGATTCAGCGATGAACTGGCGCAGCGCGGTCTTTATGCCGTCCAGCGGCGCGACGATCAGCTCGTTTGGGGAAGATGAAGCGGGCGAACTGTACGTCGTCAGCTACAACGGGCAGATCTTCCGCTTCGACCCCGCATAGGAAAACCCGCCAACCGCCTTTCAATGCCCTGTGAAGATGCGGCACGTTTCGACTGCTGCATCTTCACAGCGCATACCCCGCACCAATCTTCTCTTAACCCGTTTGTGAATTCGCTCTAGCCAAGTCATGTGACTCCGGCGGACTATTTCTGCTACACTGGTTGAATCTTATGGACGTTTCCTTGACAATGCCCGCATTGCCGGGCGTGAATACCGGGACATCGACACGGGCGCTATGGCGATTCACAATCTCGATTATCTGATCAGCCCGTCGGATGTGGGCGCATCACCGGGCGGCGCGCCGTTCGCGCTCCGCGTGCTGGATTCAACCCAGGGGCGGCTCGATACCCCTGCGCCGCTGCCGTTTCTGCCCATCACCGATGGGTTTCGCTTTGGTGACAATGGGACGGGCATCATCATTCCGCCGGACATCGACGGGGTGGCCGATGCCGCCCGCGCTCAGCAGATCGGCAGTGCGGTCTACCGGGCGCTCACCTTCGATGACCGGGCGCAGGATATTCTGAATGCGTCGATTGCGTCGGCACGCGCCAAAGGCGAAGGGGTACGGCTGCGTTTTCAGATTGAACCGCGTACCCTGCGCCGTTTGCCGCTCGAACTGCTCTACCGCGATGCCGATGGCTACTTTGCCACCGCCCGCGATCTGTCGGTCGTGCGTTATCTGGCGCTGCCCGGCCAGCCAATTCGCACGTTGATCACCCCGCCGCCGCTGCACCTGCTGATCGCGGCGTTCGCCCCGTCCGACCTGCCCGCGCTCGAGATTGAAACCGAGATCGGGCGGATTCGGGAAGGGCTGCGCCCACTGATCGATCAGGGGGTGGTGGCGCTGCACGAACTGCACAACCCATCGCTCGACCTGCTGCGGCGCACGCTGCGCGAAACGCGCACCGCCGTGTATCACCATATTGGCCATGCCGATTTTCGCGGCGATGTGCCGCTGCTCGCGCTTACCCGCCCGGATGGACGCGCCGACCTGGTCGATGCGGCGGCGTTTGCGCTTAACGCGGCGGCGGATGAAGCGCTGCGGCTGGTGGTGCTGAACGGGTGCGATACGGCGATTGTCGCCACGAACGCCGCGCTGATTGGCATTGCGCCGCAGATGATGCAGGCCGCCAACCTGCCCGCTGTGGTCGCCATGAGTTCGACGCTCACCGATCGGTCAGCAGTGGTGTTTGCCGAAGCCTTCTACCGCGAACTGGGGCGCGGCCAGGACATCGATACCGCGCTGCGCGAAGGCCGGATCGCCATTTTCCGGCGTACCGGGGGCTATTCCAGCGGCTTAGCGCGGGAGTTCGCCGTCCCGGTCTTGTTTCTGCGCCCTGCTGAAGCCCGCCTGATCGATTTTCCTGAACGCCAGAACGAACGCATTCTGGATGACCTGGGCGCACCCCAGGCCGCCGCGCCCGCCCTGACTCCGCTGACGGCGCTGTATACCAGGATGGCGAACTGGAAAACCGTTCACGATCTGCTGCAATCGCTCGAAAATGCCTTCGCGCTGGTCGAAAACGAAGTCACACGGGTGAGAGCGGCGCGTTCGACCGATTACGGCTTTGCGCTGCGCGGATGGGGCGTGTGCGCCCAGTTGATCGAACGGCTGAAAGCGTTCGCTGCTGACCCGGCGACGATCATCCGTACTGTGCCGTTCAGCCTGCAAGCCGACGGTTCGGTGAGCGGCGATGCGTGGGTGACCGAGATCGTGATCTACGGGCGCGGCTTCGCGCGTGCGCTCGAAGCCCGCGACGAACGCGGGATTGACCGCGAAAGCCGCCTGCTGCGCCGCGCCTTGATCACGCATCTGAATGTGAGCGATAAAGCACTGGCCGACACCAACAAGGCGATTCAGGCGGTCGATCTGGCGCGTTCGACCAGGCAGCGGGCGGACACGGCGGCGCTGAGCCAGGCAGCGCGGGAAGAACTGACGGAACTGCACCAGCGGCTTGATGTGCGCGTCGTGCTGCATGACCTGGTCAACGATGCGGTCAATGCTTTCCGCCCGCTGCGCGATGAAACCATGCAGCCATTCGCCCTGTGGGAACTGGGCGATATTGAAAGCGCCTGGCTGTTTCTGCGCTCGAACACGCTCGACAGCCGCCTGTTTCCCTATGCCGAACAGATCGGTGACCTGGTGCTGCGCGATGGTGAACGACACGGCGCGGATTACGCGGTCGAACTGTTCACGCTGGCCGAACGGGTGGAGCAAGCGATTCGTTCAGCGGTCGATGGTGAAATGCCTTTACCGGGAACGCCGCGCCCACAGGGCGCACCGCGCCCGCGTATCCGGCGGTCATCGCCCGTCGGCGGCGGCGATGCGATTCGCGGCGCGGTGAGCGCGTTCGACCAGGCGCTGACCAAACACGCATTTTTGATCGATCAGCGGCTCAGCGACCTGACGCGCCAGCTTCAAATGCTGGCGGTTCGGCTTGTGCCGCGTGGGGCGTGATGAAACCGTATCAAAGGGGGGAGCAATGGCCGAAAACAATGTAGAAGATGCGTTCGCAGCGCATCACCAGATGCTTGAAAAGATCGACGATGCCGACAACCCGACCGCATTCGTCCCGGAAATTCAAACGCTGATCGAGCGGATGCGGCGGATGGGGACGACTCTCCGTTCGGTGCAGAGCCGCGATCATCTCTCATCGCTGATCACGTTCTGGGGCAATTACGTCTATAACCTGACGCGCATTTACCCTGAAACCGCCCTTTACCCGCTCGATCCGTCGGTGTTCGCCGTGCGGCCTCCGGCGCTTCAGGCGTTCAGCGCCGCGCCGTCCTTGAATGCGCCCGCCACCCCGCTGCGGATCACGACGGGGGGCGCGGGGATGATCCTGGTCAGCCTGCTTTCCCCACTCAGCGGGACGACGCTGGCCGCCGGGAGCAGCATCGTGATCAGCGGGATGTACGTCAATCTGCGCCCGGAATACCGCGTGTACTGTTTCAGCGAAAGCGCCGATGGGCGGCTCACCATTCTGGATGGCGGGTACTCGCCGCGCCCCGCCGAGCCGAACGGCACCTGGAGCCTGCGGGAGGCGGTCACGTTCACGCAGCCGGGTTTAGCGCTGTTGGGCGTACTGCTGGCCGTCACGCCGGATGCGGCGCGCGCCGCTGCATCGGCCTTCGATGAGAATGTGCCGCTGGCCGCCGCCCCGGTGGGCGCGATCCCGTTTTCGTCCCTGGCAATCGTCACCGTACAGGCTGCGTAATCGATCCGTCGCCTTCATTCAACATCGCCCAACATCCACGAAAGCAGCGCTGATGCTCTCGCCACATCTTGATTACAGCAATCTCACCGACCTGAAAAATGCCCTGCTCTACGTGGTCGATCATCACACTGATCATCGCTGGCTGGCCGAACAGCACCATACCATCATCGAACTCGTTCACAAAGGCGTGAATTTTGAACGCACGCTCCCCGCTGTGGTACAGGTCATGATCGCGCTCAAGGATTTCGTGTTGACGCAGCCTACCTACTTGCAGCGCGAATGGCTGCGCTATGCTTACGCACTGGTCAGCACGGTGCGCGCCGAACGCTGCTGCGATGGTACGGTCGAAGCGGCGCTGGCGCATGTCGTACTGATCTGGGGGCTGCACGCCGATCATCGTGTGACCGGACACGAGCTGGATACCCTGCACGCATTGATCTCACAAAACCCCTGTACGCTGCCCCAGGTCCTGACGGCTTTCCTCAACGTGATGGAAACCTGGCTGTACCGCCAAAACCTGCACATCGAAACCCGTTGGGCTGAAACCCTGCTTGAACTGTGCCAGTTATGCCAGCAGTATACCGAGCGGATCGATTTAGAAATACGCGCGTACCGCCTGCTGGCCTATCTCGCGTACTACGCTGGGGATTACCCCAAAGCCCGCGCCCATGCCGACTGTGCGATTGGGCTTCGCAGCCTCTCATCGCTGCCCCATCTGGCTTACCAGGCGGGACTGGTGAAAGTATTCACCTACCGTGATGAAGGGCGGTTCAAACAGGCAGAAGCGGCTTTGCGTGAACTGGATGCCCTGATTCCCGATCACAAAGACCCGCCGGGGGCTGCGCTCGAAAACGCGGGGGTTCATTTTGCCCAGGACAATTTCGAGCGTGCGCTGGCCTGCAACCAGGAGGCGCTGTATTACACGCTGCTCATGCTGCCGATGCTCGACCCGGAACGTGCCTTGGGGCTGGAAGCGTGCGCCCGCTATGGCATTGGCCTGAATGCGCTGTGGTTGGGGCGGTATGCCGAAGCGGAGGCGGCGCTGCTGCACGCGGGGACGCTGTTCATGCAGATGCAAAACCCGTACTACATCGCCAACAACGAATATACGTTCGCGCTGCTGGCCGCTCACCAGCACAACCGCTCGCTGGCGCTGGGGCTGCTGCGGAAAGCCTACGATCTGACCCAGGCGATCACCGTCCAAGCCTGGCGCGAACGCCTTCAGAAACAAATCCGCGATACCCAGGCGCGTATTGAACGTGGCGCGTTGGGGCCGTCGCTGCACGCCCGCACCGGCTGAGTCGTGCGGATTTCCCCGCGACCCGCGCACGATCCCGGTATCAAAACAGGGCGTGCGCGGGTCACGATGGATTATCCTACTGAACCGCTGGCGGCGGCACTGGGCCAGGACCCCCATCGGGCAGAACGGGCGGCGGCACCGGGCCGGGACCGCCATCGGGCAGACGGTTGACGAACTGAGTCATGCGGATCATGAGCGGCTGCTCCTGTGTCTCGCACCGCGCTGGTTTCAGGTGACAGCGGGTGCATTCGGACGACAGTTACAGCCTGACAGCGCCGCAGTTTTCCCTCAGCCGTTTTCGGACACAAAGCGGACATGAAACGGACAACCCGCGCACCGTGTCTTAAGTCGTACTGGCCGTATGCAGGCGGCGCGCCGCAGCAAGCGCGTAGTGAGAACGTTATTTGGAGTTTGTGCGGTTCGGGCTTATAGTTGACGTTGAGGCAAGAGAGGCGCAGCGGCGGATCGTCGTGTCACCGCGACAAGGACAAAAGGAAGCGCAGCGGGTATGAACGCGAGAACACGGCATTTACGCTCCTTGCTGGCGATCATGACAGCCAGCATGACCCTGCTGGCCGTCGGCATGACCCTGCTGGCGATTTTGTTCACAGCGGATGCGCTGGCGGCACAAGGGCAGGGGCCGGATTACGCGATCCGCAATATCCGCACCGAACGCAACCCCGACAGCGCCGATGTTTCGGTCGTGTTCGATGTGGTCAACAACGGCGGCCCGGCGACTGCGACCGCCACCGCCCGCGTGATCGATAACACCGGGACGGAACTGGGAACGCCCGTCACCGTGCAGCCGTTGGGCGCAGCCCAAACGACCCCGGTGCGCATCACCTTTCCCATTTACCTGTTCACCAACCGGGCGGGGCAGATCGTCAGCCTGACAGCCCAGGTGGGACTCAACGAAATTGAACGCGAAAACAGTGAATCGGCGGGCGATAACACCGCGCGGATCAGCCTGCCGATCCCGCCGCTCGAAGCGCTGGTACCGCCCAGCGAAAGTACGCCCGCGCCCATCGACGGCGCTGCGCAGGCTGCGCCGGGTGGGGTGGAAGGCTTCATCCAGCAGGTATTGAACGGCGACGTGATCGACGTAGCAGGGATTGACGTGAACGCCCGCGTGATCGTGATCGGCCTGCTGATCGGCCTGTTCGTGCTGCTCATCCTGATCTGGGTGGTGACGATCATCCTGCGGCTGCTGTTCACACGCCCGGCAGTGTTTCCGGCCTGGCAGCCGCCGTATGCCACCGCCGCCTATCTCGACCCCAATTCGCTGGCGGGGCGGCGCAGCCTGTGGCAGCCGCACGCGCAAAGCGATTCCCTGCCCATGCCCTGCCAGCCGGGGAGCTATGCGGCGCGTAAAGTCCTGGTCGGCATCGATAGTGTGAAGCTGCACGACTGGCGCATCACGGGCGTTCGCCTGAACCAGTACGATATGTATGGGCGCGTGGCGCGCAGCCAGGTGATTGGGGATACGCGCTTGGTCAAACGGCTGGATCGGCTGGCGAAGCGGAGCGCGTCGCTCGATAAAGCGCGTGCCGAACGTGCGGTACGCCGCATTTCAGGGGTGCTGACACGGCACTTTCGCCGCAGGCTGAACAAACGCAGCGCGATGCTGCCGCTGGCGCTCGATGTGCGCTTCCAGGGGCGGCATGGGGAAGTACGCATCGCCTTCGAGCTTCAGCAGTGCGTGGGCGATGGCTATGTCCCGGTCGATTCCTGGGAACCGGAAATGGTCGTCACCACCAACGGCGGGGTAATTCAGGAAAACTTCACCTACACCCTGTACGGGCAGCGCCAGGCGGAAAAAACCAGCGCCTTCATCAAGCGGCTGCGCATCGACATCAACCGCACGCTGGCGCAAATGATCGCCGGGGCTGCACCCGCAGCGGGCAAACCTGCACCGGGTCGTAAGGCTGCGCCCCCGCCAGGCAGCGCGCCGTCCAGCGTGCCGCCCGCGCCCGCCGCCCCGCCAGCCATCATGGGCGGTGAGACCGAACAGGTGCAGGCGCAGCTTGACCCCACGCCGACACCCGGCGGCACCCAGGTACAACAGCGCAATCCCTGAACCCAAACCGGGCTTGAATATCAAAAAAGGCAACCTCACACGAGATCGCCTTTTTTAGTGCTGAAATCACGTCGTGACGATTACATTTCCATCGCCCGACTTTAGTCGGCAGCGACTTTAGTCGGCAGCGATTTCGGTCGGCAGGACGACGAGTTCCGGGCTGTCGGGTGTGCCGATGGCGGCGACGAAATAATGCGTTCCGGCCACCAGTTCAGCCCCGTCGAGCGTGAGGAGCGGCGCGCCGCCCGCGTTCACAGCCAGGTCATATGTGCCTGCGGGGACATTGATGGTGAACACACCGTCATTCGTGCCGTCTTGCAGCGTGCCAGGATAGCCCAGTTCACCGATTGCCAGCGTGCCGTTGGCGAACACGTTCACGGCGGGCGCGCCTTCAATGGCATGGAACACCGTCACACGGGCGCTGCCATCGTCCAGCGGGCTGAAATCTTCCGTGATCACCTGGGCGGTCAGCGTGCCATTCGCCAGGCTGCCAATCGCGGCGATGGTCGTCCAAGAACCGGGCGCAAGCGAGACATCGACCGGACCAATAGCAATATCGGTCGTGCCTGCCGGGGCGACGGCCACGCGCAGCGCCGGGTTCGGAGCCAGTTCGACCCAATCGGTCACGCTGCCGAATTCGAGCGCTTGAATGGCGCTGGGCGCATTGTTCACCCACACATCGACGGCGGGCGCATCCGGCGAGAAGTGCGCGACGCGCACCCGTGCGGGTGGGAACACGCCTGCCGGAATCAGCACGCTGTCCAATACCTGGATCACGCCGTTGCTGGCGATGTTGTCCACATCAGCGATGGTCGCGCCGTTGACGGTGAGCCGCCCGCCCGCGCCTTCATAGAAGGTCACGCTCTGGCCGTTCAGGGTTTCTTCGGTTGCCCCACCAATGATGTTACGGAAGAGCAGGCGGCGCGGCAGGACGTGATACGTCAACACCTGGGCAAGTGCTTCGGGATCGGCCAGCACCGCTTCGGGGGTCACGCCCAGGAATTCGAGCGACGCGGCAAAGGCATCGTTGGTCGGCGCAAGGATGGTGAACGGACCTTCGCCGCTCAGCGCATCGACCAGCCCCGCCGCTTCAACGGCGGCCAGCAGGGTGGTGAAGCGGCCATCGGCATCGTTTTGCAGGGTTTCAACGAGCGACGGGCGGGCGGGGGCTTCGGCAGCCGGAGGCGCGGTCGGTTCGGCGGTCGGTTCAACGGTCGCTTCGGCGGGAGTCAGCAGGTCGGTCAGCGATGGCGGCAGCAGCACGCCATCCAGCACATGCGCGACCCCATTGCTGGCGACGTTGTCCACATCGCTGATGGTCACGCCGTTGACGGCCAGGAACCCGCCATCGCCTTCCCCGAACGTGACTTCTTCGCCTTGCAGGGTGGCGAAGCTGCCGCCGCCGAACAGGTTACGCGAAAACAGCCGTTCCGGGATGACATGATAGGTCAGGATCGCCGTGAGCGTGTCGGTATCGGCCAGCAGGTCTTCGGGCGTAAGGCCAAGCGATTCCAGCGCCGCTGTGAATGCATCGTTGGTCGGCGCAAGCACGGTGAACGGACCTTCGCCGCTCAGCGCATCGACCAGGCCAGCGGCTTCGACGGCGGCCAGCAGCGTCGTGAAGCGGCCATCGGCATCGTTTTGCAGGGTTTCAACGAGCGACGGGCGGGCGGGGGCTTCGGCAGCCGGAGGCGCGGTTGGTTCGGCGGTCGGTTCAACGGTCGCTTCAGCAGGGGTGAGCGCTTCGGCCAGCGACGGCGGCAGGATCACGCCATCCAGCACATGCACGACCCCGTTGCTGGCGATGTTGTCCACATCGCTGATGGTCACGCCGTTGACGGCCAGGAACCCGCCATCGCCTTCCCCGAACGTGACTTCTTCGCCTTGCAGGGTGGCAAAGGTGCCGCCGCCGAACAGGTTACGCGAAAACAGTCGTTCCGGGATGACATGATAGGTCAGGATCGCCGTAAGCGTGTCGGTATCGGCCAGCAGGTCTTCTGCCGAAAGGCCAAGCGCTTCCAGCGCTGCTGTGAAAGCATCGTTGGTCGGCGCAAGCACGGTGAACGGACCTTCGCCGCTCAGCGCATCCACCAGCCCCGCCGCTTCGACGGCGGCCAGCAGCGTCGTGAAGCGCCCATCGGCATCGTTCGTGAGCAGTTCGGGAATGCTGGGGCGTTCCTGGGCGAAAGCCGGGATCACCATCCCCAGGACAGCCGCCATGAGCGCAAGCAAAACAACCAGAGTTTTACGCATTGAAAAAGCCTCCAGAGGTGGGAGAAGCGCGAAAAATCCACATTTCCGGCGGGGAAATGCGGCCACGTCGTTTAACGCTATGAGTTTACCCCTCAGCCGTCTGTTAAGCGAACTTTAGCATTCAGTGAGTTTTGTGTACGTTTCGTACAGGGATTTTAACAGCGGGGCGCTTTTGGGATCAAAAGCGGCGCGTCTCTCATCGAAACGCGCCGCCTTGTGTGCAGCAAAGATGAAGCTTAGTTCCCGGTGACTTCGGCCACGTTGGTGGCGCTGACCACCAGCGACGGGTTGGCCAGCGTACCCGTGGCGGCGATGAAGTAGTTCACGCCGGACTGCGCGCTCAGCGTGGCGGTGAGCAGTTCGGGCGTGGTCGCGCCCGTTGGGACAACCGCCAGGTTGTAGGTAGCGTTGCCGACCGTGCGAATATCCAGGCCGTCATTGGTGCCATAGAAGCCGGGGTAGGCCAGGTTGACGATCAGCGCGCTGCCATTCGCCAGCACGTCGATGGCCGGCGCCGATTCGAGCGCATGGAACACGGTAACACGCGCCTGGTTTTCACCGAGCGGGCTGTAATCTTCGGTCAGGAAATCGATGCGCAGACGACCCGCACCTGCCGTGCCGAGCGCGGCGATGGTGACCCAACTGCCGGGTTCAACGCGGCGAATGCGCGCATTTTCCGGGGTTTCGCCCGCCGCGACGATGGCGATGTTCTTCGCGCCCGCCGGGACATCCAGCCACCCGCTGACCGTGCCGAAGGTCACACCGCTGGCGACCAGGGCATCATTGATGTAGACATCCACCGCGCCCGCATCCGGGGAGAGGTGCGCCAGGCGGATGTGCGCACGGTTGGCGGTCACTACTTCGGCAATCGACGGGGGCAGCAGCACGCTGTTGATGGTGTAGAACACGCCGTTCGACGCGCCGCCCAGGCCGCCTGCAATTTCGACACCGTTCACGGTGCGGTCGGGGCCGCTGCCTTCAAACGTCACGTTTTCGCCCTGAAGCGTGGCGATTTCACCCTGAAGATCGCTGCGACCCAGACGCGCCGGGATCACATGGTAGGTCAGCACCTGGGTGAGCAGTTCGGTATTCGCAAACAGTTCTTCCGCCGTCACGTCCAGGTAAGCCAGCGCTTCCGCGAACGCTGCATCGGTGGGAGCCAGCACGGTGAACGGGCCTTCGCCGCTCAGCGCATCGACCAGGCCAGCGGCGCTGACGGCTGCGACCAGCGAGCTGAAATTGCCATTGCTCGACAGCACGGCAGGCAGGTTCGGGCGGGTGAGCGGACCGAGAATGCTCGGCGGCACCAGCACGCCTTCAACGACATGGACGATCCCGTTGCTGGCGACGTTATCGACATCGAGAATGGTCACATCATTGGCGTTCAGGCGGCCACCATCGCCTTCCGCGAACACGATGTTTTCCCCCTGCACGGTCGCCGCCGTCAGGCCGCGAATCAGGTCACGGAAGAAAATCCGTTCCGGGATGACGTGGTAGGTGAGGATGGCGGTGAGCAGTTCAGGATTGCCCGCCACATCTTCAACGGTCAGGTTCAGCGCTTCCAGCGTCGCGGTGAAGGCATCGTTGGTCGGCGCGAGGACGGTGAACGGGCCTTCGCCCGCCAGCACGTCACCCAGGCCAGCCAGTTCGACCGCCGTGAGCAGGGTGGTGAAGCGGCCATCCGGATCGTTGGTGAGCAGTTCAGGAATATTGGGGCGTTCCTGGGCGAATGCCGGGAACACGGCGAAAAGCAGGACGGCGAGTACGACCAGCAGTGAAACGGACTTGCGCATGAAGGCCTCCGGGAGGTGTGCGAAGTGCTGTTATATCCATTAAAAGAAGTTCCTGGCTGATGAGAGCATACTGGCGGATGATAAAGCCGTTATGAAAAAGCTTTTAACCTTGTCATAAACAAACGGCGTTTGAGCGGCGGCCTAACATGAAGATTGCGTGAGGCTTATTCGTTGGAGGGCGGATCGCCAGGGCTGCCCGTCGCGGCGTACACCAGTACACCGATGGCGGCCATCAGGAACCCGCCGATCACGCCGACGGCTTGAATCGGGCCCATGACGACATCCTGACCCAACGCGGCGCTGTGCGTCCCGAAGCCCAGAAAATCGGCCAGCCCGGCGATGCCCGAAAACACCAGCCCGGTCAGCGCCAGCCGAATCCCGATCTGCTGGCCGAATGCAGCGCCCTGACGGGGGTAAAATGTCCACTTCACATACAGCAGCGCGCCCAGAATCAGCAGCGCGAACCCAGCCATCATCACGGCGAACTGCACCACACCGAAGCCCTGCCCGGTTACGATCCCGGTCACATCCGGGAACAGCCCCAGAAAGGCCAGCACGATACCCAGTGCGCCGAGCGCGATCCCGATCTGCGGGATGCCGCTGTTGTTCAAATGGATGCTCCTCATTGGCGGGCGATGCACGGGACGCTAGACGGGCAGCCCTTGACGCAGTTTTCGCAGAAAGTTGCCGCTCATAATCGCGTCGATGTCGGCCTGGGGGTAGCCGCGTTCGGCCAGCACGGGCGCAATGGTGACCAAATCGCTGATGCTGTCGATGCCTGCCGGCGTGCTGGCCGCCCCGAAACCCCCGTCGAAATCCGTCCCGATGCCGACATGTGCCGCGCTCCCGGTAATCTGGCAGATATGATCGATAGCATCGACCAGCACGGTCAGCGGCACGCCCGCTTTCGGGTCGCCAGGCCGCCAGGTATTGCTGAGAAAGCGATTGTACGGCACCACGCCGATCACGCCATCGCGTGCGGACAGCGCCCGGATCATGTCGTCGGACAAATGCCGATCCGTATTCGAAAAGCGGCGCGGGTTGCTGTGGCTGGCGATGATCACCTCACCCTGATAGCGTTCCAACGCCTGAAAATAGGCTTGTTCGGCCATGTGCGAAAGGTCGAGGATCGCGTTCAGCCCGGCCATGAATTCCAATAATTCTATGCCAAGCGCCGTCAGGCCGCCCGGTTCGCGGGTGCCGCCGCTGTAGCGCGTCGCTGCCCACGCCGGCCCGACGATGCGCACGCCATATTCATACCATTCTTCGAACTGCTTCGGCTCCAGAATGGGATCGCCGTTTTCCATCAGCATGACCAGGCCATGCAGCCGCTGATCGATGCCGCGTGCGTCATCCCAGCTCGCAAGCACGGTATCCAGGTCGCCGCGCCGCTTGATCAGCCGGATCTGCGGTTCCTCATCCTGAAGGCGGTGATAATAATCGACCTGCTTCATGGCGGCTGTATACGCTTCTTTGGGCGTGGAATACGACAGATCGCCCAACGGCAGCCCCAGCATGGCCGCCACCCGCTTCGGTTCGGTGAACAGGGTGGCGAACACCACCGCCACCCGCCCCATCAGCGCATCGGGCAGCCCGCTCATCGCCACGCCTTCGCGGGTCACGATCTCCGTCCCGGCTTCGCGCTGCCGCTTGACGAGCGAATGTTCGCGGTAATCGCGCCCTGCCGCCAGCGCATTCATCGCTATGTCCTGATGCGCATCGACAATTATCAAGGCCATAAACCATCTTTCGATTGGCTGCGTGAATGACTCAGCGGTTGAGTCACCACTCAGCACGGCTTAAGCAAAATGCAAGAATTTTCTGCCATACTGAAACCATTACTATGACGCATCCGTGTTTTGGGGGCAAGTGCATGAAGAAACCCGCTGTTCTGACGGGCGCGCTGTGGGGCGCGCTGTTCACTCTCCCACTGCTGGCTGTGCTGTATGTTGGGTTGTCCGTCGCGGGCCTGCCGTTTGCGCCATTCGAGATGTTCGACTGGATCGCCCGTGCGCTCCCCGGCGGGCTAATCACGTTCGGGATCGATACGATGGTCAGCGTGATCATCGCGCTTGGCCTGCCCACGTCCGAAACCGCCAAGACCGCCGAACAGTTGATGGCGATTGTGTTCACCATCGGCATTGGCGCGGTGGTCGGCGCGATCTTTTTCGCGGTGATGAACGCGACCCAGAAGGCGCGTAACGATCTGCTCCCCGGCCTGGTGGTCGGCCTGGGGTTCGGGCTGCCGCTCTATGTCATGGGGCTGGCGGTGAGCAGTTCCGTCACGATGGTGGAACCGCTGCGCGCCGCCGTTTGGACGCTGGGCGTGTTCGTCGCCTGGGGGTACGCGCTCAGCCTGGTGTGGAACCACTTCGCCTTTGCGCCGCGCGCATCCGCTGCTGCGACCGCGCCGAACGCCGAAGCGCTGGATCGCCGCCGTTTTCTGGTGCAGATGGGCGCGGGCGCGGCGGTGATCACCGTCGTGGGCGCGGGCGTGGGGACGCTGCTGCGCCGCGACACCGCGACCCGCGTGGCCGATGCGTCGGCGCTGCCCAGCGCACAATCGACCGCCGAAACGACCCCGCTGCCCAATGCAGGCGACTCGGTGCAGCCCGCGCCGGGGACGCGCCCGGAAGTCACGCCGATTGACAATCACTACCGCATCGACATCAACACGCTGCCGCCTGCCGTCGCGGAAGCGGGCTATGTCCTGCCCATCGTCAACCGCCTGAGCGGGAGCAGCGGCGAAACGGTGCGCGAATTCACGCTCGATGAAATACGGGCGATGCCGCCGACGGATGCCTACATCACCATGAGCTGCATATCCAACCGCCTGGGCGGTGACCTGATCAGCACCACGCGCTGGACGGGCGTTTCCATGCAGTACTTTTTGGAACAGGTGGGCGTGCCGGAAGGCGCGACGCATCTGCGTATGGTATCCGCCGACGGCTTTGATGAAACCGTCGCGCTCGACCTGATCGCGAACGATGAGCGGGTGATGCTCACCTGGGCATGGGATGGCGAACCGCTGCGCCAGCAGCACGGGTTCCCACTGCGCATCCATATTCCCGACCTGTACGGGATGAAGCAGCCGAAGTGGATCACGCTCATGGAATTTCTCGACCGTGATGAAGATGGCTACTGGGTGCGGCGCGGGTGGGACAAAGACGCGGTGGTGCGCGCCACATCGGTGATCGATACCGTCGCCGTCAATGAAACCTTTGAATCGAATGGCGCGACATTCGTCCCGGTGGGCGGCATCGCCTGGGCGGGGGATCGCGGAATTTCGGCGGTGCAGGTGCGCGTCGATAACGGCGCGTGGGAGGATGCGCAGGTGCGCGCGCCCATTTCGGATCGTACCTGGGTGCTGTGGCGCTACGACTGGGCGTTCGCGGAAGGCAGCCACACCTTTGAAGTCCGCTGCACGGAAGGCGACGGCACGCCGCAGATTGAAGAACGTGCCGACGTGCGACCGAGCGGCGCGACCGGGATCGTCCGCTACAGCATTTAGGCTGTGATCAGTGCAGGCGAAAATCCCGCTCGATCTGATGAGCGGCGATTTTCGCCTCATAGCGGAAGTTGCGCAGCGCGCCGCGTCCCCGGTAGAACCGCCCGACCAGGTACAACCCCCTGTACCCGGCGATCTGCATTCCTTCCGCGCCATAAACCGGATCGACCGCCCGCAGCGGCCAGCCTTCGCCATCGGTGGCGAACGGTACATCCAGAAAGCCGAGCGCGGGACGATACCCGGTCGAAAGGATCACCACATCGACCGGGTGTTCGCTGCCGTCGTTCAGCACCGCGCACCTTTCGCGCAGCGCGGCCAGCCCCGCGACCCCGACCACCCCGCCCTGTTTGAGCGCGTCGTACAGTTCACGCCCGCGAATGGGCGCGGAAGTCCCCTGGCGGTCGTCCCGGTTGGGCGCAAAGCGAATCGGCAGGGATTTCATGCCGGGGTAGCCCTGGTACACCAGCGCATTCGTGAGCGGTTTCCGCAGCGGCTTGGGCAAAGCGTGAATCGCATACGCCCAAACCGCATGGGGCAGCCCGAACGGATACTTGCGCGCCAGCACGACATCGCTGCGCACGGCGAGCAGCACCGGGCGGGCGGCGTATGTGGCCAGGGCAGCGGCAATATCCCCGCCGCTGGGCCCGTTGCCGACCACCATCACGCGCTGCCCGGCGTAATCCTGGGGATCGTGAAAGGCGCTGGCGTGGATCACCTGGCCGCGAAACGTGTCCGCGCCGGGGATGGACGGGAAATACGGGTTATTGAACCGCCCGGCAGCGACGATCACCGCCGGGTACTGATCGACCCCTTCGCTCGATTCGACGCGCCAGCCATCGCCTTCCGGGCTGACGCGGGTCACCGTCACGTTCAGGGTGATGTTGAACTGGCGTGCGCGCACATAGCGCGTCAGGTAGTCGTAATACTGCCGCCCCAGCGGGAAAAAGCCGTAGCGCAGCGGGATGAGCGCGCCGGGCAGGTGCGAATTCAGGCTGAGTGTATTCAGTTGCAGCGATGGGTACAGATGCGCCCAGGTCGAACCGACGACGGCGGCCTGATCGACCACGCGGTACGGAATCGCCCGTTTCGCCAGCCAGTACGCGGCACAAATCCCGGCAGGCCCCGCGCCGATCACCAGCACTTCCGAACGTATCTTGTCTGCCATCTCCACTGCCGCCATTGCCGTTAGCTGCCGGGGGTTGGTTCGGGTGTGGGCGTGGCGGCGTAAATGCCGCTCACCGTCGCCCGAATGGTGGCCGTCCCCGCGATGAACGGACGATAGCGCGTCGGCGCTGCCAGCAGAGTCGCCGGGTAGATATACGCCTGATCCGGGTTTTGCGGCAGGTAGCCTTCCATCGTCGCCAGCGGTGGGGCAAGCAGCGCCTGAATCGTCTGCGTGACCTGCTGATCGATCTCCTCGAATTCTTCATTAGGCCGCTGAATGCCCAACACGCCCACGCCGTAAATGCCGAGCGCGAACATCACGACCGCCGCCACGCCCACGATCCACCCGAACTGCGCATTCGCCTTGCGCACGGCGGGCGTGCGCACCTTGAGGGGTGTTTTTGCGCCTGGCTGCGCATACTGGTCGATCAGCGCCCGCACCCCGGCCAGATCGTCGCCCTGCGTGAAATCGACATACGGCAGGTGGTCGATTAGTTTGGGGATGCCCGTGCCGCCGACGATCACGGGGATGATATATTGTCCCTGGTCGAGCGCGCGCACATACGCCTGTTCGACGATGCCGCCCGTTTCCGCGTTGCTGGCCGCGCTGATCACGGCGATCAGCACATCGTCGCGGGTTTGTGTGGGCGCTGGAGTCCGCGTCAGGTCGTCGGCGGGCAGCGCGGCCAGCAACCGGGCTGCGGTTCCGCGTGCCGCTTCATCGGCGGGGTGGTACACAATTCTGAGCATAGGTCGTCCTTATCGGTCAGGCTGCTGGTTCACGAGCGAAAATAGCGAGCGCTTCCAACGTGCGTAAGTAATTCACCACATCCCACCGCTGGCCGTCATCGAGCGCGCCGCACGGCGGCAGGTTTCGCCAGCCATCGTGCGTCAGGCGGTACAAGTCCTGGTCGCGGGTGCGCGCCAGCCGTTCAGTCAGGTCACGGGCGGCAGCGGGGTCGTTCCAGCCGCACGCAGCGGCCAGCC
This sequence comes from bacterium, assembly GCA_033764035.1. Classification (GTDB taxonomy): domain Bacteria; phylum Chloroflexota; class Anaerolineae; order Aggregatilineales; family Phototrophicaceae; genus Flexifilum. Next base: position 227,426 of record JANRJJ010000012.1, read on the forward strand.
CCGCGCCGCGTTCGACCGATTCGGCGGTGGGCAGCACGGCATTCACCACCTGCGGCGGCGGGTTGATCGTGCGGGCGTACTGCGCGTTGGTCTGGTCGATGATCACGGTGGTCAGGATCACCAGAAACACGGTCGCCGCCGATGCGCCCGCTGCCACCGTCACCGCCGCCGGACTGAGATCGAGCGCCTGGTAGAAGCGCCGCATCAGCGGGAGCGCGGCGAAGGCCAGCGCGCCCATCAGCCCAATCAGCGCGGCGATGTTCAACAGGCCGGGGTCGCGGGACTGGAGGACCGCCGCGTCCGCCGCAATCGTCCAGGCGGCGGCGATCTGCGAAGGCTCCGCGCCGCCACGCGGCACAGCGGGATTTTCAAGCAGGATCGTCGTCCACCACGCGCCGGGCTGGTCGATGTCCGCCGTCACGACTGTGTACAGCCCATCGCCCAGGGGTTCAAGCAGGTGAAGCGCGCCGCGCACATCCCGCGCCGGATCGCTGATGCGCAGCGCCGCCTGCACGTCATCGACAGGCGCACCCTCGCGGGTGATCAGCACATCGAAGGTGTTCACGCCGGGGCCGCCAGGGCTGATCGTGGTGGTCACGGTGAGATCGTCGAGCAGCTGCGTTTCAGTCGGGGCAGGGAGCGTTTGCCCGCTCAGCGAAAGCGGCGGGACGGGTGTTGCCGACAGCGCGCCGACGGCGATCAGCACGGCCAGCACGAGCGCCGCCTCCAGCCGCAGCGATGGCACGAAATCGCGCAGCCGTCGAATCCACCGCAAGGCAGGGCGTTCAAGCAGATGCGGACGCAGCGCGATGTGATGCGCCGCGCCCACGCCGATCAGCAGGGCGACGAGCAGCAGCTTGACGGCCAGCGCGCCGCCATACGTGGTCGGCAGGTCGTCGGGTTCGTTGAACCAGTTGAGCGCGTTGTAGAATCCGCTGGCGACCACCACGATCATGCCCGCCGCCGCCACATGGGTGAAGCGCCGCATCGCGGCCAGCATCGCCGCCCGCCGCCCGTCGTCGGCCAGGCCGTGCAGCGCAGCGGGCAGCACGAGCGCCAGTGCTGCCGCGCCGCCCGCCCAGATGCCCGTCGCCATGCCATGCACCCAATCGCTGAACACGGCGACCCATGCCAGGGTGAGCGACCCCGGTGCGTGGCTCGCCAGCGTCATCGTCCCCATGACGAGTGCCATCAACCAGCCATTGCCTGCCCAGAACGACTGGACGACCCAGGGATAGTCTTTGCGCAGCGCCAGGCCAGCCACCAGCAGCGCAGCGACGAGCAGCAGGAAGCCCATGCGGGCGTTCCAGGTGTCCCCGAAGCGCGTTCCGGTGCGGACGATGTTCCACAGGCCATCGCCGATCACGCGGGGCAGGTCGGCGTTGAAAAACACCATTGTCTGCTGCATGAGCGCGAGCAGATTGCCCGCGAACGCCGCCGCCAGCGCGATCCCCGCCAGCGTAAACAGCCGATTCATCAGGCGCGGCGGCAGCAGTCCCGCCGGGTAGCGTGGGTTGCCCCACGCCGGGACGAACACCCACGCATACCCCGCGAACAGGCCGAACAGCAGCACTTGTGCCGAAAGCACCACCGCCCGCCAGACGATCTCCAGCGGGACGGGCAGATCGCTGCGGGCGGTGCCGCCGAAACCCTCCCCCGCGCTGGCGGAAGCCGCCGCGCCCACGAAAAATGTGCGCGTTTCGTAGATCACATGGCCATCACTGGCAAACGCGATCTTGAGTTCGCTCAGGTACGCGCCATCGGGCAGGCCAGCGGGCAGCCGCACGTTGAGCAGGGCGGGATCGTCCGGGTTGACTCCGCCTTCCGCGATCAGGTTCCGTTCGGCATCGCGGATCGTGATGCTGCTGTAGGCGGGTTCCAGCCCTTCGCTGAACCAGTATTGCACACGCACCGGGGCGCGCTCCAGCACCGCCTGGTCTTCGGGGATGGCGCGGACGATATAGCCGTGTGCCTGGGCAGCGGGCAGCGCGAACGCCGCTGCGAACAGCAGCGCGGTACAGACCCACAGCCAGCGCACAAGCCGCCGCTTACGGCAGGCGATAATGATCGTCTTTAGCAAGATCGCTGGATGCTTCATATATCGCTGGCTCAACCGGAGGCGGTTCGACGGGCGGATTGCTGCGGCTGATGAACCAACTGATCCCCATCATGACCAGAAAAATGACCGAAATGCCGATGAAGATCAGTTCATCGAACGGGCCAAGCGCACCATGCGCCAGAATGGGCGGGAACATCACATGACCTGCCTTTAACCCATGAAAGATAGGTTGATTGTACTCCGTTTTGGGCAGGGATTGTAGTATTTTTCACGAGTCGCTCAAAACGGTTCGATTCGGCGCGAATCAAAAGCGCACGCGGATCGAAATACCTGATCCGCGTGCGCTTCATGTCTGTGGCCCCGATGGGAGTCCAACCCATAACCCCACGCTTAGGACGCGCGCGCTCTATGCAATTGAGCTACGGAGCCATTGGATACGCGCAGTATAGCATCAAAAACGCATCCTGGGAACCGGGTAATGCCCGCACCCCGCCGCAGCGTCTGAATCGGTATGCTGAAGGACTTTTCTTAAGGAACGCCACTATGCACGATGTGCAACCCGACACTGTGAACGGCACTGCTGGCAGCGCCAGCACGGCTGCCAGCGCCAGCGGCATCCGCATTCGCCCGGCCACCGCCGCCGATAGTGAGACGATCAAGCGCATGGTGCGGGCGGAACCGCTCAACCCGAATGCGGTCGATTGGCGCTATTTCTACGTGCTGGACGTGACCGAACCGGAGGGCGATACCGCGATCATCGCCAGCATTGCGATGGCGCACCCGGTCGAACATGCGGAGGGCGGCCCGCTGTACGAGATCGACAGCGTGACCACGCGCCCCCAGTACCGTAAGCGCGGGTATTCGTCGCTGCTGCTGCGGGCGGTGATCGACTGCACTCCGCGCCCGATCTACCTGCTGGCAGAACCCGCGCTGGTGGCGTTTTACGAACGGCTCGGTTTTCGCATCACCCCCCCTGCCGATGCGCCCGCGCCGATCCGCGAAGAAGCGGCGTATGTCAACGCCCGGTGGGGAACGTACCACATCATGGGGCTGGTCGGCTGAATCAGGGCTTACGCTTGCCGGAACCCCGAATCGCCGCGTCGATGCGATCCTTGAACAGCAGGTACGCGCCGATCCCCACGAGCAGGACGGGCAGCCAGCTCCCGCCGATGAAGCGCAGCACGTTGAGCGAAAATACCAGCCCTACGCCGATCAGGATCAGCGCGGGACGGGCATCGGCGTGCTGCCAGGTGTGGCCTTCGGCATAGGTGCGTCCCAGCACCGCCGCGCCGATCACGAACAGGATTCCCGGAAACCAATACCCGGTCAGGTACAGAATCGCCAGGCCGATCAGCAGAATGCCGCCAAACGTTTGTTCAGGCCGAGTCACGATTTTCACCAATCCTTCATCCCATGCGCTGTCTTGAGATGCGCCTGTGCGCACTTTGTGCTTAACTAGAAGCATATACGGTTTTATAGAGCCAAAGTTGCACCCCAATATGCGCTTCACCAACGTGATGTCTCCCTTGCAGGAAGTGGTCGAGTTCCTCAGCTTCAACACCAGCTATGAACTGGATTGGGAAGCCCTGGGCGAACGGCTGAACAGCCTGTTCGACGAGTGTTCGTTCTTCATCGCGCTGCACGACCCCGCCGAAACCCGGCTCACCTTTCCGATGGTGTACGATCACGGTGTCCCGGCGGAAGTCCCGGCGATTGCCCTCAGCGGCCTGTCGCGGGCGGTGATCACGCACGGCATCCCGCTGTACTTCGAGGATTTAGCCGCCCAGACCGACCGCTTGCAGGCGCTTGGCGTGATCATTGACGCGGACGAACCCGGTATTACATCGCTGTCGTGGATGGGCGTACCCGTGCGCGGGCGAATGCGCGACATCATCGGCGTGCTGGCCGTGCATGACGACGATGTGAATGCCTTCGACGACGATGCCGATCTGTCGCTGCTGCTCACCCTGGCCTCGAATTTATCGCTGGCGCTGATCAATCTGCGGCTGGCGCAGAACGAGCGCGAACGCCGCGTGATCGCCGGCGCGCTGATCGACATGAGCCACATCGTCGGCTCGACCGACCGCTTTGAAGATGCGCTCGATATGATCCTGGAGCAAATTCAGCGCGTGATCGCCTACGACAGCGCCGCGATCCTGCTGCCGACCGACCGCACCTTCGATGCCGCCAGCGGCGTGTTCCCGATGACGATCTACGCCTCCCGCGACCAGGACTTGCAGACCGCCCGCATCGATATGACCTTCCCGGAAAACAGCCCGTTCGCCCAGGCGTACCTGGTCAGCGCCCCGGTGTGGCACGGCGATGTGCAGCGCGTGCCGGGTTGGGATGTGTTTGGGCGCTACCCGCGCCATGAGCAGATTCGCTCGCTGATCGTCGTGCCAATGCAGGTGGGCGAAAAGACCATCGGCGTGATTGCGCTGGCCAGCTTCAGCGCGAATGCCTTCCTGGATGAACAGGTGAGCGCGGCGTTTTCGCTGGCACGGCAGGCGGGAATCGCGATCCAGAATGCTCAACTGGAAAGCTGGCTGCGCGCCAGCCTGCGCGCCAGCGAACACCGCGCCCGCCGTCTGGCTTCGATTGACCGTCTGGCCAGCGTGATCACGTCATCGCTCAACCGCGATGACGTGCTGAAGCTTTCGGCGGCACTGGTGGCGGATATGTTCGCGGTCGATCACTGCGGGATCGTGATGCTGGACGATGAAGCCCAGGATGCCATGCTGGTGGCCGAATACCCGGAACAGGGGCATTTTGGGCTGCGCTGGGGCTTCGGCGGCAACCAGCTCATCCGCACCATGTTCGCCTATAATACCGCCATCGAACTGCGCGACGTGGACAGCGACGACATGGACGAACCCGCCCGTCGTTCGTTGCAGCGGGTGGGCGCGCAGTCGTCGCTGCTGGCTCCGCTTTCGGTCGGCGGGCGCTTGATCGGCAGCATCGGGCTGGATTCGTTCGCGCCGCGTGCCTTCACCGAAGAAGAACGCGAAACCCTGATGACGATTGCCGGGCAGGTGGCGATTGCCGTCGCCAACGCCGACCTGTACGAACAGGCCGTGAGCGCCAACCGCCTGAAAAGCGAATTTCTGGCGAACGTCAGTCACGAACTGCGCACCCCGCTCAATGCGATCATTGGCTACAGCGATATGCTGTTGGGCGAATTTTACGGCGAACTGAACGAACAGCAGAAAGACCGCGTGAAGCGCGTGCATGAAGGCGGGCGGCATCTGCTTTCGCTGATTGAAGATGTGCTGGATCTGTCGCAAATTGAAGCCGGACAGGTGCAGATCACGCCGATCCCGATGCTGCCGTCCGAACTGCTCACGCCAATTCTGGGCGAACTGACCGAACGGTTCGCCGCCAAAGGGCTGACCGCCCACCTGAGCATCGTTGCCCAGAAAGAACCGCATATCCCGGTCGATCTTGATCTGATGGGGAAGGCGGTGCGTGAAATCTTCGATAACGCGATCAAGTTCACGGCGGAAGGCCGCATTGAGGTGCGCGTCGAAACCATCGCCGTGTACGGCGGGCAAACGCTCGATGGCAGCGCGCCGCCGCCCCACCGCGCCGATGTCGGGGACGGCGATTGGGTGCTGATCCGCGTGGCGGATACCGGGATCGGCATCGCGCCGGACGATGTAGAGGTGATCTTCGAGAGCTTCCGCCAGGTGGACGGTTCCAGCGTGCGGCAGTTCGGTGGGACGGGCTTGGGGCTGGCGATTGCGCGCCGCCTGATCGGACTGCATGGCGGGCGCATCTGGGCGGATGCCAACCCGAACGAACAGGGGAGCGTGTTCACGGTCGCGCTGCCCGTCGTCGCGCCGCCGGGGAAACACCGCGCATAAGCGGACGCACCCCCTACCCAGTTCACGATTCGTTCAAGGTTCCTTAAAGTTTTTCAAGCGTTGTCAGCGTCGGGACTATGTTATAGTTGCAGCATGAATCCGACGATTGCGTTTCCCACCAAAGCTGTGCGCATCCCCTGGGCGCGCTGGATTTCCAACCTGTTCGCGCCGCCCGTCGTCTGGGGGTTGATGGCCTTCCCGGTCGCTTTGCGCGGGGCGGCCACCCAGGAACAAGGGCTGCTGTGGGCGTTCACGTATATCGCGCTGGTCTGCATCCTGCCTGTGTGCTATATCGGCCTGATGGTCATGCGCGGGCAGATCACCGACCTGCACATGCGTGTACGCGAACAGCGCATCCGCCCGTTCATGGTGACGATCCTGTGTACACTGGTCGCGTGGGGGGTGCTGGCGCTGATGCAGGCCGCGCCGCTTTTGCTCACCTTCTGCGCCATCAGCCTGGTGCAGATTATGATCATGCTGCTGATCACGCTGATATGGCAGATCAGTATGCACACCATGAGCATCACCAGCGCGATTGTGACGGGCGGGGCGCTGTTCGGAATCGGTGCGGCGGCGCTCTCGCTCCCGCTAATCGGCCTGGTGGGGGCGGCGCGCTATTCGCTGCGGCGGCACACCCTCAGCCAGTTGGTCGCGGGCAGCATCCTGGGCGGCGGACTCACCCTGGTGCTGATCGCGGTCACGCGGGTGCTGTAGGCCGAACGCCGCCCGCAAGCCCCTTTATTCTTCAACGGCTGACCCGGCACGGCCTAATGCGCAGAGTCCCGTCTGCCCGTTCACGAGCGCTGGGCGTACATCGCCATCGCGTTCGTACAGCGTCGCCACCCACACCGGGAGCAGCAGCAGCATGAACGAGATCGAACGCGGCATGGTGCTGACGGTGGTATCGACGTTCGGGCTGCCATCGCGCCCGTACCGCGCCCGCATCACTTTGGCCACCTCTTCCCGTGCATCGAGCGCGCCCCGCTCAAAATCGTAATCGTACAGCCGCGCCGGGTAGCGGGCGAGCAGTTCCGGTTGGTAGGGGCGGATGTTCGAGAGATCGTAGTCTCCGATGCGTTCCAGCAGCGCCCGGCCTGGCGATTTTACGCCCGGCACGGCCACGCCCAGCATGGCATCCTGAAACTGATGATTCTGGTACGGCGACCGCACCCGCCGCATCACGTCTTCGCGGCGCATACGTGTATCGAGCGTGGTCACCGAGACCGTGACCATGATGTCGTACACCCAGAACGGCAGGTACATCCCGATCAGCCCGGCGCGTGCAATCTTGTTGTCGTCGAACACACTGGTCAGGCGTTCACCGATGCCCTTCAGCGCGTCACGGATCGCGCTTTGCGCCTGGGTTTCGCTGATGTGGAACGGGATCAGGCCATCGGGCGCGATGAACGATTGCAGCGCATCGGTTTCGATCACATGGGTGGAGCCGCAGAACGCGCAGACCATCGACAGTTCACGCGCCGGGATCGTCCGTTCAGCGCCGCACTGGTTGCAGTGAATGATGCGCCCGCCGATTTGCCACTGCACCCCCTGGGCGCGCCGTTCCAGCATCGCCACGCCGAACGATTCGCCCATCGGGTCGCTGGTTGGCTGCGGGACTTCGGCATAGCCGCAGAATTTACACGACACCGCCCCGGTGCTTTCATCGGCGGTGAGCGCCCCGCCGCACACCGGACAGATCAGCGTTTCGGTCACCGCCTGAATTGGCGCGGCCACATGCGTCATGGGAACGCCGCCGGAATCGTGCGTGCGCGCCGCTTCTTCCGGGGTCAGCCGCCCATCCAGCACCATCAGGGCGCGCAGCGCGTCCAGGTTGCCCGGCTCGTGCGCCAGGATCAGGCTCAGGTGTTCGCGCTTGAGCGCTTCATCGTCCGTCAGTTGGGCAATCCAGTAATGCGCATCTACCAGATCGGAATCGAGATCGATGGCCTTTTCGAAGGCGCGAAGCGCTTCATCAATCTCGCCGCGCATCCGCGCCGCCTGCCCATCCTCATAATGGATCAGCGCACGGGCGCTCACCTGGCTGCGGTCGGTCATGCGAAGCTGACCCGGCGCACGGTTCATCGCCTCCAACTGCGGGCGCATTCGCGCCTGGGCTTCATCAAGCGTTTCATAACGGGCGTGGCCGCACTGCGGGCAGGTGTAGCGCGCTTCGCGGTCATCGAACTGCATCGGCGTTTGACATTTTGGGCAGGGGGGCTGTGACATGCGCATCGGTTCCTTTGCGGCGCGGTCGGCATTGTCTATATTGTAGATCAACCGCGGCGCAACAGTCCCCACAAGCATTGGAGGGCTGTTGCCATTGGCGCAGATTCGCCTAGACTGAACCCTAAACACGAGTCATCGTGGAAAGGGTTTTCATGTTCAACTCGATGTTCAGTGGTATTTTCACGGCAGCGGGCATGGTGGCCGCTGGCATTGTGGCGGCGCTGGCGCTTTTCTTCCTGTTTCAGTGGGTGAAGGGACGACAGCGCACGGCAGCGTCCGCCGCATGGTCTTCGACGACCGGGCGTGTGATCGCGGCCAGCGTGGTACGCAGCGCCCGCACCGGGAACAGCGGCGGCGCGTACTACCCATCGATCATGTATCAGTACCAGGTGAATGGCCAGCAGTACACGGGTAACCGTCTGCACTTCGGGGCGCGCATGGGAACCGGGTTCTACCAGCAGGTGCAGGCGCGGGTGAACGAGTTTCCGGTGGGCAGTGCGGTCACGGTGTACTATGACCCGTCGAACCCCGCCGATGCAGTACTGGAACGCACCACCAGCGGCGGCGCGCTCCAGTTGATCATGGTCATGGTGCTGTTTGGCGCGGCGCTGCTGGTGGCAGTTCAGTTCGGGGGGCTGCGGCTGTTCCGCTAAGGGCTGCGTGTGCGCAGCCGTCAGCCCACGCGCAGCCGCCGGCTCAAACGGAGCCGTTCGCGGATCATGCGCGGGTGCATGAGCGCCGTTGGCGGGGCGAGCAGGTGCATCACCTTCAGAAACGTCTGCGTGATGGTGGGCGAATGCGGCATCCCGGCGAACAGCCAATCATTCCAGCGGTTGAGCAGGCTGTACACCCAGCGGTGGCGCACGCCTTCGGTAGATGGGTAGCGCGCATCTTCGCACACCGCCATCAGCCAGCACTGCTGGTTACCAGCGGCCAGCCGTTTCTGAAAGGCGCGTTCGTCCCACCCTGCGCGCAGCGATGCATCGAGCGCCGTCGCCGCCACTGCCGCTGCCGTCATGCCCTGTCCGTATACGGGATTGAAAGCGCATACCGCGTCGCCCGTCACGGCGAACCCGTGCGGCATCCGCGAGAGCTTGTGATAATCGACCCGGCGATTTTCGGTGCGGCGGTAGCCATAGATCGGGCTGATCGGTTCGGCGTGCGCCATCACTTCATCGAGCGGCGCTGAGCCGAGCGACTTCACGAACGCATTCAGGCCGTCCTCATCGGTCGGCGGCACATGGTCGCCCACGCCCGCCATCGTCAGCATCCAGGTATCTTTTTCCACTACCGTGAACACCCCACCGCGTGGAAATGCCGTCGTGGTAATCATGAGCAGGACGCGCCAGGCGGGGTCGCAGCCATCTTTCAGGCGGTACATGCGGCTGGCATAGCCCAGTCGGCCATTGACCGTCACGGTTTTTGGCGGGCGATAGCCAAGCGCTTCCAACCATGCCGGGGCCTGGGAGCCGCGCCCGCTGGCATCGATCACCAGGTCGGCGGGGAGCGCCTGAACAGGCGGCGCGTCATCGCTTTTGCGACGCGGTTCGATTTCGACCCCGGTCACGCGGGTATTGTCCGGGCTGGCGCACAGGCGCGTGACCTGCCAACCCGTGCGAAAGGTCACGTTCTGCAGCGCCATCACCCGGCGGCGCACGATGGATTCGAGCAGCGCCCGTGTGATGGGCCGTGTATGAATGCCGCTGGCATAGATGGGTGTCCACCCGGTGGCCATGCGCTGAATGGTCTGCGTCATCCATTCGATGGTTTCCACGCCGCCCGCGTCCAGGTCGGCATCCAGGCCAGGGAACAGGTCGCGCAGGATGTCCAGCCCACGCACGAGCAGGCCGTGTACGTGGCGGCTTTGCGGAACGCCCGCCCGGTGCGCCGCTTCATCGGGCAGCGTGTCGCGTTCGATCACGGTGACGCGCTCGAAATGATCGCTCAGCACCCGCGCCGCGAGCAGCCCCGCCATGCTCGCGCCGATCACCACTGCATGTTGTCGCTGAATCAAGGCCATAATGTGCGGTCGTTTCGTCAAAATTGATGCAGATTACGCGCATAATAACACAGCTTGTGCGCCTGTAAGCGGTGCAGCGTACCCAATTCATCAGCTTCTCAACAAAACTTCGACCTGTTCCCGCGTAGGCAGCGACGGGATCGCCCCGCGCCCGGTGGTGGTGATCGCCCCTGCCGCGCACGCAAAACGCAGAATCGCGGGCAGGTGATCGGCATAGCCGCCGTCGTGTTCCAGAAGTTGCAGCAGCAGGGCGGCGACGAAACTATCGCCCGCACCCGTCGTATCGACCGTCGCCACTCGGAACCCGTCCGCTTCGGCGCGGCGGCCATCGCGGGTGAAGGCGATGGCTCCCCGTTCGCCCCGCGTCACGCAGATCAGGTCCATCCCGTCACGCCACAGCGGAGCGACCGGATCGGGGTCGGTCACCTGTGCGCCGGGGAGCAAAAAGTCGAGTTCTTCATCGCTGATCTTGACGATATGTGCGCCGTCCAGCCCGGCGATCATGCCCGTGCGGGCGGCATCGGCGTTCGGCCACAGGCTCAGGCGCAAATTCGGATCGTAGCTGATGCGCTTACCCGCCGCCCGTGCGTGGGCGGCTGCGGCACGGGTCGCCGCCGCGCTTGGCTCGTGGATCAGCGTGATTGACCCATAATGAAAGATGCGGCACTGATCGATCACGTCGTAGGCGACGGCTTCCGGGCGCATGAGCATATCGGCACTGGGGTGGCGGTAAAAGACGAAACTGCGTTCGCCGCCCGCCGCCAGGCTGACGAATGCCAGCGCCGTGCGCGCTTCGGCGCTGAAGCGCAGCCCGCGTGTATCGACTCGTTCCTGTGCCAGCACGCCCGCCAGGTAATGGCCGAACGGATCATCGCCCACCTGCCCCAGGAACGCCGCCGTCCCGCCCAGGCGCGCCACCGCAGCGGCGACGTTGGCGGGCGCACCGCCTGGCGCTTTCTGAAAGCCGCTGGCTTCGCCCACCGTCACGCCCGCTTCGAGCGCGACAAAATCGATCAGTAATTCACCCAGGCACGCAACGGACATCAACATGGCTCCAGTGGAAAAAGGCCGATTATGGCGTATGCCCCGGATGCGGGCAACTCGCGCCGTCACTGACCCCAGGCCGCTCGCATCTTTTGCACATTTATGGATAAGGCCGCAGATCGATGAGCGGCAGGAAGCGTTCGACATCCTCCGGGCGGCAGTCCGCCGTGCCGGGGAGCAGGCACACGGCGGCAGCGCACGCAAACCCCAGCCGCAGTCCGTCCTCAAGCGGCTGGCGGCGGGCAAATGATGCCGCCATGCCCGCCAACACGCCATCGCCCGCGCCGCCCGCGCTCACCACGTCGATGGGCAGCGGCGGGATGAAATACGCCCGGTCGCCCGGCAGCACGGCGAGTCCGCCCTGTTCGGCCAGGGTGATCACGGGAATCGTGCCGTATTCGGCCAGGATGCGCCGCCCCGCCTGGTACGCCGCCGCCATATCCGGGATCGGCTCCCCGGTCAGGCGTTCCAGTTCAAATTGATTCGGCTTGATGATCGTCGGGCGGGCGGCCAGCCCTGCACCCAGGTTCGGCTGGTCGGCATCGAAGATCACGGGCAGGCTGCGGGCGCGTGCCAGCGCGATCAGGTCGGCATACAGCGACGGATCGACCCCGACCGGGAGCGTGCCGCCCATCACGACCACGCTGGCGCGGGGGAGCAGGTCGGCGTACAGGTTTTTGAGCAGGTCGATGTGTTCGGGCGTGACCTCCAGCGTGTTGGTCGTGATCGTGGTCTGGCCACCGGGGTAGGCCAGGATCGTATTCAGGCGGGTTTCACCGCCCACCGGGATGAAGTCGGTGATCACGCCGCGTCCGTTGAGCAGCGTTTTCACCTTTTCGCCCATCGCGCCTGCCGCCAGCCCGATGGCATAGCTGGGAATGCCGAGCGTCCCCAGGATGAAGCTGGCATCGGTCGGCTTGCCGCCCATGCTGTAGGTGACGCTGGTGGCGCGGATGGTGCGGTTGAACTCGAACGCCGGGAGGATCAGCGTTTGATCGACGGTGGTATTCGGGGTAACGGTCAGGATCATGGCTAGGACTCCGGCCAGGTTGTCGGCACGTAAGCGGGTTGCTATCCTTAGCAGCGTGTCGCTCGAAAACATCGATTCAGACCTACAAGGATAACGCTGTGCGCTTTGAATTTGCCACCGCTGCGCGGATCGTGTTCGGGAATGGCAGCAGTAAAGAGATCGGGACGCTGGCCGCCGGGATGGGCAGCCGGGCGTTGATCGTGACTGGGCGTGACCCCAGCCGTGCCACCGCGTTGATCGATGACCTGGGCGGCGCGTTCATCGACGCTTCCACGCATGTGATCGACGGGGAACCGACCGTCGGCATGGCGCTGGCAGGGGTGAAGCGGGCGCGGGAAACCGCGTGCGATCTGATCATCGGGTTCGGCGGCGGCAGCGCGCTGGATGCGGCGAAGGCCATCGCAGCGCTGGCGACCAACCCCGGCGATCCGGTCGAATACCTGGAGGTGATCGGCAATGGCAAGCCGCTGCGCAGCCCGCCGCTGCCGTTCATCGCCATTCCGACGACGGCAGGCACGGGTTCGGAAGTGACGCGCAACGCCGTGCTGGCATCGCCGGAACACAAGGTCAAGGTCAGTCTGCGCAGCCCGTTGATGCTGGCGCGGCTGGCAGTCGTTGACCCCGAACTGACGCACAAGCTGCCGCCCGCCGTCACCGCATCCACCGGGATGGATGCGCTTGCCCAGGTCTTGGAACCGTTCGTGAGCAGCGGGTCGAACCCGATCACCGATGGGTACTGCCGTGAAGGGCTGCCGCGTGCGGCGCGGTCGCTGCTCAAAGCGTACAAGCACGGCAACGACGCAGCGGCGCGGGAAGATATGGCGATGGTCAGTCTGTTGGGGGGGCTGGCGCTGGCGAATGCGAAACTGGGCGCGGCGCACGGGTTCGCCGGCCCGTTGGGCGGCATGTTCGATGCCCCGCATGGCGCGGTCGTGGCCGCCCTGCTGCCGCATGTGATGGCCGTCAACATCCGGGCGCTGACTGAACGCCAGCCGGAATCGCAGGCGCTCCGGCGCTATACCCAGGCGGCAACCCTGCTGACCGGGAAGAAGAAAGCCACCGCCCAGGATGGCGCGGCATTCGTGGCCGACCTGGTGGAGGCGCTCAGCATTCCGCGCCTGGCTGCCTATGGGATCAAACGGGCGCACCTGGCCGAGATCGTGCAGAAATCGGCCACATCGAACAGCATGAAAGGCAATCCGCTGGCACTGACGGCGGACGAAATGACCGAAATTCTGGAAAGAGCGCTGTGAGATTTTCAATCACCTTACGTTCATGCGGGCGGCTGTGCGCGTTGATCGCACTGGTCTGCCTGTCGTTTACCGCCGCCCACGCCCAGGACTCCGCGCCGGCTGCCGACCCGCTGGCCGACTGCCGCGCTTTGATGGTCGATCCGCCGCCGTTGGGCGAAAACCCGCCCACGATCCGCATCATCGATCCGCCGGATGGCGCGGCGATCTACGGCGACGCGGTGCAGATTACCATCCAGGCCGAACATTTCGACCTGGCCGCTGGCGGACACTGGCATGTGTGGGTAGGACCGAATTTGTTCGGGATGGTGTTCGAGAACCGAACCGTCATCAGCCTGCAACCGGGCGAGTACCGCCTGTGCGCCAACCTGGGCGACGCGCAGCACGTCGATCTTGGCGTGCCGGATGCGATCAACATCACCGTGTACCCGGCGGGCGAAGGCACACCCGCGTCCATTGTCGATCCGTCCGTGCGCCCGCCCGAACCAGAACCCGGCGCGAATCCGCTGGTGATCGTGCTGTTGGGCGGCGGGGCGGCCATCGGCGGGGTGACGTTGGGGACGATTCTGGGGCGGCGCAAGCCGCGTCCGGCTGAACGCCCCGCCGGATGAGCCGCCGGATCGGGACGCTGGCGGAAAAGTCGCTGCACGCCGCACTGAAAGCGCACTACGCGCACCCCGGCGATCACCTGGAACGCGAGATCGCCGGGTACGTGATCGATATTGTGCGCGCCGCCCCGCATGACCCGGCGCTCGTCACCGGGGCTATCGAGATTCAGACGCGGGCGTTGGGCGCGATGAAAACGAAGCTGACCGCGCTGCTCGATTCGGTGCCAATTCGCGTGGTGCATCCCATCGCCCAGGAACGGCATGTCGTGCGCGTGAACGCCGATGGTGTGGTGACCAGCCGCCGTAAATCGCCGCTGCGCGGGACGGCTTATCATGCCTTCGGGGAACTGGTCGGCCTGACCGGGCTGCTGCTGCACCCGAACCTGACGGTCGAAATCGCGCTGATTCACGAAGAACAATGGTGGATTGAAGACGGGCGCGGAAGCTGGCGGCGCAAGCGCTGGAGCATCCATGACCGCCGCCTGATCGACGTGTTCGGGACGGTGACGCTGGCGGCTCCCGCCGATTACGCCGCGCTTTTGCCCGCTGCGCTGCCGCCCACATTCGATACCGCAGAACTGGCCGCCGCGATCCGCCAGCCGCGCCCGCTTGCCCAGAAGATGGCCTACACCCTGCGCGAGATCGGCTTGCTGAGCGTGGCGGGCAAGCGCGGTAACGCGATCCTATATGCACGCACGGCGCAGCCCGCCGCTGCCCCTACGTGACCTGCGCGATCATGAAATCGATGAAGGCGCGGGTGCGCGGGGCAGTCGCCAGCGGGTCGGCGGGTTCGCGGTGGTGCGTGCGCCATTCCAGTGCTTCACCGATCAGCCCCGCCCACTGTGGAAAGGCCGTCTGCGCCCAGGCCGCCGCCCGCTGTTTCGAGACCTGTTCGCCGTGCCGCACGGTATACACCCCCCGGCACATCGTCAGGATGGCGTAGCCCTGGTAGGGGCGGCTGAAGTGCGGCTGGAAGTAACCGCCCCACGCGATCACATGAGCTTTTGCCGCGTCGATGAAATCGGCGTGCGGAATGGGCGGGATGCACGTTTCCGGCGGTGCGCCCGTGAGCGTCACGCCGATGGAGCGGGCGAGATACCAGTTCATCAGCCAGTCCATGCCCGCATCCTTGATGTGAAACGGCTCGCCGGGGCTGATGATCCCTATCGGGCTGCGCCGTTCGCGGAAGGAAGCGAGCGCGTCGCGGGTCATGTACGCGATCTCGATGCGGTTTTCCCACACAGGCAGTGCGGCGGTCAGCGCGGTGTGCAGCGCGTCCAGCCGGGCGAACATGGGCGGGTCAATATCGCGTTCGAGCGCGGCCAGCAGATCGATGTCGCTCAGCAGGTCGTCGAAATCGCCCGTCACCGCCGACCCGTACAGGTACAGGCCGATCAGGTCAGCGCCGAGCGCCGTTTGCAAACCGGGGATCAGCCGGTCGAGCAGCGCGTTGATGGCCGGATATGCGGTATAGTTCACGGGCGATTTTTCCTTTTCTGCTGCTGAGGGCATCATGACTCCACGCACGCTGACGTTACGCGAACTAAACCGGGCGGTGCTGGCACGGCAGCGGCTGCTCGACCGGGCTGCGGAGTCCGCCTATGACGTGCTGGAGGCGGTCGGCGGGCTGCAAGCCCAGGTCGCCAATCCGCCGTATATCGGCCTGTGGTCGCGGGTGGACGGTTTTCAGCGCGCCGACCTGGAACGCCTGATCGAAACCAAAGACGTGGTGCGGGCGACCATGCTGCGCGCCACGCTGCACCTGTTCACCGCCCGCGAGTTTACCCTGCACCGCCCGGCGCTGCACCCGGCGATCACGCGCATGTACGCGGGCTATTCCGGGCAGGCGGGCAAAGGTGTGGACATCGATGCGGTGTGCGCCGCCGCCCGCGAGTCGTTCGCACAGGGGCCGCGCACGTTCGTCGAAATTCGGGCGCTCATGGAACAGGTCGCGCCGGGCATCGACCCACAGGCCAGCTCGAATTTTGTGCGGGCGCACCTGCCGATCCTCCAGACCGCGCCTGGCGGTTTCTGGGGCTTCGGCGGCGAAATACGTTACGCGCTGCCCGAATATCACCTGGGTGTGACCGTCCCGGTGAGCGATTCGCCCGACGTAAAACCGCTCATCCGGCGCTATCTGGCCGCGTTTGGTCCCGCAACCGTGATGGATTTTCAAACGTGGTCGGGGCTGAAGCGGATGAAAGATGCTTTTGAAGCGATGCGCGCCGAACTGGTCACCTACCATGACCCCGATGGGCGAACGCTGTTCGATCTGCCGGATGCACCGCTGCCCGATGGCGATACGCCCGCGCCGATTCGGTTGATCCCCGAATACGATAACCTGGTGATCGCCCACGATGACCGCCGCCGGGTGCTGGCCGATGCCGACCGCCCGCACGTGTTCTTATCGGCGGCGCGGGTGCGGGCGACGTACCTGGTCGATGGGTTCGTGGCCGGGGCGTGGAAGATCGAAAAGGCCAAAAAAGCGCTCACACTGATCTACGAGCCGTTCCGCACGCTGTACCCGGACGATGAAGCGGCACTGCGGGCAGAGGCCGAACGCCTGCTCCGCTGGATCGACCCGGCGGCGGAAACGCTCGACGTGCGGGCAGGGTGAAATGGGCGACGGGGTATTGATGTCAGTCTCCAATGAGATAAGGCTGTCATGAGAATCATGAAGAAAGCGTGAATTGGTAAGCATGTTAGTCAGCAGTAGGCGCTAGATTGTAGGCTAAAGTATTCCTTTCATGGTCTTGAGTGATGGAGCCTGGCTATGCGGCAGTCCCCACAATGGCGCATAACATCGATTTATTTTGGCTTTGCCACTGTGTGGATCTTATTTTCAGATACGCTGCTGTACCTGCTCGGCATCGATTCGCTGGTGATGTCCAGCCTGAACATCGTCAACGATATGGTGTTCGTGGTCATCACCAGCGTGCTTTTGTTGGCACTGCTTCAGCGCGAATTTCAGGTGCGCGCCCGCCTGGAGGATGAACTGCGCGTGCAGGTGCGCGAAAACTGGCAGTCCACCTCTGCGCTGGAGGCCAGCCGTGAACGCCTGCACGCCGCTGAACTGGATGCGCTGGAACACGAACGGCTGAAAGTTCGGTTTCAGCAGGAACAGGCTCAGAATGCGCTCGTGCAGCGCGTGATCAGCGCGCTTTCGCACGATCTGCGGACTCCGCTCACCGCCATTTCGACGGCGCGGGATTTGCTCAGCACCTATTTCGACCGCCTCACCCCGGAACGCCGCCTGGAAAAGCTCGATTCGATTGGCCGTGAAGTGCAGTTCGCGCTCGAACTGCTCGAAGATACCGTCAACATGGCGCGGGGCAACCTGACGGATGTCACCTTCCGTCCCGTCCCGGTCAACCTGGCCGCCCTGTGCCAGGTGAGCGTAGAAGAAGTGCAGAGCGCAACTCAGACCCCAAACCGCCTTCTGTTCGTCAACGTCAGTGGGCTGGAAAGCGCTGTCGTCGATGATGTGCTGGTCAGCCGCATCCTCTTGAATTTGCTCACCAATGCGGTCAAGTATTCACCGCCGCATACCGATGTGCGGCTGGAACTGGATCAGCACAACGAATGGATCGTGCTGCGGGTGGTCGATCATGGGGTGGGCATCCCCGAAGCCGACCTGCCGCACATCTTCGAGCCGTTTTACCGCGCTGCGGGCGTGATGGACGCGGTCAGCGGCACGGGGCTGGGGCTAAGCATCGTCAAGGACTGTGTGACCCGGCATCAGGGGCGGGTGCGCGTGGACAGCACGGTTGGCCAGGGAACGACGTTCACGGTAGAACTGCCGCTCGAAAAAGTGCCGGGTGCAGTCGCGGCGGCCTGATCCGCTTGTCTTTGCGTGGACTCTTTCGTACCCGGTACAATCGGCTCCAAAATATCGCCTTCGCACGCCTGCACCCGGTGCATCCTAGTTCACAAAGGGCATCATGATCACCATTCCGCCTGTTCCATCGCTCGACCTTTCCGATTTCACCCCGTCGGGTGCATTGGCCTATGCCAAGACCATGCCGTCGCGCTGGTATACCGACCCGGCGTTTCTGGAAGCTGAAAAGCCCGCCATCTTCTGGAAAACCTGGCAGCCCGTTGGCCGTGTCGATCAGGTGCTGCGCCCCGGCGATTTTTTCACCTGTGAAGTGACGGGCGAACGGCTGGTCGTCACACGCGGGCTGGACGAACAACTGCGGGCGTTCTACAACGTTTGCCCGCACCGCGCCGGCCCGGTCGCGGTGGGCAAGGGCAACCGCAAAAGCTTGCAGTGCAAATATCACGGCTGGACGTATGACCTGAACGGGAAGCTGCTCAACGCGCCGGAATTCGACGGGGTGCAGGATTGGAAAAAGGAAAATATCTGCCTGCATTCGGTACAGGTCGAAGCGTGGGGGCCGTTCGTGTTCGTCAACCTTGACCCCGCCGCCCCGCCGATGAGCGCGATCTACGGCGACATCGACGACGAGATCAAGCGCAAGGGGTTCAACATTGAAGCGATGCGTGCGTTTGAACGGCGCGATTACGTCATCGACTGCAACTGGAAAGTGTATGTCGATAACTATCTGGAAGGCTACCACGTCCCGATTGCCCATCCCGGTTTGTACCGGGAACTGGATTACGAACAGTACCGGGTCGATACCTTCCGCTACTATTCATCGCAGTACGCGCCGATTCGCCCGGCCAAGCTGGGTGAAGTGCAGGGACGCGACCGCCGTTATGTGCGCACCGAAGCGGAAGCGGAAGCGCTGTACTACTGGATTTTCCCGAACGTGATGCTGAACATCTACCCGGACAACATGAGCATCAACATCATTCTGCCGCTCAGCCACGATAAGACGCTCACCATTTTCGAGTGGTACTTCGAGGAACCCGGCACGGGCGAGGGCTGGGAAAGTATGCAGCAGACCATCGCCTTCAGCGACGAAATTCAGCAGGAAGACATCGAAATCTGCGTTGCCGTGCAGCAGGGCTTACAATCCCGCGCCTACGATACCGGGCGCTTCAGCGTGAAGCGCGAAAACGGCGTGCATCACTTTCAAACGCTGGTGCATGAATTTCTGACGGCAGACAAAGCGTAGCAGTCTCAAAAGCCATCTTTTCCGGGACGGCGGCCATCCCGGAAAAGATGGCTTACCACACTTTGCCCCTGGCCGCGACTTCCCATTCGGTGACCACCTGGTCGCCGCGCACCCCGTAGATCGTCCCGTGCATATTCGTCACGACGCACGTATGCACCGGGACGATTCGCACCACATCGCCTACGTCCGGCGCGGGGTCACACGCCGATACATCGACGAACCCATGTTCTTCGTTCAGCTTGAAAATGCGCGCCTGGGGATATTCGACGATGTGTCCATAGCCGCCGTCGACGGTTTCGGGCGTGAGCGTCTTGCTGCCTGCATCCAGGATGGCGCGATTTTCCGATGGACGGCTGACCACTGTCGCCGTCACCGTCATGGCGCAGTGTTCCAGCGTCGTCCAGCCGCGCCGCACGGTCGTCCAGTCGTTGAACACATACGTCCCGACGCGCAGTTCGGTCAGTTCGGGGACTTCATGCGCCTGGAGCGCTGCGCCCGTCCCGCCGCCGCTCACCATCTCCACGCCGATCCCGTCCTGGTGCAGTTGATCGAGGATTTCTTGCAGCACCGGGCGGATCGTCGCGTTGCTGGGGTACACCATCAGCCCGGCGAACACCAGATGATCGCTGCGGTCGATGATGCGCGCAAGCTGGATCGCACGGCTGGCATTCGCCCCGGTGCGCTCGATTTCGGTGGCAATATCGACCGCTACCCGTAATGTGATCCCGGCGGCCTGGGCGGCTTCGACCAGCCCACGTATCACGTACTCGCTGTCCGCCGCGACGGTGACGCGGTTGTACAGCGCCAGGTCGGTCAGCCGGGTGAGCTTGGCCGCACCGATGATGTTGTACGGCAGCAGCAGGTCGTTGAAACCTGCATCCGCGAAGACTTCGGCTTCGGTCAGCTTCTGGCAGGCCAACCCTTTCGCGCCTGCATCGATTTGCAGGCGGGCGATAGCCGGGATTTTGTGCGTCTTGATGTGCGGGCGGAACGCCAGCCCCAGCGAATCGCAGTGTTCCTGCATTCGCTGGATGTTCGCCTCCATCCGGTCAAGGTCGATCAGCACGCTCGGCGTTTCCAGTTCGGTCATATGCATGGGCGTTTTCTCCACAAAGGTCAGGCTTCAGCGGCGGGTCTAAGGGCCATCAGCACCAGCCATTCGCCGGACTGCACGGTCTTGCCCTCCTGGTTGATGATCTTCACGCCGAACGTGATCAGCCCGCCGCCCAACCGTGCGCTGGCCTTGTCTTTTTCCTTCACCGTAATTTCGACATGCAGCGTATCGCCGATGAACACGGGCAGGCTGAATTTCATCTCCAGCCCGCGAAAAGCGACGACGGTGCGTTCCATGAAGCCGAGCTGGTACGCCTGCCCGACCGCATAACTGAGTGACAGCATCCCGTGTGCGATGCGCCTGCCGAACGCCGTCGTCTGCATGTAGGCTTCATCGGTGTGCATCGGGTTGTAATCGCCCGTGAGCGCGGCAAACTGGACAATATCCGCTTCGGTGATGGTGCGCCCGCGTGTGGTAAGTTTCTGGCCGACCACGATGTCTTCATAGTACATACCGCGTGGGGCTTCTTCGAGATATCCCATGCTGTTTTTCCTGAAAAATCCGGTATCTTGTCAGTGAAAGTTCGCGTGTGCTACAATCTGCACACAAATGTCCTCATAACGAGGAAAGGATAACTTGGACGAAAGTCATTTACCAAGCCTGGTCACGTTGGGCTGGTTGATTCTGCTGCACGCCCTGGTGCGGCTTGCATACGAGGCGCTGACCAACTGCCGCCTTACCCCTTTGCACGAACGCGCCGACGAAGGCGACGGCAGTGCAAAACGCACCCTCATGCTGCTCAAAAATCTTTCGCAACTGCACATGACTGCCGAACTGCTCCTGACCGCAATCCGTTTCGGCATCGTCGCGGTGGCGGTGGCGGGCGTAGCCCAGCCGTTGATTGCGGCGGCGGATAGCGGAGGCCTGTTCGCTGACCCGGCGGCGGCGTACCTGGTTGTGCTGATCCCGGTGGGCGCGTTCACCTACATCCTGGGCGACCTGATCCCGGCGGTACTGGGGCGGGCGTGGGCGGATACGGTCACGATGATTGTCACGCCGATTCTGCGCGTGCTGGTCTTCTTCCTCAACCCGGTGCTGATGCTGCTGAACGCGGTTCAGGCGCTCGTCTCGCGCATCAGCGGGGGCGAAAACCTGCAAAAGCATGTCACCGAAGAAGAAATCATGTCGCTGGTCGATGTCGGTCACAGCGGCGGCACGATTGAACCGGACGAGAAAGAGATGATCTACTCGGTCTTGCAGTTCAACGAAACCGCCGTGCGCGAGATCATGATCCCCCGTCCCGATATAACCGCCGTCGAAATCGACGCGCCGATCAGCGAAGCGATCAAGCAGGCCGTGGAAAGCGGACATTCGCGCATCCCTGTGTACGATGACGAAATCGACGACATCAAAGGGCTGCTGTTCGCCAAAGATGTGCTGGCGCTGGTGCAGCGCGGCGAACTGGAACATGCGTCGATCCGGTCGATCATGCGCAAGGCATATTTCGTCCCCGAAAGCAAGCGTGCCGATGTGCTGTTCCGCGATATGCAGGCCGGGAATTATCACATCGCCATCGTCGTCGATGAGTACGGCAGCACTGCCGGGCTGGTCACGCTGGAAGACCTGGTCGAAGAAATCGTCGGGGACATCAAGGACGAATACGACCAGAACGAAGAAGCGGAATTCACCGTGCTGGGTGAAAACACGTTCCTGGTCGATGGCGCGATGCAGATCGACGACCTGAACGAACGGCTGGAAAGCAGCATCCCCACCGAAGAAACCGATACCCTGGGCGGCTACATCTATATGATGGTGGGGCAGGTGCCGCACCCTGGGCAAACCGTCGAAGTCGATCACCTGGTGCTGCGGGTAGAAGCGGTCGAAAACCGCCGCATCCGCAAGGTGCATATCACCCGCGTTCCCGCGCCGAACCCGGCCCAGGAAAACGATCAAGAGGACGAAGCGCGCCAGACGCGCGAAAGGGCAGCAGCACGGGTGGCCGCCCGCCAGCACAGCTAATGGCTCAAAGGTTGAGCCATCAACAAGGTTGAGCTGTGGCTCAGTGTGACCAAGCAAGCGGCGTGGTATACTTACAGAGACAAAGGCGCACGCCGGTGCGCCTTTTTTTCACCCGGCTGCCGGGGACGAGAGCGATTGACAGGCTATGATTTCCCTGACCCAAGCACAAATTGACACGCTGATCGCCGCTGCGTTGAAAGCCCGCGACCATGCCTATATCCCGTATTCGGGATACGGGGTTGGCGCGGCACTGCTTACGCTGAACGATGGGCTGTACACGGGCTGCAACGTTGAAAATGCCGCATACCCGGCCACCATCTGCGCGGAACGGGTCGCGCTGGTCAAGGCGATCAGCGAAGGCGAACGGCAGTTCGGCGCGGTGGCCGTCGTCACCGCGAACGGCGGCGCGCCGTGCGGCGTGTGCCGCCAGATGTTGTACGAATTCGCGCCCGATCTGCGCGTGATCCTGGCCGATACCGCCGGAGGCGTGATCTTCGACGGTGCGCTGAAAACACTGCTCCCGCTTGGCTTCGGCCCAGAATTTCTGAACGTCCATTCGTCCTGAACACCGATTGAACCGAGCCGCTCATGTCGCGCCCTGAACGCGCCTTCCGCACCCCCTGCCTGATCGTCAAGCGGCGTGATATTGGCGAAGCTGACCGCGTGCTGACGATTCTCACGCCGCGTCATGGCAAAATCGACGTGGTGGCGAAAGGCGCACGCAAGCTGACCAGCCATAAAACCGGGCATGTCGAATTGTTCACCCGCGCCGATATGCTGATCCACAAAGGGCGCGAGATGGGAATCGCGGTGCAGGCCGAAATGGTCGAACCGTATTTGAAGCTGCGCGAAGATTTGCGGCGCGGGGCGTATGCCAATTACGCCGCCGAACTGCTGGATCGCTTCACGCTGACGGGTGATGAAGAAGCAGGCGGCCTGTTTCGATTGTTCGATGCCACGCTCAGCCGCCTGTGCAGCGAAGCCGATCCGCTGCTGGCACTGCGCTATTACGAAATGCACCTGCTCGATCAGGTTGGGTTTCGCCCGGAACTCAACGGCTGTGCGGTGGGGCGCGAACCCGTGCTGGCTGAAGACCAGTTTTTCAGCTATGTCGATGGCGGGGTCGTGTGCGCACGCCACGCGACTCAGGCCAGCGCGTCCGTGCCTATCAGCGTGACGGCGCTCAAGCTGCTGCGCCATCTTCAGCGCAGCGCGTTCGATGCGGTGCGCGGGCTGCGCGTGCCGGAAAGCGTCCACCATGAAGCGGATCGCCTGATGATCGGCTACCTCACCTATCTGCTGGAACGGCGGCTGCAAAGCGTCGATTTCATTCGGCGGCTGCGGTTCCTGGCCTGATTCCGCATCCCGCCCCGCCGCGTACCCGGTGCGGGTGGACGATTTTCTCTGTGGTACGGCCTTCCATCATGATACAATCACGCTAATCTCAGTTAGAAAACGGTAGTGTTCACGCATGACGAGCGCATTTTCATCAGCCCCCACGCCGGATGTCCCCAATGGCGCAGCGCCGGACGCATCCCCTGGTGAGCGCATTCTGGAGCGCGCCGAAGTCGATGCGCTGATTCGGCAGGGCGGAGACCTTGCGCCGGACGCGCTGAAAGCCGCGCTGCGCGACCTGCTGGCGCACCTGAACGGCACGGTAGATTCGGCAGACGGCAGTACCACCCCGCCGCCTGACCCGGCGCTGCGCACGCTCTATCTCAAGCGTGGGCTGGATACGGCGCTCGATACCCGTGATCCTGACCTTGCCCTGCTCGTCACCCGCGTTATGGATGCCGACCCCGCCGCCGACCGCGAAATCTGGGCGTGGCTGGGCGAAGAGATGGGCAAACAGCCCGATGCGGTGTACGCGCTGGTGCGCGCGCGGCTGGCCGCCGACCCCGATGAGCGCTGGCTGCCGCGTTTGCAGGCGGCGGCGAACACATCGCTGCAAGTGGCGATTGCCGATGGCGACTGGCTGACGATCAACAGTTGGCTCAAGCTGATCGGGCGGGAACCTGCCGTGTATGGCCTCAGCGAGACGTTCACACGCGGCGTTCGGCTGGCGCAGCCCCGCGCTCACGCTGAACCCGACCTGGCGATGGCGCTGATCGTGCTGACGGCCAAGCGCAGCCAGACGACTCTGGAAACCCTGCTCGATGACCCGGCGCTGATGAACGCGCTGAACGATGAAAATCTGCGCTATGTCATGCATCCCAGAACTGCCGGGCTGGCGCACCCCGAAAGTGAGCGCAGCGACACGGGCGCATCTGGCGATATGGTGTCCCTGCTCAACGTGTATGGCGCGGATTTATTCCTGGTGGCGGTGGCGCGGGCGACCCGTGCGCACGCCGCCGCGCTGATCACGCCCGCCGTGATCGAACAGGTGTGGACGCTGCTCAGCGTGGTGCCGGGGACGGGACTCCACGTCAGCGGCGATTACACGCCCGAAGCGATCTTGGATCGCTGGATCGAAACGGGCGCGGGCTGGCTTCCCGGCGATTCACGGGCGGCGCTGCTGCGGCTGGCGCTGGCGGAACGGCGCGATCATTATTTTCACCGGTTCGTCCATCACCTGAAAGACTCGCCCGACCTGGTGCCGCTGGCACAAACGGCGCTGTTCCACAGCGGGCGCGGCGTGAACGACGTGCTGGCGGTGATATCGCAGATGGTGGCGAACATGGATATGAGCGCACAGGGCGCGGTCAACCTGTTCAGCGCGCTGCTGCGCGATTGGGATTGGAACAAGACCACCCTGCTGATGATGGCGCAGTTGGCGCGTGCCGTGCAGTACCACCCCGAACTGACGATTGAAACCGATGTGCTGTGGCATATGCTCGACCTGGCGGCGGATGCCAAAGAGGACTTGATCGGGCGGGTGGCGGCGCGCCGTTTGACAGCGGTGCTGGAAGGCATTGACGAAGAAGCCGCCTTTGCCGAACGGCTGGCGCACCTGACGGCGAAAACGGCCTGGAACCCACAGATTCGCGGGCAGCTCCTCCACTGGTGGCGCGGCTATGCGCGTGCGCAGAACGGCGGGCGGCTGGCACGGTTGGATAAGGCACTGCTCGACAAAGGGTTGGATGGCAAAAAAGGGCTGGATGAACTGCGCGACATTCTCGGCACGGTGATCGCGCTGCGCCGCCTGATTGGAAAACGCACGCTGGAGGAATTCGGCGCGGCAGTGGCCGAAGCGTATGACCTGTTGGGCGCGCTGGCGGCGGTGTTCGACCCGACCCCGAAAGGGCCAGCGCGGTTCGATGCCGCGACCGTGCGCGCCGAAATCGAAGGGCGTGCCGACGAGCTTAGCCCGCCGAGCCGTAAAATTTTGGCCAACAACCTGAAGGAACTGGCCGAACTGATCGCGGAACTGGGCGATAACCGCAGCAAGCCGGGGCTGGTGCGGCGCGGCGACGACCTTGACCGGGCGCTGATGTCGGGCGAACAGGAGCCGGGCGGCGCGGTCGATACGCTCAAGTGGATGAGCGGTTACCTGAGCGGCGCACAGGACGACCACGCCGAAACCGAAGGCTGAGGTTGTGCTGCGCACCGCTGCTTAGCGCGGCAGTTTTTCGGGCGGGATGGCCTGAAGGCGCGGGTTTTGCACATCACGCGGCGACAGAATCGGCACGCCGTCGATGTTCCAGGGAACGGCCAGATCGGGATCATCCCACGCGACCCCATTTTCGTCGCTGCCATCGGTGTAATACTGATTCACGTAGTAAATCAGCGAAACTTCGGTGAGCGCGTAAAACCCATGCGCCACGCCTTCGGGGATGAACACCCCTACCTGATGATCATCGCCCAGATCGACCGTTTGCGCCGCCCGGTACGTGGGCGACGACGGGCGCAGATCGGCCAGGCCAACGCGGATCATGCCGCGCGTCACATACCAGTAATCGACCTGGTGCAGGTGGTAATGCAGCCCGCGCAGCACATGGGCGACGCTTTCGCTGTGGTTGGATTGCAGATGGTCGAAAGCGACCCCCGGAAACCATTCCTTGCGAAACGCTTCCCGAAAGCGCCCCCGGTTATCGGGAAAAGCGCGAATCGTCTTGAAATAAACCCCGGCGATCAGGCTGCTTTCTTGCAGCAGCGGGGTGGACTGGGTGGTTTCCGTCATACGGCTGACTCCTTCGGTTGAACCCGTGCGATTATAGCGGAAAGCCCGTATTCGGAAATATGCACACCGCGTAGGGCAATCGCCCGATGCGCGGGAGGTTCGCTCATGCGGGGCAGGCTTGCCGTTTTCCCCGCCTTAAGCTATGCTTCTGGTGTTATGGAACTAGGGCATTATCTCTCAGAACCGGATCAGAGGAGGCGGCAATGATTCAGGGGGGCGAGAGCTTCCGTCTGGTCGTGCGTCGAGGGCCACAACCCAACCAGACTTATGAACTGAACAAAGACATTATCACGCTCGGTCGTGACATCACGAACGACATCGTGATCAATGACCCTGAAGTCAGCCGTCACCATATGCGCATGACGCGCGGGCCAGGCGGCTTCACCATTGAAGACCTCGGTTCGACCAATGGTACGTTCGTCAACGGCCAGCGCGTGACCGGGGCGCGCCCGCTGCGCAACGGCGACATGATCGGCCTGGGCGAAACCGTGACGCTCGGTTATGAAATGATCGTCGCCGCGCCGCCCGCTGCCGCTGGCATGACCGCGCCTTCGCCCAGCATGGGCGCGCCCGGTATCGGCGGGGCGAGCGTACCTGTCAGCCCCGCGCCCATTGGCGATCAACCGCCCGCCGTGCCTGGGCAGGGATACAATCCTTATACCCCGCCCGGCAGTGCGCCCGGCGCACCCCCGCAGGGGTACTCATCGCCGCAGCCTGGCGCACCTGCGCCGTCGCAGCCCCAGGGACAGGGCTTCGGCGCAGCCGGACAGGGCTATGGCAGCTACAACGGCGGATTCAACCCCCCCGGCCAGCCACAGCCTGTGCAAGGGCAGTACGGCGCGAACCCGGCTTCGTATGCGGCTGCGCCATCGCCCACGGCCCCGCCGATGGGCGGCGCTGATTACGGTTATGACCCGAACGCAATCATCGACACGCCGCCCAACAATGCCCGCTGGATTCTGATCGGCTGTGCCGGTTTGGGGCTGTTCTGCTGCTGTTCATCGGTGCTGGGGCTGGTGATCATCGATGCTGCCCGTCTGTGGGATGATATTCCGATTTTCAGCCAAACCGTCACGCCGATTCTGCGCGGGATCGGCGGCGCGCTCGGCCTGCTGTAGCGTTGTTTGGAACGCGGTCGTGAAGCCTGGCTGAATTCTTTACGAAATTTATGCGAATACCCATCGGATACCCGTGAAGTCGTGCTAAAGTGGTTATGAGAACCTTGGCAGCCGACTTCATCCCGTAAGCCGCAGTCACCCCGCTGCACTGCATCGCCGCCTGCGGCTTACCGACATCGAACGCCCACGCAGCGAGTGGACAGGTATGGTATGGTATCCAACTCCGCCCCCCCGCCATCCTGGGAAATGGTGCGTTTCCGTGCCATTGTGGAAACCCAGACCGCGTTTATCTGCTGTTACCTGGCCGATGGCACGCTGACGTATGTGAACGATGCCTACTGCACGTACTTTCAGCGCCCGCGTGAAGCGCTGATCGGTACAACGTT
Organism: bacterium; assembly: GCA_033764035.1. Taxonomy (GTDB): domain Bacteria; phylum Chloroflexota; class Anaerolineae; order Aggregatilineales; family Phototrophicaceae; genus Flexifilum. Next base: position 255,304 of record JANRJJ010000012.1, read on the forward strand.
CATCGACTTCATCGAAGAAACGCGCCGCCCCGGCATTCTCGACCATATCCAATGGCAGGTGCAGCACAAAACCCCCCGCCGCGAAGTTGTCATAAACAGGCTGCCTGAAGGACGGACAACCGTCGTCGAATGGGTGGATCAGGCGTTGTGCGATGCCGACGGAAGCGTGATCGAAATTCTCGCGGTGGGGCATGATGCAACCGCGCTGCTGGCCGCTGAAGAAGAACACCGCCAGCTAGAAGCCGCCGAACGCGAACTGATGCACGCCCGCGCCGAACTGAGTGCTGAACGCGAATTGAACGCCTTTCGCGCCAACCTGCTGCGCCTGATGACCCACGAACTGCGCACCCCGCTTTCGATCATCCAGACTTCGACCGATATTCTGGAACGCTATCGTGAGCGGCTGAACAGCGCCGAACGGGAATCCCGCATCGGCGTGGTGCAGCAGCAGATTCGGCTGATGGTGCAGATGATGGACGACATCGCCTTTTCACTGCGGGCGAAGGTCACGCCCGCGCCCGTCGAGATCGCCCTGGTGGATGTGAACGCGATGATCACGCGCATGATTCAGGAACTGGAACTGACGATAGGCCGTTTTCACCGCTTCCAGATCGAAATTGCCCCTACTGCCCGCACCGCCCGGTTCGACAAAGCGCTCATCCACCGGGCGCTGATGAACCTGCTCACGAACGCGATCAAGTATTCGCCGCCGCACACGCGCATCGACGTTGGCGCGGACGCGCACGATGCCGTGCTGCAAATCCGCGTGATCGATCATGGGATCGGCATCCCGAAAACGGATTTGCCGCACCTGTTCGAGCCGTTCTTTCGCGGGACGAACGTCGGCAGCATCGACGGCACCGGAATCGGCCTCAGCCTGGTGCGCGACTGCGTGGCGGCGCACGGCGGGGCGGTCAGCGTAGAAAGCGAAATCGGCCAGGGGACGCGCTTTACGCTGATCATCCCACAGCCGCACCCCGAAGTGAACGGGTACTGAAGCGCGCCGCTGACCGTCAGGGTCAGTCGAACACAGGCTGCATTTCCAGCCGGAACCGACGACGCAGCGATCCCCAAATCGCCCAGTCCGGCAGCGGCGCGGCCTTCGGAACCGGGCGCTGATCGCTGGGGGGCAGTACCAGCTCAATTTGCCGCCAGCGGTTGCGCAGCCCGCCAGTGACATGCACATCGATGCGCGCATCATCTGCCGTCACGCTGCATTCCAACCCGGCCTGGTGCGGGGTTAGCGCGGGCGATTCTTCTGCCCAGGCATACGCCTGTATGATGGGCTGCGATGCGAACAGCATCAGCGTGCGCGTATCGTCCGGCTCCGCGTTCGTGTGCTGCATCACCTTGCCCAGCGGGATCAGCGCGCCATCGCGGGCGAACAGCGGACTCCGTTCCAGCGGCGCAGCGACGGTCACGGTCTGGCCGCCGTCGTACCATGTCCCGGTGTAGAAGTCACACCAGCGCGTCCCCTGGGGCAGGTAGACGGTGCGCGTCCGTGCGCCCGGCTCGAAGATGCTGGCGACGAGCAGATCGCCGCCGCACATGAAATCGAACGATTCGCCGCGCACCCGTGCATCATCGGGGAATGCGTATACCAGCGGGCGCAGAATCGGCGTGCCGAAGCGGTGGGATTCGACCAGCAGGTGATACAGATAGGGGATCAGCCGGTAGCGCAGTTGGATCGCGTCGCGGATGTGCGGCAGCACTTCGGGGTACATCCAGGGTTCGTTGACCGATCCGTCGGTGTGCCAGGAATGAATACAAAAACGCGGGTGGAAAATCCCGTTTTGCACCCAACGGACGAACAGTTCCGGGTCTGGTGCATCGCCATAGAAACCGCCCACATCATGCCCGGTGTTCGGCTGGCCGCTCACGCTCAAACTTAGGCCCATTGGGATGTTCCATTTCAGGCTGTGCCATGACGTGGCATTGTCGCCGCTCCAGGTCTGGGCGTAGCGCTGAATGCCGATGCAGCCCGAACGGGAGACGAGAAACGGTCGCTGTGCCGGGGCATGTTCCGCCAATGCCTGGTACGAAGCCCGCGCCATGAGCAGCGTTTGAATGGGGCGCATCTGCCCCAGGTTGATGGGCGACCCGAAACCGTCGCACAGCGCGGCATCGTCGGTCAGTTGAAATTCGTTGTTGTCGTTCCAAATCGCGTCCATGCCATAGGCCAGCAGCGCCGACGTGATGTGTGCTTTCCACCACGCAAACCCGGCGGGATGGGTGAAGTCGATCAGCGAGCCGGGTTCGGTCGTGCCAGCGCCGCCGCTCCAGAACGGGGAGCGGGCGGGTATACCCGTTGGGGTTTTGATGAAAATGCCGGCGGCGGCGGCTTCATCGTACAGCGGGTGCGCGCCGAGCAGGTGCGGCTTGACGTTCGGGATCACCTGGATACCGTGATCGTGAAAATGCGTCACCATCGCCGCCGGGTCTGGGACGCGGCTGCGGTTCCAGGTGAACACCATGCGCCGCCCGTCCGCGTCGGTGGTATAGCCGCTGGAGAGGTGAAAACCATCGCACGGAATATCGTGCTGCGCGCACAAATGGGCGAAGCGCGCCAACTGCGCCTGGGCATCCGGCGCTTCAGTATAGGTCATGGTAGAACCCAGGTAACCCAGTGACCAGCGCGGCGGCAGGGCGGGGAACCCGGTCAGCCGTGCCAGGTTGTGCAGCACCGGGAACAGATGCCCACGCCCGATGATCAGGTAATAATCCAGGTCGCCATCTTCGGCGCGCCAGGTGCGGTGGCGGGCGCGGCGCGTGTAATCGATCTCCTTGCCCATATCGAAGGTGGTTTCGCTCACGTTGTCGTACAGCAGGCCGTAGAACAGGCGCTGACGCGGCACCGACGTGATGTAAAACGGAAAATGCTTGTACAGCGGGTCGGTGGTTTCGGCGTTGTAACCCAGCGCGTCACGCGGGGACATGCGCAGCCGCACCCCGGCTTTGTCGAACGCGCCCGCCGTCTCCCCGAAGCCGTAATAATGTTCGTCCGGGCGGTGATGCAGGGAATGACTGACCGAACGCCCTGCCGCATCATAGCTGTATGCGTCAAGCGGCAGGTCGGCGGCGAACGGCTGCGGGTCGCCCGCGTACCACGACAGGCTGAACGTCGTCAGATCGACATGCAGCAGCACGTCACCGTTGCCCAGTTCGAGCGCGCCGGGTTCGTGATGCACGGTGAACGGTTCCTCCCGCTGGCTGTGCGGCGAAAGCGCCAGTCGTTCATCACGCGGGCGGCCTTCCAGCGGGGCGGGGTCAGTCCCGCTCACGATCCAGGTGCGATCCAGCCGGGGCGTGCTATCCGGGTAGAGCGCCACGCGAAAGATGTCCCGGTCGATCACGGCGATATGCACGGTTTCACCCTGTGCGCCGCGCAGTTCGATTCGCGGGCGGTGCGGGATCGTCTCGTCAACGGCGTGGACGGTCAGCGGGGCGGGGGATTGTGGGCGCATGACGTTTTCCTCAATCAGCGGACTTGGGCAGGGCTTGATTTTGAACCAAAAGGTAGACGATAATCAACAGAAATCATGCGAAACCCGAAAGTGGAAATTCTTCGCACGTCAGACAGCGGGTGAAGCGAGTTTTTTGGAGTAAGCACGTGCCGGACAGCAGCTTTCCGCCTCCAGAATTTCAGGACGATGGCGCGGGGGACGACAACCCATCGGGCAGCGGGCAGTCGGGGAGCGGTCTGCCTTCGGGCAGTATGCCACCGGGCAGCGGGCAGCCGGGCGACCCACCGCCGTTCTCGAACGCCTTTGATGCTTTTGTAAATAAAGACCTGGATATGTCCGGCCTGGAAAATGGCGATCCGGCCAGCCGCACCGGGGGGGAGCCGGTCGATAAATCTTATTTGCGCCCGCTCAATCCTTTTCCCTTTCCCACCCCAAAACGTGATGAAGATTCGCCGTTCGGCAGTCTGCCAGGGCAGCGCTTCAGCGCCCCCGGCGGCGATGATGACATTCCGCCGCGCCTGACTTCGCGCCTGTTGGGGACGCTGCCGCCCACGCCGCAGATTCCGCGTGTCGCGCCGCCATCGCTGGAAGACCCGCGTTGGGTGCGCGGCGTGTACCGGGTGCAGCGCGATTTGCGCATTTACCGCAACCCGCACCGCGCCGCGCCGAAGCTTTGCACCCTGCCTGAAGCCAACCGCCGCATCGACAAAACGCTGCGCTTCATCCCGAATTTCGCGCCGGGCTGGTCGGCGGTGCATCTGGGCGGCGACCAGCCGATCATCGGATTCGTCGATAACAGCGAAGTCTACCTGATCGCACGGCGTGGGCTGCGCGATGTCTGGGAAACCGTCGCCCTCATGGCGTGTCTGATTCTGCTGGTGCTGGCGCTGGCGGCCAACCTGGATCAACTGCCGTTCTTCGGGGGGGGCGACCAGGCGCGCATCACCGAACTGGAACAAACGGTTGCCGAACAGCAGGCGCGCATCGACGAGCTGGAAGCGGCACTGGCACAGTTGCAGTCCACACGCGAAGAAAATGCGCGCTGAAATGGCGCGCTCAAGCGCGGCGGTAAGCATCCGATGCTTACCGCCTACCCGCACCCTGGTTCGGGCTGGTAGATCACGCCATAGGTCTGCGCCGCGTCGAGCGTGAGATCGGCGGGCGCAGCGACGATCACCGTCCCATGCGCATATTCGACGCGGCACAGCGCCCGTACCCCATTGCGGTGGGTCGTCACGAGCGGGTCTTGTGGCACGCGCAGCGCATCATCCGGCGACAGGTACTCGATCAGAAACGGGGTGTATCCGCCGTTGACGAGCGCATTTCGCCACGCCAGCCGCAGCCCATCCGGGCGCAGCCGCCCGCTCTCTATCGGTTCGTCCACCTGCTGGCCGTTGGCGCGCAGCGTATCCACATCCATCACCAGATCATCCGACCGCAGCGCATAGCCCACCAGCCCGGCACGGTCGCGCACCAGCGGCGTATAATCGACCGCCCCTGGTTTGGGATCGTTGCCCGTCAGCGCCATCAGTTCGATGAACACGCCGCCCGGAAACCAGATCAGCGCGTTGTGCGTCGCGCCGCTGGCGTGTACCCCGCCATACGCCACGGTGAAGCCCACCATTCGGTAGGCCTTCATGGCGGCTTCCAGGTCATAGCCGACGGCGACGACGATATGATCGAGCTTCATATGGGTCTTGCTCCAGGTTCAGGCCGATGCCTCCGGCGTTTCGGCGGGCGAGTCGGGCGTTTTCACAGGTGCGGCCTCAGAATCGCCGGATCGCGCTTCTGGCGTAGATTGTACCGCGTCGGGTGTGGAAACGGGCGGATCGTCGGTCGAAACCGACGGCTCGTCGGTCGAAACCGGGGCTTCTTCGGTGGCGGCGGGTGGGACGGCCTGACCCTGTGCGGAATCGGGCATAAGATACCACGCGGCATACAGCATCCCGCCCAACAGCGCGGTGATCAGCCACAGCGCGAGTGTGAGCCGCATGTACCGCTTGATGTTGACTACTTTGAGCGCGGCGGGGAGCTGCTTTTCAAACCACATGCGGATCACCAGGTACGTGCCAAGCAGCTGCGCCGCCGCCCCGGTGACCAGGTGCAGGGTGGGGAGCAGGTAAAAAGCGCGGTTCAGGCCTGCTGGCACCTGGGGTGCGACGTATTGCGCATACGAAACCGCCATCACCAGCGCGATCAGCACCCAGTTGATGAGCGTGATCGTCGTCATGGTCAGCTTATGGTACGGCTCGAACATTTTGCGGCGGGCAAAGACGAACCCCACCAGCATACCGGGGACGATCAAGAGGATGTAGGCCAGTAAAGTGAGGTCGGCCATCAGGCTTGCGCCTGTGTTCAGAATGCCGGGCTGTAAGCGTAAATCCATCGTGTCAAGACTCCTGAGCCGCTGCGTGGGTCAGCCGTCTTTCCATGATAGCGAATTTGCCGTCCAGCGCGAGTCAAGCCTGCCTACAACCGCATCCAGCCGATGCGACCGCATTTAACCAATGCGCGACCGCATTTAACTAATGCGCGACCGCATTCCAACGTGATACGTGCGCAGCATGGGGGTGCCGCGTCCTTTGGCGGGGTCATGATCCGGGTTGCGCCATACGATCACCGCGCCCCACCCCATCGAATGGGAATCGCGTAAATAATTGGGGATCACCGCCACAGGGCGAAATCCTTTTTTGATCTGCTTGGTCAGGTTGGTATCGTACAGTGTGCCGGAAGCCACCAGCCGGATGTAATCTTCCGGCTCGAACATGCCGTGTTTTTCGGTATTTTCGCGGTAGCTGATCAGCGCGCTCCCCGCGACGATGCCGCGCAGATTCATATCGCGCACAATATCAAAGCGGGCGTTCATCAAGCCGCTGCCGACCCCGCGAGACTGATACCCGGTTTCGACACAGCTTTCTACCCCGTACATCCAGTCGGCTGCCGGGTCGTGGCGGTGCAGCCAGCCATCGCTGATGGTGGTGAACCAGGGTTCGATGAAGGGCTGCTGCGGGTCGAAAGGAAGGAGCATACTCACCGTGAAGCCGACCACCCGCCCGGCGTGCAGGGCGATGAACTGCCCTGCGGGGAAGATGGCCTGGTGATGCCGGAACATTTCGGCGCAGAACACTTCCGCATCCGGTTCGTCCCAACAGCAGTCATACACCCGCTCCATGACCGCCTGCTGCTGTGCCGCGTAACGGGGGTCGCTGGGCTGGATCACGATGGTATCGTGGTGTGCGTCCTGCTGTGCCATTACCATGAATGGAACCCGCCTAGATTAAGGTTTCTCATCATTTTCTTAATCTTAACACATGCGGGGATCACATCCACAGTAGTGCTAAAGTCCTATCAGATGTGGAGCGCCCCGCAGCCTTCAATCTGCGCTGCGGGGCGTTGGGGCAGTTTAACCCGTCGTGATCTCGTAGGCGGTGCCGTCCCACACCACGATCACCTGTTCCCCAATGGCGAGGTACTCACCCAGCGCGGGAACCTGATCGAGCAGGGCGAAATAATCATCGCTGAGGAACACGACCTTGACCGTCTGCATGGTATCGGGCTGGAAGGTGGTATCCGTCCACACCGCGCCTTGCAGGATGAACGTTTTGTCCCCGATGGTTTGCAGCGGATTTTCCTGGGCTTCCAGGGGCGGGGCTGCCGGGACGACGCTGCCTGGCGCAGCACCGCCTATCCCACCGGTGGCGTTCGGATCAGCCGCTTCAAGCATGAGCGGCGCGGTCGCAGTGCCGAACGGCATCATCGTCGCGGCGGGCGAAGGCGCTGCATTCTGCAACGCGCTAGGCGCGCTCTGCGCGGACTGCATCTGGGCGAACGAATCGGCGGCATCGACGGCCCCTGCGCCGCTGGCGGAGGCGGCCAGGTCACCCGCAACACGTCCCAGTTCGCTGGCGGCCTGTTCACGGGCGGTTTGTGACAGGATGTCGTCTTCTTCGATCAGGAAGCTGGTGTACGGGGTGATGATCCCGTAGCGCAGGCTGAGGCTGATGATGCTTTCGACGATCTCCGGGTTTTCGCCGTTCAGCCGAATGGTGTTGAGCAAATCCCCGATGCGGCGGGTCGCCCACAGGCGCGGGATGAACGAATCGCCGCCCGCTCGCGTGCGGAAATCCTGGCCGTCATACACGAACGTCTGTGTTTCGCCGTTCACCTGGCCGCTCAGGGTGACGGTCACATCGTCCGCGCCATCGCGGTAGCGCCCGACGACGGTGAGCTGCGTCCCGGCGAACAAATCCGGCAGCGGCACGGCGGGGTAGACCTGATCGACCGTCACCCCGTCGATCTCAAGCGTGAGATCAGTCAGCACGGGGGCGCTGATCTTGTTGTACAGGCTGGCGACTTCCTCATCCACTCGTTCGGTCGGGCGAACGTAACTGCCTGCGCCGCGAAAATCGCGCACGAGCGAATCGAGCAGGAAGGTATCAACATCATCGCCCACGCCGAAGGTGAAGATACGGGCATTGTCCGGCGCAGCGGCATCGACATTTTCCAGAATATCGTCAATGTCGGTTTCGCCTTCGGTCGGCAGGCCGTCGGTCAGAAACAGGATCGTCGTCGGGCGTTCCTGCACCATATCGAGCGCCGTCGTAAGCGCCCCGTTGATATCCGTCCCGCCTTCGGCGTACTGGCTGTTCACCCAGGCGGCGGCATCGTCGGCTTCGCTGGCGGGCATCAGTTCACTGGCGTACATGCGCCAGCCCGTGCTGAACAGGATCACGTTGAAGCGGTCGCGTTCGTTCAGGTTGTCCAGCACGTAGGTCGCTGCCTGCCGTGCCTGATCCCACTTCGCGCCGTCCATGCTCCCACTCTGATCCAGCACGACGATGATGTCACGCGGGATCACCTGTTCCGCTTCCAGGCGGATGGGCGGCTGCACCAGCAGCATGAAGAAGCCTTCGCCGTCGGCGCTTTCACGGTAGCTGAGCAGGTTCGCGCTGATCGCGCCGCTTTCCAGCCCGTAATACAGGACAAAATCATCCGATGGGACGAAAAAAGTCTCTTCATACCCGGCCACGAACCCGGTATTGGCCTCATCCCGGTTGATCGCCATATCGTGCGTGGGCGAATAGATCGTACTCAGCGTATCCTGCCCATCCACGCTCACGCGGATGCTCATCTCGTCCACCGGGCGGCGGCTGGTCAGTTCGGTCACAGCGAGCGGGTAGGTGTAGCGGATCAGGCCGTTGTCGGCCTCCAACACCTGGGAATAGGTGATCGTGATGCGGCGGGTTTCGCCAGGGGGAATGGGGAATACATTGGCCTGCACCGCCTGCTGCCCCACATATTCGAGCAAAGCCGGGTCGCGGTACTGCCGCACGATCTCATCGTAAATGCCGCGTGCTTCATCGGCTTCCAGAATGCGCGCTTCGATGGGCGTGCCGTTGATGTACATGATCAGCTCATCGACCGACGCGCCGAGCGGAATGGGGAATACGAACGTGCCTTCGGCCAGCCCGTCGCCTTCATTCACGAATTCCATATCGACCAGCGTCGTGGCGATCTGGTCGGCGATTTCGACGTTGACGCGGTGGTGATCGATCTTCAGCCAGTCCGGGTTGGTGAACACCCCCGGCACGCGGATCACGCAGTCGGGAACCGTCGTACAAGCGGCTCCGGGCTGGCAGGGGGGCGGTGGGCAGGCGGTCTGCGCAGCGGCGGGCGCGGCGATCAGCAGGCACACGAGCAGGCTGATCCAGGGCAGAAACAGGCGTTTTCTGGCAGGGTGCGGGTGCATTGCGAACTCTCCCGGCATACAAAGCGATGCGGGAAGGACGACCGCTTCTGTGAAAAAGTTCCACATGCGCCCGCGGCACGAACGGCGCAAAACGGGCTGACACTTGCCAGCGCCCGGCGTTGCCGTTACGATTCGCGCTCTGCCGTGCTGGCACAGGCGGCTTACCGACCCTTGGTTCGAGGTTTTTTCATGCAGCAAGACCCCCGTTCCACCCATACCGACGATACCAGCCCTGTACGGGCGATCCGCGAGCGCGATTTACGCCGTGCCGCACCGATCCCGGCCTGGCGGCGGGCTGTGGGCGGCTTCAGCCTGTTGATCGCCGTCGGGCTGACAGCGGCGACCGCGCTGCTGCTGCTGACCACGCCCGAAACGACCGCCCCTGCACCGACGCAGCCTGCCGATCCCGCGCCCGCCACTGCGACCGTGACGGCACTTTCCCCTACCAATGCGCCGCCGACCACACCGCCCGAAAACGCGATCATCGGCGCGATGATTTTGCCTACGCTCGATTCAGCCGCGTACCAGCGCATTCTGAGCGCGCCGCTGCAATCGTTCAGCGCCGAACAGGATGCCCGCGACATTGCCATCCGCCGCGATGCGTTCGATCCGTTCACGTTCGTGCCGGATCGTCCGCGCAGCGAAGTGATTCAGTACACCGTGCAGGCGGGCGATACCATTTTCGACATCGCTTCCCGGTTCAGCTTGCAGCCTGAAAGCATCGCGTGGTCGAACGACCGCAGCATCATCGGCGGGCTGCGCCCCGGACGCGAGATCAACATCCCGCCCGTAGACGGTGCCTATGTGCAGATCGCGGTCGATACCACCATTCAAGCGCTGGCAGATCGGTTCCGCGTCGAGCCGTTCGTGATCATCGATTCGGAATACAACGATCTGTTCGGCACATCGCCCGGTACGATTCTCAACCCCGGCGTGTGGGTGCTGATTCCTGGCGGCCAGGCTGAAACGATTACCTGGTCGGCTCCGGTCGAACGCACCGGTTCGACCAGCGGCGGGGCGGGCGCACGCATCAGCTTCGGGGCGGGTGAACCGGGAAGCTGCGGCCTGGTCGATAACCCCGGCACCAATCAGGGGTGGGTGCGTCCTATTTCGAGCTATACCTGGACACGCGGCTATACGTCGTATCATACCGGGGTCGATCTGGCGGCATCGCCTGGCACGCCCGTGTACGCGGCCAACAGCGGCACGGTGATCTTTGCGGGCGGCAGCAACTATGGCTACGGGCGTGCGATTGTGCTGGCGCACGGCCCCTACACCACCGTGTACGGCCATCTCAGCTCGATCAATGTGGGCTGTGGGCAGTACGTCAACGCCGGGCAAACCATCGGCGGGGTGGGTTCAACGGGCAACTCGTCCGGCCCGCACCTGCATTTTGAAATTCGCTACAACGATATCCCCACCGACCCGGTGGCGGTGATGCCGTTCTAAAGCAACAGGGGAAAGGGCGCGGCTGCCTTTTCCCCCCGTGCCACTTTTTCACCCCCGCTGCGTATACAGCATAGAAGTGTTGACCGAACGGAAAACCGGATTAGGGTACGTATCATGACCACGCTGTTTGAGCGGATGTTTGTCACCGTTTTCGGGCAGGCAGGGCGCGAGTTCATCGAAGGGTTGAACCGCAGCAGCAGCCGCCTGAGCGATTTTGTCTACGTGAAGCTGTTTGGGCTGCCGTTCATCGTGCTGGGCGCACGGCAGACGGGTAAGACCACGCTGATCGAGTGGATGCGCCACAACATGCACGAACTGGCCGACTTCGATCCGTCGCCCACCGCCCCCGGCGGTGACGGCGTGCCAACCTTCAGCGCCCGCATTGGCGGCGAATCGATGCGCCTGAAGCCGACTCGCGACGTGGGCGGCGAATATGACATGTGGGAAACCGACTGGGTAGACCTGTTCCGCGAAGCCCAGCCGCGTGGGATCATCTTCCTGGTCGATCATACCGACGTGCTGGCGCACAAGGATGCGCTCAATTTCGTGATGAACCTGATCGATGAAGAAGTGGAAGCCAAGCGCAACCTGAAAGCCTTCCTGATCCTGGTCAACAAAAGCGATTTGTGGGGCGGCAAGCTGCCGATGGACGACCTGCTGCACGGCTACGGCAACGAGATCAAGCGGCTGAAGAATCAGGCCGGGCGCATCGGCTTCACGACGTGGATCGTCGGGGGGAGTGTGCAGGATGGGGTCACCATGACGGGCGAACCGCTGCATACCGCGCTGCGCAATTTCTTCAACGCCATTCGCCCCCGCCCGCGCTGAACCACGATTTTCAGGAAGCCGGACACGCCATGCCAACCCTCACGATTGATTACGTCCTGGAAGGGCGACAGCGCGGCTACCAGTTCACCAGCCCGGTGGCGGGCATCGCGCCGGACGCGCTCAAACGCATCTGGCGGTCGGCCATGCCGCGCGGCCAGGGCTGGGGGAACCCGGTTTACCGTGCGGCGCGGTCGCTTAAATGCTTCACCGTCGATGAAACGGGCGCGGGCCTGGTGGCGGCGTGCGAAGTCCATCTCACCGATCAGGTCGATGAGGTGGGGCGTACCGGCATCCGCAAAGCGCACATCGACCTGCACACGTTTGCGGAACACCGCGCTTACCTGCTGGAACGGCTGGCGGCGCTGCCCGCCCACATCACCGCCGAAGCCGAACGCCGCCTGTATTCGCGGGAATGGGAGCTGCTCTTTCGCAAACACCACGACCAGAACGGGTGGGATGGGCTGTTCAAGCCGCGCACGCTGTTGGCCTACGATTATGCGCCCGATACCTGGTCGTTCGTCGAAGCGTGCCTGCTCATCCTGGTGACGCGGGCGACGCTGCTTACCAACCTGATCGAGCTGACCCCGAAGGTCAACCCGTTTGCGGATCAGTGGCTCAGCTTCACCACGCTGGCGCTCGACCCCGCCGACGATGCCCGGCTGATCGGCATTCCGGCGGATACACCCGCGCTGCGGCGCGTCCCGCATATCGATCTGCGCTGAGCCATTGTCCGTAACCCTTACTCGCTGACGGGTTTTTCGTGCGTTTTCGCATCTTCCGCCAGCAGACGACGGGCGATGTCGATGGCTTTGTCCAACGAACTGGCGCTGTAGAAGCGACTGCGCAGCAGTTTGTAGATGATCATCTGCGTGACCTGCGGCACAATCGATCCGCCGATCACGATGCGGGCGATCACCAGATGCTCGGTCGCCCGCAGCACCGAAACCAGGCCGCTGATGTCGAAGCGATCCACACCTTTGAAGTGGGTCGCATCGACCAGCACCACGAAACGGGTCAGGCCATCTTCGGCGGCAAGCTGGCGGACGGGCGCAACTGCTGCAAACGTATCTTCAACCTTGATGAAGCCGCTGTAATCGACGAAATAAATCCCCGGTTCAATGCGTGAGGTTGGCAGTGCCATCGTTCACCCCGTTGGTTTCGCGCAGGTGGGTATCTTCGGCCAGCAGCCGCCGCGCTAGATCGAAGGCTTTCTCTTTCGCGTTCACGGTGTAGAAGCGGCTGCGCAGCAGCTTGTAGATGATGCTCTGCGCGACCTGGGCGACGATGGTTCCATTGATCACCACCCGGGCGATCACTTTGGTCTCGGTCGCCCGAATCGACGTGACCAGCGCGCCAATATCGAAGCGGTTCACGCCGATGAACTGCGTGGCATCGATCACGATCACGAAGCGCTCGCACTGGTCTTCGGCGGCCAGCGCCAGCACGGGTCGAATCGAATCGATGGTTTCTTCCGCCTGTAAATGGCCCGACCATTCTGCAAAGTAAATGCCGCGCTCAATCCGTTCTGTGGTGATGGGCATGGGTTCGGCTCCGGTTCACACCCACATGGACGACAGCCTATGAGTATAACCTGGGTTGCCCCGTGCGCGAAACCGCTGCGCAGTGGGGAACCCTGGACGGTTCTTTCTGGGACGTTCGCGTGCTACAATGCGCGGCACTTCAGATGTTCCCCTTAGGACGATGTATGGCCGATTCCAGACCTAACCTGCTTCTGATCATCCTCGACACGCTGCGGCGTGATCGCCTGTCGATCTACGGCAACGCCCGCCCCACATCGCCGCATTTCGATGCGTTTGCCGCCGACCACGCCCTGTTTGAACGCGCCGTCGCCCCCGCCCAGTGGACGATCCCCGCGCATGGGTCGCTGTTCACTGGGCTGTACCCCGGCGCGCACGGCCTGACCCAGGCCAATGGCACCCTGAACGGCCTGAATCCGACGCTGGCCGAAATCCTGGCCGCATCCGGCTACCACACGACGGCCTTTTGCAACAATCCGCTGGTGGGTGTGCTGGATAACGGCCTTCAGCGCGGCTTCGACCACTTTTTCCACTATGCCAGCGCCATCCCGGAACGCCCTTTCAACACGACGCAAAGCCGCCTGAAGCGCGATTTCATCACCTGGTTTCGGCCTTATGCCCGGCGCATTGGCAACAGCTTCGCCCACAGCGATACCCTGTTCCGCATTGCGCTCAACCCGCTGTTCGTCCCGGTCTGGACGCGCTACATCAACTTCAAAGGCCACACGTCGGATTCGATCAGCGACCTGATCGCGTACTGGAAGCAGCACCACGCCGGGGGACGCGAACGCCCGCTGTTCTCGTTCGTGAACCTGATGGGTGCGCACATGCCCTACCAGCCGCCGCAGGATTATGTCGATAAGATCGCGCCCGAACTGCGCCGGGATAAGCGCGCTTACCAGTTCATCCGGCGCTTCAATGCCGATGGCGCGGGATGGGCAAGCCCGCGCGAACACCCGCTGGACGACTGGGAACGGCATACGCTCGATGCGTTCTATGAAGCCGAGATTGCCTACCAGGATGAACAGTTGGGGCGGCTGCTCGATTTTCTGAAAACGAGCGGCGCACTGGCGAACACCGCCGTCGTGATCGCCGCCGATCATGGCGAGCTGCACGGCGAACATGACTTTTTCGGGCATGGCTTTTCGGTGCATCAGGAACTCGTGCATGTGCCAATGACGATGCACCTGCCCGACCTGCCCGCGCAGCGCGTGGGCGCGACGGTGAGTACCCGCCGCCTGTTCCACACCTTCCTTGACCTGGCGCACGCCACCCCACCGCTGGACGCGGCAGACCCGAACGCCGATGTGCGCGGGTTATCGCTGGTCGATGTGCTGGATCATGGAACGGACGGGGAAGGGGGGTCGGCGTTCAGCGAGGCCGTTGCGCCGATGACGTTCGTGCATGTGCTGGAGCATCGCAGCCCGGCGGTGATCGCCAAGCTGCACCTGCTCGACACCCGGCGCACCGTTTACGAGGGCGCGTTCAAGCTGATGATGCGCGGTGACCAGGTAGAAGGGCTGTACGACACCGCCCAAGACCCGGACGAACTGCACAACCTGGCGCATGACCCCGCGCACGCCGCGCAGATCGCAGCCCTGAAGCGTCGAATCACCCCGCTGATCGATGGAGCCGCCGCGCACAACGGTACCGCTGAAGTGAGCGACCAGGTGATCGATCAACTGCGGGCGCTGGGGTATATGGACTGAACAAAGGCCACGTCAGCGCACCGATCATCGATAATCGGTGCGCTGACCGGGTAATCCATCGTTCTCCGCAAATCAGCCCGTGACCTGGGCTTCCAGCTTATCGATTTCGCCCATGATCAGTTCGACCGCCGCGCCCACCGTTTCGGACGTGAACGCGAACTGCGCGCCCGCCGCCGTGTACAACTCTGGCAGGCCGCGTGTGCCGCCCAGCGCCAGCGCGCGTTTATAGGCGGCCAGCGCGCCCGGCTGATCGCGCAGCATATTTGCGTAAATCTGCACCGCGCCGATTTGCGCCATGCCGTATTCGACATAGTAGAACGGGTAGTTGAAGATGTGCAGCTTGCGGTGCCAGCCCGTCACCTTGTATGCGTCCAGGCCTGACCAATCCTCACTTGGCATGAAGCGATCCCACAGTGCCGACCACGCCGCATCGCATTGATCCGGGTCGGCGGCCTGGTCGGTGTGGGTGTAGACCCAGTGCTGGAACGCATCGACCACCGCCATGTACGGCCAGAAGTTGATGATCTTCTCCAGGTGATCGATCTTGGCGCGGGTGGCATCCGCCGGGCTGTAGTAGCCGCCTTTGTCCCGTTCCCAATAGGGAAAAGTGAGCAGTTCCATCGCCATCGATGCCACTTCGTTGAATTCGGCGGTATTCAACCGCTGCTGGGTGAACGGCAGCGCGAACTTTTCGAAGGCATGGAAGGCGTGACCCGCTTCATGAAACAGCGTGCGGATGTTTTCGCCCACGCCGACCGCGTTCATGAAGATGAACGGACGCTGCGTGACCGGGAGCGTGGCGCAGTAGCCGCCGGGCCGCTTGTGCGGGCGGCTCATCAGGTCGAGCATGTCGCTGTCGCGCATCTGCCGGAAGTACGTCCCCAACTGCGGGTCAAGCTGGTCGAACACGGACTGCGCCCGGTCGATGAACTCGGTTTCGTCCGCGAATGGACGCAGTGGGGTTTCGGCAAACGGGTCGATGACCAAATCCCAGGGGCGGACGCTGTCGATCTTCAGGCGTTCGCTTTGGCGGCGGCGCAGTTCACGAGCGGCAGGGACGACCTTTTGTTCGATGGCATCATGAAAACGCAGGCTGTCCTCCGGGCGGTAATCGAAGCGCAGCCGAAGCTGCCAGGCGTAATCGCGGTAGGTGTCGAACCCGGCGTTGCGCGCCATTTGCGCCCGCAGCGGGACGAATTTCGTCCACAGCGCGTTATAGGTGGCACGGTCTGCCAGGATGCGGTCGTGCGCGGCGCGCCATGCCCCTTCGCGGAATGCGCGATCCGGGTGCTGAAGCAGCTTCGCCAGCGCGGGGATGGTGTACGTTTCGCCCTGCCAGGAGAAGGTTTGCGCCCCGGTGATCTTGTCGAACTGGGTGCGCAGCGTCTCTTCTTCCACTTGCAGCGGCAGGTTGCTTTCGCGGAACAGCGCCGCCTCCGCCCGCATGTTGCGCAGCGGAATGGCGAAATGACCCGGTTCCAGCCCGCTGGCGATCAGTTTTTCTTTCAGGGCGTTGCCCATTTTACGGGCGTGGGGCTGCACCCCGCTGACGAACGCATGGTAGCGCGCTTCTGCGGCTGAATCGGCAGTGTCCCGCGAAATCGCCACGTTCAGGCGTGCGCCGATCTCGATGATCAGGTCATGCAGGCGCGACCACGCCTCCAGCCAGGCTGCGACGTTGGCCGTCGAAAGCTCGACTGCGGCCAGTGCGTCCCAATGCGGTTGAAATGTCTCCCAGGGAGCATCGAACAGCGCCGTTGGGTCGCGGGGGAGTGTGTCCAGCATCATGGTCAAAAAATCCTTTGGTGAACGGTCGAAACGGTGAGTATGTCAGCGGGTTTGGTCTTGCGCCCACTGGATATACTGGCGCACGGCGCGAAAATCCTCCCCAAGCGCGAGACAGGTTTCCCAATCGCGGATGGCGGCGGGGAAGTCGTTCATATCCAGGTAGAGGATTCCCCGGTTGTAGTAGGCATTGGCATACGCCCGGTCGAGCGCAATCGCTCGGTTGAAGTCGGTCAGTGCGTCCTGGAGCGCCCCTTGCAGGCGGCGCACTTTACCGCGTTGGTTGAACGCCACCGCGAACCCCGGATTGAGCGTGACTGCCTGTGAAAAATCCGCCGCTGCGCCGTCCAGGTCGCCATTGGCGTGCCAGCGATCCAGCCCGCGCATCAGGTAATCGTCTGCCGTCATCGCCCCTCATTTACCCCTGTCTCTAACGGAAAGCTGCCGCTATTCTAACCCGCCGCGCCGCGTTTTTCACTTCTGCTGTTTACTGCGCCACGCTGTTTACTGCGCCGATGCATCCACCAGAATCCAGGCGCGCCCGCCCGCGCTGCCATACGCGCTCACGCGCACGCGGTACGTGCCATCGGCGGGGAGCAGGGCTTCAATGTAGGGGTTGAGCGTGCCGCCGCTGTCGTCGTTTTCGGCCAGCAGCAGGCCGCCGGGCGCGAACAGCGCCGCCACCGGGTCGAAGGCTTCGCGGGCTTCGACGCGCACGCGCACTCGCCAGCCTAGCCGCCCGGAAAAGGCATATTCGACCGCCCCGCCGCCGTCGATCACCTCTTCGGCGCTGATGATCACCACCTGCGGCGGGATCGGCGTTTCGGTGGGCGCGGCCAGCCAGTAGCTCCACGCGATGCTGTAGGCTCCCGCAGCCCGTCCGTTGGAATCGGTCACATGCAGTTGATAGCGCCCGGTCAAAAATGCGGTCTGGTCGCGTACTGTTGTCGTGCGGGCGGCCAGCACCAGCCCATCCGGGGCGATCAGGTCGAACGTGATGCCATTTGCCCCGCGCAGATCGACGTTGATCCGGTCGCCCGTGCGCAAATCGAGCGACCAGATGTCGCGCAGCCCCGGCACATCCAGCGCGCCCGCACCGGGTTGGTCGGCGTTGAGCAGGTCACGGGCGCGTTCAGTGGCGGCAGCGCCCACGCCATACGCCAGCGTGTACCCGCCCGTGCTGTCATTTTCCCCGGTGATGTAGACACCATAGCTGCCCGTCTCATCGATGAACAGCGGCGAGATCAGCACCCCGCCGCCCGATCCGGCGCTGCCCAGGTTCGCCAGGGCGATGGCCTGCCCGTCCAGATCATACACTTCGACGCGGGGGCGCAGCCGTGACCCGTCCGACGGGCGCAGCGCGAGCGTGAGCGCTTGCCCCGCTTCAGCGGCGATGAAGAACCGATCCAGTTCGCCCGCCCGTTCGATCTGTGCGCTGACCGGAATATTCGCGTTCAGCCGCCCACTTTCCGCCGGAATCGGCTCCGCACCGAAGCGCAGAACGGGCGTGAGCGTGGGCGGCGGGGCGGTGACGACGGGTTCGGGCGCGTCCCGTTCCAGCGCGATCACGTAGCGCCCAATGCCGCCGCCGCCGACCGCCTGCACCGCGTATTCGCCGTCTACTGGCAGCCGCACGCCCGCCAGCAGCGCATCGGCAATGCCCATCCCGGCGAACGCGCCCGCGTTATCGTCGCTCGCCAGCGGAGTCCCAACGGGATCGACCAGCAGCAGCGCCGGATCGACCGAATCATCGACGCGGCGCATCCGAATCGTGATCTGTTCGCCCGCCTGTGCCGTGAAGGTGTACACATGCCGCTCGAAGTTCGAGACGAACGCCGCCTCTGCGGTTTCGATTAGGTCGCCAATGCGCGTCCCCATCACGCCATACGGCGGGGTATCGGTCAGTGTGGGGGAGGGTGTGATCGTCGGTGAGGCGGTGAACGTGGGGGTGACGGTCGGCGTGGTCGTCACGGTCGGTGTAATCGTGGGGGTGCGCGTCGGCGTGGGGGTAAACAGGGGCGTTTCGGTCGGCGGGGGGGTGGGCGTGACCGTTGGCAGGGCGGCCAGGGTGGGAATTTCCGGCAGCGCGGGCGCACACCCCATCAGCAGGCACAGCGCCAGCCCCCACAGCGCGGCACCGCGCAGTGCCGCCCCGTACAGTGTGTCGTTTTTTCGCTTCAGCGTGCGCACAGGCGCTCCCTCTTTCTCGTGATTGTAGCCGTCAGTCCCGCTTTTCATGCGTGTTAAATGCGCTTGACAATCGTCGTAAAACTGGCATATGCTGAGGTCGATTTTGTAAAGTGATGCACATTCCTGGTCAATACACGGGCGATGTAGAGGTTAAAAGTTCGGCGCGAAAAGTCAACGCCTGCGCTTTGCATCCGAACCCGTCCCTTCCCGTATGCTATAGTGAAAGAGAACGTCACAATGGTAGCCGATTTACTGAGTCCCAAGCGCGTGTGGATGGAAGTGCAGGACAAAGCCGACAGCGATTCGTGCGATGTGATCGTACAGATGGAAAACGGCGCGTACTACACAGCGGTCTTTGTCACGCTTCCTTACCTCCAGCGCCAGATGGACTTGGGCTACGAAGTCAGCAAACAGCTTCCCGATGCCGCGCCTGTGCGCTATGCCACGCTGGAAACGCCGCATGTGCTGGTCGATCAGCTTGCGCATGACGTGATCGAGGACACCATCGATAACCTGATCGCGCTCGATACGTTTGAAAGCCTGTTCACACAGCTTACCGATACCGAAGGCGATGAAGTCGTCAACCGCCTGGAACGCCGGGGCAAACGCGCCACAGCCGAAGTCGCGGCAGTGGTGATGCGCGAAGTCCTGCTGGTGGAAGAAGCCACCCCCTCCACAACTATCACCGTCGCCTGAGAGCGGCGCATCGCGTTAGGCGACGTTAAACCCCCTCACCTGTACAACGCTTTGCATTCCCCCACCCTACCTGCATACCAGCGGGGCAGGGGAATGCAAGGTACGTTATAATCCGCCTGTTCATGCGGTCAGTATGCCGCTGGCCGCGTCTAACCCTATCTCATCGGCAGCGGGGAGCAGCCGCCTTCCCGCCGCAGCTTAACACGGAGTAACCACACATCATGGCTGAACGTTACGAAGACAGCCGCTTGTACCGCATCCGTCATTCAACGGCGCATGTGCTGGCGGAAGCGATGCTGGAACGCTTTCCAGAGGCGCATATTGCCATTGGCCCGCCCATCGAGGACGGCTTTTACTACGATTTTGAACTGCCGCGCCCGCTCGATGAGGCCGATCTGCAAGCCGTTGAAGCGCGTATGAAGGCGATCATCCGGGGGGATCATGCCTTCACCTACCGCGAAGTATCGCCGGATGAAGCCCGCGCCCAGTTCAAAGGCCAGCCATTCAAGCTCGAACTGATCGACGACCTGGTGAACGGGCGTGAGGACGAAAACGGGAACCGGATCGCGGAACCCGCCGCCACGCTCAGCTTTTATACCCAGGATACGTTCACCGACCTGTGCCGGGGGCCGCATGTCGAACGCACGAGCGAAATCGACCCCGACGCGATCAGCATCACGTTCCGGCAGCCGGCGGGTGCGTACTGGCGCGGCGATGAAAAACGCCCGCAGTTGACGCGCATTTACGGGACGGCCTTCGAGACGAAAGCCGAACTCGACCAATACCTGTTTGCGCTGGAAGAAGCCAAGAAGCGCGATCACCGGGTGGTGGGGGAAAAGCTCGACCTGTTCACGTTCACGCCGCTGGTGGGTAAAGGGCTGCCGCTGTGGAAACCCAACGGCGCGATGCTGCGCTACACACTGGAAAGCTGGCTGCGCGATTTGCTGCTGGAAAACGGGTATCAGCCCGTCGTCACGCCGCACATTGCCAACGTCAACCTGTACAAGACGAGCGGCCATTACCCGTACTACAGCAGCAGCCAGTACACGCCGATTCAGGTGGATGACGAGGAGTTCATGCTCAAGCCGATGAACTGCCCGCACCACATCATGATCTACAGAAGCGAACCGCACAGCTACCGCGACCTGCCCGTCCGCCTGTGCGAATTCGGCACGGTCTACCGCTACGAAAAATCCGGCGAACTTTCCGGCCTGACGCGGGTGCGCGGCTTCACCCAGGATGACGCGCATATTTTCGTCACCCAGGAACAGCTTTTGAGCGAGTTCAAAGAGGTGGTGAAGTTCTTTCAGTTCGTGGTCGCCACGCTGGGGATCACCGATTACCGCGCCCGTGTGGGGACACGCGACCCCGAAAGCGATAAATTCGTGGGCGATGATGCGCTGTGGGATGCGGCGGGCAGCACGATCATTCAGGCGTGCGAAGAAATGGGACTGCCGCACACCGTCGAACCGGGCGAAGCGGCATTCTATGGCCCGAAGCTCGATTTTGTCATCCGCGATGTGCTGAAGCGCGACTGGCAGTTAGGCACTGTGCAGGTCGATTATGTGCTGCCCGCCCGTTTCGAGCTGGAATACACGGCGGAGGACGGCAACAAACACCGTCCGGTCATGATTCACCGGGCGCTGTTCGGGTCGGTGGAACGGTTCGTCGCCATCCTGATCGAACACTTCGGCGGGGTGTTCCCGGCATGGCTTGCGCCCGTCCAGGTCGCCCTGATCCCGATCACGGATCGGCATATCGAATACGCCGAATCGGTCGCGGCCAAACTGAAAGCGCGGGGGATGCGCGTGGAAGTGGACGCGGGCAAGAGCCGGATGCAGGCCAAGATCGTCGCGGCGCGTGAACGCAGCATCCCCTACCTGCTCATCATGGGGGATCGCGATGTGCAGGGCGGCACGGTCAGCGTGCGGCTGCGCAGCGATGAAGACCTGGGCGCGATGCCGGTCGATTCGTTCATCGACCTGGCCAGCGGGATCGTCGCCAGTAAGTCGCTCGAATTGAAATAACGTCACACAAACGGGGGAAACGCCGCAAGTCAGTCTGGCGTTTCCCCCGCTATAATCCTATTCTCTAACCATCTTCTGCCCGCATCCCCCCGTTTTTCCCACAGACGACGGACGTAAACGGTTTATAATGGAGCGAATGCTTTGCTTGCGAATCGCTTCATTCACCGAAAAGAGGATGCGTTATGAAAATGCGGTCGTCATCCGCTCTGTTCGTCCTCACCGTGATTTTTGCGCTCATTGCTGCCATCCCTGCATACGCTGCCGCACCCATCGTCTACCCCGCCGGGGTGTCGATCACCAATACCAACAATCTGATCGTCATTTTCGTCCCCTTCACCGATGAACCGGGCGATACCCAAAGCGCGACCATCAACTGGGGCGATGGCGCGATTGAACCCGGCCTGATCGACGGCGGCGGCGTGAACGGCGCGCATATTTATAATGCCGTCGGCACGTACACGATCACCATACAGATCAACGACAACACCGGCTTTTCGACCACCTACGCCTTTGGCGTAAGCGTGACGGTGCTGGGAATCACCCCGCCGCCGCCCGTTGACCTGTGCGTGAACTATTCCGGCAGCGTGATCGCCGGGATTGTGGCGAACGTGCCGCCGCAGTTGGTGAACACGCTGCGCTGCCGCCCGCTGGCTATCGATACCGAATTCACCGACAGCCTGGGGATCGTCACCCGCAGCGGGGCGGCGGTCGGCAATGCCGACATCATCGCCCAGGGCGTGATCGCGGCGGTCGATGTGTTCAGCCTAGAAAATGTCGTCTCACTGCCGGGGGTGGGCATCTGCCTGCGCGGGACGGGGACGCTGGTGCTGCTGGCGGGCGCGCCGCGCACCCCCACCGTACTGGGCGGCTTCACAGCGGCGGAACTGCCTGGCTTCACCTGTTCCGGCGTGCCAACCGTCGGCACGCTGGTGCTGGTCGGCAACGATTTCGGCGGGTTCGTCGGCGGCGGTGGGGTGGAGAGCAATACCACGCCGCGTGGGTTCCCGCGCCCGCAGGGGTACGCGCCAGGGGTCGATTTCGCGCTTAGCGGCGCGTGCGTCCCGCTCACGCGGGGGGTGGTGTATGTCCGTTCGCTGCCCACTGAAAACAGCGACTTCATCCGCATCCTGGGCGACAGCACGCCCGTGCAGATCGAGACGCAGACCGGGCGCTGGTACGTGTTCACCCTCGATGGGGTGGTGGGGTACATCCGTGCCGATCTGCTCTCGTTCCAGTGCGGCTTCCTGACCGGGACGGGCGCGGTCGGCTGATCGATCTACGAACGGGGAAGGTTCACGCTTGAATCTTCCCCGGTTGTGCGGCGGATCAGTGCGCCTGGGCTTCGATGGCGGGCAGGTTCGCCCGGAACCACGCGACGGTTTCGCGCACCGCATCCTGATGCGGCGTGGCGGTCATGCCGAACTGCGTCGTGAATTTGCTGCTGTCGAGGATGAACGGCTTGTTGAACTCGTACATCATTTCGACCATCTCTTTCACCGCTGGCACGAACAGACCCAAAGCGCGCATCATCAGCGTGGACGCGCCGCGCATCTTCGGTTCGGTGCCTGCCGCCTGGTAGATCATCGTGATCAGTTCGCGCTGCGTCAGCGGCGGGTTGGTTGGCACATGCCACGCCTGCCCGAACGCCTGATCGTGTTCGCCCAGGATCACGAGCGCTTTGCCGAAGTCTTTGGTATACGTGAAGCTGTGCGGCAGGTCGATATTGCCCACGCCGTTGGCGGTTTTGCCTTTCAGCGCCGGGATGAAGGTCTGTTCCCCCTGCACCATATCCCCAGGACCGTAAAAATCCGCGCCGCGCCCCATCACCACGCGCACCCGTCCTTTAAGATGCGCGTCGATCAATTGTTCGGTCAATCGCTGGCGCAGCGTCCCCTTGACGGGCGCGCTGGGGCGGTACGGCAGCGTTTCGGTGATCGGCTGGCCGTTCACATCGCCGTACATGTACAGGTTTTCGACGACGATCAGCCTGGCCTGATGCGCAATCGCCGCTTCCAATACGGCATTCTGAATCGGCGGGAATTTTTCCGTCCATTCGTGGTATTCGGGCTGCGCGGCCTGGTAAATGTGCGTCGCGCCTTTGGAAACGACGGTTGCGTTCCCCGGTTGGTACAGGTCGCCCGCCTGGAATTCGACTCCGTGCGGCGCGCCTGTCGCCAGCGAGGGCTTGCCCCGGCGGTTGATCATGCGCACGCGCTTTCCGCGCTGTACCAGTTCGTGCATGATGGCCGCGCCCATTGGCCCGGTGCCGAAAACGACGTGCAGTTCCTGTGTGGTGTTCGTCATGATGTGCAATCCTTTTCCTGATGTGGTTGTGCGAATCGTGATGTGAATAGGCAAGTGAAAAGTTGGGTTACTGCTGGCTGGCCAGGTATGCGGCCAGCGCGTCGATCTGTTCGGTAGTGAGAAACGTGCCATAGGCGGGCATGATCGGCTGGCACACACCCTCCGGGCAGTTGTCGGCGATCACGGCTCCTGGTTCGCGGATCGATTCGACCAGGTACGCCAGCGTCTCGCGCCCACCAATGCCCGTCAGGTTTGGGCCTTCATCCCCGGCAGCGCCCGCGCTGTCCAGTTGATGACAGCCCGCACAGCCCCGCGTCTGGAACAGCGTCGCGCCGTGTGCGACCGGGTCGGTGGTGTCGATATTCAGGCTCGCTTCGCGGATGTCCGCGATCAGCGTGCGGCGAAAGGCGAAATAGCCCCCGATGATCACCCCGACGATCAAGACCAGTGCCAGGGCGAATTGAACAGGACGACGGCGCATGATAGCTCCTCGCAAGCGTAGAACTCAACCGGATTCAAGGTGTGCTGAACAGGGGCAGGGCGCTTAGGCACTGCCAGGGAATTGCTCGATCTGTGACTGTCTGAACGAAACTGCTGCTTACGGGTCGATGGGGAAGTGCAGCCCGATCAACCGGACGAGATGTGCCTGTACATCCCCGACGGTGGGCGGGGTATGCCCGAACATCTCCAGAAAGACCGACCCGTGTACCAGTTCCCACAGCGCGATCCCCGCGTCCACCAGGTCACCGCTGAGCTGGTACGCCGCCCCGATGCGATCCGCCGTTTCGCGCACCGTCTCCGGCAGCGGCACATCCGGCAGACGGTACTTGCCCGCCCGGTGCGCTTCGACCAGCACCTGTGTCAGTGCGACGTTGGTGCGCACTGCCGCCGGGACGGTCACATCGTCGGGCGCGTCGTAACCGGGGATTGGGTTGCCGTAGATCAACTGAAAGTCGGTCGGGTGGCTGAACGCCCAGTCCCGGTACGCCAGGCACACCGCGATCAGGCGCGCCCGGTAATCGTCCCGCGCTGGTATCGCTTCATCCGCCGCTTCGAGCCAATCGGCCAGATGGTTGAACGCATCGACGATCAGCGCGGTGATCAGGTCATCCAGGCACGGGTAGTAGCGATACAGCGCGGGCGCGGTCACGTCCATTTCACGGGCGATGGCGCGCAGCGACAGCCCCGCCGTGCCAAGTGCGGCCATCTGCGCACGGGCGACTGCCTTGATCTGCGCTTTGGTCGCATCATGTTCGATGGGGTCGCGGGTACGCGGCATTGGCTGTCCTTCCTGTCTAAATATCGCTTACACCGTTTACTATACGGTGTAAAGTAAACGGTGTCAACATTTCGATGATGAGTGTAAGATGAGAAATGTGCGTTATGACGTGATGGCATGTTCATCACGCGGCTGGCCTAGAGATGCTCGTTCGCGTTCGACGATCTCCGGCTCCAGCTTGACGAACAGCGGCGCGGGTTCACGCATGGCCTGTCCTGGCTTCAGAGTCGAAAGCGCCCATTTGCCGATAGCTTTCGACCCGTCGTATACAAGCGCCTGATGGCTCCGGTCGGCTTCATCATATGTGACGATGTTCAAATCTCCGAAAAGCTGGCCGTCGTAGCCCAGGTATTCATGCACCGCCTGCGAGCTGAAAGGCAGGAACGGGGCGAGCAGCGTTTTCAGGTTGTCAATCACACGGAGCGTGGTGTACACCACACGGGCGGCATCCGCCGGCTGTTCCTTGATCAGCTTCCAGGGTTCCTGTTCGCTGAGGTAGGTATTGGCTTCGCGCACGATGCCCATTGCCGTCCCCAACGCTTCGCGCAGCTCGACCTTTTCCAGCAGCGCGCCCACGCTGGTAAAGCCGTCCTCCGCCAGGCGGATCAGCGCTTCATCGCGGGGGGTGAGCGCGTCGTAAGCGGGGACAATGCCCTCATAACGTTTGTAGGCGAAGCTGAGCATCCGGTTGACCAGGTTGCCCCACGCAGCGACCAGTTCATTGTTCACGCGGCTGAGGAAACCGTCCCACATAAAATCGGTATCGCGGGTTTCGGGCATCACGGCGGCGGTGTAGTAGCGGATCGCGTCCGGCTGGTAACGTTCGAGAATATCCGGCAGCCAGATCGCCCAATTGCGGCTTTTGCTGAACTTTTCGCCTTCGATGTTCATGAACTCGTTGGCGGGGACATCATACGGAAGCTGCAAGCCGCGTACGCCGTCGTTGTAAATCCCGTCGATTCCCATGAGTTCGGCCTGCCAGATGATGGTATGGAAGGGGATGTTGTCCTTGCCGATGAAGTTGTAGATGCGCGCATCGGGGTTGTACCACCAGTCCTTCCACGCATCGGGCTTGCCCACGTTGGCCGCCCATTCGATGCTGGCGCTGAAGTAGCCGATCACCGCTTCAAACCACACATACAGGCGTTTTTCGTCCCAACCTTCCAGCGGCACGGGGATTCCCCAGTCAATATCGCGGGTGATCGGGCGGCCTCGCAGCCCTTCCGCGACGAAATTGCGGCTGAAGCGCGTGACCTGGGCGCGCCAGTGCGCATCGTGGCCGTCGAGATACGCGATCAGCGCGTCGCTGAACTTCGCCAGGTCGAGAAAGTAATGCTCGGTGGTACGCAGCACGAGCTTTTCATCGGGGTGATTGCGGCTGCGCGGATTGATGAGCAGAGTCGCATCGAGCAGATTGCCGCAGTTGTCGCACTGGTCGCCGCGTGCATTGGCGTAATGACAGATATAACACTCGCCTTCGACATAGCGATCCGGCAGGAAACGTTTTTCCAGTTCGCTGTACAACAGCGTTTGCGATTCGCGGTACAGGTAGCCGCGTTCGAGCAGCAGGGTAAAAATATCCTGCGAGACGCGGTGATGATTTTCCGTATCGGTATGCGTGAACAGATCGTAGCTGATGCCGATCTTCTGCTGCGTCTGCAAAAAGCGTTCGTGATAATGCTCGAAAATGGAACGGGCGGTTACGCCGCGCTTGTCCGCCTCCACGCTGATGGGCGTGCCGTGACTATCCGACCCGCTTACCATCAGGACGCGGTTGCCTTTCAAACGGTGGTAGCGCGCAAAAATATCGGCGGGCAGGTAAGCGCCCGCCAGGTGGCCGACGTGCAGATCGCCATTGGCATAAGGCCACGCGACGGAGACATGGATCGTTTTGGGCATTCGTTCAACCTCGGTAATGCGCTGGCGGTCAGCCGCAGATAAAACCGGAATTATGCGCGAACCCCTGCAAACAACAAAAAACCGCCTGTCGCTAAGGGACAGGCGGCTGATCGTTCCAGGGATGGCGCGGTCAGGCGATGAACGCGATCAGGAAGCCAACCAGTGTCCCGGCGGGGAAAGGCGGCTCATTCGCATCGAAAGATGGCGGGTGATCGTGTCCATAAGGCTAGTATAGGTCAGGACGAAAACGGGTGTCAAGGCTTTAGAAGTCCGGCAGGTGTGTGCCAGGGAACGTGAACGCGAAGCCGAACCAGCGCATGAGCAGTTGATTTGGGCGTTCCAGCGGCAGCACTGCGCCGTTCGCATCGTACAGCACCTCATGGCGCAGCGTCATCCCCTGGTCGAGCCGCAGTATGTCGCCTTCCCAATAGGCGGTGCGGGTATCGAGATAGACTGCGCTGGGTGAAAATGCATCCGGAGCCTGGTACACCAGTAAGGGGCGACCCGCGAACGTGGTGCGCACGATGTTATCGTGCATATGCAGGCTGGTGAGCGGGTAAAAGATGCTGTGGTCATCCGTCCACACGCCCAATCCCAGTTCAAAGCGCGGGCGGCGCGTATCTTCCGCCGTTGGGTTGAACGTGGACGTAATCGCCTCCTGGGCGATCTCTGGGTTGGCCGTCATTTTAGTGGTATAACGCGCCAGCTTCTGCTGTTCGGGGGTAAGCGGCGCGCTAAGCAGCAGTACCGGGGTGGCGCGGGCGGCAGCTTCAGCGGCGGTGACGCGGCGCGTATTGGCGATCATGCGCAGCCGCTGGCCGACACTGACACCATGCAGGGCTTCCCCGGTGATGTGCTGCCAGAAACTCCCCGTTTCGGCATCGTGGATCAGCATCAGGCCATCGTATGCGCCGCGCCGCTCGAAGTGGCGAAGCTGGCCATTCACGGTCGGGTCGAAGACCACGCCGGTATTGCAGGCGTTGCAGAAGGTCATCACCCAGGGTTTTTCGGGCGAAATCTGCCCCTGAATCACGTTGTAAGACAGGATCATCTGCATGGGGAAGGTGTACAGGATGCCTTCCTGCTCGAAGGAGAGCATTTCGGTTTCAGGCGCGATGCGGCCTTCAGCCAGCGCGTCGCGGAGCGGCACCGAGTCACTGATCTCCAGCCGCGCCGGGAATTTGTCGGTATCCAGGTAATCCTGTAAGTGCGCCCGGCTGACATCGAACGCGGGGGCGGGGGATGAAATCGGGTTCATGGGGTGTCACCTCCTGGTTGCAACCTTCATCATCCCAGACGCGGCCAGACCGCGCAAGCGCACCTGATTTACCGAAAACTATGAAGTTATCTCTTTCAGCAGTGCATCCCACTGCTTCAGATGTACGCTTTTTACGTCGCCGGATTGCTGCGCGTCGGCATACAGGTTATCGCTATAGAGCTGCAAAAATCGTTCAGGGCGGTCTACCAATCGCAAATAGTATTTGAGCGATGGTATCACCCCATTGACGATGATTTCACAGCCTGTCTGAAGGCTGATTTCTTGAATAAAGGTCTCTACACTGACCTGTTCCTCAATGCCAATGTTCGGGTCAGCGGTTGTAAGAACATAGCAGCGCGAGACCTGCATCCCGCTCAATTTTGCATGAAGCGTTTCAAGCATTCCTATCGTGACTGGTTTTTGATGCTTGATTTCCACAATCTCAAAAAAAGCACCGCTCTCGTTCTCGATAATTTCAATATCGGCAAGTGAACGCGCTCTGCGATCTGATGTCGTATGCTTTTTCAACGGCAGCAGACGTTTTCCGTCATAGCGTTTGGTGTCCATGAGCAGTTGATAGATGCTGTACAGCGCGACGACAGGCAATCGTGATGCTCCAGAACCGCTGTAGCGCGTAAAGAAATGCGCTTTCAATGCTTGGGTGATCGTCTGAACGCTGACGAAAGACAGCGCCTGTGATTCCGTGCGGGATGGAAACTGTGCTGCCAGCGCGTTCAATTCTGCCAGCAAGACCAGCATGTAATCATACGCCGATGCCGAGTCATTCTGAAGGCTATCGAGAATGCGCAGGAACGCATCTTTGACCGCTGCGTCTCGAATGCGTCCTGGAAATTGCAAGTCAAACGGGGCAAGCTGTTCAAGAGATCGGGTCAGCCAGCCGCTTTCCGCCATCGCCAGATGTCGAAAATGACGGCTCAAAAACGGGGTCACGTACAAGGTATCAAAACTTCTTCCTGAATAGCCGTTGGGAAGAACGATTTTGTGCTGTCGTATATCCTGTTCCGGTGTCACCACCTTTTTAAGCAGCGATGTCAGCAGTGCAGCGACAATCGCCTTGTGGTGTTCGGCGCGCTGGCAAATGGTGCGTATCCAGTGGTACTGCTGCGCATTCAACTTTTCATCTTGAACAAAATCAGGCTGACGCACGACATCAAGTGCTGCTTCCAGAATCTCGTTCGGGTTAGAAGTCATTGAACAATCTCGGCGTTGCAGGTTGATGCAGTCGTTCTTCCGCAAAAGCGCAGTACTCCGGGTTCAGTTCAAACCCAATATAATGGCGGCCTGTCTGCTTACAGGCGACCGCCGTTGACCCCGATCCCATGAACGGGTCAAGCACAACATCGCCTTCACGAGTGAGCAGGCGCAAAAATTCAGCCACCAGGTTGACCGGGTACATGGCCGGGTGATTCCGTGACCTGACCGATTCGACGGGCATTTCGATTACGTCCCGCTTGATCGGATTGCCGTAAATGCGAATCAGCGTGAAGCCGTTCTTATCAAGCTGAATCTGCCGCCCTCCGGCCTGCCCACCGAACGGTTCAGAATGCAGGCCACGAATTTTCATGCGAAAATCTTCAATTTTGCCTTGTGCTAATTCTTGCAGCATATCGGTCAACGCCTGGCGTGCCAACGTTTTCTGTTCACCCGTCAGCTCGGATTGTTCGATCAGCTCGAAATAACGTTTGCCTTTACTTGCGCTCAGCTCACGCTGCCCTTTTGGAGCGCGTTCAGTTTGCATGAAAGCATCCAGGTTGTAGTAATACCCCTGGTTTCGGACGAAATGGAAAAACGGTTCGGTACTGCTCACCAACCGCCGCTTGAACTGGCGCGGGGTGGGGTTGCGCTTCACCCAGGTGACTGCGTTGACCAGTTGCAGCGGCAGTTTTTCAGCGGCGGCAATGGCAAATCGATAGGGAATCAGTTGCAAACTCGACTCGGTGTATTTATCGCCCAGGTTGAAAACGATACTGCCTGATGGATGCAGCACGCGCACACATTCGCTGAGAATGCGCAGTAAGTTGTCAATATAATCCTGTACGCGATCTTCACTGCCGATGCCACCCCCATAATCCCGCTGTTGAAAATACGGCGGTGAGGTGATCACCAGGTTCACGCTTTCATCTGGCAGCGCCTGAATCAGCGTGTAGCAATCGCCGCACACAATGCGGTCAAGCCATTCTAATGCTGCCATTCACCCACCCCTTGAACGCTTTCACCCCCGCACGGGCAGGCGGTACAGGCCCATCGCATCGCGCACCAGGCCCATCGTCTCACGGGCTTCGGCGCGCATTTTCTCCGTCCCGGCCACCAGAATAGCTTCGACCATACCGGGAGTCGCTTCATAGCGCGCCCGCCGCTCGCGGATAGGCTCCAGGAAGGCGTTGATGGCCGCCGCCAGCTTTTTCTTCACTTCCACATCGCCGACTTTGCCCTGGCTGTAGCGTTCTTTCAGGTCGT
Source organism: bacterium (assembly GCA_033764035.1). Classification (GTDB taxonomy): domain Bacteria; phylum Chloroflexota; class Anaerolineae; order Aggregatilineales; family Phototrophicaceae; genus Flexifilum. The sequence goes on from JANRJJ010000012.1 coordinate 285,957, forward strand.
TCACTTCCTCCACGTTCGGGTTGAACGTGTCGTGATAGATGAACACCGGGTTGCCTTCCACCTTGCCGGGAATATCTGCCCGCACCCGTGCCGGGTCGGTGTACATGCCGCGCACCTTCCGTTCGACTTCTTCGCGGCTGTCGCTGAGCAGGATGGCATTGCCGAGCGATTTGCTCATCTTTCCCTGGCCGTCCGTGCCAATCAGCGATGGCACATCCCCAATCAGCGTATCGGGAATCGGAAAGACTTCCCCGTACAGGTTGTTGAAGCGCCGCGCAATTTCGCGGGTGACTTCCAAATGCGATTCATTGTCCTTGCCCACCGGGACGAGCGTCGCACGCGGGAGCAGAATATCCGCCGCTTGCAGCACCGGGTAGCCCAACAGCCCGAACGGGAGCGAATCGCCCAAATTCGCAGCCTGTGCCATATCCTTGATGCTGGGGACGCGCTCCAGGCGGCTGACGGTGATCATCATTTCAAAAATCAGGTTCAGTTCGTATTCTTCCGGCACGCCGCTTTGCAGAAACACGGTGCTTTTGTCCGGGTCGATGCCGACGGCCAGGTAATCCAGCACGATATCCTGCACGTTTTCCCGCAGCGCTGCGATGTATTCACGTTCGGGTTTGGTCGTCAGCATATGCAGGTCGGCCACGATGAAGAAGCAGTCGTATTCCTGCTGAAGGCGCACGCGGTTTTCCAGCGACCCCATGTAATGGCCGAGATGCAGTTTTCCGGTGGGGCGGTCGCCCGTCAGAATGCGTTTGCGCGGTGTCTGTGTCATGTCCGTTCATCCCTTGTTTGTGCAGCCATACCCAAAAAAACGACCGCCTCAATGGGCTGAAGGCCAGGCCGACGGCTGATGTGATGGTGGGTATTCTACGGGGCGTGCGCCGCCCGCGTCAAGCACAGGCGCAGGCTGCAACAACAAGCGTGCCTTTGCCTTTTTGCAGCCCATTCTCATTTGACAGGCCCGCCGGGCAGGATATGATCTTAGTCAAAGGATTAAACGTTAGCGAATCGCCTGAAAAACCATGCAGCAACCGCTTGTATTGGCGGGGAATGTCGGCTAGAATTGTCATGTCATTTGTGTAAAAAAGAACAATCTGCCCTATGAATCTCTCACAGAACGTCCCAAGTACCGGGCGCAGCAGCAATGCCATCATCTGGATCGTCGCGGCAGGGATAGCGATTGTCGTCGGCGGGATCGTGATTGCATCGTTGCAACCGCTGTTCTTTCCTACAGTCGGCTCGGCAGAAGCAGAACAGGTTGACGCGCTGTTCCGCTTTATGCTGGCCATCGGCGGCATGATCTTCCTGCTGGTGGAAGGCGTGCTGGTCTATTCGATCCTGCGCTTCCGCGCCAAACCCGGCGATATGAGCGATGGGCCGCCCATTCAAGGTAACACTACGCTGGAATTCGTGTGGACGATCATCCCGGCGGTGATCGTGCTGGTGCTGACGGTCTACAGTTGGTCGGTGTGGACGAACACCCATTCGATCAAACCGAACGAACAGACAGTCGGCGCGGTGGGCGCACGGTTCGCGTGGACGTTCAATTACGTCGTCGATACGGCCAGCCTGCCCGATGGCGTGACGCTCGATCAGCTTGAGCCAGCCATTCAGGACGATGTGCGCGACGATGGTATTCAACTGAGCCATCCACAACTTCATACCTGGGTGAACCAGCCCGTCGCGGTGAGCATGACCACCCAGGACGTGAACCATGCGTTCTGGATTCCGGGGATGCGCGTCAAGCAGGACTTGCTCGCGGGGCGCACGACCGAAGTGCGCTTCACGCCCATCGAAGCCGGGACGTACCGCATCGTGTGCGCGGAACTGTGCGGGGCGGGGCATGGCGCAATGGCCGGGCAGATCGTCAATACCCGCGATGAAGCGGGCAATCCCGTACAGGAACTTCAGGGCGCATGGCTGATCGTCCACCCGGATGAAGACACGTATATGCGTGAATTTTTTGAACCCGAAGCGCGTGCCGTGCTGTTCCCGCCGGAAGACCCGGCATTGCTAGGCCGCCAGATTCTCGCCAGTGGGCGCTACCCGTGCGCGACCTGCCATGTGCTGGAAGACCTGGGTTGGGCGGGCAATCTTGGCCCGTCGCTGAACGGCATTGGGGATCGTGCTGAAACCCGCGTGCCAGGGCAAAGCGCTGAAGAATACCTGTACGAATCGATCCGGCTGCCGTATGACTACCTGGTGCCGGGCTATGGCCCGCTGATGCCGCAGTTCAACGACGAACCGACCGAACCGAACTACATGCCTGAAGAAGACCTGAACGCGATCATCGCGTACCTGCTCACACAGCGGGCGGGCTGATTCGCCCGCACCGCCGTTCTATCGTTTAGTGAGGTGAGTTTACATGGCGAGCGTAACCGTACCATTGCCAGGGGCGATTGCAGCCGAAGGCAGGAAATTCAAAGTCAGTGAACTGCTGCGCTGGAGTGTCGATCACAAGATCATCGGCATTCAGTACATGGTCACCGCATTCTTTTTCTTCATCGTGGGCGGCGCGCTGGCCATGATGATCCGCTGGGAACTGCTCACGCCCGCGCTCGACGTGATGGCCGACGGCACCGCCTACAACCAGTTGTTCAGCATTCACGGCACGGTCATGATCTTTTTGTGGATCATCCCGATGCTGGCGGGCTTCGGCAATTACCTGATCCCGCTCATGCTGGGCGCGAAAGATATGGCCTTCCCCTGGCTGAACGCCTTCGCCTTCTGGCTGATTCCCCCGGCGGGCGTGCTGCTCATGCTCGGTTTCTTCGTCGGGCAGGCCGAAGCAGGCTGGACGAGCTACCCGCCGCTCAGCACGCTGTTCAGCGGCGATGGTCAAACGCTGTGGGCAATGTCGCTGCATCTGCTTGGCCTGTCGTCGATTCTGGGCGCGATCAACTTCATCGTCACCATCAAGAACATGCGCCCCGAAGGGATGGGCTGGTTCCAGATGCCGCTGTTCTGCTGGGCAGTGCTGGCGACGAGCATCATCGTGGTGCTGGCGACCCCGTTCCTGGCGGGTGCGCTCACCCTGCTGCTGCTCGACCGTGTGGCCGGAACCGCGTTCTTCAACCCGGCACAGGGCGGCGACGTGCTGCTGTGGCAGAACGTGTTCTGGTTCTACAGCCATCCCGCCGTGTACATCATGATCCTTCCGGCGTTCGGCGTGCTGAGCGAAGTGATCAGCATTCACAGCCGTAAGCCGATCTTCGGCTACCGGGCGATTGCGCTTTCCAGCCTGGCGATTGCGCTCGTTGGGTTCACGGTGTGGGCGCACCACATGTTCACCAGCCTTACGCCCGAACTGCGCATCCCGTTCATGATCACGTCGATGATCATCGCCGTGCCGACCGGGATCAAGGTGTTTAGCTGGCTGGGGACGCTGTTCGGCGGCAAAATCCACTTCACCAGCGCGATGATCTTCGCGCTCGGCTTCCTGTCGATGTTCGTGATCGGCGGGATCAGCGGGGTGATGCTCGGTTCCGTGCCGTTCGATATTCACGTTCACGATACGTATTTCGTGGTCAGCCATCTGCATTTCGTGCTGTACGGCGGCAGTGTGTTCGGCATCTTCGCGGGCATTTACCACTGGTTCCCGAAGATCACCGGGCGTATGCTGAATGAACGCCTGGGCAAGTGGCACTTTGCGCTGACGTATGTCGGGTTCTTCTTCACATTTTTCCCGCAGCACATCGTCGGTATCCTGGGGATGCCGCGCCGCGTTGGGGAATATGCACCGGAATTTCAGTCGTTGAACGTGATCATCAGCATCGCGTCGTTCCTGATGGGCATTTCGACGTTCATCCTGATCTACAACGTGATCGTCAGCCTGCGCGCTGGCAAGCAGGCGGGCGCGAACCCCTGGCGTGCGCTTACGCTGGAATGGCAGACGAGCAGCCCGCCGCCCGCGCACAACTTCACCGGCGACCCGGTGCCGTTCAAGAACCCGTATGGCTATGGCACCCGCGCTGCATGGGATTACCTCCACGCTCAGGAAAACAGGTTCGGGCCGTCGGTCGATGCGTTGGGCGTTGAAAAACCCGCGCCTGCGCCCACCCCGGCAGGCGACTAGCGCCGGAGTCAGCGTTTGCCCATACCCCACTGCTGTACCTGGGGTATGGGTTTTGTGATGTGAGACTGAGTGGCAGCGATCTTCTGAAATGGCACAGAACGTAAGCGAACAGGGACTCAGCCGCGATGAACTGATCGCGCTGAAGAACAAACGGTCGGGCGTGTTCATCTTCCAGTTGAGCTGGATTCTGGTGTTCATCTGCCTGATCGTGGTGAATTTACAGATTCGGTCGAATTTTCCGTCGTGGCCGCCGCCGGGCGTGCGCGATCTCGATGTGGTGCTGCCCACGCTGGCGACGATTGCGCTGATCATCAGCGGGGTATTGGCGCGGCGCGGCCTGACTGCGATCCGCGACGGCCAGACTGCCGGGTTTTTCCCCAGTTGGCAGGGCGCAATGGGGTTGGGGGCGGCATTTCTGCTGGTGATGGCGTATGAATTTCTGGCCGTCGAAATCAGCGGGCAGTACAGCACGATCTTTCGTGTGATGACGGCCTTCCACGCGGTACATGCCCTGGTGATCGGCGTGATTCTGTGGAACGTGTACCAGAATGCACGGGCGGGCGCGTATGACGCGGTGCGCTACTGGGGCGTGGAAGCGGCGGCGAAAATGTGGTATTTTGTCGTCGTCGCCTGGATAATGTTTTATACTGTGCTGTATCTTGTGTAGTGTGCAGTTGTACGCCACACTGCCGCCGACAGCGCCCAAAGCGGACTGATATTCAGGAGACGATGCAGACGGGTGTCGCATCGTCTCTGTTTACGATTGTGTTCAGAAAGGTAGCACCCCTATGCAACCCGGATTGAGCCGCGCAGTTCCAATGGCGATCTTGGGCTTCCTACTCGGCTCGCTGCTCGTCGTCGTCCTTCGCTTCTTGCAGAGCCTCGATCCTGTGTGGGCGGTGGGACCGGGCATCGTGATTTCCGCCATCACCACCGCGATCTTTTTCGTGTGGGGCATGGGCGGTTTCGACCCGAAAATGAGCGCGCACGGCGAAGAGGCAGCGGATCATGGTGATGCGCACCACGCCGACGAAGCCGAAGCGCTGGACAACGCGCCGCCGAGCAAAATATTAAGCTCGACGATCTGGACGCTGACCACGCTGCTGCTGGTCACGGTGGGGCTGGTGTGGGCGTTTGCCCTCATCCCCGGCGGTTTCACGCTGATCACGACCGACGACCCCAATGCATCGCTGGTGCAGGTGGGCTACATTCAGGCGGAAGTGTTCGGGCGCAGCCTTCAGATCAGCCAATTGGTGGTTTTCCTGGTGTTCATCATCATTACGATGGGGTCGCTGGCCGTAATCGGCGCGGGCATTGCCGGTTTTTTCATGTGGGTTTCGCGGGGTCTGGCGGAAAACAAAGTACCAGCGGGCGCGGGGGCGGTTGGCAGTGCGCCGCTGCTGACTGGGCCTGAAAGCGCGGTCGTGACGGCCAACCCGAACGCGATCCCGATTGAAATCCCCGGTTTTGTGCGGCAGATCATCGCGGCTTCGGTCACGTTCACGGTGGTATCGCTGCTGTTCTTCCTGATCCTGCTGCCCGCTGCAATTTCACACGCGCCCGAATGGATCACCCCGCTGAGCATCCTGATGGGCGTGCTGGCCGTGATCTTCGTGGTGCGCCCGGCATTCGTAACGCGCCTGGCACAGACCTGGGCGCTGATCCTGTTCATTTTCCTGATCCTGTATTTCATTTTCTACGAAGTCGCCATCGGCCTGGTGATCGCGCAGCCATACGCACTGCGCGTGCTGGTATCGCTGGTGAATGCGTTCCTGTTTGCGGTGCTGCTGGTGCGTGCGTCGTGGGTGGTGTGGTTCGTGGGCGCGTCGGCACGGGTGACGCTGACGATTCTGCGGGCGCTGCCACGTGTCCTGTTCCAGCGTTAAGGAGTAAACAATCATGAGCGATGCTGCCGAACTGCAAAGCGTGCAAAGTACGCCCAGTGTACACAGTACGCCCGGCGCGTCCGCCCCGCGTGAGCGGGTGGAAAGCCCGGCGCACGTCGAAAACATCAAGTTCGCCATGTGGCTGTATCTCGCGTCGGACGTGATCCTGTTCACCGTGCTGATCGTGGTGTTCGTGCTGTTCCGCGTGGAAAATGAAGAAGTCGTCAAGGAAGTGCATGAAACCTCCGGCCTGTTCCTGGTCAGCCTGAACACCTTCCTGCTGCTGATGAGCAGTTGGTCGATGGTGATGGGGCTGCGCGAGATCAAGCGCGGCAACCGCCGGGGGCTAATCAACTGGATCACGGCGACGGCGCTTTTGGGCGTGGTGTTCGTGGCGCTTCAGGGCGTGGAGTACAACATCCTCAGCGCGGAAGGCATCACGATTTACAGCAGTGAATTCGGGATGCGCTTCTATGCGCCGACGGCATTTCACGGCGCGCATGTGATTGGCGGGGTGATTTGGGCGCTTGCGGTGGTGTGGCACGCCCGCAAGGGCGGCTACGGTCCGAAAAGCTATTCGGGAGTCGAAGCCTTCGGCCTGTACTGGCACTTTGTCGATGTGGTGTGGATCGTGCTGTTCACCCTGATCTACCTGATTTAAGGACGCATGATGGCAGACGAACAAGCAAAACTGACCCAGGCGGAAGAAACGCCCACCAGCCCGGACGCGCCGCTTGAAGCGGTGCAGGCCGATGAGGTATCGGTGCGCGATGCGCGGGCGATGCCCGTCGAAACGCTGGAACGGGACGACATTCCCGAAGCGGTGCAGCAGCTTCAGGATTTAGAAACCCCCGAAGCGCGGGAAGCGCGCCGCGCCCAGGAAGCCGCACTGAACAAGCCGATTGAGGCGATTGAAAATGCGATTGAACGCATCGACGATCAACCCTCACAGGTGCAGATTCAGGCCGAAATTGCCCATCATGAAGACAGTCCGGTGGTCATCACCCTGGGCGCGCAGACCTATACGTTCAACACGAATATCTACACCTTCGTGTTCGGGCTGTTGGGCGCGCTCACCATTTTCGAGATCATCGTCGCGGAACTGCTCCCGTCAGGGCTGATTCGCACGCTGGTGCTGTCAACGGCTTCGATTTTCAAGGCGCTGCTGGTGATGGCGTTCTACATGCACCTGCGTGAGGACAACCGCATCTTCGCCGCCGCAATTGCGCTGCCGTTCTTCATCGCTACGCTGGCGATCCTGTTCCTGCTGGCCGTGCCGCAGACGGGCTACACGTACTAAACGGCTGTACCGCGTGAAGTCAGAACGTTTCTAGGGGCGCACACACTGCGCCTCTATTCATTTACCGGAAAAATGAGCAGGGGATGATGGCATGAAGGTCGAATTACAAGGCAAAGTGGCGCTGGTTACCGGGTCTGCCCACCGGGTGGGAAAAGCGATTGCGGTCGAATTTGCCCGCGCTGGCGCAAATATCATGGTGCATTACAGCAGCACCAGCGACGATACCGCCCGCGAAACGCTGCGCGAGATCAAGTCGCTGGGGGTGGATGCTGCGCTGTGTAAAGCTGACCTAAGCCAGCCAGACGGCATTCAAACACTCATGGACGCGGTGCAGGAACATTTCGGGCGGCTGGATGTGCTGGTGAACAGCGCATCGAACTTCCAAAAGCGCACCATCATGGAGGTGACGCTGGCGGAATGGGAAGAAACGCTGCGCATCAACCTGACCGCGCCATTCCTGCTCACCCAGGCGGGCGTAAACATGATGCTCGCCAATGACCCGCCCGGTGGGGTGATCATCAACATCCTGGACAAAGGCGCGACCGATGCCTGGGTAGAATATGCGCATCATGGAGTCAGCAAAGCGGGGCTGTACGCGCTCACACGGGTGACGGCAGCAGGGCTTGGGCCGCACATCCGCTGCAACGGCATCATCCCCGGCGCGGTGCTGAAACCCGCCGATTACGATACCGAAAACTGGACGAACCTGGCGCGCCAGAACACCCCGCTTCAGCGCCCCGGCACGGCGGAAGATGTGGCGCGGGCGGCGGTTTACCTGGCGGGTGAGGACTGGCTGACCGGCGTGGTGATCCGCGTGGATGGCGGCGAAGACGTGTTGTAAAGATGTGCAATACGTAAGCAGGGTAATTGCTTCAAAACCCCTCATCCCGTGCGAACTCCGTTCGCCTACCCCTTCTCCCACGCAAGCGATGAGAAGGGGAAAAAGACAGGTTTTTGTCCCTCTACCCGGCTTGCTGGCGAACAGGGTTCGCCCTGGAGAGGGACGGCTCAGCCAAGCTGAGCAGGGTGAGGGGCTAGGTCAGGCGAAACCGAATTTGAAGGATTACCCTGAATACATAGCCCTGGTTTTGCAGATGTGATGCCGATTTACGGTACAATTGGCATAAAACCAGGAATCGGACACGATGCAGAATACGCGGGTGGTGCTGGTACAGGCGGAATGGGTGGGCAGCCGTGAAGCGATGGCGGCGCAGTACCGCGATCTGCTGGCGGGCGGCGCGGCACACGGCGCGGACATCATCTGCCTGCCGGAATTTTCGCTGATCCCCTACTTTCCCGCCTCCCGTTCGCGTGAAGGGCTGCGCTGGGCGGAACCCCGCGAAGGCGGCGAATCGGCTGCCTTCTTCGCAGCGCTGGCACGTGAACACCGCGCTTACGTGATCGGCAGCCTGTTCGAGCAAACGGCGGATGGGCAGTATTTCGATACTGCCACGCTGCACGCCCCGGACGGTTCCCGCGTGGGTTTCACGCGCAAAGTACATATCCCTTCGGGCGAAGGCTACCACGAAACCGACTTTTTCGGCGGCGGGGATGCATACCCGGTACACGATCTGCGCACGATCAAGGCCGCCGCGCCCACCTGCTATGACCAGTGGTTCCCGGAAATGGCGCGTATCTGCGCGCTCAACGGTGCGGAGCTAATCTACTACCCGACGGCCATAGGCTCCGAACCGACCGCGCCTGGTTTCGACAGCGCCGACGCATGGCAAACCGTGATGCGCGGCCACGCCGTCGCCAACGGGGTGTACATCGCGGCGGCCAACCGGGTCGGGGTGGAATCCCCGGTCACCTTCTACGGGAGCAGCTTCATCTGTGACCCAATGGGACGGGTGATCGCCCAGGCTGGCCGCGACCGCCCCGAAGTGATCGCCGCCGACCTGGATGCGGGGCTGTTCACGCGCTGGCGGTCGCTGTTCCCGCTGCTGAGCCAACGCGCCCCACACACGTATACCCGCCTGACCGACCACGACTGAGCGCGCCGTTCGTTTTCACACGGTAAGGAAGGCCGAACCTACCATGCACATGAACCTGACCTGGGCAGATAATGCCAACCGTATCCTGGTGGTCAAAATCGATGGCCGCTGGTCATGGCGTGAACTGGAACCGCTCATGACCGAACTGTTCCGCATCGATTCCGAACGCAGCCAGCCGTTCGATTTGATCATCGATGCGCGAGCGACCGAAATGTACGAGCCGAACCTGGCGGATTATCTGCGCGGTCGCCACGCCGCGCCGCGTCTGGCACACCGCCGTTTGCTGATCATCGTGGGGGTGGACGAATTCAGCCAGATTCTTTGGCGCGGCCTGACGGCCATGCCGTATGCCGCCCATCTGAAGGCCGCCTTTTTCGATACAGTGGATGAGGCGGTGGTTTACGCCGCGCAATATACTGAAGGGTAATTGTCCGGGTAGTGCGAGAAAACCCCTATGACCGACCTGATGGTAATTGGCGGCGGACCTGCCGGGGTCACGGCGGCGCTGCGCGCCCGTGAACTGGGCGCATCCGTCGCGCTGGTGGAACGCGGCAAGATGGGCGGCACCTGCACCAATGATGGCTGTGTGCCGACGCGGGTGCTGGCGAAAGCCGCACGGCTGCTGCGCGATGCTGGTCAGTTCGCCGTGTATGGGCTGGACGGCCCCGTCCCGACGCTCGATTTTGCGCGCTTGATCCAGCGCACACAGGACATCGTATACGAGGTGCAGGAAAAGAAACAGTTGATCGCGCATCTGGAAGCGGTCGGCGTGGAGGTGTACCACGATGTGGGCGCGGCACGCTTCATCGACGCGCATACCGTCGCGCTGGCCGGCGACCCGCGCACCGTCCAGGCCGATTCGATCCTGATCGCCGCCGGGGGGCGCGCCCGCCGCCTGAACTTCCCTGGCGCGGAACATACGCTCGTCCACAGCGATGTCTGGACGCTCAAAAGCGTGCCGCGCCGCCTGGTGATCGTGGGCAGCGGCGCGACGGGCTGTCAGTTGGCATCGGTCATGCAGGCGTTCGGCGCTCAGGTCACGCTGATGGATGTCGCGCCCCGCGTGCTGCCTACCGAAGACAGCGCCGTCAGCACCGCGATTGCCAGCGCCTTCTACCTGAACGGGATCGCCACGATCACCGGGATCAACGGGATCGACCGCATCGACCGCCTGGACGATGGGTCGCTGCAATTCACGTATTTATTTGAAGACGAGCCGCATACCCTGATCACCGATGCGGTGCTGCTTTCGGTCGGCTGGCCCAGCAATGGCGATCAGCTTAACCTGGGGGCGGCGGGCGTGACGATGCAGGGCGCGTACATCCAGGTCGATGATCATCTGCGCACCAGCGCTCCGCACATCTACGCCATTGGCGACATCAACGGGCGGATGATGCTGGTACAAAGCGCACATCACCAGGCGCGTTACGCGGTGGAAAATGCACTCCTGAACGCCTCCAGGCTCGATGAGCGGGCGCTCGTCCCACATGGGGGGTTCACCGACCCAGAGTACGGATCGATTGGGCTGACCGAAGAAGCCGCCCGCAAGCGCGGGGCGGTGGCCGTCGTAACCGTCCCATTTGAAGGGATGGATCGCGCCGTGATCGACAGCCATACCGAAGGCTTCTGCAAGCTGATCGCAGATCGGGAAACCCGGCTGATCCTGGGCGCGCACGTCGTTGGGGAACAGGCCGTCGAGATCGTGCAGATCGTCGCGGCGGCCATGGCGGGGGGCATGGTGATCGAAAAACTGGCCGATCTCGAATTTGCGTACCCCACCTTTAGCGCGGTGATCGGCGTGGCGGCGCGGCAGTTGGCGCGTGAACTGGGCGCGATTCCCGTGCTGCCGCGCTGGAGCGAAATCGCCCAGGAACGCCCCGCCGAATGGGAACGCCGCGATTGAGCGTCACGCGCTACTGGCACGGAATACGCGCCGGGGCGGCGCAGTAGAAATACTGAATCGTCCCGGTGCGGGCGAAATCTTCCAGTTCATCGCGGGTGAACACGAATTCGGTGCGAAAGGCGCGGTCATGGCAGTTGAAACACTCGTTCAGCTCCCGGTCGATGGGCGCGCCCGTCTCGAAATTGAAAGCGCGAAAATTCCACCCCTCAAAGTTGGTATTGGCGTGGGTATCTTCGATCAGCCAGGTCGAGCGGCGTTCCCCGACATGAATTTCATCCACCCGCAGCGACTCCGCGATCAGCCGCCCGCGTGAATCGAGTGCGTACCCGCCGTTGACGGCGCGCTGCGCGTCGAAGGCTTCGATCACCGTGATCGTGCCGTCGGGAATGCGGTCGCCGCGCCGCACTGCGTCGATGGCGGCGGGGCTGATGTAAATGTTGCGCGTCACCCCGTCACCGCGATCCACCGTCAGGTAGTGGGTGAGCGTCTCGCGGTAGCCCGCCGGGTAAGTCATTGGTTCGCGTCCTGGTGGGAGCGTCGCGGCAGGAGCGGGGGTGATGGTGGCGAACGGCGTGAACGTGGCGCGTACCGTCTCTGGGCGAGTTGTCCGCGCTGACTGCGTGGAGATGGGCGCAAAAGCCGATGTGAGCAACACCCCGGCCAGTACGATGACGATCAGCACGGGGATCAGGCTGCGTTTCAGTGTCATAGCGGTTGTGCGGCGTACCTGTCGTTTTGCATTATTCCCATTGAATCATGGGACGCTTAAGAAAATGTTTCTCGAACACCGCCATCGCCGGGCGTAAATCCGTCTGCGGCGGCAGGGGCGGGAGCGCGGCCAGCGGCGGCACCTGCACCCAGGCCGGGGCGTGTGCCGCCAGTGCGCCAATCACCCCGTTGATCACGCTGAGCAGGTCACCGTTCGCGTCGATGATGGCGATGCTTTCGCCGCGCCCGCGCAGGTACGCAATCGCGTTCAGGTAGCCGTCGCGGGTTTCGTTCAGGCGGTGATCGAACAATTCGCGGGTTTTGCCGCGTGACCCCAGGCGTTGATAAGCGGTTTCGGCGCTGGCATCCAGAAACAGCGTCAAATTCGGGGTGCGCGCCCCCTGGTTGAGCGCCATCACATCATCCATCGTCAGGCCGCCCGCGTGCTGGTACACCAGCGATGACAGATAATAGCGGTCGCACACGATCATGCGGCGTTCGTCCGCCAGGAACGGGGCGATCACCCGGTCATTGTGATCGGCACGGTTGACGGCGAACGCCAATGCCTGGGTGCGCGGCGATGCGGGGACGGCGAGCGCGAGTACCTGCCGCAGAAACACGCCTGCCGCGCAGTCGTCGTGCGGCTCATACGTGAGCATGACGGCGTTGTTCAGGTGGGCGTTCAGGTGCGCTGCCAGCCGCCGCGATACTTCGCTTTTGCCGCTGCCGTCAAGTCCTTCCAGCACGAGGAAATAACCGCTCATATCGAGTCCTTGCAGGTGCAGCCCGGTGAAAAATCGTGACTAGTGTATCATGCCATAGCCCAGAAAAGGCAAGAGTGACATGTTGAGCCTTCATGACCCTTCAAACATTACAGACCACCTCATTGACTTTTCGATACCGCTTGTGATACGCTCATCAGCAGTCTGAAACAGGAGTAACCGACGCGATGACTCACACGACTCAATCGCCCGCTGCCGATGCGACCTTCCCCTTCATCGTCCGCCCGTTCCGCTGGGAAGATATTGCCGCGATTGCCGCAGTACACGAACGGAACAACCACGCCCTGGGCAACCCCGACCCGATCACGGAACAATCGATCCGCTCGTATTACGAGGTTCCCGAATTCGAGCCGGAACAGAACGTGTTCGTCGTCACCGACACCGAAGGCCGCGTGATCGCCGTCACCGAACTGGAACACGGTGAAGAATCAGGCCGTTCGTGGGTCGATGGCGCAGTCGATCCCGATTACTGGAATCAGGGAATCGGCACGCACCTGATGCGCCTTTCGGAAGAAGCGGCGCTGGCCTATTACACAACGCGCCGTGAACCACTGCTCCCGCCGGACGAGCCGATTTCGGTGGAACGGGCGGCGGAAAAAACGTTTGCGCCCGTGAAGGCACTGTACGCCGCGAACGGCTACCGTTATATCCGCACGTTCTACCGGATGCGTATCGCGTTTGTGGCCGACGCATCCAGCGCGCCCGCACCCCTGCCAACCGGATTGCAGGTGCGCCCGGTGCAGCCCGAACATTACCGTGCGATTTATGAAGCGCATCAGGAAGCGTTCCGCGATCACTGGGGATGGGAACCTTACCCCTATGAGGAATGGCATCATTGGGTGATCGATAACCCGAACGCCGACCCGTCGCTGTGGCGGGTGATCTGGGACGGCGATCAGGTCGCGGCATTGGCGATCAACCGCTTCTGGGGGGATGATCGCCCGGATTTTGGGTGGGTAGGTATTCTGGCGACACGCCGCCCCTGGCGCAAACAGGGCTTGGCCGAATGGCTGCTGCGCAATTCATTCCAGGCGTTCCAGGCGGTGGGGCTGAAGGGCGCTGGACTGGGTGTGGATGCCGCCAGCCTGACCAACGCCGTTGCGCTGTACGAACGGGTCGGGATGCAGGTCGAACGCCAGTACGACGAATACGCCAAAATGCTGCGCGGCGAATGGCTGAGCATTTTCCCGCCGGGCGAATGACGGGCGAACGGCGGCGGTTCAGCGCGTGATGGAGGCAGTATCGCTGCTGCCTTCTGCGCTGTCATCGGCAGTCTTGGCGCGGTCGTCGCCTTCGGTCAGCAGGCGCAGCGAGACGAACCCGGTCGCGCCCTGTGAATCCGGCATTTCCGGCAGGTCGGGCGGCAGCGGCGGATCGGCAGGATCGATGAGCGGCAGGTCAATATCGACACGCGGCACATACCCGGATTGTCCCGGATCGTGATTGGCGGCTTCATGCGGTGCATGAACTTCATGCGGCGCACAAACAGGGTGTGGCGCACGGATTTCTGCGGCGTGTGATTCGGGTGTGCGCAATTCGGGCGAACGATTTTCGGCCATGCGACGAACGCTCCGTACAAATCAACTGCAATGCTAGTGTACCACTTTTGGGGCGGCAGCAGCGGCTTTTCAGTACCCCTTAAAGGCAATACATCAAAAACCTTCATCCCCCGAACGGCGTTCGCACGGGATGAGGGGTTTTTGGCGTGACGACCCTGGCGGGTCACCGATTTGTTGCGCTAACGGGCGCGATTGCGTAAGATCGCCGCCTTGTAAAGACTTCTTCGTGAACTTTTACGGTCTGCCATCCGCCTCACGCAGCCATGCGCACTCGGGGAAAAACTGTGAAACGTATGCTTGTCGCTCGTCTCGTCGTTGTCCTGGCGGCGGTCGCACTCTTGGCCGCCGCTGGCATCCTGTCATCGACCGCTGCGGCGCAGGATACCGCTGCGGTCACGGTTGAAATCACCAGTTTCGATGTCACCGCGCTGCCCACCGCCACCCTGACGGCGAACGTATACCGAAACGGCATCCCGCTCACCGGGCTGACAGCGGACAATTTCGCGCTGCGCGGCGCGCTGGCCGATTCGGGCGCGACGATCACCCGCGTCGAGAACATCACCGCCGACAATATCCCGATCTCCGTCGTGCTGGTGATCGATACCAGCAGCAGCATGTTCGGCGCGCCGCTGGAACGGGCGAAGGCAGCGGCCGTGCTGTTCGTGAACAGCCTGCGCGATACCGACCAGATCGCGCTGATCGAGTTCAATTCGGATGTGCGCACCGTCAGCGGCTATACCAGCGATAAAGCCCTGCTCACCAGTGCGATCAACGGGCTGGCTTCGACCGGGCGCACCGCTTTGTACGATGCGACGCTGGCAGGGGTTGAACTGGCCGCCGCTGCCCCCACGCAGCGCCGCGTCGTGGTGTTCCTCAGCGATGGCCAGGAAGATCGCGGCAGCGAAGTCGCCACCCGCTTCGGGGGAATCACCGCCGCCGATGAGTCGGGTATCCCGGTGTATACCATCGGCTTCGGCTCGGTCGATCAGGAATACATGGCGCGGCTGGCAGATGCGGCGGGCGCACAGTTCTTCCTTGCCCCATCCATCGATCAACTGGAAGGCATTTATGCCGACCTTGCCAGTGCGCTGCGCAGCCAGTACATCATCACGCTGAACGTCCCCGTCGAAAGCGATGGCACAGACTACCCGTTCGACCTGGTGGTCACGCTCGATGGGGAAGCATACAGTGCGGGCGGCAGCGTGCGCGCCCCCATCCCGGTGCCGGTCGTGCGCCTGCCCGACCTGCCCGCCGAACCGCTGACCGAACCGACTGCGATCACCGCCACTGTGCTGGCCGATGACCCGCTGGCCGCTGTCGCCTTTCAGGTAGGGGCGGCTGCCGAACTTCAACTGTTCAACCAGCCGCCTTATGCGATCACCATTGACCCGGCGCTGATCGCGCCCGGCCCGCTCGACATCACCGTGATTGCCACCGATGAAGACGGCGATGAAGGCCGCGCCGCCGCAGCGCTGACGATTGCCGCGCTGCCGCCGACCATCGTTGTAGAACCCGACCCATCCACGTTGGGCGACATCGCGGAACCCGTGCAGATCGCCGTCACAGTGGGCGGCCAGACCTCGCCAACGACGGCATCTTACCAACTGGGCGCGGATACCCTGCCCGTCACCTTCGAGCCGGACGCGAACCCGTATACCTTCACGCTCGTGTTAGACCCGCGTGAATACCTGCCGGGCGAAGCGCAAACGCTCACGATTACGGTGGAAAATGAAGGCGGTGAAAGCACCAGCGCCGACTACACGTTCACCGCCGCCGCACTGCCGCCTGTGATCAGCGTGATCGGCCTGGTGGAAGGCCAGCAGATCGACGCGCCCGTGAATGTGCTGGTCGAAGCGGGCGGCCAGGTTCCGGTCGAAACCATCGGCGTGCAGTTGAGCAACGGCGTGCGCACGCTCGACATTGCCCAGGAATCCGATGAGGTGCCGCTGTTCGTGATCGACCCGCTGAGCATTGCGCCGGGAAGCTGGACGGTGACGGTCACGGCGGAACAGGAAAACGGCCAGGCGAGCGAAGTCCGCATCCCGGTGATCGTTTCGGCGCTGCCGCCCGTGATTCAGGTGGATGGGCTGGAGGACGGCGAAACGCTCGACGACGACCGCCAGATCACCGTCACGTTCCAGAGTCAAACGCCGGTCGTACATCTCGCGATCTTCATTGATGGGGTCGATCTGGCGCACCTGATGGGCGAACCGTTCCAGTTCACGATTCGGGCGCTCGATTATGCGCCGGGCGAACACATCCTCCGGCTGATCGCGGACAACACCAGCGGCCAAAGCGCCACCCGTGACCTGACGTTCTCGATCAGCGGCGATCCCGGTGCCACCGCCACGCAGATCGCCGCCGTGACCGCGACGCAGCAGGCGGTGGTGAGCGCAACCGTGCTGGCAAACACCGCCCAGGCCGCCGCGCAAGCGGATGCCACACAAACGGCGGCTGCGGTCAGCGGCACCCGCACGCAGAACGCGGCGGTCACCGGGACGGCGGCGGCTAATGCCGTGCAGACCCGCGCCGCGCAGCAGGTGATCAATGCTACCGCCACCGGGAACGCAAATGCCACCGCAACGGCGGATGCGGACGCGAATGCTACCGCCACCGGGAACGCAGATGCCACCGCAACGGCGGATGCGGATGCGAATGCCACTGCGACCGGGAATGCAGGCGCGACCCAAACCGTGCTGATCCCCACGCAGACGGCGGAACAGAACGCGGTCAACACCGCCCAAGCGCAGACAGCCACGCTGAACGCGGCCACGCAGAACGCCGCCCGCACCGCGACCCGGAATGCCCAGGCGACCCAGGCCGCCGCCGCCGCGACGCAAACGCTCGCACAGGCGGCGACGGATACCGCTGTGCAGAACGCGATCAGCACGGCCACCGCGCAGACGGCGACACAAGACACGATCAACGCCCAGGCGACGCAGACCGCGCAGATCGCTACCGCATCGGCTGTGGCGGTCGTCAACGCCACGCAGACCAGCGCCGCCGCGACCGCACAGCGCCAGGCAACATCGACCGCCGCACAAGGCACGATCCTGGCGCGGCAGGCGGCGGACATTGCCGCATCGGAAACCGCCGCCGTGCGCGATGAGATGATCCAGGCACGCACCGCCACTGCCAATGCGATCCTGGCCGGGACGGATGTTGTGCGCACGGAAACGGCACAGGCGCGCAGCGCCACCGAAACGGCGCAAACGGCAGTGGCACAGCAGGCCGCAGCGACAGAAGCCGCCGCCACCCAGACCGCCGAAAACCAGACCAGCGCCACATCGACGGCGCAGGCAGTGGCGCAGGTGATCGAAACCGAAACGCCCGTGAGCGATGAAACGGCGGTTACCGTCACCGCCAGCCCCACCGCGCCGACGGCGACGCGACCGGCCCCCACGGTGACCGATACGCCGGAAACGACCGATGACGCGGTACTGCTCACCGCCGAAGCGCAGACCGCGCCGACGATTACGCCGACGCTCGTCCCGGTAGAAATAGAACAGGACGAACCGCTCGTCAACGCGCAAAACCTGCCCCTGATCCTGGTCGGCGTGGGGATTCTGCTCATCCTGCTGGTAGTGATCTACCTGATCCTGACAAGCCGCCAGCAGAACCGCCGCCGCCGCTAACACCAGGCCGTCAGAAGAATCAAAAACCGCAGTGCTGGATACTTACACAGCACTGCGGTTTTTCGTTTGAGGGGAAAAGTTCGCCTAGTCGTGTTCGACCAGGTGAGCGCGCAGCATCCACGCCATTTTTTCGTGGTTTTCCATCATCGCGGTCAGGAAATCGCTCGTCCCGGTATCGTGCAGTTCGTCACTGGTACGATCCACGTCGGCGCGCAGCGACCGGATCACCGCTTCATGGTCGGTCAGCAGGTTGCGGATCATGGTCTGCGGGTCGGGGTATACGCCGGGTTCTTCCTTAAGCGTCGCCAGTTGCAGAAATTCGGCCAGCGTCCCCGCCGCCATCCCGCCAAGCTGACGGGCGCGTTCGGCGTACTGATCGACCGCTTCGGCAAGCTGATCGTACTGTTCCTCGAAGAATTCGTGCAGTTCCGCAAAACGGCGGCTGCGCACGTTCCAGTGATAATTGCGCGTCTTGGTGTACAGCACATAGCCATTTGCCAAATGACGGTTGAGCAGTTCAATGCTGCCCCCCCGCTGTTCGTCGTTCAGGCCGATGTCCGGTTTGGGTTCGTCCGGGGCCGTCGCCCGGTTCGGGGCGGCGCTGCCTTTCGCATTGCCATTCGCGGCGGGGATGCTGATCTTGCCCGCGCCGTCCTGCATTGCGGTATCCTGGGCTGCGGCTGTTTTTTTCGTTTTGGTCGCCATTTCGTTCGCTCCTTTGGCGCTGTACCTTCAGCCATCGTTG
Organism: bacterium; assembly: GCA_033764035.1. Classification (GTDB taxonomy): domain Bacteria; phylum Chloroflexota; class Anaerolineae; order Aggregatilineales; family Phototrophicaceae; genus Flexifilum. Next base: position 304,553 of record JANRJJ010000012.1, read on the forward strand.
GGCTGCGCTTCGGCTGCGGTTCATAGACGCATTCAACACGATTCATTATCCCGCCGAACGTACCACTTGCCCTATTTCCTCATCACCGTCTTAGCTGGCGCGTCAGCCCCATTCGCTACTTGGTCACGATCTGGTGGCCGATGGCGAGCGCGTCCATTTTCGTGCGCAGGAAACAGTCGATGGCTTCGGCGGGCGTGCAGACGACGGGTTCGTTTTCGTTGAACGACGTGTTCAGCACCACCGGAGTCCCCGTCGCTTCGCCAAAGGTGTGGATCAGCGCCCAGTACAGCGGCGCATGAGCCTTTTCGACCGTTTGCAGGCGGCCTGTGCCATCCACATGGGTGACGGCAGGAATTTCGCGCTGTTTTTCCGGCAGCACACCATATACCTTGATCATGAACGGGTCTGGGTACGCCTGGTCGAAGTATTCGGCGGTGCGCTCCAGCAGAATCGACGGGGCGAACGGGCGGAACTTTTCGCGGTGCTTGATGCGGGCGTTCAGAATGTCTTTCATGTCGTCGCGGCGCGGGTCGGCCAGGATGCTGCGGTTGCCCAATGCACGCGGCCCCCACTCCATGCGCCCCTGGAACCACCCGACCACGTTCCCCCCGGCGATCAGGTCGGCGGCGCGTTTGACGAGCGTCTCGTCATCGAGCGCCTGATAGGTGAGCGAGTGCCGTTCCAGTTCGGCGCGGATTACGTCGTCGCTGAAGCCGGGGCCGGTATACGCATCGTGCATCACATAGCCGACCCCGCGCTGCGGGTCACGCGGCATCCCCAGGATTTGGTGATGAATGTAATAGCACACGCCGAGCGCTGTCCCGGCATCGCCCGCCGCCGGGTGGATGTAAATGTCCTTAAAGGCGGTATTGGGGAGGATTTTGCCGTTGAACGCGCTGTTGAGCGCCACGCCGCCCGCCATCGTCAGCGCAGGCGACCCGGTTTGCGCCTGCACGCGCTGAATCAGCGCCATTTCCGCTTCTTCCAGCATGGCCTGTAGGCTGGCGGCCACGTCCATATGATGCGGCGTGATCTCGCTGCGCGGCACCCGCGCCTCACCGAGCAGGTCGATCAGCTTGGGTGAAAACAGCGTGCCGATGATCGGTTCACCGCCTTCCCAGCTCATATTTGCGCCGTCGGCATGATGCACGAAATAATCCAGGTCAAGCTCGAACGTGCCGTCGCGCTGCACGCGCACCAGCTTGCGCATCGCGTCCAGGTAGCGCGGCGTGCCATACGGAGCCAGCCCCATCACCTTGCCTTCATCGCCGTACTTGGGGAACCCGAGCCACTGCGTGACCGCGTTATAGAAGATTCCGAGCGAGTGCGGGAACCTGATCTCGTCCTGAACGGTGATCTGATGGCCGCTGCCCGTCCCCCACATGGTGGTGATAAAATCGCCCGCGCCGTCTATGCTCAGGATGGCGGCATCCGGGTACGGGCTGACGAAAAATGCGCTCGCCATGTGCGCCCGGTGATGTTCGACGTTGTGGTATTCCGCCCGCAGCGGGTCGGTGATGCCCATATACCGCGCAAATTCGGTCTTCAGTGCGCCGACCTTCAGGCTGTTGCTCAGGCGGTCGCGCACCATGTTGAGCGTGGGACGGCGGGCGAAGAAATACAGCGCCGCTTCCATCAGATTGGCTTTTGGGTCACGCGAAATGCCGATATGATCCAGGTCGTGCGGCGTGATACCCGCTTCACGCAGGACGTAGTGAATCGCCTGCACCGGGAAGCCCGCCCAGTATTTCGTCCGGTTGAAGCGTTCTTCTTCGGCGGCGGCGATCAGCCGTCCATCGTGAATCAAGCACGCGCTTGCCCCGCCGTGATACGCATTGATGCCCAGAATGTACATGCTGCTGTTCTCGCTTGCTGATTTGAGGTTCGACTGCAAACGCGCCTTATTATACAGAAAGCCGTGCTGAAAGGAGTCGCTCGTATGCCCCGTCCCTGGATCGACCCATCCCCGGTGACCGTCCCAGACGAGATCGCCGCGCTCGGCCTGCTGCCGCTGGTCGCGGAAACGCTCGTGCGCCGGGGGATCACCCGTGCCGACCATGCTCGTGCGTTCCTTGACCCGGATCATTACCGCCCTGCCGACCCGTTCACCCTGCCGGATATGGAACGTGCCGCCGAACGCATCGCACGAGCCGTCAAGGATGGCGAACATATCCTGGTGTGGGGCGATTTCGATGTGGACGGCCAGACTGCGACCGCGCTGCTGGTATCGGCGCTGCGTTCCCAGGGCGCGCACGTCGCCTATCACATCCCCCACCGTGAACGCGAAGGTCACGGCATTGACCCCAACGTGCTGGCCGCGTACCTGAATGGCGCACAGCCGCCCGCTGTGCTGCTCACCTGTGATACCGGGATCAGCGCGCATGAAGCGGTGCGGCTGGCAAATGCGCACGGCGTGGACGTGATCGTGACCGATCACCACAACCTGCCCGCCGCACTGCCGCCCGCGCTGGCGAACATCAACCCGCGCCGCCTGCCGGACGATCACCCGCTGGCGACCCTGCCAGGGGTAGGCGTGGCCTATCAACTGATCGCCGCGCTGTATACCGACCACTGGCATTACGATGAGCAGTCCGTCACCCCGGCTGAAGTGGGCGATCTGGTCGCGCTGGGCATCGTGGCCGATGTCGCCGTGCAGACGGGCGATACCCGCTTTCTGCTTCAGCTGGGCATCGCGGATATTCGGGAAAAGCCGCGCCCCGGCATCGCCGCGCTGCTCGAACTGGCGCGCATCGATCCGCAGCAGTTCGGGGAAGAACAGATCGGTTTCGCCATCGCGCCGCGCCTGAACGCGCTTGGCCGCCTGGCCGATGCCGCTGCCGGGGTAGAACTGCTGCTGACGGCGACGATCAGCGAAGCACGCACCCGCGCCGTCAGCGTGGAACAGTTGAACGCCTATCGTAAACTGCTTTCGGATCAGGTGTTCGCGGCGGCCAGCGCCCAGGTCGAAAAAGACCGGACGCTGCTCGATTCGCCCGTGCTGGTTTTGGGCAGCGCGGCGTGGAACCCCGGCGTAGTCGGGATCGTGGCGAACCGGCTGGTCGAACAGTACAACCGCCCGGTATTCCTGTTCGGGGGCAGCGCCGACACGGTGAGCGCGCCGAACGCCGATGCGGACGCATCCCCGCGCACGTTAAAAGGGTCGGCGCGTTCGACCGCCGGAATCGATGTGACCGAAGCACTCAACAGGACTGCCGCCGAACAGCCCGATCTGCTGCTGCGCTACGGCGGCCACACGATGGCGGCGGGCGTGACCATCGACGCGGAACGACTGCCCGATTTTCGCCGTGCCATCAACCGGGCGATCCGGGCGATGGGCGTGACTGCACCGCCGCCGCCCGCCCTGGAGATCGCCGGGTTCATCGGCCTGGGCGATCTCACGCTCGACCTGGCCGACGCGCTCGATCCGCTGGCTCCGTTCGGGGTGGGCAACCCGCCGCTGGTGCTGGCGGTGCGCGGGGTGCAGGTCACCCGGCGGACGACGCTGGGGCAGTCTGGCGATCATCTTCAGCTCACGGTCGAAGACCCCGCCGGGGGAACAGCCCGCGTGATCTGGTGGAACGGCGCGGGGATGATCGAAGCCGACCCCGATCTGCTGCCGGAAACGACCGTCGATATTGCGTTCAGCGTGCGCGCCCGCACCTGGAAAGGCCGCCGGGAACTTCAGGCCGTCTTCATCGGCGCACGCCCCGCAGCGGGAGCCGCGCCCGCCGCCGCCCGCCGTCCGCTCGACGTGATCGACCTGCGCACCGCCGCCGATCCGCTGGCAGAACTGGTGGCAATCCAGGCGCGTGAACCCGCGTTGATCGTGTATGCCGAAGCGGATCGCCCGGATCGACCTGGTTTAGCCTTCTATCCGCCAGTGGGCGATGACGACCAGGCCGCCGCGCTCGTGGTCTGGACGGCTCCGGGCGCACGGGTGCGGTTGCGTGAGGTGATCGCCGCCGTCAGGCCGGAAAGGGTGTACTGGTTCGCGCATGATCCCGGCCTGCACACGCCTGAAGCATTCACGCGCCGGTTGGCTGGGCTGGTCAAATACGCCATCGAACGGCGCGGTGGGCGCGCATCTGCGCCAGACCTGGCGCGGGCGATGGCGCACGATGCCGAAACCGTTGAAGCCGGGCTGGACTGGCTGCAAGGCCAGGGCGTGATCGCGTTGACCCAAGCTGCCGCGCAGACTGGGGCGGGCGGCGAATACCATATCGAGCGGGGGACGGGGCGCGCCCGCCCACAAGGTGATGGGGACGCGCTGGTCACACTGCGCCAGCGGCTGGCCGAACCCGCCGCGTACCGTGCCTATCTGCGCACGGCAGACGTAGACGCGATCCGGCGGCAGGTGATGGGATGAACGAGCGGTCAGCGCTTTGTAAAATGTTTGTAAACTCAGGGGCGGCGGTGCGCCGAATGCGCCCCCGCTCCGCTGTGCGGCCTGTATAATAGCGTCCGTTTGCCCCGACATCACAGAAAAAGGGGAGGTGACACCCTTGATTGAAGTACAGAATCTGACAAAAGCGTATGGCGAAGTCGCGGCAGTAAAAGGGATCAGTTTCAGCGCCCAACCCGGCCAGGTGACGGGCTTTTTAGGCCCGAACGGGGCGGGGAAAACCACCACGATGCGCATGTTGACGGGCTATATGCCGCCGACATCCGGCAAGGCGACGGTGGACGGGTTCGACGTGTTCGACCAGAGTATGCAGGTGCGCCAGCGCGTCGGCTACCTGCCGGAAAATGTCCCGCTGTACCGGGATATGACCGCACGCGGCTACCTGATGTACGTCGGGGAAATTCGCGGCGTGCGCCAGCTTCGCCGCCGTGCCGATGAAGTGCTGGAGCGCGTCGGGCTGATCAGCCGCGCCGAAAGCCGCATTCGCACACTCTCGAAAGGGATGCGGCAGCGCGTCGGGCTGGCACAAGCCCTGCTGCACAACCCGCCCGTGCTGATCCTGGACGAGCCGACCATCGGTCTTGACCCGTATCAGGTACTCGAACTGCGTTCGCTGGTGCGCGAACTGGGGCGCGATCATACCCTGCTGTTCAGCACGCACATCCTCAGCGAAGCCGAGCAGGTGTGCGATAACGTGGTGATCATCAACCAGGGCGAAATCGTCGCCCAGGGGTCACCCGCCGGGCTGCGGGCGGAACTGGCACGGGGTGGCCGCGTGCTGCTGCGCGTGGAGGGCGATGCACAGGCGGCGATCCCGGTGATCCGCGAACTGCCGGGCGTGGCCGATGCCAGCCTGGATGCGATGTTCGGTGGCGCGGTCGTGGTCACGCCCAGCAGCCCGGATACCGACCCGCGTGCAGCGATGGCCGCCGCATTGATTGCACACGGAATCCGGCTGACCGAACTGCGCCCACTCGCGATCAATCTTGAAGAAATCTTCCTGGAACTGACGCGCCAGGCCGCTGCCGACGAGATCGCCGCCGCCGAAGCCGCGCCGGAAAAAGTGGAGGCGTGATGCCATGACCGATCAAACGATGAACACGACCAGTACCAGCGTCCTGAACCAGAGCGTGCGCACGGGCGGCAGCGCGCCGTTCTGGGCGGTCTACAAACGCGAACTGGGGCTGTATTTCCGTTCGCCCATCGCCTACGCCATCGCCTTTGCGATGCTGTTCTTCCTGGGCGTGCTGTTCAACGGCTATCTGGCGCAGGCCGCCAATCCTCAGGCGGGCGTACCCGCCGACCCGACGTATATGCCCGGCCTGCTCACCTTTCTGCTGTTTTTGATCGCGCCGCTGCTCACCATGCGTCTGCTGGCCGAAGAAGCCCGCGAAGGCACGCTTGAAGTGCTGATGACGCTGCCCATGCACGAAGGTCAGTTCATCATCGGTAAATTTCTGGCGGCGTGGACGTACTATACCGTGCTGCTGGCGCTCACGCTGATCCATCTGCTGGTGCTGACGACCGTCGGCAGCCCGGATTTGGGGACGGCGTTCGGGGCGTATTTCGGCGCATGGCTGTACGGCGGCGCGGTGATCGCGGTATGCATGGTGTGGACGGCGGTCACCGAAGACCAGATCATCGCCGCTTTCCTAAGCGCGGCGACCGTGCTGGTGCTGTATCTCGCGGAAGTCGCCGCGATCTTCATCGGCAACCAGAACCCACAGTTGGCGGCGTTCGTGCGCGAACTGGGGCTGACGGCGCATTATGAAGCGACCCTGGCGGCGGGGATCATCCGGCTGGAAGACCTGTTGTATTTCGTGTTCCTGATCGTCGGTGCGCTGTTCATCACCACGCGCATCGTTGAAACGCGGCGCTGGCGCGCATAATAAGGGGGGATGATGACCGACAACCAGAACAACCCAATTGCAACACCCGCATCCCAGCAGGAACCGCTCATCCCACCGAGCTATCTGCTCACCATCGGCGTGATCGGCATCCTGGTCGCCATCGTCGTCGCCATCACGCAGCCAGAATTCGGCGCAATCGGCTTCGGCGGGCTTGGCTTGGGCATTCTCTCGTTCATCGCCTGGATGCTGCTGGCTCCACAGCAGGCGTTCGGCCTGCTGACCGGGCGCACCGCCCGTTTCGGTGGGCTAAGCATCGTGGTCACCGTGCTGCTGCTGGCCGCGTTCGTGTTCGCGTACATCTTCGCCCGCAACGCCGAACTGCGCATCGATTTGACCGAAAGCGATCAATTTTCGCTCACGGAAGAATCGCGCCAGGCCATCGCCGCGTTCGGTGCTGACCCCAGCATTCCGCGTGTGCGCATCCTGGCGTTCTACAACACGTCCCAGGGCGGCCAGCGCGACCGCGATCAACTGCTGTTTGAAGATTACGCAGCGGCCAGCGGCGGCAAGATCGAATATCAGGCGTATGACCTGGATCGCAGCCTGCCGATTGCCAACCTGTACGGTGTGACACGCGGCGGTCAGATCGCCGTGGTGGTCGATAACCCATCGCTGGTCGGCCAGCCGCAGACGCTTACCACGCCCGACGGCGTGACCGGGGACAACCCGTTCAGCCTGGGCGCGATTCAGCCGGACGAAACGGGGTTCACCGCCGATATTCAGAACGTCGAGCTTCTGGAAAGTTCGCTTCAGCAGGATTTGACCAACGCGATTCTGAAAGTGGCGGCCAGCGGGAATTTCGCGGCGTACTTCCTCAATGTGCAGGACGGCGAAGCCGAACAGATGACCGTGATTCAGCAGGCGCTCGTCAGCCAGTTCGATTGGACAGTCGAGACGATCTCGCTGGTGGACCTGACCGCGCCCGAAAGCGAATTCCGGCTGAACGATGAAAGCCGCGATGGGCAGGTTCTCGTGATCCCCGGCGGCAGCCGTGCCTTCACCGCCGAAGAACTGGCCGTTATTCAGGACTACCTGAACGGCGGCGGCGACCTGGTGCTGATGGCCGGGACGAACTTCAACGAACAGGCAGCAGCGCTGGCGACCGACGCGGCGCTGAACGACTACCTGTTCAGCACGTTCGGCATTCGCATCAACAACGATGTCGTCATGGATGAAGTGCAGGCGTACCAGAACCCGCTGCGCCCTGGCTCGACCGATCTCGATCTGGCCAGTTTTATCACCACGACGGGATTGGACCCGGCGCAGGGCGCGGTCATCTTCGATGTGCCGCACAGCCTGACCCTGGCCGACCCCGCGCCCGCCAACGTGATCCTGACCCCGCTGGCGCGTTCCAGCTCCGCATCTTATGCCCGCACCGATATTGCCGCCATGCTCACCGCAGAAGACCTGAGCCGCCCGGCGGATGCGGTGCAGCAGCAGTACGTGCTGGCGGCCACCGCCGAAAATACGACGACGGGCGCAAAGCTGATCGTGTTCGGCAGCACATCGCCCGCGCTCGATGCCTACGCGCTGACCAACTTCGATAACATCACCGTCGCGTTCAACAGCCTGGTGTGGGCGACCAACTTCAACGACTTCTTCCAGCAGATCACCATTCAGCAGGTGACGCGCCCGCAAGACCTGCCGATCACCGTCACGCAGCAAACCCTGCGCGATGTCAACCTGCTCACGGTGTTCGTTTTGCCGTTCGGCGTGCTGGCGATTGGCGCTTATGTGTGGTGGACGAACCGCGAACGCCGCAAAGCGTGATGCGGCTTGCGCGGCTTACTTCTCATGGACGTGAGGTAGACGAACTATGCGGCTGAATGCAGGCACTCTCATCCTTCTGGTGGTCGCCATCGCGGTGATCGCCGGGGTGATCATTCTCACCAACCAGCAGGCCAGCGCACCGGGCGACCCCACGCCCACGCCTTCAAGCGTGAGCGGACCGGCCTTCAGCGCCATCGACCCGGCGGCTGCCGATTCGCTGCGGGTGATCAACCACAATTCGGGCGAATACATCACCCTGACCAAAGACGCGGGCGGCGCGTGGCAGATCGCCGGGACGTACCAGAGCGACATCACCCCGCCGAACCAGGACGCGATCAACACGACCATCAACACGCTGGCGGCGCTGGAATACACCGACACATTCGACTCCGACCAGATCGCCGCGTTCGGGCTGGCGGAACCGCTCTACTCGATTCAACTGCGCGCCAGCGGCACGGGGTACACGCTGTATGTTGGGGCGCAGAACCCATCCGGCAACCGCTATTACGCCATCGTGGAAGAAACACCCGATGCGGAGTCCACCGCTGAACCGGACGCAACCGCCGAAGCGGACGCAACCGCCGAAGCCATCTTCACTGACGAACCTGATGCAACGGTTGGGGCGGACGCAACCGCCGAAACCATGTCCATCGCCGAAGCGGACGCAACCGCCGAAGCCATGTCCACCGCCGAAGCGGACGCGACCGCCGAAGCGTCCGACCGTTTCACGGGGGAACGCCCGCGTTTCAGCGGCACACAGCGGTTGGTGCTGGTGAGCGATACGGCGCTGGACGCGCTGATCACGCTGATCAACGTGCCGCCGTATGCGCCCACGCCCACCCCCACCGCGACGGCGACGGCCACCCCGAACCCGCTCAGCGAAGTGGAGCAAACGGCGACGGCGACGACGATCTTCGCAACCCAGGCTGTACAGCTTACGCAGACGATGGAAGCGCTGCTGGCAACGCCCGAAGTCACCGCCGAAAGCACCGCTTCAGCCGAAGCGACACCATCGCCCGACGCGACAGAATCGCCCGAAGTCACCGCTTCGCCATAGCAGGCGGGCAGGCTCAAAAGCCATGAACGAGTCGTCTTTCAATGGAAGACGACTCGTTTTTGATCAGGTTTCTTCACAACCTCTGTGCAGTGCAGTTCCCCGCACAAGTGGCAGGGCAAATTTCACGAAAAATTTATACAATATAAGGGAACGAACTTATGAGAAATGCGGGGGCAGAATGCCACGCTTGATTATGCGCCGGGGGCCAACGCCGGGCGCAGTGTACGACCTGGATATTGATGAGATCACGATAGGGCGTGGACGCAGGAATCAGATTGTCATTCATGACAACGAGGTCAGCCGCGAACACTGCCGTTTGATCCGCCTGATGGACGATTACGAAGTCCACGACCTGAATTCGAGCAACGGCACGTTCGTGAACGGTCTGCGCGTGATCAACAATTGGCTGCTTCAGCCCGGTTCGCTGGTCGAACTGGGCGATTCGATCACGCTGGAATATGAGCGCACCGGGGCAGGCGGCACAGGCAGCCTGAACCATCCCACGCAGACCCAGCCGCTCCCGCTGCGTCAGGAAGAAGCGGAAACGCCCGACGACTGCCGCCATGTGCTGATGATGACGATGGGACCGACGGTCGGGCGCGTCTATTACCTCAGCGACCCGCTGCATACCATTGGGCGCGATGCGGGCAACGACATCATCATCCAAGACCCGGAGATCAGCCGGAATCATGTGCGGCTGCGGCGGGTCAAGAATGATTACGTGGTCGAAGATACGGGTTCGACCAACGGCACGTACATCAACGGCGCGCTGCTGAACGAACCGCATTCGCTGGCGACCGACGATGTGCTGCGCCTGGGGACGGCGGTGCAGCTTCAGTACATTCTGCAAACCAACGCCGATGCGTACATCGCGGTCGATCCGTCCCCGGCGAAGCGTGCGACGGGCGAATACACCCGCGAAGAACTGGGCTTCACGTCGTTCATCAACCCGGTTCCGGCGCAGCGCAAGGTTTCGCGCCTGGGGACGGGCTTACAGCCGGGCGCGCTGGAAGACCATGTGATGATCTCGTATTCGCGGGATGCGTGGGAAAGCGTGGTCGCCAACCTGACGCTCAGCCTTCAGGATGCCGGGCTGAACGTGTGGGTCGATCAGTATCTCGTCCAGGGCAGCGAAGACTGGCGCGCCGCCGTCGAACAGGCGCTTTTGGAATGCTGGGCGATGGTGATCGTGGTATCGCCCAATTCGCTCAACTCGAATTATGTAAAGATGGAATACCGCCACTTCATCAACCGGGAAAAGCCCGTCGTCCCGTTGATCTACCAGCCTGTTACGCCGCTGCCCGCTGAACTGAGCCGGCTGCGCACGATCAGCTACGATGGCAGCAACCCGCGCAAGACGTTTCATAAGCTGATCTTCGAGATCATGCAGTTACGGCGGTGAGCCTTCAGCGTTCGGCGGTAAGCTGCCAAAGGCCGAAGGCTTGTCAATTCGGTATGAAAAATGTCTTAAAGGCGTAAAAGTTCCGGCGTGGGTGTACAAAAGTCACACGGGTCTTAAGTCGTCCTCAGGCAGGACTTACGCTACCATACGTAGATGAAGGGACGATGCGATCAGCAGCCTTCAAAAACACCGCATGAACCGAACAACTGGGTATGGAAATGGGTGGGGTATGGGGCTAGAAGAACGCGGGCGCGATGCATGGCTGGCAAAATTTGCGGCGACTCTGCATCATCAACAGTTCGATGTCGCATCGATCCTCCGCACGGCTGCCACGCACATGACCGAACTGGTCGGTGCGAACCAGGCGGGCGCGGCCATCCTGGATGAACATGGCTCCCCTACGCATACCACGCTGATCGGCTATCACCTGGACGATGAAGCCGAATTCTGGACGACGCTGATCAGCCAGGGGTTGATGGGCTTCGTCCTGCATGGCAGGCGCGTGATCATCGTGCGCAACATCAGCACCGACCCGCGCTGGTCAAGCAACCCGAAAGCGCTCGTCGCGGCCAGCGGGTCAGCGATTGGACTGCCGCTGCGCACCGCCGACCGCCAAGCCCTGTTGGGCGCGCTGATCGTGATTCACCCGCAAATCGATTATTTCACGGCGCTGAAGGCCAACACCCTGGAGGCGGCGGGCGATGTGCTGGGCGCGGCGCTGGAAAATGCGTTGTTCGTTGAAGCGCTTCAGCAGCGCGAAGCCGCCTACCGCGATGCCTTCGAGCGCGCCGAAGCCGAACGCAATACGTTGATCCGCGATGAAGGGCTGCGGCGCGATCTTTCGGCCATGATCTACCACGACTTGCGCAACCCTTTACAAAACATCAACACCAGCCTGAGCGGCTTAGGCCGGGTGGTAGGCGGCGAACGCACCGTCGCCCATGATCTGATCGACCTGGCGATCCGCAGCACGCAGCAGATGACGCGCATGGTCAAAGGGCTGCTCGACCTGGAACGGCTGGAAGGCGGCAAGGCGATCATGAACCGCAAGCCCGCCAGCGTGCCGCATCTGCTCAGCGAAGCCGTCGAACTGGTGCGCCCGATCATCGATTATTCCGATCAGGTCGTCACGCTCGAAATGGACCCGAACCTGCCTACGGTGCTGATCGATGCCGATATGGTGCAGCGCGTGGTCGTCAACCTGGTGGAAAATGCCGCCAAGCATACGCCGACGGGCGGGCGCATCACGGTGAAAGCGGCGGCAGTCGAAGAAGGCATCTGCGTGAGCGTGAGCGATACCGGGTCTGGCATTCCGGCGGGGCTGCGCGAACGGGTTTTCGATAAGTTTTTCCGGGTGCGCTACCAAAATGCGCCGTCCGGGTTCGGGTTGGGGCTGGCGTTCTGCCGCCTGGCCGTCGAAGCGCACGGCGGGCGTATCTGGGTGGAAAGCGAAGTAGACCGGGGATCGACGTTCGCGTTCACGCTCCCGGTCAATGTCAAGGAAGCGACCCAGGATATGCGCCGAGTCCCGGCGCGGGCAAAGTAACGTCCCCTATCACGGGGAATCCCCGCCGTAGATCGTCTCATTTTCGACGGTAACGTTCTCCGGCGGCGGCTCGAACCCGGCTTTGCGCAGCCGATCCTGCACGGCGATGTTGGCAATAATCGCCATCGCGCTCACGGTGAGCAGCCCCCACGCGGCCAGCAGAATCGTGCTGAGCGACCACAGGATCACCAGCGCGAAGGCCAGCGCCAGCGTGAAAAACGGGTTGAGCAGGATCATCACGGCGGCATTGCGGAACGCGCCGCGCAGCGAGGGCGTTTTCATCGCAAAATACAGCGGGTAAGCGTAGAACTGCACGAAAAACCAGCCGATCAACGCGCTGAGCCACACGAAGCGCAGCGCCCATTCCCCCAGTGAATCCCCCCGCGTACTGACCAGGTTGACCCAGTTGATCAGCACGAACGCCAGGTTGAACACGCCGATCAGCAGGCCGCGCTTGAGGAACGCTTTGAAGCCGTCCACGAAATCATCCCATTCGGCGGCGGGTTGGCGGATGGCGTAATAGCTGAGCCTGCACAGTCCCGCCCAGGCAGCAGGCATGGTGATGATGGGGACGGAGAGCAGCAGAAAGGCGAGGTTCGCCCACACGTACAGGTAGCCATTGCCGTTCAGGTGGCGCAGCGCCCGCCCGATCACCCGGAAAGCGGTCAGCATAGCCATGTTCGTCCGTCAATGCCGCGCAAAAAGCCCATTGCTATCTGTTTCTGTCCTCGATGATGATTTCAGAAAGCGAAGGAAGCCCATGCAGCAGCGGATCGAGCGCCTGCTGCGCGGAATCATCGTCCCATTCAATAGGATTTTCCGTTTCATCAAACTGAATCAGTAAATCTGCAATCAGATCACGAAAATTGGGCGCAGATTCGACGATCTGAACATGGACTTCCTGGCCTTCTCGTAAATCGAGCGGTTCCAGCAGCCGGAGCTGACCATCTTGATAAACAGCCCGAACGGAATGCATCGTTTCGCACCCTTGTTTATAAACCCGGCACATGGCTATTTGCCATTATAAACCACATGCCGGGTTTCATCGTGTTGATTGCCCAACCACCAGCGCGGCTAGCCCTTCAGCCCGCTGTAGCTCACGCCTTCCACGAAATAGCGCTGGAAGATGAAGAAGATGATCGCCATCGGCACGGTGGTGATCACCGCGCCCGCCAGCACCAGGTCGAATTGTACGTCCTGGCCGGAACCGCGCAAGACCGTCAGGCCAAGCGGCAGGTTGAACATGTCCTGGTTCGTGCCAACGATGATCAGCGCATCCATGAAGTTGTTCCACTGCCCCTGAAAGCTGAAGATCGCCAGCGCGACCAGCGCCGGGGTCGCCATTGGCAGCACGATGCGGAAGAACGTCAGCACGCGCCCGGCTCCATCGACCGACGCGGCTTCTTCGATTTCGCGTGGGATGTTTTCAAAGAACTGCTTCATAAGCAGAATCCCGAACGCATCCGCCCCCAGGACGAGGAAATACCCCAGGTACGAATTGAGCAGCCCCAACTGACGCAGCATCAGAAAGCGCGGGATGAGCAGCACCACGCCGGGGATCATCAGCACGCCCAGGATCACGAAGAACATCACGCGGTTACCGGGGAACTTCAGCCGTGCCAGCGCGTAGCCCGCCAGCGAATCGAACACCAGCCGCAGAATCGTGACCACGACGGCGTAAATCACGGTATTGAACGCCCACCGGGGCAAGTCCGCGCCGCTGCCTAAGATGCGTTCGTAGCCGGAAAGGGTGGGGTCGAAGGTGATGCCGTTCACCTGCTGCGCCGCCGTCAGGCGCACACCTTCGCTGGTCTGGCATTCAACCGTCTGGAAGGTGGGGACGAATGCCCCTGGAAAGGCCGTGATTGCCGGGTCGCACTTGAAAGAATTTGCCACCGTCAGCACGAACGGTGTGATTTCCAGGAAAGCCACGAAGATCAGAATGGCATAACCCACGAATGGGAATATACGCCGCGCCAGTGTCCAGGCGTTGCCGCCGCCGGAAGTGGTGGACGCGGAAAGGGCGGGGGATTGTGCAGTCGTTGCCATGATGTCTACGCTCCTTTACTCGTCCGCCGGGCGGTCGCCGCCGACGAAACGCCGCTGCAAAATCGTCGCCGCAAAGATGATCACGAACAGCGTCACGGCCACCGCCGAGGCACGCCCCATGTTCGGGTCGGTTTCAAACGCGGAATCGTACACCAGGTAGGCCACGCTCATCGTGCTGGCGCGGGTGACGTTGGTTTGCAGGATGTAAATCTGGTCGAACACCTGGAAGGTGCCGATCAAGCCAAGCGTGACGACGAAAAACGTGGTCGGGCGCAGCAGCGGCAGCGTGATCTTGCGGAATACCTGCCATTGATTCGCGCCATCGACCGCCGCCGCTTCATAGACATGGCCGGGGATGTTTTGCAGTGCGGCCAGGTACACCACCATCATCGTGCCGATGGTCGTCCAGATCGCCAGCAGCATGATCGTGAACATGGCGACGCTGGGGCCGCTCAGCCAGTCCCACAGCGAAATACGGAACAGTTCAGTGTCCGCAAGCGCCGGGGCGCTCGCTTCGGTGATGCCGAACACGCCAAGCAGGTTATGGATCACGCCGCTGTTGTCGGTCAGCCACGAGACATCCTGATAGCCGGGGACGACCGCCCGCAGCGCGTCGTTGACCGGGCCTGTATTGGAGAACAGGAACAGGAAGATCATCGACACCACGATGGACGACGTGATCGACGGGAAGTAGAACGCGGTGCGGAAGAACCCGCGCCCTTTCAGCCAGCGCTGATTCACGATTACGGCCAGCACCAGGGCGATGGCGGTTTGGGTAGGAATCACCCCCGCGGCGTAATACAGGGTATTTTTGAGCGCATTGTAAAAATCATCGACGCGGCGGCCACTGACGAGCAGCCGTTCGTAATTTTCCAGCCCGATCAGTTCGTAAGCGTCGGGGTTGGTCAACGGGGTGCGTCCGTTCCAGTCCGTCAGGCTGAAATACCCGGCCACGAACAGCGGCAGGATCAGAAAAACGAACAGGATCACGAACGCGGGCAGGATGAACCCCCAACCGGAGATCGCCTCCTGCAATTTTGCATTCGAGCCTTTCTGGGGCGGCGGGGTGCGGGGTTGAGGTGTGGACGATGCCGCAGCAGCGTTGGTTGCCATAGCGTATTCCTTCCGGTCAAACGGGCAAACGTCTCGCCTGAAGCGTTCAGATCGATACTTCGGATCGTGATAGGTATGAAAAAGGGCGATCCGTTGGGATCGCCCCTCCGCGAGTCAGGTATCGCCCAGGCATCGTTGCAGGGAAGTACACCCCACCACTACGCCCAGTCTCAACCTACATATTTTCTTCGGTGATCTCGTTCCAGATTTCCGCCGCTTCGTCCAGGAAGGCCTGTGCTTCTTCCTGCCCGGTCACGACAGCGGTCGTGCCTTCATCGAACGTGGTGGTGAAATCGCCATAACCCACCGGGAACACCGGGGCGACTGCGTATTCCGCGCCGTTCACGAAAGCCGCGTATTCTTCGCCGCGTGTTTCCAGCCACGCTTCAGAGGCATTGGCACGGGCGGGCATCACGCCGAACCCGCTGGTGGCGACGGTCATCGCGCCTTCGGTTCCCGTCAGGAAGTTGACGAGCGTCCAGGCTTCTTCAGGGTACTCGGTGTTCGCGCCCACTGCCCAGCATTCGGTGAAGGTGAGCGTCCCACGGTCTCCCGACGGGCTGAGCGGAATTTCGGCCACGCCCCAGTTCAGTTCGGGGAAGTCGTTTTGCAGGTAGCCGATAGCCCAGTTGCCTTCGATGGTCATGGCGGCCAGGCCGCGCCCGAAAGCTTCACCGTTCCAGCCGCTGCCTTGCAGGTCGCTGGGCAGCGCGCCCACGCCATTCTGTACGAAGCTGCTGTAGAATTCCAGCGCTTCAACGGCTTCCGGGCTGTTGACGGCGCTCAGGCCATCTTCGCCGGCGATGGTTGCACCATTGCCGTACAGGAAGGCCAGCCAGCGGTTGCGGTCCGCCGCCGCGCTTAGCCCAACAACCCCATCTTCCACCGCATCGCTGTTGGTGATGGTTTCAGCCGCCGCGTACATATCGGCCCACGTCCATTCCGCCGTCGGGTATTCTACACCCGCCGCGTCGAACAGGTCACGGTTGTACAGCAGCGCCAGCGTCGAAAAGTCCTTCGCTACGCAGTATTCTTCGCCATCGGCAGCGGTGAAGGCTGCACGCAGGCCAGGGTACAGTTCATCCGGGTTTTCGATTCGGCCTTCCGACGGAGCCAACAGGCCGCTGTCCACATAGCCGGGGAAATCGAACTGACCGACCGTGAACACATCCGGGTAATCGCCGCTGGCGAAGGCCGATTGAATCTGCGTACCGTAATCGGGCGAAATCAGCAGTTCGACCGCGATGTTCGGGTACGCTTCTTCAAAAGCGGCAATCTGCGCTTCTTTGGCTTCATTTTCGACAGGCGATGATGCCCCCGTCCACACCTGAAGCGTAACCGTATCCTGAGCGAAAGCGATCCCGCTCATTCCGAGCGCCAGCACGAGCGCCAGCGCCAATCCTAAAGTCTTACGCATCCTGAAATCCTCCACGTTAAAGAATTTATGCGCTAACACACCATACTCGACGGGAGACGGTGCGGAGTCGGTCACGGGTTGGTGACCGTGAACGCCCGCACTTCACCCCGGTAGTACACCTTGAATGAGACCTGCCGCCAGTGTTCCGGCAGGTTGGGCGCGGTGGCAAGCTGCCCGTCCGCGCCAATATGCAGCCCGCACAGCCCGAAGATCAACGCCTGCCACACGCCGCCGCACGCCGCCGCGTGCATTCCATCGCGCACGTTGCCCTTGTTGTCCTGCAAATCGATGTGCGCGGCGTGGTGCAGCATGTGGTACGCCTCTGCATCCAGCCCCAGTTTGGCGGCAACCCAGGCGTGCATGGCCGGGCTAAGCGACGACCCATGATCGGTACGCGGGTAATAGGTGTGCCAGTTGTTGAGCATCACCTGCCGTACATCGTACCCCGGCGGCACGCTCAGTTGATCCCCCAACAGAGCCATCATCATCACGACATCTGCCTGTTTGATCACCTGAGTCTGAATGCTGCGGGCATGGCCAAGAATGGCCTGAACGCTGGTCGTGCGCGGCGTATACGTCGGCACGGGGATGTATTCCATTTCGAAAAAGCCGGGGAACTGGATATGGATCGCTTTGTCGGCATCGAACGGGATGTACAGCTTGGCGATCACGTCGCGCCAGTGCGCCTGGCGTTCGGGCGTGATGTTCAGCGTTTCGATTAACCGCTGGAACTGCGCGGTATCGCTCGTCGCCAGCCAGCCCATCACGCCGATGGCGGTTTGCAGATGCCACTGCGTCATTCGGTTGACGAATACGCTGTTATCGATATTTTCGTGATATTCATCCGGCCCAATCTGCTGGCTGATTTCGTAGCGGTCGCCTTCGGCTTTATATTCGACACGGCTGCCCCAGAACACCGCCGTATCCAGGATGATTTCCGCGCCGTACTGTCGCATGAACGCATCATCGCCCGTCCAGCGCCAGTACTGCATGATGGCGTAGGCGATGTCGGTCGAAATGTGTTGTTCGTTGTCGCCCGTCCAGATGCGAATACGCGATCCGTCCGGCTGCGGGTCGCTCCACTGCGGGGTGGTTTCTTCGCCCGTGTCGGTGCTTTCCCAGGGGAACATCGCCCCTTCAAAGCCGTTGGCCTTCGCCTTGTTCCGCGCCCCTTGCAGGTTGTGGTAGCGGTACATGAGCAGGTTACGCGCCAGCTTCGGGTTGATCAGCACCAGTGCGGGGACGATGAAAATTTCGGTATCCCAGAACACATGGCCTTTGTAGCCCAACCCGCTGAGCGTTTTCGCGCCGACGCTGGCACGCTCGTCGTGCCGGGGTGTGGGGATCAGGATGTGATAGGTGGTAAAACGCACGGCGCGCTGAATTTCCTCGTCGCCGTCGATCTGTATATCGGCGGTCTGCCAGTAAACAGCCCATTCCGCCTCGTGCTGGCGCAGCAGTGCTTCATAGCCTGCTGCCGCCGCCTGTTCGACCTTCGCCTCCGCCGTCGCCAGCGGATCGTTGACATCGCGGCTGGTGTAGATCGCCGTCAGCTTGTCGAGCGTCACGCTTTCTTCCTGTTTCAGCGTGAACGTGACGGCGGTGCTGGCGCGCAGTCCTTCGGTTTTGGCCTGGGCGGGTAAAGCGGTGATGAGCAGCGACGACATGCCCACGCGGTAGCCGCTCTGGTTGGTCGTCACCTGAACGCCCATGTGCGTCCCGCTCGCTTTGATCAATGGCTGCGGCTGCCAGTGCTGCCATTTGCCGTTGCGCACATCGGCATCGAGCGCGGCTTCGACGGTGATCTGCGGGTCGCCATCGACCGCCGTCACCGTCACGCGCTGCGCCATGACATGCTGATCGTGCAGGCTGGCGAACCGCTCGAACACGATGCGGACGATATTGCCGCTGGCTGCCCGGAACAGCACTTCGCGCCGCAGCAGACCGCGATCCAGGTACAGCGCCCGCTCATAGCCAATCGCCAGGCCGTCGGGCGGGTTCATGAATTCCGCCGCGCTCACGTTCATGATCATGCGCAGCGGCGTACCATCGACCGTAATACGAATCGGCAGCCAGTTTGGGGCATTGACCAGTTCGGGAACAAGCGCGCCTTCGGCATGGTTGTAGATACCATGAATCAGCGTAGCGGGGGTATCGCCGGGGAACCCTTCTTCAAATGCACCGCGTGTTCCCAGGTAGCCGTTGCCGATGGTGAACAGGGTTTCGTAATGAAGCTGTCGGTTCGGCTCAAACGTCAGTTCCGTCACATCCCATAAGCGGTGCTGCACGACGCTGGCTCCTTACGTTCGGTTCGCAAAAACTGTTATCCAATAAAAACCTGCACAAGCGCTCAATCAAAGCGCCCATTTACCCGTGAACGTTCACTTGTGCTGCACGCGCACGTTTGGTTTAAACGTTTCACATTAACACTAGCGTGGAGTGTGACGGCTGTCAATCCATCAACTTTGTACGAACTGCACAATCAAAAAAGCCCTTGCCAAGCCGGGAAAGTGTGCTATCATGACGTTCACATTGCAGTGGATGCGGTGTACAAGCGGGCGTAATTCAGCGGTAGAATGTCTCCTTGCCAAGGAGAATGTCAGGGGTTCGAATCTCCTCGCCCGCTCAAACAAAAACGGCACTCACAGCGAGTGCCGTTTTTTATTTGCGGATGTCCTGTTCCCAGGGCTTTTTCGCCGTCCCAGTGTAGCCCAGGCCGCGCAGCCGTTCCGCCTCCAGCTTTTCGAGCTGGTCGGCCACCCGGCCATACTCCGCATCGGGAATGATGCGATCTACGCCCGCCTCATCGCGGTAGACATAGCCCGCCCCGCCGCACCACGCACATTCGACCGTTTCCAGCCCCTCCCCATCATCGTCGGTCGTGCCGTAGCCATCACACGCCACGCACAGTACGATCTGCATCATCGCCCTCCCACCAGCGCGATCAGGTTCAGCACGCCCAGCACCATCAGCAGAATCCCGGTGAAGCGGCTGTTGTTCTCCCACTGCGGGGTACGCACGGGCAGCCGCATCCGTACCGCCCGCTTGAGCGCGATCTCGATTTGAAAAGCCAGGTCGTAATGGACGATGCGCACCGCGCCCAACCCGATGGCCACCGCCGACAGCACCGCAAAGACCACATCGATCATGCAGCGTCACCCTTCGACGGCAGGCAGATGATCGAGCGCCGCCCGAATCACGCCCGCGCTGCGCGCCAGCCCATCGCGTTCATGGTCGGTCAGCGAAAGCGGCAGCGCATCGATCACGCCGTCGCCGCTGACCAGGTGCGGCAGCGAGAGCGTGACATCGCGCACGCCCGCAACCTCTTCATGCGGCGCGCAGATCGTCAGGATTGCCTGCTGATTGCTCACGATCACTTCGCAGATGCGCGCCAGCGCCGACCCGACTCCGTAATACGTCGCCTTCTTGCCGTCGATGATGTGGTAGGCCGCCCGCCGCACCTGCTCGTCGATGGCGGCTTTGTCCGCGTCGGTGATCGCGAGTCCGCGTGCGTGCAGGTAATCCTCAACCGGGATGCCGCCGACGCTGACCAGCGACCACAGCAGTACTTCACTGTCGCCGTGTTCCCCCACCACATAGGCATGGACATGCGCCGCATCGACCCCCAGATGCCGCCCCAGCAGCGCCCGGAACCGAGCGGTATCGAGCGTCGTCCCCGACCCCAGGACGCACGCTGCCTTCACCCCGCGCCGCGCCGCGATCTGCGCGGTGTAGTGCGTCATCACATCGACCGGGTTGGTCGCCACCACCAGCACCGCATCCGGCGCATGGTCAAGGATGCTGGGGATCACGCTGTTGAACACCGCCGCGTTGCGTTCCAGAAGCTGCATCCGCGTTTCGCCGGGCTGCTGGTTCACGCCCGCCGCCATGATCACCACCCGCGCCCCGGCCAGGTCAGCATAGCCGCCCGCGTGGACATCGAGCGCCCCGGCAAACGGCACGGCATGGAAAATATCGTCGGCTTCGGCGCGTGCGCGCTTTTCGTCCTTGTCCACCAGCACGATCTCGCGGCCAATTTCGCGCATCACCAGCGCATAGGCCGCCGTCGCCCCCACGAATCCACTGCCCACGATGCCGATTTTCATGCGCTTGCTCCCCGGTTGAACAGGCTGATACAGGCCAGTCTATCACAATCGCCCGCCGATTTACGATGCTGCGCCTGCTGATTCAGGCCGCAGCACCCACCGCCGCACCCGTCCGGGCATGAGTGGTGCCAACCGTGCGATCTCCGCCGCGCTGAATGGGCGCAGCGCGGCCAGCACCCCGCCATAAACCAGCGCCGACACGATCAGCGCCGGAATAGGCAGTACTGTGAAGCCGACCGCCAGCACGCCGAACATGGCCGCCGCCGCCAGCGCGGGTTTCCAGGCCACTGCCCGCCAGTCGATCCACCCGAAGGCACGGCGCAGCAGGATCGAAAAGGCGATCAACAGCACACCTTCGCTCAGAATCGTGGTGATCGCCGCCGCCTGGTAGCCATACGCCGGGATGAAGATCAGGTTGGCGATCACGTTGAAGCCGACGGCGGCGGCGAACGCCCGCGTGATGCGCCGCTGAAGGTCGAACGCGATCAGCACGTACTGCATCAGGCTGTTCATCCAGCCAATCGGGATGCTCCAGATCATGATCTGGGTGGCGATGCCGCCTTCGGGCAGGTACTCCGCGCCGCCCAGCAGCCCGGCCAGCGCGAACGCGGTGAAGGTGAACACGACGGCAGTCGGCAGCGCGACGGCCATCAGCAGCTTGAGCGCCATCGTCACCGTGCGCTTGAGCGCAGCGGGGTCGTCGTGCGCCTGCCGCGACATCGACGGGAGCAGCGCCTGGGTGAAGAACGACGGGATCACATTGAGAGCGGCCACCCATTTATAAGCGACCGAATACTGCCCGACCATCGTCGGGTTGTGAATCCACTCGATCAGCACGATGTCGATCTGAAAGAAGATCGTCGCCAGAAAATGATTGAGCATGAGCGGATAGCTTTCGCCCACCATGCGCCGCATCAGTCCCCGGTCGATGCGGGGCGACGCGGAGCGCCCCTGTGCAGCGCGCTCATGCCGCTGTGTGCCGTTGGCACGGCGCAGCGGCGACTGCCACCACAGCACCGCCAGCGTGACGATGTTCACGACGATGCTGACCGCCGCCAGCCCGACGATGCCGAAGCCCAACACCAGCGCGGTGAGCTGCCCCGCCGTTTTGAGGATCGTCGCGGCAGTGGCGGTGGCCGCCGGAATTTCGGCGCGTTCATAGGCGTAAAACAGCGCGGAAAGGCCGTTGCTCAGGCTGTTGGGCAGCAGGCCGATGTACAGCAGCGCAATCGACAGCACGGCATCGGCGGGCAGTGGGTCGGGTGCGTTCTGGCGCACGCTCAGAAACCCGATCAGCAGCGGCACGCCTGCGCCCACCAGCAGCACGCGCAGCGCACTGGTGTTGATGAACAGGTACGCCGCCCGCGCCCGTTCCCGCGCCGCTTCACGGATCAGGTACAGGTTCAGGCCGAAGTTGGTGAAAATATCGAACCACACGAACACCACGCCCGCATAGTAGTACAGGCCTGCATCGCCCGGCCCCAGTACGCGCAGCATGACCAGGGCGAATGCCATATCCACGCCGCGATTGAACAGGTTCAGAATCACGGGGGTGATGCTGTTGCGGGCGATCACGCGCACCCCGCTTTCTGGCGCGTTCTGGTCTATACCCGGTGCGCCCGGCGGGACGACGAACCGCCGCCACAGCCATACGCCGCACAGCAGCAGCGCGATCATGCCGCTCAATGCGCTGATCACCGCGCCGATCACGACGCTTTGCGGGCTGTACACCATGCGCACGCTGTACGCGCCCGCGCCGGGGATCGTCACCGCTGTCAGCGCGCCATCGGCCATCATGACGGGGATTTCAGTTTCGGCATCGCTGCTCGCTGGCCGCACGAACGCCCGCCAGCCCGCATCGTAGCTCTGGCTGATCGTGAGCGCCGCGCCTGCCGCGTTCGTGGTCACGTCGAACGTGAACTCGCGGGCGCTCATGGAGGTGAGCGTCGGGTCAGCGGACACCGACT
Organism: bacterium; assembly: GCA_033764035.1. Taxonomy (GTDB): domain Bacteria; phylum Chloroflexota; class Anaerolineae; order Aggregatilineales; family Phototrophicaceae; genus Flexifilum. Next base: position 327,292 of record JANRJJ010000012.1, read on the forward strand.
CCGTATCGACCGCAAAAATGCGCCCGAACGCGCCCGCATTTTCCCAGATGCGCACGGCCTCATCCTGGTACGCCAGCGCATACCCGTCGATCTCGCTCAGGTCGGTGGTGGTGTGGGTAATCACATAGCGCACGTTGAGCGGGTTCAGCCGCCCGTCGCGCAGCGCGTCGAACGCATCAAACGCGATGTCCGGCGGGTACACGGTATAGAGCGGCGCAACCCGGTTGAAATCGGTCTGCACCTGCGGCGCGATGGCGCGCATGGCATCGACATACGGTTTTGGGATGATGCTCTCGTAGCCGCGCACATCGTCCAGGCCGTAGCGCAGCGTCATATTGGCATTGAACAACTGCGGATGCGGCGCGGTCGGGTCATCGAGCGTGATGTAACGCCATTCGCCCGGCTGCTGCTGCAACCAGGCAATGCTCGGCGGGGTGTAGTCGAGCCAGGCGGGGTCGCTGGCAGGGTTGAAGCTGAATGACGCGATGATCAAATCGAGCGCGATCACGCCGACGGCGAACGGCTCCCATGCGCGGCGCGTTGACGCATGGGCGCGCCCCGCCCACGCCAGCACGACTCCGCTGGCGGCCAGCGCCGCCGCAAACAGGGCGATGTTGACGAACTGGTAGCTGTAAAACGCCCGCGCATCCGGGAACGCGCTCGTCGCCAGCGCCATACCGTTGAAAATTCGCTCGACGATGCCTGCCGTGACCTGCTCGTACAGCAGGCGCGACGCGACCAGCCCCAGGCCGATCCCCAGGCCAGCGGCGCACAGTGCAGCCCCGATGCGGCGCACCCGGCGCATGAAGGCCGGGTCGTGTGCGCGGCTGGCGAGATGATCCGCGCCCAGGCCCGCCAGTGCCGCCACACACAGTGTAAGCGCGAAAACCCACCGGAACGGCGAATGCAGTTGATCGATCCCCGGCAGGGTGAAGTACAGGATCGCATAGGTGGGCAGGCCGAACATCACGGTGAAGGCGAACAATCCCAACCCGGCGAAAATCCACTTACGCGGGTTATGCGCCGCCAGCCCGAACGCCGCCAGGATCAGCGGCAGGATGCCGACGTACAGCGCCGCCTCCACGTAGTTCTTGATCCCCCATTCGGTATGCGCCCGCGCTTCGCCCAGCGCGTTCACGGTGACCGGGACCTGCTGAAGCGTGAACACATCGAAAATGGTGTGATGGCTGGGGTTCCCGTAAAAGTTCGGCAGGGCGAACTGCACCACATCGCGGAGCGGGTGCGCCCACCCCAACACCTGGTCGAAGGTGGTGCCATCCGACCGGAAATTGTTGGCGGCGGCCTGAAACAGCGGGACGAACTGCACCGCGCCGATCCCCACGCCGATGGCGACCATGACCAGCATGGCCGCGCCGCGCTGCAAGGCCGCCATCCAGCGGGTTTCACCAGCGGCGGCGGGGGTGAACAGCCGCATTCCCAGGCGGATGGCGGCATAGCACCCGGCGATCAGCAGGGTGTAGTAGGTGATTTCGACATGCCCGGCCAGGATGTTGCAGCCCACCGCCGCCGCGCCGGTGGCGATCCACAGCGGGGTTTGGCGCGGCTGATCGATCAGCCGTTCGATCATGAGCAGGATCAGCGGGAGCCAGACCGCCGACGCGATGATCATCGGGAACACCGCGCCGATGGCGAAAAACGCGCTCAGTTGATACGTGACTCCCGCCGCTGCGCCGCCGAACCGCCCCACGCCGATCCCGCGCATGAAGGCGTACATGAACAATCCCGCCAGCCACAACTGGACGACCGTGAACCAGCCATACGCCGCGCTGAGCGGCAGCACGTAGTACAGCACGCTGAACGGGTACAGTGTGCTTTGCTGACCCGCCGCGAAAAAGGCGATCCCGCTGAACTGATGCGGGTTCCACAGCGGCAGTTCGCCCCGGCTCAGTTCGGCGCGGGTGAAACTTTTCCACTGAACATTTTGCAGGACTAAATCGCTGACCAGGTGGTTATGGGGGACAGCAGGTACGCCGAGCGCTTCACGGTCGGCGGCGTAGGGCTGGAACTGGTACAGGTTTTCAGCGGGGATCAGCGTGCGCCCGCCGATGGTTTGCGGCGCGAACAGGACGAGCGGCAGCGCGAACAGCAGCGCCGCGATCAGCAGGTCGCGCCCGCGTGGTGTGGCAAAAAATCGCATCAAGAGGTCGCTTTCTGCGCTTGCGATGTGCATCTGCCCGAAACTATACTGTCACGACTCGCGAATGTCGATGTCGAGCCTACGCTCAATGACACATCTACGCCCGATTCGGATCGCCTGAAGGAGCTTTCGCCCATGAACCTGAGTATCCCGCTCCCGCCCACCATCGAATTTCTGGTCGGCCTGCTCAACACGCCCAGCCCGACCGGGTATCACCGTGAAGCGATTGCCTATGTGCGCCAGGCGTTCGAGCGGCTGGAACTGCCCGGCTTTTCGCTGCACCTGACCGGGAAGGGCGCGCTGTATGCTGTGTGGCAGGGCGATGACGACTACGCCGTTCACGGGGTTACGGCGCACGTCGATACCTTGGGGCTGATGGTCAAAGAAGTGAAAGCATCCGGGCGGCTGAAAACGGCGCAGTTAGGCGGTTTCATGTGGACGGCGGTCGAATTCGAAGGGGTGACGATTCGCACGCACGATGACCGCCGCTATCGCGGGACGGTGCTGCCCGTCAACCCCTCCACGCATGTGAACGCCAACATCCGCACCCAGGTGCGCGATCAGGACAACATGGAAGTGCGAATCGATGCAAAAACCTTTTCCGCTGCCGATACGCGGTCATTGGGAATCGAAGTCGGGGATTTCGTGTTTCTCGATCCGCGGGTGGAAGTGACCGATACCGGGTTCATCCGGTCGCGCCACCTGGACGACAAAGCCAGCGTCGCCAGCATTTACGGCGCGCTGCTCGCGCTGAAAGCTGCCGGGGTGCGCCCCGTCCATGAAACCCATTTTTTGATCGCCAATTATGAAGAAGTCGGGCATGGCGGATCCTCCGGGTGGACGAAACCGCTGCGCGAACTGCTGGCGGTCGATATGGCGGCCATCGGCGACGGCCAGGCGAGCGACGAATATCACTGTTCGCTGTGCGTGAAGGATGGAAGCGGGCCATACCATTTCGAGATCAACCAAAAGCTGCGGGCGCTGGCCGCACAGCATGGGATCGCCCTCAAGATCGATATTTACCCGTACTATAGTTCGGATGGGTCGGCCTACTGGCGGGCGGGTGGGGATGCGCTCGTTGGGCTGGTCGGCCCCGGTGTAGAAGCATCGCACGCCTACGAACGCACGCATCAGGATGCGATCCGCGACAGCGCGCACCTGATCGCCCGCTATCTGCTTGCGCCGTAATCCACCCTCAGGATCGAGACGATGCCGCTGCTGCTTGAAACCGACCGCCTGATCATCCGCGAATACACACCGGAGGATACGGCACATCATCACCGCGTCGCCGTCGAGTGTTTCGACAGCAAAGGCGGGATTGGCGCGTCCCAGGCGTGGATGGAATGGGCGGTGCGCAATTACCGCCAGTTGGAGTCGCTTGGGCAGCCGCCGTATGGTGATTACGTGATCGCCCTGTATGCGACCGGGGAACCGGTGGGCGCGGTCGGCCTGGTTCCCAGCGTGATCCCCTGGCATGTGCTGCGGGATACACCGCCGACAGGGGGCGATCTGCTGGTGCAGCCGGAATTTGGGTTGTATTGGGCGGTGCTGCCGGAACATCAGCGGCGCGGCATCGCCAGCGAAGCCGCCGAACGGCTGATCGATTTCGTCTTTCAGGGAATCGGGGCGCGGCGGGTGGTCGCTACCACCGAACATGACAATGCCCGCTCACAAGCGACGATGCGCAAGGTGGGCATGACGCTGTACCGCAACCGTTGGGGACAGCCGTTCTGGTGCGAAGTGGTCGGCGTGCGCCAGAATCCAGCCTGGGAAGGTTAAAATGCTGCGAAAAGTCGCAAAATTCGGGTAAATGCGGGCGCAAATGGCCAGCACGATCCCGTGAACGGCCTATACTGAAAAGTGGAGCCAGGTATTTTCCTGACTTCATTTTGCTACGAACGCAGAAAGGACGCTTGTACATGGACGCAGTACCACAGCGCATCACCCGCGCCCGTTCGTTCCGCTGGTTGTTCGTCGCCGCCTTCTTCGCAGCTTTGTTTTTCGTGTATGCCGTGCCTGCTTTCGCTCAGGATGCACCGTCGGGCGGCAGCGGGGGATTCTACAGCCGTGAAACCCTGCTCAGTCTGCCGGGGATGACGGCGATCACGTTCGGGGTCTCCGCGCTGATCAAGCGTCTCACCGGGTTGGGCAGTACCGCCATCTCGCTGATCGCGTTGGGGCTGGCGTTGGTATTTGCCATCGTCCACGCATTCGTGATCTCGAATGAATCCAGCGTGATCGTGCAAATTCTGCTCGTGATCGCCAACACGTACCTGATCTTCACCGCCACCTATGGCACGAACGAATTCTTAGCCCCGCCCGCCACCCGGCCAAATACGTCCAACCCGGTGACGAGCTGGCGCAATCCGTCGAGCGGTTCGACGGCGTAACCGCGCTGTTCCTTCCGCAGTGGGGCGGTTCGCTCCACTGCGGTTGGGGGTTTATCCGCGATTGACCTTCGCTAGGACTTAGCGCTTCTGTGTCGTAACAACATATCCTGAATGCGATGTACCTGGGCATGATCGATCTGGCGTTCCCTCATGAGCAGGTCGATCAATTGATCGATCTGGATCGGTTGGCCTGACGGTACTGTGTTGACAAGGTGTTGAATTTCGGCTTCGATACGTGTCCCCAGCGATTCACCTTTTCCAACCGGAAGCTGCTTCTTGGCCTGAATCTGCGTGATCAGGTCATCCCAGGGCGGCTTTTCAGAACGGCGGGATGTGAAATCAAGCGCCTGAATTTTGCGCAGTTTGACATGCACATCGCTGTCATCGAAGTAGACTGGAATGATGTGCTTGCCCCGTCCCAGTGCATAACACCACTCATAATTGACATACTGCGACTGTGTCGCTTCTGGGGTGATGATGACGACCACAATGCGGCAGGCGTTGATCGCGTCATCAATCGCTTCTTCCCACCCCATCCCTGCGGTAATGTTGCGGCGGTCGCGCCAGTAGGTGATGGGCGGCTGGGCAGCCTCGAACTGGCTTTCCATCACATCGACAAAGTAGCGCACCCGCTGCTCGAAGCGGTACGAAATGAAGACATCGTGCTGGATGGTCGCTTCAGTCATAACAAATCAGTTCCACCACGCGGTCAAAAGTCTGCTTGATTTGTTCGCGTTCAACCATGAATTCCGGGTCGCTGGCGGCGGTGATGTACACAATGTCGTCTTCGACCGCGAAATATACCAGTCGATTGACATCGCCGTTGTAGCGCAGCAGTTGGTACACCAGGTCATCCCGGCATTCCGGTTTCAGGTCAGAAAGACGGGCAAGGGGTTCACGAATCTGCGTTGAGTCGCTCATGTTTGTGCAGTCTCCGATTGACACGCCGTCATCGCATCCTCAAGAATTCTGGGAAGTTGTACGATCAGATGGGTAACGACGTTGCGCACCCGGTAGTAATCATCGAGCAGGGCTTCATTGGGTTGGTCGCATTTTGTGTGATGAAACACGTATATCCCATTGTCATCGACCGCGTAAATCATGTAACTATCTGGGTTAGTCAGTCCCAGGATGTGTAGAATGACGCAGTAACGCTGCTCTTTACCTTCGGGGAGCCGATCCCGCTGCAAGATATAATGTCGCGTGTACAGGCGTTGATAGCTCACTGCAAAGGTTTCCAGTTCGACACGGGTTTGCGCATCAATTTCAACCGTTTCAATGATGCGCGGTCCCTCTCCATTGCGCAGCACCTGCGTTTGTGAACCGCTTTGTGTGGTCAGCCAGTCCGCAAGATAATCGAATTTTTGCTGCTGCAAGGATGACAACATAGTATGACAATTCCCTTTCCGGGCATCATTTGAGGTTACGCAGCCGCTCAAAAATCTGGAGCAGCGTTGGGTCGCTGGTTTGTAACGCCGTCTGTGAATGCGGTTTGGGCAGTGGCGTGCGCTTGCGGTCAATTTTTTCTTGCTCTGCACGCAAAGCCTCAAGCCGGGGCTTGAATGCTTCTGGCAGCGGCTCCGAGTTATTGGATTGCAGCCGCTTGAACTGGACAAGTAAGAACGGATCGCGGGTGGTCAGGCCGGGTTTATGCACAGCCCGTGCCGCCTCTTTACGGCGCTCGTCAGCATTAGCCAATGCCGTTTCCAGGTCAACTTCCAGGCTGAGGAGTCGGTTGTACTGCTCGAACATCGGCTGACGGAGTTTGTTTCCGCCAAGCTGCACATAGGCGACCATCGTCCTGTTTGTGAAGTAACGCAGTTGGCGCACAACAGTGAGTTTCTGGGTATCTGCCGGCGTTAGCGCCTGGAAAGCATCCTTTAAAATGAGAAAATCGCTTTCCAGCGACTCCGTTGTAGTCGAACTCATCATGATGTACTCGTGTCCCATTACATCCTAAGAATACGTTTCAGGACTTCATAGGCGGTCTCGGTCAGCCGCTTTTGCTTGCGCATCCGCTGAATCGATGAGATTTCGTGCCAGTCACTTTCCGTGCCGCTTCTTTCGATAACCTCTTCGATTTCAACAATCATGAGTTTACCCCCAATTTGATATTCATGCCTATCGAGTTTGCCATGAATCACATTGGGTTTATAGGTCAGATCGACCAGACCACTTGCTGGATTTGGCACCAGGAAAAAGGCATTATCGGCAGTATGTGGTGGGTTACCGACGCAGTGCCTTATGAAGCAGACGTTTTTTTTTGCACGGCCTCTTGTAGGCGTGCTATCGCTTTCAATTCGGAAAGCGGGGAGTCGGCTCCTTTTGCGAACGGGAAAATGGCCGGAAACACGGCAGCGACATCGGCAGCGTTGAACCCTACATCAAAAATGTCTTTTTCCAGCTTCTGAAAGAAGCGCTGCGATGAGAGTGGGGTCAGGTGATAGGTATACGGATTGTTGTTCGGGGTGCGAAACGCCTGAAAGTTTGCGCCGGGCGGTGCGATCAGCAGTACAGGCAGGTCGATCACATCGGTGGTGCGGTTGCGCATGAAGTCGCTGCGCACATTGTTGATGCGTCCGCAGGCGCGCAGCATCTCGTCGGTGTTAAGCGCACGTTCGTGCGGATGCACGAATATCAGGCTCAACCAGGGTTTTTCGCCCGGCTGTTCGTATTCGAGAAAAAGACTTTCTTCAGGGCCAGGCGTGATCCTGACCAGGCGGCCCATTGGCGATTCGTTGAACACCCGGTTCAGCGCATTCATAATGAGCTGTTTTACATTGCTGTCTGTACGGTACAACGCACTGACGTAGCTTTGGCTTGATATGCTTAAATAGGGCAGTCTGTCACGCCCGACCTGGTAATACTTGTCCAGCACAAAATGAATTTTCGTCAGATCATCGGGGCTGATCGCGTAACAGACACGCCCATCTATAATGACTTCCTGAACGTAGGGTCTTAAATCGGTGCTGAGCAGTTCACGAACATCATCGACATAGCCATCGCCAATGATCCTTAGTATCTGATCCTGAAACACGTAATGTTTATCGACCGGATTCGAGTTCGGGCGGTATGCCAGATACCACAGTGCAAAACAAAAGTTGCGGCGGATGTACAGCGGTCCCGTCCATTCCCTGATTGGGGTGTTATCAATGGTGAGAATAGCTTGTTCCAGAAAGTGGTCGATCATGATTACACCATTTTTTGCTTCGATTACGGACAAGCGTAACAAACTCAACCCGACATTGCAAATTACGAATTTTTGAAGTTTATCCTCCTCAACAGCACCATGACCCCTGCGGGGCGGCGCACCAGTGCGGCACGGGCGCACGCAGCGGTTCGCGCAGCGTGACGGCCACCATAAGCGCCGCCTCGCGGCGGACACCATAGCGCGCCGCCGCCAGCGTCTCTGCGTCGAACGGGGACTCACAGGCGCGGCACGCGAAGGCAGTCATATGTGATGGCAGCCGCAGTGCGGCCAGCACCGCCGCATCGAACACCAACCGCGCTTCATCGACCGGGAACGCCGCGCCGCACGCGCTCGTTCCCCAGGCCGACGCGCCGTGAACACGGCTGATCGCCCCGCACGCCGGGCAGCGGACATCGTACCAGCGGATGGCCGCCTGTACCTGAGTCCCCGGCGGGGCGGCAGCGTGCGTGCAGTAGTGAACGCCCCCGCCGATCAGTCGGGTGACGAATGCCTCCAGCGGATGCACGGTGCCATTCAGATCGACCGAAAATGTCCCGCTCAGGTTAGGGTACAGGTGAAAGAGCGGCAGCCGTTTCCACGCTTTCAGCGTCCGCCGTACCGCCGGATCGTCGGGTTCGTGGATCATCCACGCGGGCGGCGTGCGGAAGAACCAGCACCCGCGCACCCCATCGCGGGCATAACGATCCTGCCGCGCCAACGCTTCATCCAGCTTGAGGAAACTCCACTGCACCTCAAAGGCGATGCGCGTTTCGCCGCGCACGGCCAGCACATCAGCGCGCCAATCCCCGCCGATCACTTCGGGATCGGCCTGCCAGCCGGCGGCACGGCACGCGCCCAGGATGGTCAGCTTGGCCGCCTGGTGATACTGCGTTTCGCCGTGCGGCGGACGTGTGGACACCGCATCACGCCCCGGTGATCGCGGCGGCGATCAGCCGGAAGCCGAAGAAGATCAGCAGCAGGATCGTGCCGAGCATCAGCGCCCGCGTCAGCCGTACATCGATGCGCCCCGCCCGCGCAAAGACCAGCCCAATCAGCGCAAGCCCGGCGAAAAATACCCCGTAAAAGCCGATCAGGAACGCCAGCCCATGCCAGATCGACACCTGAAGGCCGCTCAGCAGCAGCGGGCCGTTGACCGTCGTCCAGAAGATGTACAGGCCGGGGCTGAGCAGGTTCATCAGCATGGCGGTGGCGAGAATCTGACGCGGGCGCACTGGCACGGTGGGCGCACCCGCACCGCCGCCGAACGTCGCGCCTTTGCGGTAGCTGCGAAAACCGTTGTAGGCGATCCACAGCAGCAGCAGCCCGCCCGCCGCCTGGATGATCCGAGTCAGCCCTGGCAGCGCCGCCGTGACCGCCCCCAGCGCCAGCAGGATGATCGTCACGATGGGCGGGTCGGTGACCAGCGGGGAGAACACCGCGATCAGCGACCGCCGCCAGCCGGATTGCAGCGCGATGTTGATCACATAAGCGGTGAGCGGGCCAGGGATAGCGACGGCGCTCAGCGCCAGGCTGACCCCCGGCAGCAGATAATCGGTGATCACGGAAAAGGGTTACCCGCCCACTGCGGCGCGCACGCGGGTGAGCGCATCGGCGGCAGCGCGGTAGAACATGTTGCGCAGTAAAGCCACCTCGAAATTTGCTTCAGCGCGCAGCAGGTCGCCCTGCGCTTCATACGCCAGCCCTGCATAGTAGTAGATTTCCTCCACGCCCGGCGTGGCATCGATCACGCTGCGGGCGATGGTCAGCACGTCTTCATAGCGCCCGGTCTGTAAATACGCTTCCAGCGCGCCGTACTGGTACCAGAACATGCGCCAGGGCAGGCCGATGTTGCGCGCCTGGTCGAAGGCGGCGGCGGCTTCTTCATAGCGTCCCAGCCTGACCAGCATTTCACCCTGGTTGAACACCGTGAACGAATCGGCGCGGTTTTCGGCCAGTTCACGCTGGCTCAGCGCAAGGGCGTGTTCCAGGTTGTACGTCGCATCCCAGTGATCGCCCAATACGGCGCGCAGCCGCGCTTCTTCTTCCGGGCGGTACAGCACCATGTAATCGCGGTTGAAAGGCCGCCAGCGCGCATCGTAATCTTCATACGGGATCGGGCGGCCTGTACCGTCTTCGCCGTTGCCCAACAGCGAATCGAACGAGTACAGCACGCCGAGTACGTCATCATAGCCCATGATCACGCGGTTATGGCTGATGAAGTCGCGGAAGGCATCGCCCGTCACACCATCGTAGTACACATTTTCGACCAGCACCGGAAAGCCGCTGCCCACCAGCGCCTTAAGCATCTCGACATCGCCGCCGTAGCGGATCACCGCGTTCAGGCCGTGCGTCGCGGCGAACCCGGCCATTTCTTCCAGCCGCGTCGCCACATCGTCGATATGGGGATTGACAGCGCGGATCACCTCATCATAGCTGCCTGTGAAGCCGAAATAGCTCATCTGAATGGTCAGCGCCGCCGTCGAACAGCGGTTTAACTGCTGGTACACCGCCCGCAGCCCTTCCAGCTTGAGCGTCGGCGGGAGTGGCGACACCAGCGTTTCAGGGGTCGATACGCCCGCATTCGGATCAGGCGTGACCACCGCATCCATCCCATCCGGGATGGGTGCATCCTGAGCCGCTGCGCGTTCCATCTGTCCGACATGCACGATCACGCTGAAGATCAGCGCGCCGCACCACACGAAAAACCGTTTCATCCGTACCTCGAAATGCTCGTCCTGGCCGCTATTCTCGCATGGGCGCGGGGATGGGTCAATGTGCGTAGGGCAATAGTTGAACTGCGCCCCCGCCAGGACTCAGCGGAAATGGCGAATCACCTCCCGACCCAGCAGGTCAATCGCCTGGAGCGGGTCGGGGCCAAGCGGCGGCCCGAAGCTGAGATGGCGTGCGCCCAACGCAACCAGTGGTTCCAGCCGGGCAATCAGGTCATGCGCCGTCCCCACCACGCCGATGCGCAGCATGGCGGGCGTGACCATCGCCGCCGCTTTATCGGCATCGCCTTCGCGCATGATCGCGCTTTCGATGGGGCGAAAATCATCCTGGGTCAGTCCCAACCGATCCCAGATCAGCGGACTCATCGCGTGGCCATAATACGCGATCTTGTGGCGCAGCACCGCTTCAGCGGCGGCGCGGTCGTCGCTCAGGCTCACCCACAGGCACGCCGCCAGATCGACCGACTCAGCGGCGCGCCCTGCCTGCTTCAGTCCCGCCTGCACATAGGGCAGCACCGTCTCGAAGTGTTCCGGCGGCAGCAGCAGTGGCAGCCCGCCGTCGGCATCCATCCCAATCGCGGTGAGCATTTTGGGCGACAGCGCGCCGATATACACCGGGATGCGGCGGCGCGGCGGGTCGAAACGCAGATACGCTTCATCCGTCCAGCGCAGAAACCCCCCGTCGATGACCGCTTTTTCGCCCGCGATCAGCGCCCGTACCGCCCGCATCGTCTCGATCACGGCGGTGTACGGCTTATCCTGGTCGATGCCGACCCACTTCAGAAATTCACCCGCGCCCGACGACAGCCCCAGGTTGAAGCGCCCGCCGCTCACTTCATCGAGCGTAGCCGCCATCATCGCCATTTCTGCCGGGTGCAGCGTGTACGGGTTGACGATGCACGTCCCGATCTCGATGCGCGTCGTCGCCAGCGCGACCGCCGTCAGAATCACCGGGGCGGAGCGCAGAAACAGGTCATCGCTCACCCAGAACTGATCGATGCCGGCGGCTTCGGCGGCGCGCGCCAAAGTTACATACGCGGAGACGGGCAGGTCATTGTTGAAGCGCAGACTGAAACGAATGGGTGCGTCAGGACGCACACTTCCGTCCATCACAGCGCCGCCGCGATGATGGCATCGACTTCGATTTCGACCAGGTGACGCGCATCGACCAGGCGGCTGACTTCGACCATCGTCGAAACCGGGCGAATCGCCCCGAAAAACTCGCCATGCACTTCCCCGATAGCCTGCCATTGGTCGATGTCGGTCACGAACATGCGCACGCGCACCACATCCGCCAGCGATGCACCAACAGCGATCAGCGCCGCTTCGATCTTCTGAAGGATGTAGCGCGTCTGCAAGGCGACATCGCCCACGCCGATCACCTCACCCGCTTCATCGCTGGCCGTCGTGCCGCTCACCACCACATGCGCGCCAACCCGCACCGCCCGCGAATACCCGACGGCATGTTCCCAGGGCGTGTTCGTCGAATAATGCTGCCGTTCTGCCATCATCGAATCCCTTTGGCTATGCATCGATCACGATCAAGTCCTGAAAGCCGCGTGTGAGCGGTTCGCCGCCGTCTGGGCGCACCACGATCACATCTTCCACGCGGGCGGAAAAAGCGGTGTGCTGCGTGATGCTCGGCTCGACCGTGAACATCATGCCTGCTTCAAAGACGGCGGTGCTGCCGTGCGTCAGGAAAGGCGGTTCATGGACATCCATGCCGATCCCGTGTCCCAGGCGGTGGCGGAAGGCTTCGCCATAGCCGCCCGCTTCGATCACCTGGCGGGCGGCAGCATCGGCAGATTCACAGGTGTTGCCCACTTTGAGCATTGCGATGCCCGCTCGCTGCGACTCCATGATCAGCCGATGCACGCGCACCTGTTCATCGGTGGGCGCGCCAAACGACACCGTGCGCCCGAAGTCGTAGCACCAGCCGTCCAGGATCGCCCCAAAATCGAACAGTACCGATACGCCCGCGTTGACCGGACGTTTCCAGGTGTTGATCCGGTCGCCGTGAATCAGCGGGTGGTGCGGCCCGGAATTGTACAGCGATGTCGTGAACGACGGACCCAATGACCCATGACGGCGCAGTTGGTAATCGACTTCGCTCACGATATCGAGTTCGGTCATGCCCAGCTTGAGCTGTTTCAGCACATCCGCGAATGCGGCTTCGGTGACCGCCCCGGCGCGCCGCATCGCGTCGATCTCGTCGGCGCTTTTGATCACCCGCAGCTTGCGCATAATATCGGTGGCCGACACGAACACCGCATCCGGGAGCAGTTTTTGCAGGTGGATGATCGTTTCGGCTTCGGCGCGGTCGCTGATGGCGATGCGTGGGCGGGCGGGCAGGTTGAATCCCTTCAGGATGTCGGCCACCATCAGCGCGGGGTCATCCCAATCGCCCAAGACGCGGATTTGAACACCTGTGAGCCGCCCCAACCCGCCGAATTCGGCGGACATGCGCGGGAGCGCCAGCACCGGGGCGGCGGTCGCGCTCAGCCATGCGCCTTCCAGCCACGCGCCGGGGTGGAGCGTCACCCCGAAGTTCGGAATATCACGCGGCACGCCGACCAGGTATTCCAGGTCGGTGCTGATGGGCAGAAAAGCCGCGTCCGCTTCGGCGGCCAGCAGCCCTTGAAACCGTGCAATCCGGGCATTGTGATCCATGTGCGCGTGTCCTTGCTGTGGGGTTGAATCGAAATGTGTCGTGCGCGGATTATGACCACGTGCCGCCCGCGCCGCAAGCGTACCAAAACCCTTAGTGTGCATTGGTCACTTTGCCGCTAAAATCGAAACGTTAACCCTCTTTGGATGACTGAATTGGATTATGACGGATGACCGTGAGCGATGTCAGCGTCAAACTGGATGACCGTGCGCGGCTGATGAGCGCCGCACTCGCAGCGACCCGCTACCCCGACCTGGCTCAGGAACGCCGCCCGCACGGGACGCACGCCCACGCCCGGACGACGCGCCGCTACCTGGCGAATTTCCGGGCGCACCCGGCGGTCACCGCGCTGAATACCCTGCTGGATCAGCGCGCCCCGTTGGAAGCGCTGTTCACCCTGGCGATGGTGCTGCGAATGCCCGACTGCTCGATTGAGCGCCCGCCGCGCTGGATGCCGCTGGGCTGGAACGATCATCTGCGCGATTTTTTCCACAGCGCCGACCTGATCGCTTTCTGGGAACAGGAACGCGATGAATGGGACAAAGCCTTTGCCGATTCGCAAAAGGCGTTTGCGACCGTGCAGTTCAAGCCGTTCCTCAGCCGCTTCATCGGTGAAATTCAGGAACGCCTGTATTTCATCCCGAATATCAGCTACCCGACCGACCATGAAATGTGTCTGCGCCTGGGAAATGACCTGGTGTGCATCGTCCCGCCCCGGCTGGCATGGGGGGAAAGCCCGCCCTGGCCTTACGATGAAGACCCGGCGCATGTCTACCGCGCTTCGATGATGCAGTATGGACGGGCGCTGCTCATGAACTATCTGCGCGTCCATGCCGACAAAATCGGTGAGATCGCGCAGACCCCGCTGCCGATTGGCGACCAGTTCCAGAGCATGTACCCCACCTGGCAGGAACAGTTCGCCAACCTGTTCGTGGCCGGGGCAGTGGCGATCTATCTGCAAGACCACCTGAGCAAGACCGAAGCCGATGCGTATGTGCTGATGGAACGCAAGGTGCGCGGGATCACGATCCTGCCAGGGATGATCAGCGTGTTACGGCGCTACCTGGAAGAAAAAGAGGCCGGGCGTTATGCCAGCCTGATCGATTTTCTGCCCGTGTTCCCGCGTCAGTTGAAGGTCGCTAACCGCATCGCCGCGTTATAGCCGGGCGGCGCGTTCGTTTCGGGGTTCAGTCCGCTTCGATGATGCGCGCCGTTAGCACGAGCAACAGCCAGGCCAGCAGAATCGGCAGGATGAGCGGCAGCACCAGCTCGATCACGATCAGCCAACCCGCGCCGAACGGGAGCAGCCGCGCCAGGTTGATCAAGCCGAAATAACCGAGCGTAATCAGCGATGTGGACAGCACCGCGCCCGAACGGGTGGCGTTCACCGTCCCCATCAGCAGGCCAAGCGCGGCGATTAGGGCGGTTTCCAGGAAAATGCGCAGCGTGAATGAAGCGAGCGCCGCCGCCACTACCAGCCCGACAAGCAGCGGGCTTTCCAGCGGGCGCAGTGCCGCGTGATACACGATCAGCAGCAGCGGCAGACTGGTCAGCAGCGCGATGAGCGTGACCAGGTTCACATCTTCGATGCTGCGCCACACCGCCGCCGCGCCTTTGCTCAGCAGGATCGTCCGCAGCCGGAACGGGGTCGCCCGCAGCACATCGAGCGTGGCCTGGCGGCGTTCGCGGTGCGCCGCCCCCGCCGCGAACGCGCCGACCTGGTACAGCACTGAGGCGTATACATACGCGCCGAACGGCAGCATGACCAGCGAGACGGTCACGGTTGGCACGAGCAGGGTATACAGGAGCGGCACCAGGATCGTGACCGCGGTCACCGCAACCAGCACGCCGTAAATGCGGACGAGCGCGCTCACGTCCGGCGTGAAGGTTTTCCAGTACGCGCCCAGGTGCCGCCGGACAATCGGGTTGGCACGGCGCGCCCAGGCGGGCAGCGACCGATCCACCTGATCCATCGAAAATTCGACCAGCGTGCGCACCGAGCGGGTGTTAGCACCGTCTCGTTCCAGAACGGGACGGCGGGTTTCGACATTCAACACAGGTTCATGCTCCTGAGCAGGTTCACGCATATATAGCCCCACCCACCGCAAAAGGTTCAGCCCAACGCGCCGGACTCACAGGCCAAGCGAAACGTATTTCACTTCCAGGTACTCATCGATGCCGACCGCGCCGCCTTCCCGCCCAATCCCGCTCTGCTTCATGCCGCCGAACGGAGCCTGAGCGGTGCTGGGCAGCGCATCGTTCGCGCCGATGATCCCGAATTCGAGTCGTTCCGCCACGCGCATCACCCGGCTGACATCGCGGCTGTAGAAATAGGCCGCCAGCCCGAACGGGGTATCGTTGGCATGGGCGATGGCCTCCGCTTCGCTCTCGAACGGGATGAGCGGCGCGACCGGGCCGAACGTCTCCTCCTGGCTGACGAGCATCTCCGGCGATGCGTCGGCCAGCACCGTCGGCTGCCAGAACGTCCCGGTTGGGTTGTGATCATCCGCCAGCGGCGCGCCCCCGGCCAGAAGCTGTGCGCCCTTGTGCAGCGCGTCGCTGACATGCCGTTCGACCTTTTCGCGGGCGGCCAGGTCGATCAACGGACCGATCAGGGTATCGGGCAGCAGGCCATCGCCCACTTTCAGCGCCCGTACCGCGTCGGTGAATGCCGCCGCGAAGGCCGGGTAAATTCCGCGCTGGACGAAAATCCGGTTGGCGCAGATGCACGTCTGCCCGGCGTTGCGGAACTTCGACGCGACTGC
Source organism: bacterium (assembly GCA_033764035.1). Lineage (GTDB taxonomy): Bacteria > Chloroflexota > Anaerolineae > Aggregatilineales > Phototrophicaceae > Flexifilum. The sequence goes on from JANRJJ010000012.1 coordinate 343,192, forward strand.
GCCTTTGACCGCCGCGTCCAGGTCGGCATCATCGAACACGATGAACGGCGCGTTGCCGCCCAGTTCCATCGAAATCCGCTTGATGGTGTGCGCCGATTGGCGGATCAGGATTTTGCCGACTTCGGTCGAACCCGTGAACGAGACCTTGCGCACGCGGTCATCCGCGAACACGGTTTCGCTGAACGGGATCGGGTCATGGGCGGCCAGGATGTTGATCACGCCGGGCGGGAACCCGGCATCGACAAAAATACGTCCCAGTTCGAGCGCCGAAAGCGGGGTCTGTTCGGCAGGTTTGCAAATCGCGGTGCAGCCCGCTGCCAATGCAGGTCCCAGTTTGCGCGTGAGCATGGCCGTCGGGAAATTCCAGGGCGTGATCATCACGCACACGCCGACGGGTTGGCGCAGCACCAGAATACGCTTGTGCGCAGCGCTGGCCGGGACGATCTGCCCGTACACGCGCTCCGCTTCGCCCGCAAACCAGGTGAAAAAACTGGCCGCATAAGCAATTTCGCCCCGTGCTTCCGCTAACGGCTTGCCTTGTTCCAGCGTCATGATCAGCGCCAGGTGTTCGCGCCTTTCCAGCATGAGCGCGGCGGCCTTACGCATCAGGTCGGCACGCTGCCCCGCCGGGAGCGCCGCCCATGCCGGAAGCGCCGCATGAGCCGCGTCGATGGCGTGCAGGGTATCGGCAGCGCCCGCACTGGGCAGGGTGACGAGCGTTTCGCCCGTCGCCGGGTTTTCGACCGTGAACGTGTTTCCATCGCTGGCTTCGCGCCATGCATTGGCGATGAACAGGCCGTAATGGGTATCTTTCAGCGCATCGGCGGTCAGCCGAGCGGTATCGATAGGCTGCATTCGAGCCGCATCCTTTGGTTTATACAGAAGTCTTTTGATGCCAAAATGGTAGCGTGTTTCCGGCTTTGTGGGCAATGAAAGGATCAGGCTGTGCGACCCGACCCACTTTCTACGTATCGTCAGGCTCCGCTTGCCGAACTGCTGGCGGTGCTGCTGCGCCAGTTCCGGCGGCCATTGGCGGCGCACGGTGTCACATTCACCGATGCCGAAGCCGCCGAGATCGCCCGCCGCCTGGCCGAAAATACGCCGCTCGATGCGCGTGAAACCGCGCTGCGCGACGCGCTGGCAGTGCTGGTGCGCGAAAGTGAAGGGGTGCTGGCGCGCTGGTCGCTCACCTTTGCGCAATCGCTGGCGGCGGATATGGACGCGATCCCCGGTTGGGAGACGACGGCGGAGTTTCTGGAGATCGCCAACGAAAAGACCAATGCCGAACTGCGCATCGCTACCGGGTCGGCGCTGCTGGTCGCGCTGGGGGATACGATATTCATTCCACACCTGGAGACGCTGGTCAGGCGCGGCGAACCCGACCTGGATACCGTGATTGCGGAACGGGTGTTGGCACTCATCCAGTCTTAATCTTGCAGCGCCGCGAAGTTTGAACAAATGGTGCGCCTGCCCGCATATAGAGATAACGAAGTGCAGCAGGAGTGAGCGACATCATGTTCCAGTTCAACCCGGAGACCACGCATCGTCTGAACCGCCAGTACGAACAGGATCAGCGCCAGTTCGCCAGCGCCCGCCGTTTGATCAAAGGGGTGCGGGGGACGGCGCGCCCGGCGTTTGGTCCGCTCATGGTCACGCTTGGCCAGCAGATGGTCGCCTGGGGCAACCAACTGCAAGATCGCGGCCAGCGGGACGCGCTCCCGGTGATGGATACGCACACCCGCCTTGCCGGATGAGTCCATCGCCCGGATGCGCGCCGGAAATCAGCGGTAGAATGGTGCCATTCACGCGCAGTCGATTTTGAACGGAACCCCCCTTATGGAGCTGGTCACGCTTGCCGATGTTCACGCCGCCGCCGCACGATTGCGCGGGGTCGCCTATCGCACCCCGCTGATCCCCGCGCACGCCCATGACGGCGTGTTTTTCAAGCCGGAAAACCTTCAGCCGATTGGATCGTTCAAAATTCGCGGCGCGTACAACAAGATTGCGTCGCTGAGCGCCGAAGAACGGGCGCGGGGCGTGATCGCGTATTCGTCCGGCAACCATGCCCAGGGGGTGGCCTACGCCGCGCAAAAGCTCGGCATTCGGGCGGTGGTGGTGATGCCGGAAAACGCCCCGCAGATCAAGATCGCCAATACGCGGGGCTACGGCGCGGAAGTGGTACTGTACGACCCGCTGCGCGAACGCCGCGAATCTGTAGCCGCCCGCTTGCAGGCCGACGGTGGGTATGCGCTCGTGCCGCCGTTCAACGATCCGTTCGTGATCGCCGGGCAGGGGACGATTGGCCTGGAAATCTATGCCGACCTGCCCGACATCGACCTGGTGATCGCCCCGGTGGGGGGCGGCGGCCTGCTGAGCGGAACCGCGGTGGCGCTGAAGCAGTTGAAACCGACGGTCCGCGTGATCGGCGTGGAGCCTGCCGCCGCCGCCGACGCACAAGCATCGCTGCGTGAAGGGCGAATCGTCACGATCACGCCGGAACAGGCCGCGCAAACGCTGGCCGATGGCGTGCGCACGCTGCACGTCGAGCCGATCACGTTTGCACATTTGCAGCACTACGCCGACGACATCCTGACGGTGACCGAAAGCGAACTGATCGACGCGGCGCGGCAAATTCTGCTCACGCATAAGCTGATGATCGAGCCGACGGCGGCGCTGCCGTATGCCGCGTACCTGTTCCGGCGCGACAGCCTGCCGAATGCCGCCCGCACCGTGATCGTGCTGAGCGGCGGCAGTGTCGATCCGGCGGTGCTGGCGCGCTTGGTCATGGGCGACTCTGCTTAGGGGAGCGCTCGTTCAGGCTGGCGCACGTCGTGGCGCTGCGGCGTTCGGCCTGTATAGCCCTGAATCAGCCGCACCGCTTCTGCAACGCCATCTTCAGCGCGAATCCGTGCGCCCAGCGCGGCAGCACGGTCGCGCAGCGCGGTATCGGTCAGCATAGCCGTGATCGATGCCGCCAGCCCGTCCGCCGTCAGCCGCCGGCGCGGGATTGGCGCGGGGCCAACGCCTAAATCCAGCACGCGCCGCCCCCAGTACGGCTGATCGCCCATGAACGGCACAACCTGCGATGGCACGCCCGCCCGCAGCCCTGCCGCAGTCGTCCCCGCGCCGCCATGATGCACCACTGCCGCCATGCGCGGGAACAGCCAGCTATGCGGAGCCGAAGCCAGCATGAACACATGCGGCGGCAGGTCGGCGGCGCGCATCCCGCCCCACCCGGACGCGATCACCCCACGCTGACCGGATCGTTCGAGCGCTGTCAGCGCCAGCCGCGCCGATTCTTCCGGGCTGCGGCTCGCCATGCTCCCGAAGCCGATATAGATCGGCGGCGCGCCCGCGTCCAGAAACGCCAGCAGGTCGGCGGGCGCAGTCCATTCGGTCGGCGGGTCAAGAAACCAGTATCCCGTCACATGCGTGCGCGCATCCCAATCAGCGGGGCGCGGGATCACATGTGCGCTGTAGCCGTACAGCACGGGCGACTGCCGGGCGGCGAGCGCCTGATAATGCCCGAACATCGGGGACGGAGACATGCCCAGGCGTGCGCGCACGGCAGTATCGGCGGCGCGCCCGCTGACCCAGAGCATCTGGCGCATGATATGGAACGAGGGGCGGTTGAGCGCCGCCAGTGGCAGCCCCGGTGTGAGCGGGCTTGGAAACGCGCTCGTCGGCGTGATCGGGAATACATACGCCTGAATGACCGGGATAGCGAATTTTTCAGCGATGGAAAAGCCCGCGCCCATGCCGCCCATCCCGGCCACGATCACATCCGAGCCGCGCATCAGGTCGGGTAGGCGTTCAGCCATCGCCGCCGCACGCGGTTTCATTTCGGCATTCATGCGCTGCACGATTTTGATGAAATTGCCGCTTTCAGTGGCGGCGCGCCATTCCGGGCTTTGCAGCACCGATTCGACGCTTTCGCCCAGCGATGCGAATTCCACCCCGGCTTCACGGACGAGCGGTTCAAAATCGTCACTGGTGATCAGCCGGACGTGTTCGCCCGCTGTGACCAATCCCTGTGCCAGGGCGATGTACGGCTGCACATCGCCGCGTGTGCCGGATGCGATGATCGTGATCGTCATAACGTACTGCCACCTTGATTGAATGAATGTTCATTCAAATCATAGTAGGGTTTAGCAGTTTGTCAAGCGCTGTGGATTGCACGCCGCCCTTGATTCGCTATAATGGCGCGCATGAACAAACGACCCGAACCCCTTCCTTCCACGCTGTACACGGAAGAATATTTCCGAACGGCGTGCGAAGGCTATGATGAATTCAATACCAGCGAAGGCGAACAGCTTTCGCGCCGTTTGTCGTCGGCCTTCGCGCTGGCGAAGGTGGAACCCGGTATGACGCTGCTCGATGTCGGCTGCGGGCGCGGCGAGATTCTGCGCCACGCCGCCCAACTGGGAGCCGATGCCTACGGGATCGATTATGCCGAGGTCGCGGTCGAACTTTCGCACCGCGTGATCGAAAGTGCGAACGGGATTACGCCCGGCAGGACTGCCGTATTCCTGGCCGATGCGAAAAAGCTCCCGTTCCCGACCGGGCATTTCGACCGCGTGCTGATGTTCGATGTCGTCGAACATCTGTACCCCTGGGAACTGCATCAGGCGCTTTTGGAAGTCCACCGGGTGCTGAAACCAGACGGTCTGTTCGTGGTGCATACCGCGCCGAACGTGTGGTACGACCGTTATGCTTATCCGTTCGTGCGGGCGTTCCGCACGGCATTGGGTAAAGGCGGCAGCTACCCGAAAAACCCGCGTGAATTTCTGGTATCGGTCAACGAGCATGTGCATGTGAACGAACAATCGATCCTCAGCATGTCGCGGACGCTGGCAAAGGCCGGGTTCAAGGGCAAGGTGTGGCTGGAAAGCCCGCCGCAGCACCACCGCGAACACCCGGTCATCGACGCGCTGCGTTACGCAGCGTTCAACCTGCCGCCGCTCCGCTGGTTTTTTCAGCGTGAAGTGTTCGCCGTCGCTGGCAAGGTCAAACCGTGAGCCATGCGCGATAAACGCCCGGTCGATGAACTGAGTATCGAAGAACTGGAGCGCATTCTCGCCATTCGTAAGCGGGAGGCGCGCCAGAAACAGCGGGAACAGATGCAGCGTGCGGGTCGCGTGGTCGCGCCGCTGCCAGCCCCCACCGAACCTGCGCCCGATCTGGATGCGCCTGTTCATCACCCGGTTGTGAGCGCGCCCCAGGTCGTCAAAGTGCCGCTGAGCGCCGCGAAAACGCCGAAACTGGCGGCGATGGAACGGCTGGCGCTGGAGGAACAGGGCATGATGCCCGTGTTCGAGGACGAGATCGAAGCGCCGCCCGTCGCCCCGCCTGACCCGCTGGAGACGGCGCGTTCCGCTGCCCGCCCTGGGGGAAAGCCCCTCAAAAGCCCGGAACGCCGCTGGATGGATCGGGCTTTGCTGCTGGTGGAAGTCGCCGCGGTGATCGGCATCGTGGTGATCGGCTTCAACATGGTTTCAGCGATTGGCAGGCTGGAAACCGAGACCACATCCGCCCAGGCATTGGCCGAAGAAGTGCGGCGGGCGGGCATCCCCACGCTGGAGCCAACCCCGACGCTGCGGCTGGAAAACATCGTGCTGCCCGGCGGCCACACCTCCCCGCTCGACCCCGGCGGCGCGCAGTTCAATTATGAAGAAGTCCCGGCGATCTACCGCCCGCTGGTGCAGACCGAATGGATGCAGCCGGTGATCCAGCGCCCACCCGTGACGAGCGAAATCGCCGTCGCGCTCAACATCCCCAAGCTGAACATGGATGCGGCCATCGTGCAGGGCGTGGACTGGGAAGCGCTCAAACAGGGGGTGGGGCAGCTCCCCAACGGGGTGAACCCCGGCGATATAGAAGGAAACGTCGTGTTTGCCGCGCACAACGATATCTACGGCGAACTGTTCCGCTACATCGATGTGCTGGCCGAAGGCGACCCCTTTCAGATTCGCACACAGACCCAGGTCTACAACTACGTGGTGACCCAGGTGTTCATCGTCAACCCAAACGATGTCTATGTCATGGAAAATCGCGGCGGCGCAACGGCGACGCTGATTTCGTGCTACCCCTACCAGGTGAATTCGCAGCGCATCATCGTGTATGCGGATCGTGTAAGCTGAACGCCGCTAGTCTTGTTTCAAGGATGACCAGGGATGCACCAACAACACCGCCGTCAGGACGACGACGAACTGAACCTGAACGGCGACCCGTTTTCCGGCGACGATCCGCCGCTTGAACTCGATCTCGATCTGGCACAGGACGATGAGGCGGCTGAGACCGCCGCACCAGCCCGCCCACCATCGAGCCGGGCTGCACAGGCCGCCGCCAAACGGTCGAACACGCGCGATGTCGAAAAGCGGGTGACCCGTTCCAGCCCAGGCGCGGGCGCGTCCAAGAACCCGTACCGCACCCGGTCGGCGGCGGCGATTCGTGCCGAACGCGAAGCGCGCCGCAAACGGTCGATCACCAGCCTGACGGATGCCCCGCAGCCCGTCCGCCGCGAGCATATCCTTGATTCAGCGAAGGTGGCCGACCTGCTGCGCAACCCAACGCGCCAGGTCACCGCAGATCAACTGCGCGAAACGTATGCTTACGTACTGGCCGATCTGCGCAAAATGGGCGTGCTGGCGTTCGGCCTGGTGGTCGTGCTGGTCGCGCTGGCCACCCTGCTCCCTCGTTGATCCGTTCCGGCTTCACCGCTGCACACTGCCCGAAAGCTAGCGAGTTTGGATGATTGGCCGATGGCGCGTCCCCCGAAAACACCCTTGAAGCCCGCTTGTGAGTTCGACGATCTGAGCGCATGGGGCGCAAACCCCCTGTTCGCGGGTCTGGATGCTTACAGCCTGGCGCGTGTGCAGGCCGCCGCCCGCCACCATGTCTACCAGGCGGGCGCGACGATCTTCGCTGAAGGCGAAACCTGTGCCGGGTTTCACCTGGTACTCGATGGCCTGGTGCGCATTTACCGCACCAATCCCGAAGGGCGGCTGCACACGCTCAGCCTGTTACGCGCCCCGTCCACCTTCAATGAGGTGGCGGCGGTGGACGACGGCGCGAACCCCTTCAACGCGGCAGCCGTCACCAACGCCGAAGTGATGGTGATTCGCCATGAGGCGCTGCGCGACCTGATGGCGACCGACCGCCAGTTGATGCAGAACACGCTGCAAATGCTGGCGCGCCTGAACCGCGAATACATCGAACGGCTGGAGGATATGACCTTTCGCAGCATCCCATCGCGCCTGGCGAAACTGTTCCTGCACGAAACCACCTATGCCGACCAGATCGCCGATACCGCCTCACAGCTTACCCAGGAAGAAATGGCCGCGATTTTGGGAACCACCCGTGAAGTGGTGGGGCGGGCGCTGCGCGGACTGCTCAACGCTGGGCTGCTGCGCAAAAAAGGCCGCGCCTTCGCCATCGTCAACCGGGAAGGGCTGGAGCGGTTGGCGGAAACCAATGTCGTCCCAGAATCGATACGGCTGTAACAGGGAAGATTTAACCAGACTCAACTTGATCTGCACATCTGGCGATCATTTTTCGAAATTGGGTTAAATTTGGGGTTAAAATCCAACAAAAGTTCCAGAAACATCGGTTTATCTGGTTTACACTGCCCGCAACATGAAAATTGTTCGTTCGTGTGCGAGGAGTGTGGTACCCATGACTCATATTATCACCAGCCTGTGTCTGCGCGACGGCGCATGTGTGGATGTCTGCCCGGTCGAATGTATCGTCCCCGGCCACCCGCAGAATGAATGGCCCTGGTATTTCATCGACCCGGATACGTGCATCGACTGCGGCGCGTGCGTGCCGGAATGCCCCTATGAAGCCATCTTCATTGAGGAAGAAGTGCCGAAGGCCTACACGATGGCGGCGGGACAGAACCGTATCCCGTTCGATACCAAGACCGAAGTAGTGGCGGTCGGCGGGGAAGTGGTCGATCTCACGGTCGATATTCAGCCGAACTATGACTTCTACGCCAATGGCCCCGGCTACGACTCCGCGCCGTAGGGATTGCCGACTTCAGGTACAATCGAAAGCGCAGCCAGGTTTATCCCGACTGCGCTTTTTGTTTGCCTGCATTTGGGATTAAGGAACCAACGGCATGGGAACGCTGTATATCGTCCCAACGCCCATCGGCAATTTAGAGGACATTACGCTGCGCGCCCTGCGGATTTTGCGCGAAGTCCGGCTGATCGCCGCCGAAGATACGCGCACGTCCCGCGTGCTGCTTCAGCATTACCAGATCGACACGCCGCTGACCAGCTACCATGAACACAACAAACTGACCAAGCTCGATGCCATTTTCGAGGCGCTGGCGGTCGGCGATGTCGCGCTCGTCAGCGATGCCGGAACGCCGGGGATCAGCGACCCCGGTTACGAGCTGATCCGCGAAGCGATCCTGCGCGGTGTCGCAGTCGTGCCGCTGCCGGGTGCGTGCGCGGCGGTCACGGCATTGGTGGGGTCTGGCCTGGAAAGCGAGTCGTTCACGTTCATCGGCTTTTTGCCCAGGAAAGACAAAGCGCTGCGCGACCTGCTCGATTCGCTGGCGCACGCCCCCGGCACGCTGATCGCCTATGAAAGCCCGCACCGCCTGGTCGATACGCTGACGGCCATTCAAGCGGCGTATGGCGCGGATCGGCAGGTGGCGGTCGCCCGTGAACTGAGCAAAATTTATGAGGAATTTCAGCGCGGGCGCGCCGCCGATGTGCTGGCGCATTACCGCGCACATCCGCCACGCGGTGAGATCGTGATCGTGATCGCGCCTGCACCCCCATCACCCCCGGCGCTCTGGTCGGAATCGGAAGTGCGGTCCGCACTGCGCGCACGGCTGGCCGATGGCGACAGCGTGAAAGACGCGGCGAAGGCGGTCACGGCGGCCAGCGGATGGGATCGGCGGACGGTCTATGCCCTGGGAATTGAAGAAAGGGCGCTATAATCAGTGCTGCGGAAATGAGTGAAGGAATGCCCACTATGACCGTTTCAGATGCGGCGCTCGTCACGGTCGAAGCGTTCGAGCAGATCATCGCTCTGCCGGAAAACCAGGATCGGCGGCTGGAGCTGATCGCCGGGGAGATCGTCGAAACCATGCCCACCGAAGAACACAGCGCGATTCAACTACTGATCGCGTCGCTGATCCGCGAGTTTGTCATCCGCCACAAGTTGGGGCGGATGGGCATTGAAGTGCGCCACCAACTGCCGAATGCGCCAGGCCACAGCCTGATCCCGGATGTGTCATTCACCGCTGGGGTACGACCGCTGGTCAAGCACGGTGCAGTCCCCTACATGCCCGACCTGGCCGTCGAAGTGCTGTCCCCGTCGGATTCGCTGCGCCAGACCCGCGAAAAAGCCGCCTACTACCTGGCGAACGGGACGCGCCTGGTGTGGATCGTCAACCCGGCGAAACGGATCGTGCTGGTGCTGACCCCGCAGGAAGACGATGTGCTGCTGGAAAACGAAACCCTGAACGGCGGCGACGTGCTGCCCGGCTTCACCGTCGCGGTACGCACGCTGTTCATCGATCCATTCCTGGATGCAGAGTAAAGGATCACGCCCATGACGGTATCGGACGCGCTGTACACCGTTGCCCAGTTTATGCACATTATCGCTCTGCCGGAAAACCAGGATCGGCGGCTGGAACTGATCGCCGGGGAGATCGTCGAAACCATGCCCACCGAGGAACACAGCGAAATTCAGGGCTTGATCTACACACTGCTGCGCGCCTTCGCCCTGAAGCACAAGCTCGGTCGCGTCGGCATTGAAGTCCGCCATCAACTGCCGGATGCGGCAGGCCACAGCCTGATCCCGGATGTGTCGTTCATCGCTGGCATTCGCCCGCTGATGAAGGAGGGGGCAGTCCCGCACATGCCCGACCTGGCCGTTGAAGTGCTGTCCCCGTCGGATTCACTGCGCCAGACCCGCGAGAAAGCCGCCTACTACCTGGCCAATGGGACGCGCCTGGTGTGGATCGTCAACCCGGCCAAACGGATCGTGCTGGTGCTGACCCCGCAGGAAGACGATGTGCTGCTGGAACACGAAACCCTGCACGGCGGGGACGTGCTGCCCGGCTTCACTGTCGCGGTGCAGGCGCTGTTCGTCGATTCGCTGATGGAAACGTAGGCTGCACGAAAACCGACCCTGGTATTCTTCGCCTAAACCAGTACAATACCCCGACTTACGCTCGAACCAACCGGGTTGATTCCCCGCAAACAGCAGGTTAAGAGGCATTCATGGCATCGTATCACGGTCCAAAGGCAAGGGTGCAGCGCCGCTTCGGTCAGGTGTTGACCCCGCGCCCGAAATACCAAAAAATTCTGGAAAAACGTGCCTATCCCCCCGGTGCGCATGGGAAGGAAAAGTCGTTCCGTTCTGGCCGCCGCAGCGACTACGGCAACCAGTTGAACGAAAAGCAGAAGCTTCAGTTCATTTTCAATATCCGTGAAAAGCAGATGCGCCGCTACTTCCTGCGCGCTCGTCGTCAGGCGGGTAACACGGGTGAAAATCTGCTTATCCTGTTGGAACGCCGCCTGGACAACATGGTCTATCGCGCCGGGTTCGCCGCGACGATCTGGGCTGCGCGCCAGCTGGTCGCACATGGTCATGTCATGGTCGATGGTGCGGTTCTCGACCTGCCGTCATACTCGGTCAAGCCGGGTCAGACCTTCGAGATGGTCGAAAAGATGCGGCAGAACGTGCATGTAGTCGAATCGATGGAAAGCACCGCGTACACGCTCTCGTATCTGACGGTGGATCGCACCGCCGTGCGCGCCACGCTCACACGCCTGCCCAGCCGTGATGAAGTGCCAGTCCCGGTCACCGAATCGCTGATCGTCGAATTCTACACCCGCCTGACGTAAGGCTGGCGGGCTGCACGTTTTCGGGGATTCATCCCGTGAAGGGACGCTGATACAAGCGTCCCTTTTTGCTTCCCCGCACGGCTTTATTCGACCGCCAGCACCCCCGGCTGCGGCGTTTCACGGCGCTTGCCCGGTTCGACCATCAGGAAGGCGATCCCCGCGCTAAGCCACGCCAGCACTGCCGAAATTACACTGACCAAACGGAAGGAATCCAGGAAGGCCGCATTGATCGAGCCTTCGACCTGGGTCTGCACGTCTTGTGCAAGGCCGTCCGGCGGCTGTGTTGCCCCCAATGCTGCGCTGCTGCGCATCAGCGCGTCGCGCTCCGTCTCGTTCAGCGGGATCGGTTCTGTGCGGGCGACCAGGTTCCCCTGAAAATTCGTGAGCGCAATCCCACCGATGATCGTCAAAGCCAGCACCGCCGCTACCCGCGACACCGCATTGTTGATCCCGCTGGCCGCACCCGCATTTTCACGCGGAGCCGCGCCCATCACAGTAGTGGTCAGCGGCGCGACCGTCAGCCCCATGCCCACGCCCAGGATCAGGATGCCGGGAAAGTAGGTCGTCCAGTAATCGGCGGGACCGCCCGTCTGCCCCGGCAGCCCCAGCATGAAGAAGCCTACGCCCGCCAGGGCTGGCCCCACTGTGAGCAGAGTCCGTGCGCCAAGTGTATTCACCCAGCCGCCCGCCAGGCGCGAAAGCGCGATCAGGCACAACGCGAACGGCAGGAAGGCGAACCCGGCGGTATCGGCTGGGTAACCCTGCACCTGCTGCAAGTTCAGCCCCAGGAAGAACGGCGACACGCGCAGCGCTGCATACAGCAGCAGCGTGAGCAGGTTCGTCCCGGTGAAGGTGCGGTCGCGGAACAGGCGCAGCGGTACCATCGGATGTTCGACCCGCGTTTCGATGAACACGAACGCGATCAACGCGATCACCGCGCCCGCGATGGTCAGCACCGGGATGAGCGGGTTTTCCACGTCCTGAATCACGGTGAAACCGATGGTGAACAAGGCCAGGCTGAGCGTGATCGCCAGCGCGCCGCCCCAGTCGAGCTTACGCGATCCGGCGGTTTCATCGCGGCTTTCCGGGACACGGGAGGCGAGTAAGTAGAGCGACAAAAGGCCAAAGGGAATGTTGATGAAAAAGACGGCGCGCCATAGATCACGTTCCGCCAGCCAACCACCCAACAACGGCCCCAACAGGGTGGTCACCGTGCTGAAGGTTGACCAGGTGCCAATGGCCGCGCCGCGCCGTTCCGCCGGAAAGGTCGCACTGATGATCGCCAGGCTGCCCGGCACCATGAGCGCGCCGCCCGCCCCCTGCACCGCACGGGCGATGATGAGCAGGTCGCCCGTTGGGGCGGCTCCGCACGCGATGGACGCGGCGGTGAATATGCCGATGCCGATCATGAAAATGCGCTTGCGCCCGTACAGGTCGCCCAACGCGCCGCCGACCAGCAGCAGCGAAGCGAGAAACAGCGCATAAGCCGTCGAAACCCAGAAAAGCTGTGTCCCCGTCAGGCCAAGATCGGCTTGCAGGCGCGGCGATGCGACATCGAGTGCGCTTTGGTCGATGAACGCCATCGCAGAAGCCAGGATCGCGCTGATCAAGACCCAGCGTTCGGCACGCTGGGAAAGTGCTTGCGTCATGGGCAGAGTCCTTATGTTGTTGTGGAACAGGTCTGAAGGCTAGACGCGGCGGCGGCAGTTGATTCCACGTTCGCCGTGCCTAGCCATTCGAGCAGGCGCGTTCAGCGCAGCACGTTGTCCGCCCAGGTGAGCAGGCGGCGCAGATCGTTCAGCGGCGGCGGCGTGATCGGCATATCGAGCGGCAGGCTGGCCTGCACGCCGTAAATCTCCCCGGCGCTGAAGGCTGCCCCGGTCGGCGTGCCGCTCACAGGCCGCAGCCCGAACGCTTGTGCATTGGTCTGTTCCGCAGGGGAAAGCAGAACCGCGCCTAACGCAGTGACGGCGCTGCGCACATCGGCGGCGGTCACTGCGCCATCGGCGGAGGGGCTTGCCCACACCATCAGCGGAAAATCGAACAGGAACGGGTGTTCCGGGTAGTAGAAGCGGACGGGGTCGTTGGCGGTGACCAGCGTCCCGGTCAGGTTGCGCAGCCAGTCGCTTTCGGGCAGTAACGCAATCTGGCCGACGGCGGCTCCGCGTGCGGCGATGGTCATGGCCGGGGACGCGCCCAGGGTGTTGAAGTTGGGGACGCTTTCCAGCACAGGCTGAAGCCACAGGCGAAAATCTGCCGATACCAGCACGTCGGTGGTGATGCGCGGCGCACTGCTGTAATCGGCGGCGGCGCTGAACAGGACGGCCATCCCGCTCAATGTGGTGGTGGGGCGGTTGAACGCGGTGATCACGCTGCCCGTCACGCCGCTTTCCGGGGCGGCTGCCGCCCACGACCCGGCGGCAGCGGCGGCGGCGACCGCATCCCACCCGAACGGCGTGGTATTGTCGTACAGGGCTTCGGCGCGGCTGTTGAACACCCCCCACATCAGCACGGTACGCGCCAGCGACGGCTCGACGGCGGCGAACGGCAGGCCGGATGCATACGTGACCGACCCCGACCACGCCGGAATCCATGCGGCGGGGTGGCTGGCCGCCGTCCAGTTCACAGACGCTTCCCATACGGCCACATCATCGACGGCCAGCGGCACGAACCGGATGCGGCGTGTCCCGGCGACCGGATTGGTCAGGTTATAGCGTTCGATACCCGCACTCGCCCAATCGAAGGCGAGCGGCGAAACGGCGATCTGCACATCGAACGCGGGCTGGCTCTGTAAGAACTGGCTGAGCGCCAGGATCGCGGCGACCAGGACGATGAACAGCAAAAATACCAGGGTTGCGCGTCTCATGCTCACCTTTTCCGTGACCGAATCGTTCCGATTATGCCCACCATAGCGCGGTTTCCGGGTCAACTGTACCCCACTTAAAAGGCGAACGCATCAGGAACGCCGTAAGTCTGGCCGCCTGAAAACCACCGCCCTTCGCATTTGTGCTATAGTCATGGGCAGTTGAGTCGGCGGTTGGGCTGGAGGGATAAGCATGGTCAAAGGCTGGAAACACGCGCGGGGATGGCTGGCGTTATCAGCGATGGCGCTGCTGCTGACAGTGCTGTTGGCAGCAGTCATGGTGCTGACCGCGACGGCACAGGATGCGCCCGAAACCCCGTTGAGCGGGTCGATCACATACCGGGTGCAGGTGGGCGATGTGCTGGAACGAATCGCCGCGTTTTATGATGTGTCGGTGGCGTGCATCGTTGAAGTGAACGCGCTGCCCCGTAACGGAAACCTGCTTTTTCCGGGCGATGAGATCGTGATCAGCGCCGAATGCCCGCCGTATGAGGGCAATCTTCCGGTCGAAAACCCGCGTGACTTCGGGACGGGCGGCGGCGGCGGCGCGAGCGAATATACCGTGCGCGGCGGCGATACGCTGGATCGCATCGCCCAGGGGTTCAACATTTCGGTGGTTTCGCTTCAGCTCGTCAATGGGCTGGACGCAGGCGCACGAATCGCCATTGGTGATGTGCTGACCCTGCCCACCGATGGCGTGCCGTATGGCTTCTACCCCGGCATCGTGAGCGGCAGCACGACCGGGGTCGATTTTTACATCATGCAGCCGCTCGATGTGCTTGATTTGGTGGCCGCCTATTACGATGTCGATCTGCCGTGCCTGGCGGCGTTCAACGGCGTGGAGGATGTCACGCTGATCGAACCGGGCTTCATCGTCGGCATTCCGGCGGATTGCCCGCCGTACAGCGGCCTGTCCACCGCGCCCGCCACACTGCGCGGCCTGGGCATTCGCGGCGTGGTGACCGGTTCCGATGCGCCCGCAGCGGCGCAGCCGACCGCACAGGCCAGCGGCGGCATCGATTCAGTCGTGGGCAGTTCGGTCGGCAGCCCTGGCACGTCCCCGGCAGCGCCTACGCCCATCGCGCCCACGCCCACCAGCACCCCGCTCCCGGCGGTGATCATCGAAACGCCTGTCGGGGGCGGGAATACAAGCCGCCCGCCAACCGTCACCCCCACACCGGGCGGCTGATCCGTAAACGAAAAGGGCGCGCCATTGATCAGGAATGGCGCGCCCCAATAAGGCCGTGACCTTTAGACCCCGTTACGGACGCTTAAGCTTTTGCTGCACGAACACCACGAACGGGTACGCCAGCTTCGATGAATCCACCCGCCCGGCAGTGAGCAGCGCACCGTTCGCTACTTCAAAATCGTGGTGCAGCCGTTCCAGTTCGCGGCTTTGGTGCGGCGAAGGT
Source organism: bacterium (assembly GCA_033764035.1). Lineage (GTDB taxonomy): Bacteria > Chloroflexota > Anaerolineae > Aggregatilineales > Phototrophicaceae > Flexifilum. Next base: position 358,338 of record JANRJJ010000012.1, read on the forward strand.
TCGTTCTGAAACAGGGTGACAATCGTCGTGTATTTGCCCGGCGCGAACAGCAGCCACTGCTTCATCCCGATCTTCTCGATGCGGCGGTCGATGAGCTTGCCCGCGTCCGTCATCAGCGAAAAATCGTTGAGCGTGGGCGCGATCCGCGACGGCGGGACATCGAACTGCCCCAGCGTTTCGACGAACATTCCGCTTTTATGGTGGTAGATCACCAGGCCAATCGCCTTGCCCATGAACGACGCACGAATGGCAATCGTCTCGTTTGGCTTGCCGATGCCTTCCGCATCGTTCCCGGTGTTCAGCGCCGCTTCAATCATCGAAAGCTGGTCGCTGTAGTGCGCATAAATGGCGTGAAACTGCTCCCGGCTAAGGGTGCCGTCGGCAAATTCCGCCAGTACCGTTTGAATCTTCCGCTGAATCTGTTCTTTGAGCGCTTCGGTTTTGCTGCGGGCTGCGGTATCCATCGCTGATTGTTCTTTCGTCCCCTTCCAGACAGGAAGTATAACTGAAGCATAACACAGCCCGCGCCCGCCGCGTCACAAAGAAACTTCAGCGCCGCCCAGTGATGGCACGCAGCAGGCGGGTGAGCAGGTTCGGTTTGGGCGCGCCCTGCGCATCGAGCGGGTCTCTCACAAAGCTGCCCTGGTCGGCATCCTGCTGTTCGATCTGCCAGGTTTCAAGCGTGCCGTGCTTTTGTAGTTTCAATGCCGCCCGATCCTGCTGCTGCTGCGCTTTCTTCTGCTGGTGGTAGTATTCTTCGGGGTTGATGCCCATTGTCGTCAGCCTTTGCACATCCGAATATCGTAACTATAGGATGAAAATGGGGCGGACGCAAAATTTCGTATCGTCCTCAAACGCCCGTCCCATTTTCCCCTGCTTCGACATAGCTGCGCAGCGCGGCGAACGCCACCGCCGGGGGGACTTTGCCATTGCGCCCGGTATTGTACGTGACGATCAGTTCACGCCGCGCCCGCGTGATGCCCACGTACAGCAGGCGCAGCCGTTCGGCGGCGTAATCGATACGCGCCGTTTCGGTGGCTGCCCCTTCCCGGTATGCTGATCCGTCCTTGAGCGCGGCAAGCTGGCCAAGCGTTTCGGCTTCCAGGTTCAGGCGGTCGCGGATGAACCAGCGTTCGCTGATGTACTGGTCGCCCGGTTCGGCGGACGGGAAATCGTAGTTGTTCACCGACAGCAGGTACACCCGATCCCATTCCAGCCCTTTGGCGGCGTGCATGGTCGCCACTGTGACGCGCCCCTTGTGCTGATCCGGGTTGAACCCGCGATCCGCATCGCTCACGCCCAGAAAGCGCCGCTCGTTGCGGGCAATTGCCGCCAGTTCGTCGGTGTATTCCGGCAGCCGCCAATCCGGGTGCGCGTCGGCGCGCTGGCGTAGCAGCACGGCGATGCTGTGGGCGATGGCAAGGTCGGCCTCCACCTGGAACAGGTCGCCCGCCAACACCAGGATCAACTGGTCGATGGGCAGCAGCACCGCTTCCTGCCAGCGGCGGATCATCACGCGGAACGATTCCAGCAGTCCTTTGGCGAACGGGTCGGTCGTATCAAGCGCGGCCACTTCGGGCGATTCGTCCAGCCAGTCGCGCCCGATAGTGTTCCAGATGAAATCTTCGACATGCGCACATTTGCGAATGGCCGCCGCAACCGCATCGATTTTCGCGCTGGCCGCTTCATCGTCGCGGTCATCGCGCCGCCACACCCGGTAGATGCGCGCCAGCAGGTTGGCATCGCCCGGCTTGGTGAGATACTGCAAGATGTTGCCCAATGCGCCCGCCGCTTCACGGGTATTGGTGGTCGAACGGAGCAGTTCGACCATCGGCAGTCTGGCGGCGTTGAGCGCATCGACCATATCGAAGCCGCGTTTGTTGCGCGGCACCAGCACCGCCGCCGTTTGATCCGGGTGTTCGGGCAGCCAGCGCGCCAGCGATGCCACGACCGTCTGAATTTCTTCGGCGGGAGTCATCGGGTTCTCGAAGAACCAGATGTTCGCCTCATCATCGGGCGGGTTGGGCTGCGGGTCGTCCGGCGGAGTCGGCTCGATCAGCGGCGGGGTGAGCGGGTCACGCTGGCGGATGGCCGGGTTGGGGTGCGCGCCCCGCGTCCAGCCGATCAGGTGGTTCGCCAGGTCGATAATTTTGGGCGCGGAACGGCCACTGTTGGGCAGCGCCCGCTGCTGTACGCCTTTGCTCACCGCGAACTGGCGCAGATGTTCCGGGCGCGCCGTCGTGAACGTCTCGTAGATCGCCTGGTTCGGGTCGCCCACGCGCACCCAGTTGCCGTGTTCGCCCGCCAGCAGGCGCAAAATCTGTTCCTGAAGCAGACTGCTGTCCTGGGCTTCATCTTCCAGCACGAACGGATGCCGTTCGCGCAAGCGGCGCAGATACGTCGAATCCTGCTGCAAGGCCGTCAGCGCCAGCCGGATCAAGTCCTGAAAATCGACCGCGCCGCGCATGTGCAGGCTGCGTTCATAGCTGGCGTAAATATCGCTGCACAGGTCGGCCAGCGTCAGCCGCCCGCCGCGGTCGTCCAGCCGTGCGCGCAGCATATCGGGCGTGAGCTGTTCGTCTTTGGCCTGGCGCACGAATGCCGCCGCCATCGATGCCACCAGGTCGCCCCAGTCATCGCGCAGCACCCGTTCGCGGCGTTCGGCCTCCAGGTCTGGGGTCAGGAACTCGTCGGCGCTGTCCGGGTGCGCTTTCAGCCACGCCAGCGCCGCATCGGTGAGGATCGCGTTGCTTTCGCGTTCGTCCAGGATGGTGAAATCGTCGGCCAGCCCGACCAGGCCGGGGCGTTCGCGCACAATGTCGCTGCACAGGCCGTGCAGGGTGCGCACGCGGTAGCCCAACGTGGGCAGCAACCGCGTTTCGGTGAGGAACGCCCGCACCTGATGCCCAAAATTTTCGACGGCGGCATTGACCAGCGTCACGATCAGCACTTCCTGGTTTTCCTTCACCGCTCCGGTCTTGATCAGCTTAGCGGCCAGCGCCGAAAGCGTGCGCGTCTTGCCGCTGCCGGGGACGGCCATCACCGCCATGATCCCGCCCGTGTAGCGCAGGACTTCGCGCTGTTTTGGGCGCGGTTTAAAGCTGGTCATCGTCGTCCTCCTCCTCCAGCGCCAGCGCAGCATCGGGTGAAAGATCGGGCGGGTTCAGGCGGCGCAGCATCCGGTTGAAAGCCTGCACCAGTTCGCCTGTGCTTTCCGCGCCGCTTTCGCCCAGTTCGCTCAACCCAAAATAGATACGAGTGCGACAGCGCCGCACCAGCCCCATGATCAGGTTGAACAGGGTATCGGCACGCGCTGCAAATTCGTCGTCGTCCGTCCACTGCCGCCCGGCTTCCCAGCGCCAGCCCAGCACATACGGATGCGTGAGCGGCTGAAGCAGGCGCTCGAACCAGCCGCGATTCCCCAGGTCGAGCCAGAACTGATAAGTGACAGGTTGATTGCGCATCAGAAAGGTATACGCTGGGGCGATGAGCACCGCGTCTGCCGTCGTGTCAATCTGCCAGGCGCGCACGTACTGATCCGCGATCACGCCTCTATCGACCATGCGCACGAACTCTTCCGCCGCCGAACGGCTTTCGGGCAGCAGGCCGCGTCCGTCGAAGGCGCGGCGGAAATTGGCCGCTGAATCGACCAGGTTGCCCGCCACCGTCGCCGCGTCGAAATCGGCATGAAAGCCGTAGCCGCGCTGCGACAGCACCTCCCCAAAAAGGCGGCTGAAGAAATGATCCAGCCGGATCGGAAACGGATCGCCCAGGATGAACGTTTCCGCATCGACAGGTTCGGTTTTCTTCTTGCGCCCCCGGCCTTTTTTGGCGGGGGATGCGGCAGCCTTGAGCGCGTCGGCGCGGGCTTGTTCGCGGTCAGCGATATAGCTTTCGATCCACTTGCGCAGCGCTTCATAGCGCGGGGCGAGCAGGAACGTGATCCGTTCCTGCACCTCTGGCTTGAACTGATCGAACGGGAGCAGGCGCGATTTTGCGTCGGCTGCCGGGTATGCGGCATCGGCCAAAAGCTGCGCCCGAATCAAGTCCATCGTGCGGCCTGCGCCCGCCGACCCGATGGCCTGCATGAACATGTAGGCAATATCGAACCGCGACGGCTGCAAGCCCCATTCCGGGTGCGCCAGCAGCGCCAGGGTGAGCAGACAGCGGGCGGCGGGTTCTTCGCGCAGCGACCGCGACGGGCGGTGTGACCGCACCGGAATGCCTTCCCCTTGCAAACGCTGCATGAGCGTGAAGCGGAGCGCATCGCTGAGGTACGGCGCAAGGATGACGATCTCGCCGGGCGGCACATGCTCCTCTTTGACCAGCAGCGTGATCGTATCCGCCACCCAGTTGAGCATCTGCGGGTAGAAGCGGCGCAGTTCATACGCATAAGCGGGAGCGGGGTCGATGCCCGTCTCCGGCGCGTACTGTTCCAGCCCACGCGCCAGCGCATCGCCCAGGGCGGCCACTGGCGCAGCCATCACGAACGAGTCGGTGAACACCTCCACTGCCTGGCACTGATCGCGCAGCCGTTCGGCGCTTTCCGGCGATGCGCTGAGGAAACGCCGAAACCCGGCTTCGCTGTCCAGCACGATCAGCGCCGATTGACACCCGACCAACCAATCTGCGATCATCTGATGGGCGGCGGGCGCGCTCTCTTCAATGTTGTCGGCGATGAGGTGTGCGCCGCGCTGAAGCCAGTACCCGCGCACCTGGGGCAGCCGCCACAGCGTTTTGGTAAAGACTTCCACTTGCAGCGAAAAATCGAGCAGGTTATGCGCCCGGCACAACGCCCGGTACTCGTCCGCCGCTTCCTGCACATGGTCGAACATGCGCGCCTGCGCCCGGTCGCCCATCCAGGCGCTTTTCAGGCGTTCGCCAATCTCGCTCATCGGAAAATCGTTGAGCGCGGCTTTTTCCAGGTTATCGATGATCTGAGCGTACAAGCGGTTGCGGTCGATGGTCACGCCGTCGAAATAGCCGCGCCGTTCGATCAACGGATCGACCACCGTCGCCATGATGTACTGCGCAGTTTCAAGCGTGAGAAACGTCGGCGGCACATCCGGCACGAACCCCCCGCGCCGGGCGGCCAGCGGCCAGAACAGCTTGACCGTTTGGGTGACCAGCCCGCCGAACGTGATGATTTCGACCTGGCCGCCGGGCGGCAGGTTGGCGCTGCGCAGCGCCCGCTGATACGGCAGCGCCAGCACCGCCTGGGGAACCAGGACGAGTAGTTCGCCCGCTGGCACGCCCTGGCTGAGCAGGTACAGGGCGCGTTCGATAGCGGCGGTGGTTTTGCCCGTCCCGGCATCGCCTTCCAAAAACATCATCTGATCGAGCGGCGATTCGACCACGCGCCGCTGCGGATCGGAAAGATTCATCAGGTTTTCCACCTGTTAAATGGGGACTTTTAGTAGAACAATTTTACCATAAACGAGCGAAAATCGCCAGGATTCCTGGGCTGTCGTCAGGCCAGCACATGAGCAGGGCGCTCATGCGCAGCGCACAGGTTATAATCCTCCCACTAGCTTTGACGAACCAGCACGCAGCGAATGGAGCGGTTTTCATGGCCCCGGTCATTTGTGTAGTGGGCAGCATCAATGTCGATCTGGTCACGCGGGTGCCGCGCATCCCCGCCCCCGGCGAAACGATCACAGGCGGCGACCTGGCGACGACGTTCGGCGGCAAAGGCGCGAATCAGGCGGTCATGGCGGCGCGCCTGGGGGCGCACGTCCGCATGATTGGCAGGGTGGGGCGTGACAGCTTTGGCGACGACATCGCCGCCAATTTCCAGGCCGAAGGTGTGAACGGCGCGTTCGTGCTGCGCGATGCGCGGGCGACAGGGGTCGCGCTGATCAGCGTGGACACGGTGACCGGGCAGAATACCATCGTGGTCGCGCCCGGCGCTAACCAGGCGCTTAGCCCGGACGACGTGCGCCAGGCCGCCGACGTGATCCGCACAGCGGATGTGGTGATTGCGCAGCTTGAAACCCCGCCCGAAGCGACCATCGAAGCCTTTCGGCTGGCGCGCCGCGCCCCAAAACCGCCGATCACGATCTTCAACCCCGCCCCGGCCAACCTGTTCCCGCCGGAATTGTACACCCTGGCCGACGTGATCACCCCGAACGAATTTGAAGCCGCGCTGATCGCCGGAGCGCCGCCGATCACGACCGATGCCGACGCGCTGGCGGCAGGCCGGGCGATTCAGGAGCGCGGCGGCCAAACCGTCGTGGTCACGTTGGGCGAGCGCGGCGCACTGCTGATCGATCCGTCCGGCGCGGCGGTGACAATCCCGGTCGAAAAGGTGCAGGCGGTCGATACCGTCGGCGCGGGCGATGCGTTCACGGGTGCGCTCGGTTATTTTCTGGGCATGGGCATCGCCATGCCGGAAGCGGTGCGGCGGGCGTGCGCCATCGCATCGCTGAGCGTCCTCAAACCGGGCGCGATGGCTTCGTTTCCGCGCCGCGCCGAAGTCCCGCACCTGGTCTAAAGTCGCAGACAAAGGCGAACGTCCCTATAATGGGTACATCCCATTTCGACACGATCATTTCCGACGGGAGGGAAGTTGTCGTCCTTGTTCATCCTACGCCTCATGATCCTGTTCGGCGCGGCGTGCGGGCTGATTGCCGCCCCACGCATCGACCGTGTGTTGGCGCAGCCCGCCGCTCAGATTACCCCCCTGGAATGCCCGATATTCGTGGCGGAAGCTTTGGAACGGGCGGGCGATGTGTGCAGCGCGCTCGACCGCAACAGCGCCTGTTACGGCAATCTGCGCCTGACCGCCGCGTTCAACCCCGAACAAACGCCCGATTATTTCACCAGGCCAGCGGATCGGTCGCCGCTGAACCTGTTCACGTCGATTCGCACCGCGCCGCTTTCACGGGCGCAGGATGAATGGGGTATTGGGCTGATCAGCGCGCAGGCCAGCCTCCCCGGTGCGCTGCCGGGGCAGAACGCGGTATTTCTGTTGGTGGGTGATGCGTCGATAGAGAATGCCGTCCCCGATGATGCGCTCATGCCCGACACAGCGCGCACAATCCCCGTCACGCTGACCGATAATGCCGAAGCGCGGTTCCTGCCGTCGTTCGATTCGTCCGTCACGACCACATTCGTCCCCGGCGTGCCGCTGCTGGCCGACGCGGTATCGCTCGATGGCGCATGGGCGCGGGTGACGCTCGATGATGCGCTCAACCCGGCTTATGGCTGGATTGAAGCACGCTGGATCGCCAATCCTGCCGACCTGCTCGCGCTGCCCGCCATTGACCCGGCGGCCATGTTCACGCCGATGCAGGCGTTCGTGCTGCGCACCACCGTCGGGCGAATCGAATGCCAGGAAGCGCCGAATACGCTGGTGGTGCAGGGGCCGGAACGCTTGCAGGTGCAGATTCAGGCCAACGGCGCGGATATTCGCCTGGGTTCGACGATCCTGCTCGACGTGATCCCGGTTGCGCCGGACGTGTTGGCGCGCCTGCAAGCCCTGTACCGGTTCTCCGGTACGCTCGGCGGGCTGCTGCGCATCATCGTCCTGGATGGCGAAGCGATCCTGTTCCCCGGTACACCCTTCGAGCGCGTCGTCCCGGCGGGGTATCAAAGCGTAACCTGCCTGGGACTGCCCGACGATTTTGGGACTGAAGGCGACCCGGACGATTTCATCATCGTTCCCGGCTGCGGCTTCACCGATGCTGAACCGATCCCGCCCGATGTGCTGGCACAGTATGCCGCGCTCGATGGAGTGACGCTCAACTACCCGATTCGGCTGCCCGATGCAATTGAAGTTACGCCTACGCCCACCGCCACGCCAACGCGCACGCCGAATATCGGCGGGCTGGTGCTGGTCACGAACACGCCCGCGTCCACGCTGACTCCACTGCCGACGCTGACCCCGGTTTCGACCTTTACCCCAACGGCAGTCCCGCCGACCGCTGTGCCACCCACCGCCGTTCCGCCATCGCCCACCCCAACCGTTACGCCGCCATGTTCTCCATTAACTTTCCCCATCACCATCCCCGATGGCGATACCGTGCTGCTGGCCGACGCGATTCGTGCGGCCAACAATGAAGTCTGTTTCCCGGCCACGCAGCAAATCAATCTAGCAACGGAAAGCATCTATACCTTCGCCACCGCTGCCGCTGATGGTTTCCTAAACGGCGATTCCGCCCTTCCTGTGATTACCAGCAGCATCAACCTGAACATGCCCACCGCCAGCCTGAGCAGCGGTGCGCCCGGTGGATTCCGTTTGTTCAGCATTGCGCCCGGCGGCGTGCTGTCGATCTTTGGCAGCGGCAGCATTTCTGATTTTTATGACACTGGGAACGATGGCGGCGCGATTTTGAACGAAGGCACCTTGTCCCTGGGCGGCATCGAATTGAGGAACAATGGCAATGCCAGCGTTCCACATGGCGGCGCGGTCAAAAACACCGGGAACGCCATTATTGGCAACACGTATTTCAACGCCAACAGCGCGGGCAGCGATGGCGGTGCGGTGGCCAATTACGGTATCCTGGGGATCACCAAGACGACGTTTGAAAACAATTCAGCGGGGACGGCAGGCGCGATTGCGCACAACAGCGGCACGCTGATCATGCTCAACAGCACAGTGAGCGGAAACACTGCGACGGGCAATACGGGCGGCATCGTGAGCGCCAGCGCCGCCACGCTCAGCTTTGTCACCCTGGCGGATAATACGGGGACGGGCGGCTCCAGCCTGAACGGATCGTTCATCGTGAAAAACTCGCTCGTCGATGGCGGGACTTCGCCAGCCTGTGCGGGAGCCATCGACGGCACATTGGGCGGCAACTGGTCGAACGATGCCGCGTGCGGGTTTGGGACGTATACCGGAACCGCGCTCAATGCTTCGACCACGCTCGGCCCGTTTCCCACGCGCCCGCTCAACGGCATTGACCCGCCCGTCGATGCGGTCGTCGATTGTACCGATGCGTTAGGGGTCGCGGTCACCGATGACCAGAACGGGCAGTCGCGCCCCCGCGATGGTGACCTGAGCGAATCGGAGGAATGCGACCCCGGCGCGGTCGAAATCGGTTTCTGATGGAGAGTCGGTCATGGATGCACCCAAGCTGTACACGATTGAACGCCATATCCTGGAAAAGCAGCGTCAGTTCCCCCACGCCACCGGGGAACTGACCCGCCTGCTGTACGATATGGCGCTGGCGGGCAAGCTAATCGCCCGTGAAACCCGGCGCGCCGGGCTGACCGAACTGCTCGGCGCGGCGGGGGGCGAAAACAGCTATGGTGAACACCAGCAAAAGTTGGATGTGTATGCCGACGAACTGATCTTCAACCTGAACGATCACACACGGCGGTTGTGCGCAATGGCCAGCGAAGAACACGAGGATATTCTCCCGGTGCCGCCGCATTTCGGCACCGGGCGCTATGTGCTGCTGTTCGACCCGCTCGACGGGTCGAGCAACATCGATGTGAACGTGAGCGTCGGCACGATCTTCGCCATCCATCGCAAAGTTTCGGGCGGGGAAACCGGGACGCTGGAAGATGTGCTGCAACCGGGGCGGTCGCTGGCGGCGGCAGGTTACATGATCTACGGCAGCAGTACGATGATGGTGTATTCGACCGGGCAGGGCGTACACGGTTTCACGCTCGACCCCACCATCGGGGAATTTCTGCTCAGCCATCCCAACATTCGCATCCCGGAAGCGCCGAAGTTCTACAGCGCCAACCAGGGGCATGAAAAGCATTGGACGACAGGCGTGCGCCGCTTCACGCACTGGCTGCAAGGGTTGGAAGATGCCCCTGCACCGGATGATCCGCCACCCCTGGCCACCCCGTTGAGCCAGCGCTATATTGGCTCGCTGATCGCGGATTTTCACCGGAACCTGCTGCAAGGCGGGGTGTTCTTCTACCCTGGGGATATGCGCGATTCGGCCAGACCGTATGGCAAGCTGCGGCTGCTGTTCGAAGCGCAGACAATGGCTTTCATCGCGGCGGGCGCGGGCGGCTATGCATCCGATGGCGTGAGCGATGTGCTGGACATCACCCCGCATCATCTGCACCAGCAGATTCCGCTGTTCGTGGGCAGCCGCCCGCTGGTCGAACAGGCCGAACGCTGGATCGCCCGGTACGATGCCGACTGGATCGCCGCCTACCGCGCCTACCGGGATCGATGACATCACCGATCCCGGTCATTGCTGTACGGGCTACGTCGTCGCTGGCACGAGGATACCCTGGCCGTTCAGCACGATATACCAGTACGGAATCCAGCCGATCCCGAACAGGTCGATCTGAATGTCCTTTTTGTAAGGGCTAATCTGGTAATCGGTATTCTGCGTGGCAATGCGCGCCCATTTCTCGTTGACTTCGGTCAGTTTCGCCTGAAATTCTTCCTGTGCCTGGGCGACTTCTTCTTCCAACTGCTGAAGCGTCAGTTCGTTCAGGTCTACTTCACCCTTCTGGCGGTTCTTGTAGATCGACGCACGGCTCATGCGCGAAAGCGTGAACGCGGTGCGTCCGCGCATCAACCCCAGGATCGCTTCGCCCGTCGTGAACAGTTCTTCGCGGCGGTTGTTGGCCAGTTCCCGGCGGTTGCTGTCGAGCTTCTGCGCCTCTTTCTTCATCTTGTCTTCGAGCGTATCCATCGCTTTTTCATACTTTTCGGTCAGCGTATCGACTTCCGCATCACGACGTTCACGGGCGATCTGCTGTACCTGGGCGCTGAATTCGCTGAATTCCCGATCCGGGCTGCCGTACAGGTCGAGCGTAGCGTTGTACGGGATCACCAGGCGGGCGGTGGTATACAGCACGTCGAGCAGTTCGCTTCGCAGCGCTGCAACCCGCTTGGCATCGGTCAGCCCGCTGGATAGATCGCCAAAGAACGCCCGCTGGAACGGCTCGCCGCTCACGCTGCGCGCATCGATGGGCGTGGCATAGTGATCCTCCCAGCGGATGATCCCCGACCGCTCCAGCGATGGGATACGGAAGGCATATTCGCGGGCGGTGAACACCTGAGTTTTGCGATCCTGATACCGCACCGTCGCCTGTGCCAGCAAAATCGGGCGGTAGGCCAGCACCGAACCGCCAAACGCCGTCGCCATCACGCCGGTGCGCTGCTCATACGCCCGAATCGCCTGTTCGCTGCTGAGGCTGGTGGGCAGGAAAAGCTGGCTCGTCGTGGTGGGCAGCGGCGGCTGTGTGACCGAAAAGCCGTTCGGCGCGGGGATTCCGTCGATATTGTTGGCACGGGTGACCTGGGTCTGCCCGGTGGACTGCGGCGCGGTCGCCGGGAACGACTGCGGCGGCGGCGGTGTATACGGCCCGGTGGCATACGGGTCTGAAGCGGGTACGTTCATGTTCATCGTCGGGTACGGCTGAGTCGGCGTTTCCGGCAGGCCGGGCGGGACTTCCGGTAAGCCGGGCGGGAACGGCAGATTTTGCGCGCTGAACCCCTGCTGTGCTGCCGGGCGCACCGCCGCCTGCATCGGCGCGGCCTGGGCTGCATAATTGGCGACCTGTGCCGCGAAGCCGCCGTAATTGGCGGGCGCGGGCTGGTTGAACGCCTGGGTGAAGCCGACGCGGTTGGCAAGCGCCTGTTTCTGCGCCGCCATCAGCGCGGTGATCTGCTGGCGGGTAAGCGGCCCGCGCAGATAGCTCATCGCCCAGCGCGTATGCACCATCACTGGGCCGGAACGGTCATGCACGTTGTGCATCAGGAACACACGCGGCGGAATATCCCCGATCAACTGGCCGACTTCGCGCACGCTGAATTCGGTATTCACCGAAGCCAGTGCATCCAGCCCCGCCATCACGCGCTGACGATCCTGTTCGCTTTGCAGCCGCCCAATGAACCACGTCCCGGCGTTGCTCAGCCCTTTGTAGTCCAGGTCACCAGGGTTCTGGGTCGCCAGCACCAGCCCCAACCCGAAGGCACGCGCCTGTTTCAGCAGGGTGAGCAGCGGAGTCTTGGTGGGCGGGTTGAACGGGTGTGGCGGAAAATAGCCGAACATTTCATCGATGTACAGCAGGGCGCGCAGGCTGGTCGTCCCGCTTTGGCGGCGCATCCAGCCCAGGACGTTTTCCAGCAGCAGCGACATGATGAACTGCCGTTCGGTATCGTTCAGGTGCGCGATGTAGAAGATCGAGACACGCGGACGGCCATTCGGCAGGTAGAGCAGGCTTTGCACATCGAGCGGATCGCCGTTGATCCACGACTGGAACGACGGCGCGGCGACGATGTTGTTCAAGTCCATCGCCAGCTTACTGCGCTGTTTTTCGCTGATGTACTCATCGATGGGGAATACACCAAGCTTCTGAAAAGGCGGCTTCTGCACCATCAGGATGATGTCTTCAAGCGTCAGGTTGATCCCGCGCTGCCAGGCATACTCGAAGACGTTGCTGACCAGTACATGCTCTTTGTCGGTGATCGGCTGTGCGTTCCGTCCGATCAGCCCAAGCAGCGCCGTCACAATCACGGTGATACGTTCGCGGTGGCTTTCTTCATGCCCCGCCCAACCTTCCGGCGGCGCGGCCAACGATGCCAGGATGCTGATCGGCAGGCCGGCATCCGAACCGGGGGTATAAATGCTGAAATTGGCCGCGAACTTGAGCCATTTCATCCGGTCCGGCACGATACCCCAGCTCGCCAGCCCTTCGCGCCAGCGCCGGGCGACATCCGCCGAAAACTGCGGGATGTCCATCCCGGCGCGCCGGGCATCATCCACGTTCACCCAGGGCGCGAAGTCCTCCGGGCGCAGTTCGGGAAAATTGAGCAGTAAGTTGGTGATGTCGCCCTTGGGGTCGATGATGATCGCCGGGATGTTGTCGAGCGCGGCTTCTTCCAGCAGGTTGATGCACAGGCCGGTCTTGCCGCTCCCGGTCATGCCGACGACGACCGCATGGGTGACGAGATCGCGCGAATCGTAGTACACCACATCGGACGTGAGCTTCTGAGTCGATGGGTCATAACGGCGGCCCATATAGAACGTGGTTGGCGCTTCAATAAACGACATGGCGGCTGTTTCCTCAATCATGGCCGTGTTCCACACACGGCCTTGTTTATCCACACTTTGAACCCAGTATAACCCGGTTCACGAACGATCAAATGCCCCTGAAAACGGGGCGCTAACAGCTTAGGCCTTCGGGCGGGCGCGCTTCGCGCCAGCGGCGCTCGAACTCCGCGAGATACTGCGCCGCCAGGTCACGATCCCGGATGATCATCAGGTTTTCGTCGTTGCTTTCGGTGGCGCTGGCCGAAAAATTGAACGATCCGGTCAGCACGGTCGTATCGTCGATGATGAACACCTTGTGATGCAAAATGAACGCGCTGCCGTCCTGCCGCACATCCAGCCCACCGCAGTACAGCGGGGTCAGTTCGGAAAAGCGTGTTTCGCTGCCCACCGTCTCGAAAATGCCGCGCACGCTCACCTGACGATCCGCCCGGTTCAGGATCGCGTCGGCCATTTCATCGATGGTGAACGAGAATGCCATGAAGCGAATCGACTGCCGCGCCGCGTTGATCTCGCGCTCCAGCACGGGCAGCACGTTGGTTTCGGGCGCGAAGTACACCTCAACCGGGATGCTGTCCTGGGTGAACGACACATTCGGGGTATTTTCCGGCGAACGCGGGCCGAACTGCCCATCCGCGAACATCTCGTTGAATTCAGCCTGGAAATTGGCGACGGCGCTGCGCGACCGCAGCACGATGGCATTGTTGTTGTTGCGGTAGGTATCGTTGATGGTGTAGTTCCATGAACCCGTCCACACAATCGCGCTGTCGATGATGGCGAATTTGTTGTGCATCAGCGCCGATCTCGGATCCGCCACCACCTGAATCCCCGCCGCCACCAGTTGATCGAGCGTGGTATGTTCATCGTTCAGTCCGTCGTCCTCATCGGTCACGATGCGCACGCGCACCCCACGCCGCGCTGCATCCAGCACTGCCCGCGTCACCGTCGGCAGGTTGAACTCATACGCCGCCATATCGACGGTCTGGCGGGCGGCGGCGATGTTGGCAGCCAGCAGTTCATCGATCCCGCCGACATAGGTGCTGGCATCGCGGCTGCCCGTCGGCGCAGTGAAATACACCTGCCAGAAACCTTTCTGCGCGACGAATCCCTGGGGTAACTGCGCCGTGACCACGCCAGAGGCGCTCGTCGGCGCGACAGGGGTTGCCCGGCGCGGGGTAGCCGTCGGCGGGAGCGGTGTAGCGGTGCGGGTGACGGGCTGCACCGTGTTCGTGCGGGTGATTGCACTGGCCGTTTGCGTCTGAATCACGCGAAGCTGTGTCGCCAGCGCATCGAGCGTGCGCGTGGGCGGAATGGGCGTGGTGGGTGAGCTGCCCGGCACGGTGGTGAACCCGGCGATACTGGTGGCGATGTCGCCGCCGTCACTGGCGGGGGTACACGCCCCCAACCAGAGCGCAGCGGCAGTCAGGATGGCGATCAGCGAATGTCTACGGAGTGTCGGCATGAGAATCCTCAGCGGGCGGCGCGGTGTCAGAATCCGATGGTGCATTGAAAAAACCCAGAATCGCGTTCATGGCCGCCGGGTCAGGCGGTGGGGCAGGCGCAGGTTCAGGGGCAGTCACGGTCTGGGCGACGGCGCTCATCTGCTGGCGCATGGCATCGAGCGCCCCAAGTGCATCCTCACCCACCGAAGCGCGGCCATCATCCAGCGGTGCGGACGGCAGTTCGCCGCCATCCAGCCAGGTGGTCAGCGCGCCGATCAGCGCGATATTCGCCTGCGACTCATCGGGCGCGGCCTGGGCGCTGAATGATGGACTGGCGTTCCCGGTCGCGTCCAGTTCTTCCGGCGTGATCGGCATGACATGGCAGGCGGCGGCCATTTCATCGAGCAAGACCTGCTGCCGCTCTTTAGACAGGGCGCGGCGCTGCCCCACCAGCCGATTGATCTGGCGCATGGTGCGGCGGATGCTGTCGATCCCGGCTTCAAACCGCAGCGGGTCGTCGCTTTCCGCGTCGAACTGCTGCACTTTGCTTTCCGCCCATTTCATCAGCGCATCGGCTTCACTGTCGATCAAGTCTTCGCGCCAGGCGGTATCTTCGGCCAATCGTTGCAGTGCGGTTTCGGCTCGGCTCATGCCCGTTTCCTTTCACTGAGTCGGTCGCTGACGGTGCGCTTCAGGCGCGGTCGTCGGGGAAAAAACGTGAGAGCAGGTCGGCAATTGCGGCGTGTCCGTTCTGAATGGCGCGTTCGTGCGCGGTCTTGCCGTCAAAATCGACCGTGTACGGGTTGGCATCGTGGTCGATTAGCCAGGCCGCCATATCGGTTCTGCCGAACAGCGCCGCGCCGTGCAGCGGGCTGGTGATTCCATCTTCGACGTTGACGACTGCGCCTTTTTCGTACAGGAACGCCGCCAGTTCGATGTTGCCGCTGATGGCCGCATAGTACAGCAGCGGCAGATTGTGCGCCCCGGTATCGTCGATCATCGCCGGGTCTGCCTCCAGCATCGCCCGCACATCGTCCGCCTGGTTGAGCATGGCCGCCGTCGTAATATCGAGCGGCGCGCCCTGGCCGAGCAGAAATTCGACAATATCCGCCCGGTTGACGTGCGCGGCGGCCTGGATCGACGTTTCGACCCAGGTCGCATTTTCGTTCAGCAGCGCGGGCTGCGTTTCCAGCATCGACCTCACCTTGTCGAAATCGAAGTGCGCCGCAACGACGAATTCGTTGATCGTATCCTGGCTCAGGTGCGTCGGGGAGTCGGTCATCAGTACGTCACCCTCCTGAATGTGATAGGCAGAAATTGAACGTCTGTTCTCTCTCTATTCTACCAGAAAATTCCCGTTCTGCGGCGTGCTATAATGCTCTTGTCGTGCGCACAGGCGCATGATACCGTTCAGACAGGAAGGTTAGAGGTCACACTTTGGAAACGGAACAGCCCACCCCCTCCGCACCGCCCGCTCCGCAAGAGGGCTACCGAGCCTGGATCGTCCTGTTCGTGGTGATTGGGCTGGTGCTGGCGGTCGATCAAGGCGCAAAGCGGCTGGTGCTGGCGCAGATGGCCTATGGCGAAACGGTGCAGCCCATCGCCGCGCTCGTCCCATACCTGCAAATTACCCTCACGGAAAATCGCGGCGCGGCGTTCGGGTTTCTGCCCCAGGGGGGGGATATTTTCCTGGTCATCGCGTTTGTGGTGGTCGCGGTGATGCTGGTGCTGTACCCCCGCTTAGGGGCTAATGCGTGGGCTTCGCGGATCGCGGTGGGCATGGTGTGCGGCGGGGCGCTCGGCAACGCGCTCGACCGCTTGCAGTACGGCGCAGTGGTCGATTTTGTGCATTTGCAAATTCCCGGCCTGGTGTCGAACGTGTCGAATTTTGCCGATCACGCCATCGTGATCGGGGTGTTCATTTTGGTGGTACAAAGCTGGCGCACCGACGGCCAGCAGAAAAGGAACCTGAATGCTGCGGAAGTGGAGTAAGCGGGCGGCGCTGGCGGCGCTGTTCAGCGTGATCGTGCTGGCGGGCGCGTGCAGTCAGTTAGGGACGGGTCTGGGCGGTTCGACCAGTGGTTCGATCAACGATCCGGCATCGGCAGCGCGCTACCTGCCCAACCTGCCGGGGTATATCACCACCGATGCGGGCAATATCAGCAGCGCGCTGACGGCAGTGGGCGCGCCCGCCAACCTGCTGAGCGGCAACGCGGCGGCGGCAGCGCTGATCGCGCAGATCGATGGATTGGTCGGCTGTTACCAGGGCGTGGGCGCGCTGGCGGCCAAAGTCTACGTGCAGGCCGATGTCGGCCAGATCGCCCAGGGCAACATCCCGCGTGCGGGCGCAATGGCCGTCATCAACCAGGATCGCATCGTGAACAATTTCGTCCCGTGCGCGCTGGGCGGCGGCGGCGCGGAAATGCGCAGCTTTGCCGAACAGGTGCAGCCGTGTTCCAGCAGCGGCAGCTTTGCCGTGAACAACGAGACGCTGTACTACGTGTACGCGGCCACCAACCCGGATTTGTGCGCGCTGTTTCAGGCAGCCATCCCGCGCTGAGAACCAGTCACGCGAACCGCGAATGCCGCCGTGTCTAACGGCGGCGCGAACGGTAGTTGAAGTAGTGGCCGCTGCGGTCACTGCCGCGCCTGCCTAAATTTCCGTTCCCGCGCCCATCGCCGCGCCGCCGCAGCATGGCCGCGTGCGATTGGCGGTGCTGTTCGCGCTGCGCCATCAACCGACTCCGGATCGTCTCCATCACCTGCACGGTGTAGAACGGATAGACGCGCCCAATTGCATCGCAGCCGTCGCGGGTGATGCGGTACATCCAGATCGCATCCGGGGTGAGCGGGCGCGTTTCCATGTAGCCCATCATGACCAACGCGGTGCAGATGTCCTCATTGAGGTACGGGCGGGTCGGGTCCTGATCGGCTTCGATCCAGTGGCGGTGGTAGCGCCAGGTGCGGCCATCTGCGATGAGGGTGGTCGTGCCGCGTACATACGGGAGATAGCGGGCATCAATGCTGCCGCGCATCAGGTCATGGGCAAAGCAAAGGGCTTTGCGCTGCGCTTTACTGAGTGTCGGTTTCATCCAGTCCTGTTACATACGCTGCGTCAAGGGTTGGCGATTTTGTTCGTCAGGTTAAACAGATTGTCACCCGATGATCGTAGCGTTTTTGCGCGCAAATTTCACCCCCTTCGGGGTAAAAATTCCCTGAGTGCTGTGCCGGGGATGCCGGATGTTCAAACGCCGGGGAGGTAGAGCAGCCGTTCGATCAGCACATTCAGGTTGCGCGGCGAAATTGGCTTGACGAGATACTGATACACGCCCAACGCTTCGCATTCAGCGCGGTAATGCTCGTGCGCGCTGACGACCACGATATGCGTGCCGCTGGCGGCAAAATGATCGCGGTATTCCCGGATGAAGTGGATACCCAGTTCATCCCCCAGGTGCATATCGCACACCACCACCCGAAAATCGAGCGTCTGTACCCACCGTTCAGCTTCATCGCGGGTCGAAACCGCCAGCACTTCCCAGTTGTGCCGGGCGAACGTCTTGCGATACAACCGCAGATGATCCGGGTTATCTTCCAGCACCAGCACCCGCTGTAAATCCGTCATGTCGTTCCTACTGCTCTCTTATCGTTGTCCCATTACCCTTCAGTATAGGGGCAAAAGGTAGACTTTAGGTGCAAATTTTACAGAAGATTCAAATATTTAAGCCTCATTCATATGGTAACCCCATTTTCCGCATCATCGACGTGATAAGTCGTGAAACCTGTAAACGGAATCACGACTTTTAAGCCTGTCAGCCCGCAGCGGCCAATGTGCGCTGAATTTGATCCTGATGTTCTTTGCCATGTGCGGCATAGGAACGCAGAATGGCCTCAATGGTCATTACGCCATTCGCCGGGTGCAGGAATGCCCGCGCCAGCGCTGCATCGTCCAGGCTTTCAAACAGGGCTGCCCAACGGGCGTGCAGCCCGCGCAGCAGCAGGATCGAATCGCTGACCGGGCGGCTGTGAACGTCGGCCAGTTCTGCCCAGGCATCCTGGTCGTATGGCATGATCGTCGGGTGTTCCTGGGTGAGCGCAAACCGAGTGCGAATGTAGGCGTTCATATGGCTGTCGGCCACATGATGCACGTTCTGGGCGACCGTCCATTCGCCCGGCAGATACCGCGTCGTCAACTGCACGTCGGTCAGGCCGCTGACCAGCGCTTCCAGTTGATCTGGCAGCGCCCGTATGGCTGCGATCAACGCCTGTTTTTCCTGGGGGGTGAGCATGAAAATCCTCCGCGTATGCAAAATTATCACACCGTTTACAGACCGCTTACACCTGGGCGAAGTTCCGCAACATGTGCGGCCTAACCTGAATAGTGTACGGCCACTTGAAGGGCTGGTTCAATCGAAAAGCTGGATGTACGGAGGAAAACCCACATGAAAAAGTCAATCTTCGCGCTCATTGCCGCTCTCGCCTTCGCGCTGCCCATGACCGTTTTCGCCCAAACGGGTAACCGCGTGCCGAACCCGATCATCATTACCGAAGAAGAAGCCAACGACTCGTTTTTCGTCACTAACCCGCCTGGCCGCCGCTGGGATGAACTGGTCGTCGATTATCAGACCGATCAGGCGGTGATCAGCGGGGAACTCACGCTGCGTGTGCCGCGCGGCCAGGGGACGACCACCTACAGCGTGCAGGCCGTATACACCGTGAGCGTGAGCAATGGCCGCGTCTTCTGGACGCTGCAAAGCGTGACAGCGGACGGCGCAGCCGCCAGCCAGGACATCGTGAACCAGGTGAATGCGTCGCTGAGCAGTTCGTGGCGCAACTACGTCCGTGAAAATGGGCGCGGAGGCCGCATCACCGATGTGGTGCTGACCGATACCGACCTGCAAATCTTCTGGTCATAAGCGGTTACGACGTTCAGCGTTGAAAAGCGGGGCGGGGGGTGCAGACTCCGCCCCGCTTTTTGGTTACCCGGTCGTGATCTGCCCGGCTTACCGGGCTGTAATTTGCCCGGCTTACCGGGCTGTAATTTGCCCGGCTTCGACCCGCCACACCGTCGCCCGGTCGATGAACGCCGGGGTGAAAATGTCGAGTTCGGTCGTGGTCACGACAGTTTGTGCCGCGCCGTCGATGCGACTGAGCAGGAACGCTCGCCGCCGCGCATCCAGTTCGGCCACCACTTCATCGAGCAGCAGCACGGGCGGTTCCCCGATGCGGTCGCGCATCCAAGACAGTTCGGCCAGCTTAAGCGCCATCACGGCGGTGCGGGCTTGCCCCCGGCTGCCGTACAGCCCGGCATCGCGCTCGTTGATCATCAGGCGCAGTTCATCGCGGTGCGGCCCGGACAGCGTCGCCCCGCGTGCCAGCGATTCGGGCAGTTCATGTTTCAGCCGTTCGGCAAACTGCGGCGCGATCTCGTCGGAGCGCAGTTCGCGGTGTAAATCCAGCCCCAGCGTCTCGAACGAAAGCTGACCGTCGCCCTCGAACGTAGGGGTGAAGCTTGGCACATAGCGCAGCGTGAGCATTTCGCGCCCGCCCGTCAGGTCATCATGGGCGCGCTGTGCGTCGGTTTCCATTTCGCGCAAAAAGCGCTGCCGCCCGGCGATGATCACCGCGCCCGCTTGAATCAACTGCTTATCCCAGTAATCGAGTTCGCCGGGTTTGGCGTGGCGTTCGGCAATGCGCCGCAGCAGCGCGTTTCGCTGCGGCAGTACCTTTTCATACGTCTCCAGCGCATTCAGGTATGCGGCATCGACCTGTCCCAGGGTATCATCGATGAAACGGCGGCGATCCCCCGGCGTGCCTTCCACCAGCGTCAAGTCCTGGGGCAGGAACAGCACCACGTTGAACAGGCCGATGATGTCCATCACGCGCTTTTCCACGCCGTTCAGCTTGATCACCTTGCGCAGCCGCAGCGCGTTTTCGTTAGGTGTGCGTTCGAGCATGAGCGTGATTTCGATGCGGTGGATCAGCCCGTTCTGCGCGCACACTTCGGCGGATACCCGCGCATAGGGCAGCGAGTCCTGTTCGGTGCGCCAGTGGATCAACTGGCGGTCGCTGCTGGTGTAGGGCGATTTCGACGCGGCCAGGTAGTAGATGGCTTCGAGCAGGCTGGTTTTGCCCTGGGCATTTTCGCCATGCAGCACAATCGGACGGTCAGAAGGCAGGGTCATCTCCAACCGGGCATAATTGCGGAAGTTCGTGAGGGACAAATGTTCCAGATGCATCATGCGCTCGGCTGACGACTAGAACAGGGATTCTACCAGATTCGCGCCGGGTTTTCAGCGGTGAGCCTGGGCAACGGAAAGGATTTTCATGCTGCTGACGGAGATGCTGAACATCGCAGCGGACACGCCGGTCACGCTCGATGAGGTGCGCGTGGACGGGTGGGGGAAAACGCTCACCTTCACGGGGCGCGCCGGGGAACTGCGCTTCGTCCTGCAATGCGATGACTGCCGCGAGATGCGCTGGCGCACCTACGCTCATGCCGAAGCCGACCAACCTACTGCGGTCATCGAGTTCAAACCGGGCCGCGACCAGCACCGCAGCCCGGCGCATCTGCTGACCGATCATTTCGGGTTGAGCCTGTTCTATGGCGCGCTGACCATCACCCCCCGACCGTGATCGTGGCCGTAGGCGTGGGCGCGCCGCCAAGTGGGGCAGCGGGCGCGGACTGCACGTTCGGCGCAGAAAGCACACCCGGCGCGCCTGTTGGCGTGCCAAGCCCCGCCGCAGTGGGCGCGGCTGGGCTGGCCGTGATCGCGGGTTCAGGCTGCGCGGTCGCAATATCTGGCACCAGCAGCAGATTCGGCAGGATGGCCGGGTCGGGACAGGTGAACGATTCGACTCGTCCCCACCCGTTCGCGCCGCCCGTCACCGCCACGCGCAGCCAGCGCGTATCCACATCGCGCCCGGTGATCTCGACCTGGCTGTCACGCGGGACGGTCGCCAGGATTTGCCCCCGGCTGTCTGGCGCGCTGTACAGCGCGACATCGCCTATCGACGCGGTACACGTCACCGGGATTGTTTCGATGGTGAGCATACTCTGAATCAGTTCGCCCGCGCCGTTCTGCGCCGTCAGGTTGAGCGTCATCGGCAGCGGCGCTTCCCATATCCCGGTGATCGTCACCGCCCCGGTTTCGGGCTGCGTCCCGGTGAGCGGCGATGTGGCGAACCCGCCGGTGAGCTGCACGCTGGTCGCGCCGGGGACGCTCCACGCAATCGTGAGCGTCTGGGTGACGTAGCGCGTCACCGTCGGCGGATCGACCGTGAAGCTGGCGACCGTGAAGCCCGGATCGACCGTGAACGCCGTCGTCGCCGTGCCGACCGATTCGCCGCGCCGCGCCCGCACTTCGACGGCGACTGCGCCGCTCAGCGAATCGGTCGGCAGGTCGGCGCTGGTCTGGCTGGCGGGGAACGTCCCGATCAGCACGCCGTTGGCGTACACTTCGACCGATTCGGCATTTTCGGCCTGCCAGGAAAGGCGCAGTGGTTCACCCTGCTGCACGCGGTCTGCCGAAAGCGTGAGCGCCTGTACCGCCGGGTCACCTGGTGGGCGCAGCAGGATCAGCAGACCGACCAGGATCAGCCCGACCAGGGCGAGCGCGCCGCCCGCCAGCACGAAGCGCGCATAGCCCGGCAGCGGCGGCTTTTCGGTGACGTAAAGGCGCGTCGGCGCGGTGAAGGCGGCGGCATCCCCGCTGCGCACGATCAGATCGACCGGGTGACGGATCGGGTCACCGAACAGGCGCACCTGTTTGGGGCGAATTTGCCCGGTCACCAGCCCGCGCTGGCCGGGTGCAAGCGTCAGGCGGGGCGGGTTAAGCGTGACCTGTACCCCGTTGGCCAGGTCACGGGGGATGATGCTCAAGGGCAGCGGTGCGCTGCCCTGGTTGTGCAGGTGCAGGCGCAGCGGTTCGTTCATGCGCAAATAGCGCTGTTCGACGGCCATGCCGAAGCCGCCATAGGGCAGCACCCGCAGCGTGAAATTCGAGATCACTGCGGCGGCGGTGCTGCGGGCGCGCACAGTCACGGTGACGGCGTAATCGCCGGGGGTGCTGTCCGGGCGGCGGCGCGGCTTGAAATTGATCAGCACATCCCCACCTTTGCCAGGGTCGATCTCCAGTTCGCGGCGGTCGATGCGCACCCATTCGGAAGGCAAGCCGCCCACTTCGACGGTGTAGCGTTCGGTCTGCGTCCCGGTATTGCTGATGCTGATCTGCGCCGAAATGTATGCGCTGGGGCTGACGGCCTGCTCTGGCTCGAACAGATCGACCGTGAACAGCCCGGTTTCCACTTCCATGCGGCGCGTGGTGTCCTCCACAGGGACGACCGGGCGCGTCGGGCTTTCGTCGAAGCTCTGGAAGATCATGCGCACTTCCCCGATCTGAATTTCGTCCCCGCCCAACAGCGGCGCGGGTTCGTTCGGCTTCAGCCGTTCGCCATCGACGAATGTGCCGTTGGCGCTTTCCAGATCGGTAATGTGCGTCTTGCCATCGGCATACGTCACGCTGACGTGATAGCGCGAAATTCCTTCCACATCGAACGCGATCATGTTGCCCGCCGACCGCCCGATGGAGACATTCGGTTCCGTCAGCAGAAAGGTTCTGAACGCGCCATCAGGGTAATACACCTCTAGCCGACCGTAAGCCATGCGCGACCCTCAACCCAGGTGAACAGCAGTCTCAGGGTGGTGATTTTAACAATCGCCGCCCGAAAACGCACGCCAGCAGTGGGCAGGCGTAGTGCAGTCCGCACTTTGGGCGCGTGCTGGAAGCGCCAACATGCTGTATTATGAGGGCGCACGGTACAGGGAGCAGCAGCGGCTATGACAAGTAAGCGGCATTTTCGGATGATCGGCGGGTTGGCAGTCGTGCTGGTGCTGATCGCGCTTTCGGCGTGCGCGCCGCAGCGTCAGGCGGTGGTGATGCCGACACTGGCGCGGCTGCCATCCGAATACCGCCTGGAAGAAGCGGAACGCACCGCCCGCAGTTTTCTGGATCGCTGGCGTGAAGGCGACCTGGACGGGATGTACGCCCTGCTCAGCTTCAACAGCCAGGAAGCCAACCCGCGCCAGGACTTCACCGACCTGTAC
The DNA here is from genome assembly GCA_033764035.1 of bacterium. Lineage (GTDB taxonomy): Bacteria > Chloroflexota > Anaerolineae > Aggregatilineales > Phototrophicaceae > Flexifilum. The sequence goes on from JANRJJ010000012.1 coordinate 381,857, forward strand.
AATGCCGCCGCGCTTTCGATGGCGCTCGAAAACATCGACTATACCGCCCTCACCATCACCCGTGACCCGCAGCAGGACGAAATCGCCGTGTTTGCCTATGATGCGCAGTTCGATACCGGGCTGGTCGGCACGTTCTCTGACCCAGGCCGCAGTCTTCGGCTGGTGGTCGATCAGCAGGCGAATGACTGGCGCGTGGCGTGGTCGCCGGGGGATATTTTCGCGGGCATGGAGGCCGGGGGGCGGCTGCGCTTCGACCCGGTGATCCCCAACCGCGCCAACATCTATGATAGCGACGGCACGATTCTGGCCGACCAGAATGCGCGGGTGGTGATCGTGAGCATCGTCCCGGACGATGTCCCCGACCGCGCCGCCTGTGATGCACTGCTGGCGGAGGCCATCGACCGCCCATTGGAGACGGTGCAGGCGTTGATCGAATCACGCCCGTCGAACTGGTTGGTCGAAATCGGCATCATGGAAGCGCAGACGTATCTTGATCAATCGGCAGCGCTGGAAAGCACCTGTGAGGCCACCTTCAACGACCGCCCGGCGCGCCGCTACCTGGAAAGCGAACTCGCCCCGCATGTGATCGGTTATGTCGGCTACCCCGACCCGGCGCAGATCGACGCGCTGGAGGCGCAGGGGTTCGCCCAGGATGCGATCATCGGGCGGGCAGGCATCGAACTGTCCTGGGACAGTACGCTGCGCGGGCAGCCGGGAGGCCGCCTGGTCGTGACCGGGGCGGATGGCGCGCTGGTGCGCGAGATTGCGCGTGCCACGGCGCAGCCCGGCCAAAGCGTATGGCTCACGCTCGATGCCGATCTTCAGCGTGCCACGCAGCAGATCGTCGCGGATGCGTATACCCAGGCCAAAACCAGTTGGGCGCAGAACTCGAACGGGGCATCGGCCATCGTGATGGATGTGCGCACCGGCGCGATCCTGGCGCTGGTCAGCTACCCGACGTTCGACAACAATGCTTACACGGTATTTCCAACAATGGGGCGTGACGCGGCGCAAACGCTGATCGCGGATTTTCAGAGCGACCCGCGCCGCCCGGAACTCAACCGCGTCACCCAGGGCGCGTACCCGCTGGGGTCGGTGATGAAAACCGTGAGCGCCGCCGCCGCCGCCGACAGCGGGGTGTATGCGCTGGATGAACGCTACACCTGTACGGGCATCTGGTCACGCGATATTCCCCGGTACGATTGGTTCGGTCCTGGGCATGGCACGCTCAACCTGGCTGCATCGCTGACCAATTCGTGTAACCCGTATTATTATGAGGTCGGCTACCAGTTGAGCCAGACCGATCCTTATCTGCTGCCGACGTATGCGCGGCAGTTGGGTTTTGGCGGCTTCAGCGGACTGCCCGATCTGCCGGAAAATCCGGGCCTGATCGGTGATCCCGACTGGCTGCAACGGACGTATGGTACCCCCTGGACGTACAGCGAAGAAGTCAACATGGCGATTGGGCAGGGGTATGTCCAGGTCACGCCGCTGCAAGTCGTCCGCTGGTTCAGCGCCATCGCCAACGGCGGGTCGCTGCCGCGCCCGTATCTGGTTTCCCAGGTCGGCTTACTGGGCGACCCGATGCGCACCGCGTATGAGCCGATCTACACCCCGGTGAACTTGCGCCCGGAAGTGCTGGCGACGATCCGCGAAGGGCTGTGCGCCGTCACCATCCAAAGCAGCCTGGGGACGGGAACCGCCGAATTCGTCTTTCGCGATTCGCCGCTGCAAACGCTCGGCGTTTGCGGCAAAACCGGCACCGCCCAGGACGAGCCGCGCAATTCTCATGCCTGGTTCGCCGCGTATGCGCCGCGCAGTACGCCAGAGATCGCCATCGTGGTAATGGTGGAAAACAGCGGGCAGGGGTCGGAAGTGGCCGCGCCCATCGCCCGCGCTATTATGGAAGCGTATTTCGGGCTGACTCCGTAAAGGGCGGCGGCTTTAGCGGAAGGATGTGGAGTATGAATGTGATTTACCTGCATGGGTTCGCGTCGTCGCCGCAGTCGAAAAAAGCGCAGTGGTTCAAAAACCGTTTCGCGGACATCGGCATCGATATGCGTATTCCCGATCTGAATGTACCGTCGTTTGAACACCTGACCATGACCGACATGCTCAAAACCGTCCATGCTGAAGTCGCGCAATGCCCGCCGGGGGATGTGCTGCTGATCGGCTCCAGCTTGGGTGGGGCAGTGGCGATCAACTATGCCGATAAGCATCATTACGGGGCGCTGCCCGAAGCCCGCCGCGTCACGCACCTGGTGCTGCTCGCCCCGGCCTTCGATGTGATCGACGGGTGGCACAAGCGCATCGGCGATGAAGGGATGGCGGCCTGGAAGCGTGACGGCTGGACGGAGGTATTCAACTATCGCATCAACGCGCCTGCGCGCCTGCATCATGGGTTCATCGACGACATGGCGCACTATAACCCGTATGGCGCGGAAACCGACCGCCCGATCCTGATCTTTCACGGCCTGCGCGATGAAACCGTGCCATCTTACCAAAGCGAACGCTACGCCGGGACGCGGGTACATGTCGAACTGCGCCTGGTGGACAGCGATCATGAACTGCTCGACCAGACCGACGCGATCTGGGCAGCGCTGCGAAACATCGCCGCTCGTTAGGATGAAGCTTCTTCAACGGGTGCTGAATGGCGCAGAAGTGGGATGCGCGGCAGGGTGAAGAAAAAGGTACTGCCCTGCCCCTGCGCGCTCGTCACCCCCACGCTGCCGCCCAGACGCTCCACGATGCGCCGCGTGATCGATAATCCTAACCCCGTCCCCTGGCTGCGACCCGCATCCAGCCGCACGAACTGCTGAAACAGGCGGCTTTGCGCCTCTGGCGGAATTCCCGGCCCGCTGTCCTTCACTTCATAGTAGTTGTCGTCACCCATCACCCGCGCCTGAATGTGGATCACGGGCGGCGCACCGTTCGCCCCGCCGCCATACTTGATCGCGTTGGAAAGATAATTCGTCCACACCTGCTCGATCCATGAGGGCAGCCCCATCGCGGGCGGTAAATCCGGCGCGATGGTGATCTGCGCGCCGCTGCGCTGAATTTGCATATCCAGCCCCTTGATCACCCACTTCAGCGATTCGTTCATGTCGATCCACTGCATGGAAGGGTGTGTCTGGTCGCGGACTTCGGCCAGCAGGAGCAGGTCTTCGATGATCGTGAACATGTGGTTGCAGCTTTCAAGCTGAAGTTCGAGCCACTGGCGCACATGCGGCGCGGCATCCGGCAGGTCAAGCTGTACGAGCTGGTTCAGCCCCATCACAGCATTGAGCGGGTTTTTCAGGTCGTGAGCGACCATGTGCGAATACGCTTCCAAATCGACGATCAGCCGTTCGCGTTCCGCTTCGGCTTTTTTGCGTTCGGTGATGTCGCGCCACACAATCGACCGCCCGATCAGGCGCTGGCCGCGAAGGTACAGCGGCGTGATGGTGACATCGAGAAAAGCACGGCGGCGCGTCCCGTTCGTGTCGTGAATATCGGCCTCCACTTCGGTGCGCACGTCCGTCACCTGGCCGAACTGATCGCGCCAGGCCATCAGCATCGGGGTCGCTTCGCGGGCCGGGCGGCCTATCACCTGGGCGCGCTGAATGCCCAGATGCCGTTCTGCCGGGGTGTTCAGCGCCACGATGTAATTTTCCGAATCCAGCACCAGCACACTGGCATCGATATGGTTGATGATCGTTTCATAAGCAATCGGCGTGACATGCAGCAGGCTGTAACGGCGAATTGCGAGAAAGTAGATCAGCATCCCGCCCAGAATGCCCAGCGGGGTGAGGTTGACCACCGGGAACAGGTCGAACAGCGACGGCGCGGCCAGCAGTGCGGTGAAGGCCGTCGCCCCGGCAAAGCTGCCCGCCTGCCCGCGCTGAGCGCGCGCACCGCGCACCGTCAGCAGCGTGAACCCCGCCAGCGCGATCACCAGCAGGGAGGCGCTGTACAGTGCATGAATGTAAAACCATCCCCCGATGTGCAGGTTGGGAATCTGGATCAGCCCGAAAGTGATGAACGACGGCGAATCGAGTAAGGTTTCCAGCGGGGATAATACGCCTAGTCCAATGGTAATGGCCGGCACGATGAACAGCGGCAGCGACAATGTGGCCCGTTTGCCCAACGGCGTATTGCCATACACCAGGCAAAAGCGCAGCCACAGCACGGGCAGCAGCGCCAGCCCGATGAAGCGCAGCCGCGTGAAAAAAATGGCCAGATCCGGCGGCGCGACCGACATGCCAATATACATCGCCAGCGTGAATGCCGACAGGAGTGCATGTTCGAGAAATGGACGAATTGGCCGCTTTTCGTATTTGTACGGGCTGGACAGGATCAGGTAGACGATCAGCGCTATGCCTGCACACATGACGGCGATATAACCCACCGAAAGCAGGAGCGCATAAAGGTCAGCAGGGGGTGCGGCTGTCGCTGCGATGTCACGTTCGGCGGGCATGGGTTCCCTCACAACACCCTCTGGATCGCGAGTCGATCCCGGCAAACTTTTCGTCTTCGCATAGTGTAAGACTTGTGATCTTGATTCTGATTGCAGCCAACCTGAATTCTACGCCAAAATTTACCGAAGAACATACACCCAGGACGTAAAGATTACGCAACCGCCCTGAATTTTGTAACCCACAGGTGGGGGATCGTCAGGAATCCGCTTTCCCCCTGTGTGCCGCCGCTTGTGTGCTGCCGCCTGTGCGTTATGATCACAGCATGACACGGCACACACTACACATGAGGGCGGCGCATGGGCAAAATCATCACCCTGGCAATTCAGGAAGCAGATGCGATCACGGCGGCGGCGGATGTGCTGGCGCTGAAATACGCGACCAATTTCTACGGCGCGGATCACGCAGTCGCGGCGCGGCTGTTGGGCGCGGGGGTGGTGAAAGACCTGAACGATCTGCGCGTGCGCTCTGGGTTCAAAGTCGTGGATTCACAGGGCGCAGTTGCAGCCCGGCAGGTCTTGTTCATTGCTACTCCGCGCCCGCGTGAATTCACCTATTCGGCGGTGCGTGAACTGGCCGTCGATACGCTGTACCAGATGAAGTACAGCATCAAACCTGCGCCGCGCACCCTGGCGACGACGATTCACGGGGTCGGCTTCGGGCTGGACGAAATCGAATCGTTCAATGCGCAGATCGCTGGGTTTCTGGAAGCGATCCGCACCAACGAATTTCCCGAATCGCTGGAGCAGATCACGATTGTCGAGATTTCCGAACGGCGTGTCGAACGGCTGCGCCATTCGATGAGCCTGTCGCTCGATGCCGAACCCTCCGCCGCGCTCATCGACCGTGATACACGCACGTACACGCTCGATGTCGATGCGCTGCGCGGGGTCATGCCTGCCCCGGCAGCGCGTGAGCGTCAGCCTGCCCCCGCGATGCAGCCCGCCGCGCCCACCGCCATCGAACGTGAAGCGGCCAGAAGCGATACCGAAAAACTGATCTTCGTCGCCATGCCCTTTCACAAGGATTTTGAGGATTTATGGGAATTCGGCCTGTACCTGCCGATCCGCGACCTGGGGATGCAGGCCAGCAGAATCGATCAGCACGCTTTCACAGGCGATATTTTCGACCAGATCAAGTTTCGCATTGAAACGGCGGCAGTCGTGATCGGCGTGCTGGACAACCTGAACCCCAACGTCTTTCTGGAGATCGGCTACGCGATGGGCAAGACCAGGCCGACGATCCTGGTGGTTCACAAGCAGATGCTCGATGAACGCAAGCTCCCGTTCGACCTGATGGGGCAGCGCTGCATTGGCTACGAGAACATCAAAGACCTGAAACGCCTGCTCATGCATGAACTGGAACAGCTTCGGCAGCAGGGGGTTGTTTAGCCCCGCTAAACAATTTCTGGTATGATGGGCGTTTCTGGCGGCCTTGCAGAATGGGGATGCACGTATGCCCTTCATTGTCATTTTCATCTTCGGCGCGGTGATGATCGGCGCGGGCGCGATGCTGGCTCCCGCCTGGGTGACGCATCAGCCCCGTATTGGCCTGACTGGGGCGCTGGCGCTGGCGCTCGTCACTGGCGGCGCGGTCTTTTGGGCGATGGCGTTTGGGTGGGACACGCTGGTAATCGATTACCTGCTGTTCGCGCTCGTCACGTCGATCTTTTTGTTCGGGACGCTCAGTTTTGGGCAGAAACGCGCCGAAGCACGCGGCGAAGAACTGGCCGATAAAGACCAGGGCTGGCCGGGACCGCGTGACCTGCTCCTGTTCGGGCTGGCCGCGCTGATCTTCATCGTCCCGGCGCTGGTGCTGCCTGTCCCGCTCGATACCGATGCGCAGGGCTTCGGCTATTTGGGGCTGATGGCGCGAGAAGGTGGCAATTTCAGCACCCTGGCTCCCTTCCACCCAGAGATCACCTACCTGTACGCGCCCGGTTTCACCGCGCTGATCGCGTACCTGAGCGAACAGCTCGATCAAGGGCTGCATGTGATTCAGATTAGCGTCGGCGCAGTGCTGTGCATTCTGATCTGCCTGTTGGCCTTTGATTTCGGCGCGGAGTTCGGCCAGCACGGGCGCGATAAACGCCGGGGACGGGCGATGCTGGTCTGCACCCTGTTCGGCGGCGGGCTGTTCCTTACCTTCATGGATTCGCATTTCACCACGCTGCTGGCGATGGCCTTCGCTTTCGCCTTCCTGATCTTCATGCTGCGCTATCTTCGCCTGGGAACCCCTGCCGATCTGGTGGCGGCAGGGCTGCTGCTCGGCGCAACCGTCCTCAGCCACCCAGATACCACGATCATCCTGGGGTTGGGATATGGACCGTTTCTGATCACGGTCTGGTTCAGCCGCGAACGCCCGCCGTTCACCCGCTGGCTGACCCTCGTGATCGGCGTGCCGCTCATCGCGCTATTGGGGATCGCCCCCTGGCTGTTGAACATCCGCGACCTGCTCGGTTCCGATATTGCGTCGCCATTCACCCGTGACCCCTCCCACTGGCAGATCATGCTGATCTATCATCTCCCGGTGGTGCCGTTTGCGCTGATCGGCGCGTTCGTCGGGCTGCGGCGGCGCGATTCGACCGCGATCCTGGCGGTGGGCTGGCTGATCCTGGCGCTCGATTTTTCCACGACGGGCGTGATCGAACGCCTGCTCCCCGGCGTGTTCAGCATCATCGAAAAATACGATTACCCGTTCAGCATCGCCTGGCACGCACCCATCATCCCGTATGCCATTCTGGGCGGGATCGGCCTGCTCTGGCTGTGGGATCGGCTGGTGGAACCGCGCTTCGGCGCGGCGCTGCACCGCGCTGCCCCGTTCGCGCTGACGGGCGCGGCGGCGCTGGCGATCCTGCTGGGAATTGGCCATGAAAGCGTGATCGCGGCCAGCAAGGGGGCGATCCAGTTTTATGGCGCGTTTTCGTCGGCGGACGATGTGACCGCGATGACGTGGATCAAGGCCAACACGCCCGAAGATGCCCGCATTCTGAACCACCCCGCCCCGCATGAAGCGGATTGGGCGGCGGTGATCAGCGAACGCGATGCGGTCTACTTCCGGCCACAGCCGTTTTTCACAGGCACGGCAGCGGTGGAGGCGGAACAGGCTGCCCTACGCGCCTTTTGGCAGAACCCGGCAGACCCGGCGCATGAAGCCCTGCTGCGCGCCGCCGGGATCGATTATGTGCTGGTTCCCCAGGTGATCGGCAGCCCGGACAGCTTTGCGACGATGATCCGCTGGCGGCGGCCTTTCACCGATGAATTCCCGATGGAGTCGTCGGTCGAAGATGCGCCGTATCTGGAACTGATATTTGACGCGGACGGAGCGCGGGTATATCAATTAGTGGAGAACTAAACGCACCTGGCAAAACCAGCCCATTCCCAGTAGGACGTTCCGTATGCCCGATGACCCGCGCCAGAATGGCGACCGCAAGTATGGTGACGATGAAGATGCGGCTTTTCGCCAGTGGCTCCGCAGCCGCCCGCCGGAAGACGAACCCGTGTCCGCGTCGGTCACGTTCATGGAACTGATGCGGCAGGCGGCGGCTAAATCGAGCGATGACTCCGCGCCGGTGACCGACGACCCGCCCGCCACCGTACCCCCTGAACCTCCCAGCGCGCCCGCCCGTACAGGCGGAGCCGCCCGCCGCCGCACGGCTCCCCCGCTGACGAGCGCCGACATCAGCGCGGCGGTGCGCGCCGCCGGGGGCGATTTTGGCCGCGCCGCCGACCTGAACCCGACCGACGGCGGTCAGTCACCTCATCCCGATCATGTCGTCCAGCGGGTGCGGACGGATGCGGCTCCCCGGCCTATACCGGAACGCGAAACGGCCTTTGTGGACGCGCCCGCGCCCGAAGATGAAGGCGCATTGCACGATGACCCGGCGCTCGCGGTCGAAGCGGCGGATGATGATAATGATCCATCCGCAGCGGTCGATTCGGCGGAGGCGGCGGATGCCGATATGACGATGCGCGAAACCGCCGAAATCGCCAAAATGCGCGACGAGATGCGCCAGCGGTTGATCGAAGAACGGCGGGCGCGGGCAGCCAGACGGCAGAAGCCCGCGACGGCGCTCGGCGGCTTTTTGCGCACCTTCATCCTGGTGTTCGCCGCCGCCGGGTTGATGGCGACGATCTTCACCTGGTGGACACCGCCGCGCTTCATCAACGAGACGGTGAGCGAACAGCTCAGCATGGCGATGGAGACCGACACCCGCGCCAATGCTGCCGCACCGCTCACGCCCGAAGCACCGATCCCGACACCGAACTGGGCGCTGCGCATCGGCGTGGTGAGCGGGCATCGGGGCAACGACTCTGGTGCGGTCTGCCCGGACGGGCTGACGGAAGCCGAGATCAATTTCAATGTGGCGACGATTGTCGTGCGCGAACTGCGCGCTATTGGCTACACGGTCGATCTGCTCGACGAGTTCGACCCGCGCCTGAACAATTACCAGGCCGTCGCGCTGGTTTCGATTCACGCCAATTCGTGCATGGACTACGGCTATGAAGCGTCCGGGTTCCTGATTGCGGCGGCGGCAGCGCGCGTGACCAGCCGCAGCGTGGACGATCTGCTCGTCGAATGCATCGCCCGCAGCTACCAGAGCGCCAGCGGGTTGGAACGGCTGCCTGGCGTGACCATCGACATGACCGATTACCACGCCTTCCGCGAAATTCACCCACAAACGCCCGCTGCCATCCTCGAACTCGGTTTCATGCGCGCCGACCGTGACCTGCTGACGGGGAGCGCTGAACAATTGGCGCAGGGGATCAAAGAGGGCGTGCTGTGTTTTGTCGAACCCGCCCGCAGCGTGTTGGAGCCGACGGCGCAGCCCGCACCGACCGCGATCAGCAGCCCGGCAGAAACCACACCGGAAAGCGGTTCATAAATGAGAAAAGCAGGTACACTGATGTACAGCGTAGATGAAGGGTGATGGGGTGATGGGCAGCGATTCTGCCGCTAAAGAACTGGTGATGTATTCCCGCACGTCGTCATGCCCGTTCGTGACGCTGGCTAAGCGCGTGCTGCGCGATTACAACGTGCCGTTTCGGGAATTGTATTACGACCGCGATGAAACCGTGCGGCGGCGCATCCTGGAATGGACGGGCTTTCTGAGCGTCCCGACGCTGATCGTCGCCAACGCCGGGGATGACCTCCCCGCCGAACCGTTCGATCCGCTGCCCGCCGGGAGCAGCCCACGCGGGATCGACCGGGGGAGCATGATCACCGAGCCGAACATTGAAGACCTGACGGCCTGGCTGCTCAAACACGGGTTCATTGCGGAAGCCGCGACATAATGACCCGTGCATGACGGTCGAATCCGGCGTAGGCAGACGGGTAAAATATGCTAAAATGATCGTAAGTTACCGCTGGAGAGGTCGCATAGTGGTCTAGTGCGCTCGCTTGGAAAGCGAGTATGGCGAAAGCCATCGCGGGTTCGAATCCCGCTCTCTCCGTCCGTGTTGTGAAAAGCGCCCCTGTACCCAGCAGGAGCGCTTTTTGATTGATGTCGTGCTGCGCCGCTAACACACACGAGTCGGCGGGCAGCGGCGTGTAGGCGTAGCACCAGGCTGAGCGGGCGGCGCACTGTTATCCGGCGCGGCGCGGAGCATGGTCGCTTCGCTGGTACACACCGCCGCTCCATTGAGGAAGGCGACCACGCGCACGGTGAGCGTGAACCCGCCGCCAATGGCCGCCTGGCTGACATCGCCCTGGGTGGTCGTGCCAGTGCCGCCGTCGAACGTCGCCAGCACGCCGCCTTCCAGGATTTGCACCTGATAGGTGAGGTTCGCGTTGGCCGCCGGGTTCCAGTAGAACGTCGCCACGCCGTTCGGCAGCCCATCGAGCGGGGAGGTCAACTGGAAGCTGCCGCACACATTCACCGGGACAGGCGGCGGCATTGGGGGCAGCGGCGGGTCGATGGGCTGGATCGGCTGTGCCGAAAACTGCATCGTCTGAAGCAGGATGCCCGCATCGATGTTCGAGATCGAAATCACGTTGTTGGCGATGGTGAACACATCGGTGAAGCCCGCGTTAGCCCCAAACGTATTGATGTCGCTGTCGTCGCTATCGTCGCCGCCCTGGTTCTTGAGCGTGAACGAATCCCCGGCATTGGGCAGCAGCACGCGAATGCGATAGTTCCCTGGCAGCGGCGCGACGACAGTGTAATTTCCGCTGGCGCTGGTAACGGCATCATCGATCAGTTGGGTCTTGGCAGCGTTCCACAACTGTACCGTTACGCCTTGCAAGCCGGGTTCGCCTACATCCTGTATCCCGTTCTCGTTCATATCGAACCAGACGAAATTCCCCAGGTTGATCGGGGTGGGTGTGCGCGTCGGCGTGGCGGTGCGGAACTTGATGATGCCCGCATCGATGTTCGTGATCGAAATGACGTTGCTGGCGATGGTGAACACATCGGTGAAGCCGAATGCTCCTCCTGCCGCGTTGATGTCGCTGTCGTCGCTATCGTCGCCGCCCGCCTGGTTTTTAGGCGAAAACTGATCGCCCACGCCCGGCAGCACCACACGGATGCGGTAATCGCCTGGCAGCGGCACGGTGACAGTGTAATTGCCGCTGGCGTTGGTCGTCGCCTCGTCGATCATCTGGCTCATGGCGGCGTTCCACACCTGCACAGTCACCCCCGCTAAGCCTGGTTCGCCCGCGTCCTGCCGCCCGTCCTGGTCAAGGTCATCCCAGACGAAATTCCCCAGGTTGACCGGGGTGGGCGTGCGCGTCGGCGTGGCAGTGCGGAACTTGATGATGCCCGCATCGATGTTCGTGATCGAAATCACGTTGCTGGCGATGCTGATCACGTCGGTGAAGCCCGCGTTACCCCCGGACGGGTTGATGTCGCTGTCGTCGCTATCGTCGCCGCCCGCCTGGTTTTTGGGCGAAAACTGATCGCTCGCGCCCGGCAGCACCACGCGGATGCGGTAATCGCCCGGCAGCGGCACGGTGACGGTGTAATTGCCGCTGGCGTTGGTCGTCGCCTCGTCGATCATCTGGCTCATGGCCGTGTTCCACACCTGCACGGTCACGCCCGCTAAGCCTGGTTCGCCCGCGTCCTGCCGCCCGTCCTGGTCAAGGTCATCCCAGACGAAATTCCCCAGGTTGACCGGGGTGGGCGTGCGCGTCGGCGTGACGGTGGGTTCGAGGGTCAAGAGGGGTTGAATCGCATTATTGAAGGGAAGTGTCCCCAGTATGGTGTTCGCACCAATGCTGAAGGTCGATAACGGAGGGCTGCCTGTCGTGGTGGCGGTTGTCGTTGCGGTGGCGGCTTCACCCGTCCCCGTCACGGTTGCCGTTTCGGTCGCCTGTCCTGTCCCGGTTGGGGTCACCGTCGCGGTTGCCGTCTCCATCGGTGAAGCGCTTGTCGTGGTGACGGTCGCGGTTGCCGTATCCATCGGTGACATACTGGTCACCGTGGGGGTATCGCTGGCCGGGACGGGAGCCGGATTTGTCACGGTAGCGCTGGCGGTGCTGGCCGCCGTGTTTGCGCTGGACAAGCCCGATGCGCCGAAGCCAAAACAGTCGAATGTCGGCGTGATGGTCGGCGTGACGGTGATCGTCCCGGTGGGGGTGGCTGTCGCCGTAGCGGTAGCCGTCGGCGTGAGGGTGATCGTCCCGGTCGGGGTGGGGGTGGGCGTAGCCGTTGGCGAACAGGTCGGCGTGTAGGTTGGGGTCGCCGTTGCCGTCGCAGTCGCCGTCGGGGTGGTCTGCGCCAGCGCCGGAAGCGCCCCTGAGATCAGAAAAAGGGCGAATAGAAGAAGCGCACCGAATGCGCTAGATTGTCGATCAGGCGGCATAATTGGCCTCCAATTGAGTAGCATGCAGGATCGTTCATATTTCATCCAGCGTAGTCGAATCGCTTTATTTGTCAAAACCGGGGCTGTTTTCAGTCCCGGCTGGCGCGAATCAGGTGGATCAGGTCGCGCAGCGCTTCATCGACGTAGAGGTTCTTCACGTCGAAGATATGCACCCCCTGGTATTGCAGCAGCGCGGCGGTGGCCGGCGTTATCGTCGCCGGGGGCTGGTATGCTTCCTGGAACACCGGGATCATGATCTTGCCCAGGGTGTGCGCATGGGCAATTTCGCGCTGCACCCATTCCGAATCGAGCGTATTCGCGCCCAACAGCACGATCAGCACATCGCGGGCTTCAATTTCACGCAGAAACCGCTCCGGGAACTGCCCCGCGTCGGTCTTGCGCGTATCGACGAATGCATCAATCTGGTTAGCGGCCAGTTCGCGGGCGATGAACGTCGCCAAAATTGCGCTGGCGGTGCGGCGGTAGCTGATGAACACGGTGATCGGCGCGGGCGGCACGGGCGCGGGGTCGGGCTTGACGCGGACGGCGGGCATGGTGTTGGTGACCTGCGCCGGGTCAGCGAACGGGATCACGGGCGGATCGACTCTTGCGCGCACGCCCTGGCCTTTGGCCGTTTTCGATGAGCCTGGCCGCAGCCAGAAGAACAGTACGAGAACCAGGAACAGGGCGGCAAAACCGACGATGAACGGCAGCGCCGCTTCCAGCGGGGAGGCGCTGGAAGATTGCGCCGTCGGCAGTTCGACAACTTCTTCGCTGATAAGGCTCAGCGTTTCGATGGACTGCCCGGCAAGAAGCTGCACACGCATCCGCTCCACGCCGGGGTAGTCCGCCGGGTCGATGAGGAAATTGCCGGAAAGCGGCGAGATGGAGGCCAGATCGTCACCCAATACCTGATCGGTCTCGTCGTCGATCAGCCGCACCCGCGAGACGATCCGGTCACCGCGCAATATATAGTCGATCACCACACGGTTGATGGCAGCATCAAAGCCCGCCTGAAAGAACGACTGGCTGAAAGGCGTGGTGGGGAAGCGGAACACTTCTTCAATCAACACTTCTTCGCCCGCCGCGTTTTCCAGAATCGCCCGGATGAGCAGATCGGGGATACCCTCAAACTGTGTTGCATCGATTGAATAATCGGCGCGGTCGAACATGGCGGTTTCCATGTCCTCACCGATCTGTGAACCGGTTTCAGCGTCGAAAAAGCGGACGCGCAGCCGCGTGACATCGCCCTGTGTCGTCACATTGAAGGTGAGAAACTGGTTGACCGGGTCATAGGCCAGGTCGTTGATCTGCCCGGTCATGGGGATGGCCGCTGGTTCGGTGACAACCACTTCCTCAACTGCGGCTGCGCAGCCGACCGCCAGCGGAATCGAGTCGATACTGCGCCCGAACTGCTCCCCGGCAGGATTTTCGATCCAGAACGTGAAATCGCCCGTCTCGCCAGCGGGCAGACAGGCCGTGAATACCGCTGTTTTGCGCAGCGCCAGCGCGTTGGTGTGCGCCTGGAATGCATCGGCTGCCGCTTCGGGAGGATAGCCCGTGGTATAGCCGCCCGTCGTCCCCGCAATATCGTACACCTGGTACGATTCGGGCAGCGTCGCGGCGGACGTGATCCCGAACACGCTGATCGGGACGGGGTTCGGCCACGCCAGCGCATGTTCGATCACGGTTTCGGGCAGCGTCCCGCAGCCGGGCGGCTGTGCGCCATCGCTGACCAGCAGGATCATTTCGCGCTGATTGCTCGATCCTTTCAGCCGTTCCACCAGTTGATCGAGCGCATCGAGCGTGCAGGTTTCGCTTAAATCGGCGGCGTTTTCGATCATGCCCTCAAAATAACCCTCTACAAATGCGATGTAGCTTTCGCCGCTGTCAGCGCTGCCAGGCGGGTCAATCGTCGTCAGGATCGAAGTCGTATACACGCTCACGCCGAAGCGCACATTTTCCGGGGCATCCGCCATGAATGTCGTCAGGGCGGGGACGAGCGTATCGACGTAACTCGCCATCGTAGTGCTGCCTTCGATCAGCAGGTAAACATACAGTATGGAGGGTTCAGACAGCAGATCGCCCGAAAGCACCGTCGATCCGCTTTCTAAGCGTATATCGTTGATCGGCGTGGTGGTGGGCAGGCCGTCATTATCGACGGTGAGAAAGTCGATCTCGATCCGCTGACCGTCGTCGCTGTCAGCATAAATCACATCGGTGATCATCGTGCCAGTGACGGCGGCATCTTGGGCGCGCAGCGGTGCGGCGATGGCGATCACGAGCAGCAGCACGGGGAGCATTCCACCGAGACGACGGAACAGACGGGGCATGGTTCGTCTTTCTCGCGCACAAGCGGTATGATTGTGAGATACACGAAAACAAGTTGATTGTACCCTGATCATGGAACTGACCGCGAATAACTTTACGCAATCCGCCGTCATCGCGCTGGAAGATATTCACTTACAAACCGCGCTGGATCGTGGGACGGGCAATGCCGACAGCCGCCGCCGGGCGGTCATGGCTGAACTGCCGCACGCCCCGGCCTTGCGCCAGCAGGGGCGCGCCGCCCGGCTGCGGGCGCTGAACGAACTGCCCGAACTGCTGGAACAGGCCGAATCCCAGTTGACACAGCGCGGCGGTCATGTGCTGTGGGCGCAGACCGCTGAAGAAGCCAACCAGCACATCCTCGACATTTGCAAGCGCCACGGCCTGAAAAAAGGCGTGAAAAGCAAGAGCATGGCGACCGAAGAGATCGGCCTGCTGGCGGCGCTGGCCGCACACGGTATCGAGATGGTCGAAACCGACCTGGGCGAATACATCGTCCAGATCAACGAAAGCCATCCGTCGCATATCGTGATGCCCGTCATGCACATGACCAAAGAACAGATTCGCGATCTGTTCATGGAAAAGCTCGCCATGCCATACCTGGAAGAAGCGGGCGATATGACCGCGTTCATCCGTCAACATCTGCGCCAGAAATACATCGAGGCCGATTTCGGCATGAGCGGCGGCAATTTCCTGATCGCGGAAACCGGAACCGTCGTGATCGTCACCAACGAGGGCAACGGGCGGCTTTCGACCAGCATTCCCAACGTCCATATCGCCGTCGTCGGCATCGAAAAGGTGATCCCGACCTGGGAGGACTTCGCCACGCTGATCCAGCTTCTGCCGCGTTCGGCCACCGGGCAGCGCCTGACGGTGTATGTGAACGGTTTCAACGGCGCACGCCGCGCCGATGAACCGGATGGCCCGGAACATTTTTACGTGGTACTGCTCGACAACGGGCGCAGTGACATCTACGCGACCGAATATGCAGAAGCGCTGGCGTGCATCCGCTGCGGGGCGTGCCTGAATGCCTGCCCCGTGTACCAGAACGTGGGCGGCCATACCTACGGATGGGTGTATCCGGGGCCCATCGGCGCGATTGTCACCCCGCTGCTGAAGGGCAAGGAAAATGCATCGCCGCTCCCGTTCGCGTCCAGTCTGTGCGGGGCGTGCAAGACGGCCTGCCCGGTGGACATCAACATCCCGGATATGCTGCTGGCGCTGCGGCGCGACCTGGAACCCGTGCAAGACCCGGTGCTGCGCGCCGGGATGAAAGGGTATGCGTTCGCGTTCAGCCATCCGCTGTTGTATGAAGCGGGCGGCAAGGTCTCCAGCATGGCAACGCAAGCGTTGGCGACCGAAAGCGACGACGGCAAAGGGGTGACCGACGGCCACAAAATCGAACATCTGCCGCCGCTCCCGCTGATTGCCAACTGGACCCAGAACCGTGATTTTCCGCCGCTGGCCGCGCAGTCGTTCCGGGCGTGGTGGCGCAAACACCGGGGATAAACATTCTGGTGAAGATACCACAGGATGCCATTATTGCATTCAGTAAAATCATTGAATACCTGCTTGTACTTCAGGTACGCAACGACAAATCCATGTTTTTAGCTAGGTGAGGATTTACACTTGAAAATCCTAAAGCGTTAGAAAATGCTATTCGTCAGGCTGCATCTTTATAAGATGCCGTTCAACAAAGCACTACCGTGTTTGGTACACTTTACGAGGTCAATACAGTACTTGAGGGAACAAACGAAGTATACATGCCTGTAACATTAATATGGATAAAGCGCCATATCGATTTACAGTTTTATTTTGTCACTATGTTCCCTAGACAGTTAGTAAGGTGATGCAGATGATTGAGCTTTATACTCAAGGCGCTTTACGCCGCGATGTCCCCGAACACGGTATTAAACGGGGCGATGTAGCGACCATCATCGACTACGTTCCACATCGTGACAACCAGGAACAGGGGTATATTCTGGAAGTATTCAATGCGGTAGGCAGTACTGTCGCCGTATTCATTGTGGAACAATCGGCGGTAGAACCACTCACCGCTGATGAAGTATTTTCAGTACGGATGCTGCACATCTCTTAAAGTGCAGCGCACACCGCATCAGGGAGCAGTGCGCCACGCGATGAACATCATCGAACGGTTTTTTGAAAACGTGTTATGGAACAGCCGCCTGCTGCTGGTGATCCCCGTGATCGCCAGCCTGTTCGTGGCGCTGGGGGTGCTGGTCACGACATCGCTCGACGCGCTGTACGTAGTCGGGAGTGCATTTGGCTACCTCAACCCGTCGCTCGATGCCTATGCACGGGAGGCAGTGCGCATCGAGATCATTTCGGAAGTGGTCGGCGTGATCGATGGGTATCTGCTGGCGGCGATCCTGCTGATCTTCGCGCTCGGCATTTACGAATTGTTCGTCAACAAGATCGATGCCGCCGAAGGATCGGAGTTTGCCGGGCGGCTGCTGTTGATCGTCAACCTGGATGACCTGAAAGACCGCCTTGCCAAAGTCATCCTGGTGATCCTGATCGTCAAGTTCTTTCAGGCGGCGCTCAACCTGAAGTATGAAACCGCCTTCGACCTGCTCATGCTGGCGACGGGGATTCTGTTCATCGGCGCGGCACTGTACCTCAGCAGCATCAAGCCGAACAAGGACTCGAAAAAAGACAGCCCAGAAGACAAGGCATAACCCGATGTCGAGCAGCCGTGATGCCATTCTGAACAAACTGCGCCAGACGCGCCGCCCGTTTGAAGATGCGCCGCCGCGTCCCAAAGCGTACCTACCCGTCACTGTGCAGGACGATGTAACGCCAGAAGCGCTGCTCGAACGCTTTTCGGCAGAGCTGACCCGGCTGATGGCGACCCCGATCCCCGTCAACGGCGATGCCGAAGCGCGGGAAGCCGTGATCGGACTGCTGCACAAGCACGCCGCCCGCTGCATGATCGCGTGGGATTTCGCGCATATCCCGGTCGAAGGGCTGGAAGGGGCGATCCGCGCCGCCGGGGTCGAGATCATGCACCCGGAAACGCACGATGAATTCCGCGCCGAAATGCTGGCAGGCGCGGAAACCGCCCAGGTCGGCCTGACGGGTGCAGATGCCGCCGCCGCGACCACTGGAACGCTGATCTTTCGCACCGGTCCGGGTAAAGGCCGCATCCCCACCGTGTTAGCGCCCGTGCATATCGCCGTGGTCACGCTCGATCAACTGCTGCCCCGGCTCGAATCCTGGTTCGCGGCGCAGCGCGAACGTGACGCGGCCATGCGCGGGATCACCGACAGCGCCAATTTCTGTTTCATCACCGGGCCGTCGCGCACGGGCGATATTGAAATGGAGCTGATTTTGGGCGTACACGGGCCCGGCACGCTGTATGTGGTCATCAAGCGATGAGCGCCGCGCCTGGCCCCCACGACCTGCGGCTGGCGCTGGAGTCGCTCGTTGAAGGGCTGGAACAGCGCCGCCGCGAAGCTGCCGACCGCGCCAAACAAGGGTATACACAGGATTGGCGCTTCGATTATTTCTATCGCGGCGTGGTGAAAACCTATGAAGATGTGCTGGCCGACCTGCGCGAACTGCTGGTGACGGGTGATGACCAGCCGCAGCCGATCCCGCAGCCGCCCATCACCTACCGGGCGGTGAGCGAAGGCGAGATCGCCGCGCTGCTGGAAAAGGCCGGGGTCTACGCCCGGTCGGTCACGCTGCATTCGGACGGCGCGGTCACCGCCGTGTTCGCCCGCATGGGGACAACCCCACACGATGAACGCATTGCACGGCTGAAGGGGGTCGATCCGCGCCTGGTGATCCTGGACGTGGGCAAGCTGAGCGCCACCGGGGAGCCGTTCATCGATTTTGGCCTGCTGTACGACTTGGACTGATTTCCGTACAAACGTGCGTCATTCCGTTTCCGGCGGGCGCAGCATCCCGCGATACACGCCGGGTGCGCTGTCGGGGATCAGCACCGCGCCGCACGCTTTGGCATAAAAATCGGCTGGACCCACCCCGCCGATGATCGCATACCCGTATCCGTTCGCCCACATGTCATAGAGCGTGAGCAGCAGCAATGCCTTGCCCACGCCGCGCCCGCGCACTGCGTCATCGGTTCCAATGGGACCGAAGAAACCTTTGCGCGTGGTGTCGTAGCACGAAAAGCCGACCGGGATGTTATCCTGCACCGCGATGAAGCACGAGACGGGCGCACGGGCGAACGCGACATCCGTTTCGCTCGCCCACGCTTCCCAGAACTGACGACGTATCCAGCTTAGGACGAGATGTTTTTCCGCCCCCAGCCCGCGCCGCAGATCGATCCCCTCCAGCAGCGGGTTGGCCAGCACTGTTTCCAGCGGCGGCAGCGCATACAGTTTGACCAGCATATCGGGCATGATGAACGTCCTGACGGGGCGTAAAAAAGGCGCGGGGATGATTGTACCCCATCCCCGCACCGCGTTCAGGCTTATTGCCCTTGTCCCAGGGTATAGCCCGGCTCGCCATCGAACGTGACCAGGTTTTCCGTCTTGATGAAATCGAAACCCGCGTCGCTGAAGCGGTTGAGCAGACGGATGATCTGCCCATGCGTAATTTCAGCGCCGTTCACGCCCATGAAGCGGCAGCGCCAGTGATCGGTACAGAAGGTTTCCGGCATCCCTTTTGGATACACCTTCTGGCCGCGATTGCTGATCATGACCAGTTCCACACCATCGCCGTTGGCCGCCGCTTCCACCGCCGGGCCAAGCACGTTGGGGTCACGGTCGTGGTAGTGAATGAACACGTCCACGCCAACCAGGGCTTTCTGGGCAGGTTCGCGCTGTGCCACTGCGCCCGCGCTGATGATCCCGCTGCCCCGCGCATAGCTGATCGGCTTGAGCGTTTCAGGCTGCTGCCCCAACCGGGCGATCACCGCATTGGCAAAGCCGCTGGTACTGACTTTTTCCCGGCTGATGCCGTCCGCGAAAATGTCGTAGGTGTGGATGCCTTCTTCCAGCGTGCGCAGCCAGGCATTATGGACGCGCTCGGCCACTTCCGGCTGGCCAACATGGACCATCATCATCACGCCCGCCAGCAGCAGCCCGGACGGGTTGGCGACGTTCTGCCCGGCGCGGCGCGGCGCGCTGCCGTGAATTGCCTCGAACATCGCGGCATGTTCCCCGATGTTCGCGCTGCCTGCCAGCCCCACCGACCCGGCGATCTGCGCGGCCACATCCGAAAGCACGTCCCCGTACAGGTTGGGCAGCACGATCACATCGAACGCGCCGGGCGTATCGGCCATCTTCGCCGCGCCAATATCGACGATCCAGTGTTCCTTTTCGATGTCCGGGTATTCCGCGCCGATCTCGTCGAACACCTTATGGAACAGGCCGTCGGTCATCTTCATGATATTGTCTTTGGTGAAGGCGGTGACCTTTTTGCGGTTGTTCGCCCGCGCATATTCGAACGCATAACGCACGATCTTTTCGCTGCCGGGGCGCGAGATCAGCTTGAGGCACTGGTACACCTCGTCGGTCTGGCGGTGTTCGATGCCCGCATACAGGTCTTCTTCATTTTCACGCACGATCACCAAATCCATGTTCGGGTGCTTGGTGCGCACGAACGGGTGATACGCCACGCACGGGCGCACATTGGCATACAGCCCCAATGTCTTGCGCGTGGTCACGTTCAGGCTCTTGAACCCGCCGCCCTGGGGCGTGGTGATCGGCGCTTTGTAGAACACTTTGGTGCGGCGCAGCGATTCCCACGCGCTGGGGTCGATGCCCGCGCTGTTCCCCGCCAGGTACACCTTTTCACCAATATCGATCTTTTCGATCTCGATGTCGGCTCCTGCCGCTTGCAGAATGCGCAGCGATGCCTCCATGATTTCAGGGCCAATGCCATCGCCATGGGCGACCGTGATCGGAACACGGGTGGTCATAACGGAACTCCTTGCGTTTCCCCAGTGAAAAAAAGTGTACAACCTGCTGATAAAACACAACAGCAAGGGGTACGTTGCTGTTGGAACGCACCCCTTGCATCGCTGCCACGTAAGATTTTCGCGCTGTCCGTTCGATTGTCAGTCGAAAATATCGAACACGTCGCCCCAGAACGACTTTTTGCGCTTGTAGTTCGGGTTGTAGTACGGGCTGTTCGGGTCGGTATAGCGGCGATCCTCATAATCATCGTCGTCCACGACCACGACCTGCGGACGCTGCGGCGGCATACCCTGAACCGGCGGCGCTTGCGGCGGGACGGCCTGTGGCGGCGGTGCATCGGGTGCAGCAGGCCGGGCGGCATTTTCGAACTGTGCCGACCGTTCGATGATCTTGTCGAGTTCACCGCGATCCAGCCACACACCCCGGCATTTCGGGCAGTAGTCGATCTCGATTCCCTGGCGCTCGGTCATCACGAGCGGGGTTTGGTCAACCGGGCAAATCATGTACAGTACTCCAGTCTTCGTTGAAATGACGATACGACACCCTGACTGACGGTAAAGGTATTTCAGTAAACTGCTGCGCTCACGCCATCACGCGGCGCGGGCTGCCGAACTCTGGCGTATTCGCCAGGTCGCGCAGCCGCATTACCCGCGCTTCGGTCGGCGGGTGGGTGCGGAACAGGTTCAGCAGCGTACCGCCGGGGACGGGCGCAATGTACAGGTGCGCGGTCGCGGGACGCGGCTGTTCGACCGGGGCGGCCATACCGCTTTGCATAAGCTGCATCCGCTGCATCGACCACGCCTCCAGCTTTTCCAGGGCGTTCGCCAGCGGGCGTGGGTCGCCCAGGATGCGCGCCCCGCCTTCATCCGCGCCGAACTCCCGCGAACGCGAGATCGCCAATTGGATGATCACAGCGGCGATGGGCGCAAGGAAGATCATCAGGATGCCGCCGACCGCGCCCGCCGCCCCGCCTTCTTCCTCGTCCGAACCGCCGAAGCCGCCGAAGATCAGCGCCCACATCGCCATATCCGCCAGCATGGTGATCGCCCCGGCGATGGTGGCGGCCACACTGCTGACCAGCGTATCGCGGTGCTTGATGTGCGCCAGTTCGTGCGCCATCACGCCCGCCAGCTCATCGCGGGTGAGAATGCTCATGATTCCGGTGGTGGCGGCGACGGCGGCGTGCTGCGGGTCGCGCCCGGTGGCGAAAGCGTTCGGCATCTCGCTTTCGATCAGGTACACACGCGGTTTGGGCATGTTCGCCCGCGCCGCCAGGTCTTCGACCATGCGATGCAGTTCCGGCGCATCCTGGGGCGATGCTTCTTTCGCGCCGCTCATGGCCAGCGCCAGCTTATCGCTGAAGTACCACGCGCCCATATTCATCAGGATGGCGAAGCCGAAGGCGAAGATCATGCCGCCCGTGCCGCCAATCGCAGAGCCGATCAGCACCAGCAGCCCGGTCAGCGTCCCTAACAGGATGGTGGTTTTGAGCATGTTGGAAGTGTTCATCGTCTCGTCCCTTTGTACCTTTACGTTACACCTGTACTTTTTTCCGTTGACACAACCTGCACAATCGAACTCGGTTTCTCCCTTTGCCCCATGCCGCGCCGGGGGTGTGCATACCTGGGACGTTTCACAATCCCGGCGCGGATGAGGCTAGACAAAGGGGGGAAACGGAGGATAACTTCGGTTCATACGCCGTTACTTGAAAATACCCCGGCGGATCAGCAGCTTTTCGATTTCCACGCCGATGAATACCACCGTACTCAGCACCAGGCAGATCGCCAGTTGTTCAGCCGTCAGCGGGTTGGTATTGAAGATGTTGTTGAAGAACGGTGAGTACACAGCGACCAGTTGCAGCGCCAGGGTCGTCACGACCGCGCCAATCAGCAGGCGGTTGCCCAACAGCGGCATGGTGAACAACGATTCCCGGTGCGACCGCAGCCCCAGCGCGTGGCCCATCTGCGCGATGGTGAGGAACATGAACACCATCGTGTTCCACGCGGGCGCGCCATTGGCCGCCAGGATATTGTTCGAGAACGCCCAGTAGCCCAACACCAGCCCCGTCCCGCCAAGCAGTGCGCCTACGATCAGGATGTGCCGCCCCAGGCCGCGCCCGAAAATGCTTTCGTTCGGCGCATACGGTGGGCGCTGCATCCCGCCCTTTTCGGCATTTTCCACGCCCAGCGCCAGCGCCGGGATGCCATCGGTGATCAGGTTCATCCACAGAATTTGCAGCGTGGTCAGCGGAATGGTCATCCCGGCGATCAACTGAGTGACGAGCAGGACCAGCAGTTCGCCCGTGTTGCTGGCCAGCAGGTATTTGACGAAGCGGCGCACGTTGTCGTAAATCGTGCGGCCTTCTTCGACGGCGGCTACGATGGTGGCGAAGTTGTCGTCCACGATCACCATGTCCGACGCTTCTTTGCTGACTGCCGTCCCGGTGATGCCCATCGCCACGCCAATATCGGCGCGCTTGAGCGCGGGCGCATCGTTCACGCCGTCGCCCGTCATGGCGGCAATGTGGCCTTTGGCTTGCAGCGCCCGCACGATGTTCAGCTTATGTTCTGGCGAAACACGCGCATATACCGACACATTTTCGACCACTTCTTCAAGCGCGGGCTGCGACATTTCCGCCAGCTCATGCCCGGTGATCACGCGGTCACCTTCTTTGGCGATGCCCAGTTCTTTGGCAATCGCCAGCGCCGTCAGCGGATGATCACCCGTGATCATGACCGGGCGAATGCCCGCTGTGCGCGCCACCGCTACTGCGTCTTTCACTTCTTTACGCGGCGGGTCGATGATGCCCATCATCCCGATGAACGTCAGGTTGCATTCCACTTCATCACAGTTATCGGTCAGCGTATCGGTGGGTTTGAAGGCCACCCCCAGCACGCGCAGACCGTTCGCCGCCATCTGGTTATTGGCCGTTTCGATGCGCGTGCGCACCGCCGGGGTCATCGGCACGCTGTCGCCGTCGATCCAGGCGTGCGTACTGATGTCGAGCAGGCCATCGACCGCGCCTTTGGTGAAGGCGACCTTGCCGCCTTCCGGCACGCCCAACAGCGCGATCAGCGCCTTTTCGTTGTCGTTCAGCGCGCCGAAGTTGGTGATCATATGGATGGTGGACATGCGCTTGCGGTCGCTGTCGAACGGCATTTCGCTTACACGCGGCATCGCCCGATCCATGTCGTTCTTGAACAGGCCGAACCGAGCCGCCGCCACCACCAGCGCCCCTTCGGTGGGGTCACCGACGTAGGTAAAGCCGCTGCTGGGGTTGATTTCCAGGATGGCATCGTTGCACAGCATCCCGCCCGTCAGCACGAGCGCCTGTGCGCCGCGTGGGGTGGCTTTGCCGGAACCATTCATGCGCACCAGCGAGACGATGCCTTCATTGGCTACTTCTTCCATTGGGGCATAACTGCCCGCCACATCCACAACCGTGACCTGCATCCGGTTTTCGGTCAGCGTCCCGGTCTTATCGCTGGCAATCGTGGTCACGCTGCCCAGGGTTTCGACGGCGGGCAGTTTGCGGATCAACGCCTTGCGGCGGAGCATCCGCTGCGCGCCGAGCGCGAGCGCAATCGTCACGACGGCGGGCAGCCCTTCCGGGACGACCGCCACGGCAATGGCGACTGCGTTCAGCAGCACCGATTCGCCTTCGGGGATGGCCGGGTCGGGGAAAATCGGCTGCCCGGTGATCAGGCCGACCACGAATGCAATTCCCATCACGATCAGTGCGGCGTACAGCAGCACCTTGCCCAGTTCATCCATACGGCGCTGAAGCGGCGTTTTTTCGTTATCGACCGCCTGAATCAGCTCTGCAATGCGGCCTAACTGGGTTTTCATGCCTGTTTCGACGACCACAGCCGCCGCACGGCCATACGTGATCGACGTTCCCATGAACACCATGTTGAAGCGGTCGCCCAGGGGCGCGTTGGCTTCGGTCAGTTCGCCAGGGCGCTTTTCCACCGCCTGCGATTCGCCCGTGAGCGATGCTTCCATCGCCCGCAGGTTGGCCGATTCTGCGATGCGCGCATCCGCCGGGACGATGCTGCCCGCTTCGAGCAAAATCACATCGCCGGGGACGACTTCCCGCGCCTGCACATCGAACACTTTTCCATCGCGGCGCACGCGCACCAGCGGCGCAGCCATCTTCTTGAGCGCGGCCATCGCCTGTTCTGCGCGGTATTCCTGCACCACGCCCAGAATGGCGTTCAGCACGACAATCGCGCTGATGGCGATCACGCTGTCGATTTTGCCCAGAAAGGCCGAAATCACC